>DAOQAT010000007.1:11315-56882 GCA_035354195.1 Bacteroidales bacterium | reverse complement strand
TAAAGCAAAAAGCCGTCTTTCAACGGCTTTGTTTTTGCTCCCCAGCCTAGACTTGTCCGCCGCGGCGGATAGGGACCCTCTAACTAATTCTTTTTAGATAACTGATCTTTTATAAAATCACGGCCTGCGCCCGTTTTTAAATATTTTTCCCGGGCCATGGCTTGGCCACGATCTGGAAATTCTTCTGTATATACTAATTCCCAAGGACCACGACCTTTTGTATACTTAACTGGGCCTGTCCCTGTCTGATGTTCTTTGATTCTTCGTTGCAGGTTTTCAGTCTGGCCAGTGTATAATTTCCCGGTTGAAAGGCTTCTTAGCACGTAAACAGTGTAAACCATTGTTGGGTTTTTATAAAGCAAAAAGCCGTCTTTCAACGGCTTTGTTTTTGCTCCCCAGCCTAGACTTGAACTAGGGACCCTCTGATTAACAGTCAGATGCTCTAACCAACTGAGCTACTGAGGAATTTTAAATTGGAGTGCAAAGTTAAATATTTTTTTGATACTTCAAAATATTTTTTCAATTTTAAATCATCTAAAGCCCTGTTTTTTTCAGATAGTTTTCTGTAAGCCTTGAAACCGGATATTTGTGCAAATCATCTACCCTGACTTTTTTTAGTTTTTTATCTTTAAGTCCTGATGAAATCCCGATTTGAACAAACACTGCGTTTATCACCTGGTGGCTCAGTTTATGAACAAACTTTTTTGAAAAACCAATTTCGTCATATCTTGCATTACCAATTAGTCTTTTGAAACTTTGCGAATCTAAAAGCTGCTTTCGACTCAACGCTTTCTCAGTTTCAATGAGGGGAAACTGGAACAAATGTTTCCAGATATCATCATCTTCACGCTTTATTAAATATGTATAATACCCTCCTTTCATTTTAATCACAGGTACAACATAATAAAAATGACGAATCTTCGGCTGAGTTTTCTTCGAAACTAAAGGGAGGATTGACACCTTATTTTTCTTATAGGCTTTACACTCCTTAATAAAAATACACTTGGGGCAATCAGGATTGCTTACCTTACAATACAGCGCCCCGAATTCCATAATTGCCTGATTAAAATCTGAAGATCTGTTTTTATCAAAAAGTCTGTTCAGTTTTTCAAAGATCAGCTTTTCGGTTGAAGGTGATTTTATATCCTGCTCAATACAGAAAAATCTCGATAACACTCTTTTTACATTACCGTCCAACACGGCATATGGTAAATCATAGGCAAATGAAAGAATGGCAGCAGCTGTATACTTCCCGATTCCTTTTAAACGGATTATTTCATCATAGGAATCGGGTATTACACCGTTATATTTTACTACAATTTCTTTTGCTGCCATATGCATATTCCGGACTCTTGAATAATAACCCAGCCCTTGCCACAACTTCAAGAGATCGCCTTCATTTGCCGAAGCGAGAACAAAAACATCCGGGTACCGCTGGATAAAACGCTTATAATAGGACAGGCCTTGTTCGACCCGGGTCTGCTGCAAAATTATTTCAGAAACCCAAATCTTATAAGCATCTTTTGTCTCCCTCCACGGAAGATCGCGTTTGTTTATAAAATACCACCCGGTAAGTTTGTCTGAAAACTCCATTTACATTAATATTAATAAGCAAAAGTATTGATTAATAACAGAAAAAATTATTAAAAAAAATTATATTAAAAAAAATAACATTATATTTGCAGCCCGATTTGAAAAAAGACATCTACGACAATAAAAACTTTAAAAAATTAACTTATAAAAAATTATTTTATCATGACAAAAGCAGAAATCGTAGCAGAAATTGCTAACAAAACAGGGATTGAAAAGTTGACTGTACAAACATCCGTTGAATCATTTATGGAAGCCGTAAAAATTTCTATGCAAAAAGGCGAAAACGTTTACCTCAGAGGTTTTGGAAGTTTTATAGTAAAAAAACGCGCACAAAAAACCGGAAGAAATATTTCAAAAAATACCACCATAGTAATACCGGCTCATAATATTCCAGCATTTAAACCGGCTAAAGTTTTTGTAAACGCAGTTAAAAAAAATGTAAAATAACCTAATCCTTAAAGTTATGCCAAGCGGAAAAAAAAGAAAAAGACATAAAATGTCAACTCACAAGCGCAAAAAACGCTTGAGAAAGAACAGGCATAAGAAGAAATAATGATTTTTTTTGATGCACTGCCTTAAAATGCTACATTTTAAGGCAGCTGTTTTTTTATTTCTGACTCCTGTTACTATTTAATTTAATATCACATATATTTAAAGCATAAAAAACTTATTGCCTTTGAACAGGGAACTTATTATCGATTCCGGACCCTCCGAAGTACTTATTGCATTACTTGAAAACAAAAAGCTTGTTGAGCTCCACAGAGAAAAAAACAGTAATAATTTCTCAGTCGGAGATATCTATCTTGGAAAAGTCAAACGAATTGTACAGGGTTTAAATGCAGCTTTCATAGATATTGGCTATGAAAAAGATGCATTTCTGCATTACCTAGATCTTGGCCCACAGGTGCATTCTTTGATCCGGTATACCAAAAGCGCTGTTCAGGGTAAAGCAGTGCCATTGACCAGCAGTGAAACGCCTCCTGATAAAAGCATCGAAAAATCCGGTAAAATTTCCCAAATAATAGCTGTCAACCAGGAAATACCTGTTCAGATTGCCAAAGAACCCATATCAAACAAAGGCCCCCGGATAACTTCAGAAATCGCCATCGCCGGGCGATACCTTGTTTTAGTGCCATTCTCCGACAGGGTTTCTATTTCCCAGAAAATTAAAAGCAATGAGGATCGCAACAGGCTGAAACGCCTGGTGATGAGCATTAAACCAAAGAATTTCGGAATAATTATCCGTACGGTTGCCGAGAACAAAAAAGTTGCTGAGCTCATTGCTGACCTTGAAGACCTGATGAAAAAATGGGAATCCATGGTGGCAAGGCTCGAAAATTCAAGGGCTCCAAAAAAGATCCTGAGCGAAATCGACCGTTCATCCGTCATTTTACGCGACATCCTGAACGAAACATTCAACAGCATCCATGTCAACGATGTCGCGATTTTTGATGAACTCAAAAACTATATCAAAACCATTGCCCCGGATAAGACAGATATCATCAAATTATACAAAGGCAAAGATCCGATATTTGAACATTTTGGCATCGACAAACAGATCCGGAATGCCTTTGGTAAAAAAGTCTATCTGAAAAATGGCGCTTACCTCATTATTGAACATACCGAAGCCATGCATGTCATCGACGTGAATAGCGGGCATCGTAGCAATACCGACAACAATCAGGAAGCAAATGCCATGGATGTCAATATGGATGCAGCCACAGAAATTGCGCGCCAGCTTCGGCTTCGCGATATGGGCGGTATCATCGCCATTGATTTTATCGATCTGCATATTCCACAAAACCGTCGTGCGCTCTTTGAAAAAATGCGTGCCGAAATGGACGCTGACCATTCAAAACATACCATTTTGCCTCCAAGCAAATTCGGCGTAGTTCAGATCACCAGACAACGGGTCAGGCCCGAAACCAATGTTAAAATTCTTGAACAGTGCCCGTTTTGCGAAGGTTCCGGAGAAATCAGAGCCAGCATTTCACTGATCGACGACATTGAAAACAGAATTACCTACCTGTTAAAAGAACAAAACGAAAGAAAGATTAAACTACTGGTACACCCGTATTTGTACGCCTACCTTAAGAAAGGTTTTTATTCCAGGCATCTAAAATGGTTTGTCAAATACAAACAATGGATCAAACTGAGCTACTCCAACAACTATCATTTACTCGAGTACCATTTTCTTAACAAAGCCGGCGAAGAAATAAAACTCTGATTTTTTTTCTTAAGTTTCTTTTTTTCATACCTTTGAAATTGATTTTTCTTAAGTCAGTTTCTAATGTATTGTAAACCTTTAATCTGAATTAATATGAAAAAATTTTTTCTGTTATTATGCATCCCGCTGGCATTAACCTTTTCGCAATGCAACAGGGGCGGTAAATTAAAAATTTCAACCATGGGTTCTATCAAACAGGTCACCATCGATTCGACCATCAATAATCTTATTGCCAAATACGGTGATAAAGAAAAAGAACGCATCACCAAAGGCGTCACACAGGCAGCTGCGTTATGGGTAAAAACAGACGGAAAAAACAAGGATTTTCAGGATTTTTGCATGCAGAATTTTGCAGGAGATACCAATTCATTGAATGCACTGTTCAACCGCCTGCAGGTAAACTTTGAAGTAATCTTTGGAAACTTTAACCGTATCAGCCTTGATCTCAAGCGCCCACTTCATATTGATGACGGTGAAATGATACCTGTTGACGATATTTTTGGTGCTTATGATCCTTTTTCACATCTCAATGATGACTTTTTCAATAATAAAATTGCCTTTGTCACCATTTTGAATTTTCCTTTTTACACCCTGAAAGAAAAAATTGAACTCGGTCCTAAATGGGACCGGAAACAATGGGCTTACGCCCGTCTTGGCGACATGTATACTTCCCGCGTGCCGGCTGATGTCCTGCAAAAATTCTCTGATGAACTGACCTCGGCTGATATGTACATTTCGGAATACAACATTTACATGGGGAACCTGGTTGATGATAAAAACAACACCTATTTCCCGAAAGACATGAAACTTATCAGCCACTGGGGCCTGCGCGATGAACTGAAGGCAAATTACCAGGGCGAGAACGGGCTCACCAAACAAAAAATGATCTACCAGGTCATGCTTCGTATCATTGCCCAGGAAATTCCCGATAGCACCATTAATAATCCTAATGTTCAATGGAATCCTTATGCAAATAAACTGTTTAAAAACGGTAAAGAAATCGGATTTAAACCTGAAGATGACATCCGTTATGGCAAAATGCTGGGGCTTTTCAATGCCATCCAGGGTATCGATAAATACAACCCACAATATCCAACTTACATACAGCGCACTTTTGAACAAGGCATGGAAATGCCGCAGCCCGAAGTTGAAAAACTTTTTATCGAATTTATTTCTTCACCTGAAGTAAAACAAGTGGCTAAACTTATCAGCAGCCGCCTTAACCGCAAACTCGAACCTTTCGATATCTGGTATGATGGATTTAAACCCAGAAGTTCTATTTCAGAAGACGAACTCACCGCTAAAGTACAGGCAAAATATAAGTCTGTCCTTGATTACCAGAACGACTTTTCAAATATTCTTGTAAAACTGAAATTCTCCAAAGACAAAGCTGATTTTATTTCCTCTAAAATTGTAGTTGATCCTGCACGTGGCTCAGGACATGCCTGGGGAACTATGATGAAAGGCGATGTGTCACATCTCCGCACTCGTTTTCCGAAAGAAGGCTGGAATTATAAAGGATACAACATCGCCTGCCACGAATTCGGCCACAACGTGGAACAGACCCTGTCGATGTATAACGTGGATTACTACTCACTGGCAGGTGTGCCAAACACCGGTTTTACCGAAGCACTGGCTTTCATTTTCCAGAAACGCGACCTCGACTTGCTCGGAATCACCAACCCCGACCCCAACAAAGAATATTTCCAAACCCTGGATAATTTCTGGTCATGCTATGAAATTATGGGTGTATCACTCGTAGATATGAATACCTGGAAATGGTTGTATGATCACCCGCATGCCACCAAAAAAGAATTAAAAGAAGCGGTAATAAACAATGCTAAGGAAGTGTGGAACAAATATTATGCTGATGTATTTGGAATTAAGGACTGCCCGATCCTTGCCATTTATTCCCACATGATCGACAACCCATTATATTTATCGAACTACCCTGTCGGCCAGTTGATACAGTTCCAGATCGAAGAATACATTAAAGGTAAAAACTTTGGCGATGAAGTTATTCGGATATTTACTTACGGCCGTACCATTCCTGAAGTTTGGATGCAACATGCCGTTGGTGCTCCGATCTCCATCAAGCCGATGATCAATGCTACAGATGAAGCCTTGAAAAAGGTTGGCAAATAAATCAATTTAGCCAGTCATCGGATGACTTTGAGTCATCCGATGACTAATTACTAAAGGCTTGCAGGATTTGCGAGCCTTTTTTATTGGCAAACCGCAACATGCAAGCCGGAGAACGGCTCCAAGCCGTCCTCCGGCTAAAATTGCCGAACTTAGATTTTATTTGAATTAATCCCCAAACCTGTGTAACTTTGCACAGCTTATTTATTTTAAAACCATGGAAACAGTCGTCAGCGGTATCAGGCCAACCGGAAACCTTCACCTCGGAAACTATCTCGGAGCATTGCAGAACTTCGTTAAAATGCAAAACGAAAATAACTGCTTTTTCTTTATTGCCGATTATCATTCTCTTACTACACACCCCACCCCTGCCGACTTGCATGGGAATGTCCGCAATGTGCTGGTTGAATACCTTGCCTGCGGCCTCGACCCGGAAAAAGCAACCATTTATATGCAAAGCGACCTCCCGGAAACCGCCGAACTCTACCTCATTCTGAACATGAATGCCTATATGGGCGAACTGGAACGCTGCACCTCCTTCAAAGAAAAAGCACGCACACAGCCGGAAAATATAAATGCCGGGCTTCTCACCTATCCCACGCTTATGGCTGCTGATATTATAATCCATAAAGCTACAAAAGTACCCGTGGGAAAAGACCAGGAACAACACCTCGAAATGACACGAACCTTTGCCAAACGTTTTAACCGCTTGTATAAGGTTGAGTATTTTCCAGAACCCGAAGCTTATAATTTTGGGCAGAGCCTTGTTAAAATACCCGGCCTTGACGGCAGCCAAAAAATGAGCAAATCCGAAAATGAAAATTCTGCCATTTTTCTTGCTGACAGCGCTGATGTCATCCGGAAAAAAATCATGAGAGCCGTTACCGATACAGGGCCAACAGAACCCAACTCGCCCAAACCTCAGGCCATCGAAAACCTCTTCAGCCTGATGAAAATTGTAACCAAACCCGAAATCATACAACACTTTGACGAACTATACAACAACTGCACGATCCGCTATGGCGACCTAAAAAAGCAATTAGCCGAAGACATGGTTGTTTTTGTTGCTCCGCTTACCGAAAAGATAATTGAACTTTCGTCCAATAACGAATACCTGCATAAGGTCGCTGTAATGGGCGCTGAAAATGCTCATGAAAGTGCAGCAAAAACCATTAAAGAAGTCAGGGAAATCATCGGCTTCAAACCATTTTAATAGGGCGTTTATTATACCTTTTTACTCCTATGTGCCTATGTGGTAAAAAATGGCTGCGACTCAATACCTGAAATACACGTATATCTTCCCGAAATTATCCCTGTCCTTTTCAATCCGGTGATATAATTTCTTGATCTCTTTCTGCTCCAGAAACCTGAGCACTTTCTTTTTCAGCTGCCCGCTGCCTTTACCCGGTATAATCTCAACCCAGTCGGCTTTCCTGTCAACCGCTTCTTCCATAATATCAATCAACGCTTTATCAATAAGGTTTCCTTTGTTATAAATTTCATGAAGGTCCAACACCAATTTTGACATGCTGTAATGGCTTTTGTTTCAACAAAGGTAAGGCAATGTAAAATAGATTCATTAATTTTGCTGTAAATCTGATTATTCATGGAACCTGTAAAAGCATTTTATCTCCTTTCCACCTGGGCGCTTCGTGTTGCAGTGCTGGTGCTGGTTTATATCATTTTTTTCGGAACCTTGCGCACACTGGACTTCAACAATACTGACTTTTATATAGCCGCCGGATTTGCCCTTTTCAGCATGTTGCTTTTTATTGGCGGTTTTATGAACAAAAGCGGCATGACGGTGATTACCGCACTTTTCCTTTTATTAGGATGTGCCTATGAAATTGTAATGCACTACGGCTTCCATAAAGGTAAATTTGTAGCTATTTATTTTATTTTCGGCGCTATCACCATGTTCTTTTTTGCAAACGGAAACAAAAAGAAATAACCCAAACAACTAACAGCCTCCCGATAGCTTTCGGGGCAGCCTAACTCCGCCGCGGCGGACTAACAGCCTCCTGATAGCATTCGGGACAGCCTAACAGTCTAACAGCCTAACAGCCTAACAGTCTAACAGCCTAACAGCCTAACAGCCTAACAGCCTAACAGCCTAACCTGCTAACCTTCTAACCTTCTAACCTTCCAACCTTAAAACCTTCTAACCTTGAACCCTCCCCAAAACAATAAAGAACGCGCCATCCTCATAGGACTTATCACGCCTAAACAAAATAAAGAAAAGGCAGCATTGTACCTTGAGGAACTGTCATTCTTACTAAAAACTGCCGGCGGTGATCCTGTCAGGCATTTTTTGCAAAAACTTGACATGCCAGATCCGAGGACATATGTTGGCTCTGGTAAGATTGCTGAGATTAGTTGTTATATTTCCGAAAACAATATTAATCTTGCCGTTTTTGATGATGAACTCAGCCCTTCACAGATCCGGAATATTGAAACAGCACTCAAGTGCCGGGTGATCGATCGCAACAACCTTATCCTGGATATTTTTGCCTACCGTGCACGTACTTCTTATGCCCGCACGCAGGTAGAACTTGCACAATACCAATATCTGCTGCCACGGCTTACAGGTATGTGGACGCACCTTGAAAAGCAACGAGGTGGTATCGGTCTCAAAGGCCCGGGTGAAAAAGAAATTGAAACTGACCGCCGCGTAATAAAAGACCGGATCACCCTGCTGAAGGAAAAACTGAAAAAAATCGATAAGCAAAAAATCACGCAGCGCAAAAACCGCAGCGGAATGATACGCGTGGCTCTGGTTGGTTACACAAATGCCGGCAAATCCACCATCATGAACCTGCTGAGCAAATCGGAAGTTTTTGCTGAAGATAAACTTTTTGCTACCCTCGACACAACGGTCCGCAAGGTGGTTATCGGAAACCTTCCCTTTCTGTTGTCCGATACAGTCGGGTTTATCCGAAAATTGCCACATGCCCTGATAGAATCTTTCAAATCCACGCTTGATGAGGTGTTTGAAGCTGATATTCTCATACATGTGGTGGATATTTCTCATCCTGAGTTTGAAGAGCAAATTGAGGTGGTAAATCAAACACTTGATGAGATTAAGGCAAACGACAAACCGGTGATAACGGTGTTTAACAAAATCGACAACTATTCGTTTATTAAAAAAGATGAGGATGATCTGGCATTGCCGGACAAAAAAAATCTTACCCTTGAAGAACTTCAACAGACCTGGATGGCAAAAAATTCGAGCCCTTCAATTTTTATTTCTGCAACAAAAAAAACTCATCTCGAAGAATTCAGGAAACTGATCTACGAAAACGTAAGTACCATGCATGCAAAAATTTATCCTTATAATAATTTTTTGTATTGAAGTTTTCCGGACGAAAAACATATAAAAACGGTTTTAATTTCCAGGTTTTTTAAAACTTTAACATAAGTCTTAAAAATTTTAATTAAGTTTGTTTATCTTTTCTGACCATGGAAAATAAACTCTCCGTTGTAATTATCACTTTTAACGAAGAAAAAAACATTGGCCGTTGCATTGATTCTGTTAAGAGTATCGCCGATGAAATCATTGTGGTGGATTCATTTTCTGTGGATCAGACACCTGAAATTTGTAAAAACTCCGGTGTTAGGTTTTTCCAGCACGAATGGACCGGTTACAGCGAACAAAAAAATTATGGAAACTCGCTCGCCGCATACGATTGGATTTTTTCAATCGACGCTGATGAAGCCTTGTCGGATGAACTAAAAAACAGTATCCTCAGCATAAAAAAAGATGTTGTTTCACCAAATTATCGGATTTGCCGCATTACAAATTATTGCGGAAAATGGGTACATCACAGCGGATGGTATCCTGATGTTAAAGTCAGGTTTTTCGATCGCAGGATCCATCATTGGGAAGGCCTGATACATGAGCGGCTCAATGTAGATAACGAACGTGATATCCCTGTATTAAAAGGCGATTGTTACCACTACAGTTATTACTCCCGCGAAGGCCACCTGGCACAGGCACGAAAATTATCGGAACTGGTTGCTGTTGATCTTTTTAATAAAAGAAAAAAAATTTGCCCCCTGAAACAAACAGTTTCTCCTTTTTTCAAATTTATTAAAATGTTTTTTCTTCAGCTTGGGTTTCTTGATGGCTCAGCAGGTTATGACATAGCAAAAATTTCCTCAAAAGCAGTTTGTATTAAATATGAAAAGCTCAGGACATTATACAAAGCGGAAAAAAATTAATAAACGGAATCCGCGGATAATTATCAGCCGCACGGACAATATCGGTGATGTGATACTTGCATTGCCAATGGCCGGTGCAATTAAGAAAGCTATTCCCGGCGCTTATATTTTATTTCTGGGAAAATCTTACACAAAAGACATCGTTGAAATGAGTGAAAACATCGATGAATTTGTCGATTGGGAAGAAATAAAAAACCTGGATACTCATGCTCAGATAAAAAGTTTCAAAAATCTAAATGCCGATTATATCGTTCATGCATTAGCGGTAAAGCAAATTGCAATACTGGCAAAAAAAGCCGGTATCCGGAAACGGATTGGAACAAGCGGACGGATATACCACTTGAAGTATTGCAATAAAATAATATTTTTTACACGCAGGCGGTCAAAACTACATGAGTCACAGCTAAACCTCAAACTGCTAAGGGCGTTTGGGATCAAAAGGCCTTTTGCCTTGCAGGATATTATCCAACATTACGGAATTGTCCCGCCCAACTCGCTCCCTGACAAATACCGGGACATGATTGACAACACCAAGTTCAATCTCATCCTCCATCCGAAATCTAAAGGAAGCGCCCGCGAATGGGGAATAAATAACTACGCTGAACTAATCAGTCTGTTACCTAAAGACAAATTCAAGATTTTTGTCACAGGAACGGAATCAGAAACGGAAATTATTCAATCCGGAATTATTAATAAACATCCCGAGGTGATTAACCTTTCCGGAAAACTTTCCCTGCTTGAGTTAATAAGTTTTATCGCGAATGCCGACGGGCTGGTTGCATGCAGTACCGGACCACTCCATATTGCCGCTGCACTGGGGAAATTTGCCATCGGAATTTTTCCGCCCATTCGACCCATGCATCCGGGACGGTGGGCGCCGGTTGGCACAAATGCTATTTACCTCGTTGTTAATAAAAAATGCAATAAATGCAGGGGAAACAAGCCTTGCGAGTGTATTCAAAGCATCACACCCGAGATGGTGAAAAATAAACTGATGGAACTTTTTAAACCGGACAGTGCTTTTGTTGATATTATATGAAAACTTTTCGCGGAATAACATTTTTCATCATGTAAAAATAATTAATATTGCCTGCAATTTATTGATACCACGGCCCCATGAACAAAATTACCGCCTTTATACTTTTCTTCCTGCTGTTTTTTGCAGGCACCCTATTTGCACAGGAAATTACGCTCAAGGGAAATTATTACGGATTCAACCTCCACGTATTAAACCCCAGCGCAGGTAATGGCTTTTGCGTTACATCAGTTTTGGTGAATAACAATCCCAGTATGGATGAAATTAATTCCAATGCCTTCGAAATAGATTTTTCACTGATGAATCTGAAAATTGGCGATCCTGTAACAGTGGTTATTAAACACAAAAGCGGATGCAAACCTGAAGTTATTAACCCTAAAGCATTACAACAATCCGAAAATGTTTCATTTGTTTCACCTAAAGCTGATAAAACCGGAAAAATCAACTGGGGCATCAAAGGCGATTTAATGGATGAACCCATGATTGTAGAACAATTCCGCTGGAACAAATGGATAAAAATCGGCGAACTGGCACCCACTGATACCGTCAGAAAAAACATGTACTCAATTGAAACTGTGCCCCATTCTGGTATTAATCAGTTTCGGATCCTCTTTAATGATGAAAACGATAATCCTGTGTATTCAAAAATCATAAAATACACATCCCGAAATCCTGAAATCGTTTTAGAATCAGCAAAAGTATCCGATAAATTAGTTTTTTCTGCCGATACACAATACGAGATCTTTGACCTGAAAGGTAATTTTATTGCTGAAGGCTTTGGCAAGGAGGCAGATGTTACTGACCTCGAAAAGGGTAAATACTGGCTTAATTTTGATAATAAATCCGTCAATTTCACAAAGAAATAATTCCACCCCGCCTAACAACCTCACGATAGCTATCGGGACAGTCTAATAGCCTAACAGTCTAACGACCTAACAGCCTAATAGCCTAATAGCCTAAATTGCTATAAATATTTGTACCTTTGCATTATATTACCCTTACTGATATTTTTATGACTTCAAAAAAACTCTTACTGATCATCATGGATGGCTGGGGTGAAGGATTGCACAATCATTCAAACGCCATATTTTCAGCAGATACACCCTTTATTAAAAGTTTATATAACAACCCGGAAGTAGCCTATTGTCAGCTAACAGCTTCTGGACTTGCTGTTGGCTTACCGGAAGGACAAATGGGAAATTCTGAGGTTGGTCACCTTAATTTCGGAGCCGGAAGAATCGTATATCAGGATCTGGTCAGAATCTCAAAAGCTGTTGAAGATAACAGCATAACTCAAAACCAGGTTCTCTGCGATGCTTATAATTATGCCAAGAAAAACAACAAAGCCGTTCATTTCATTGGACTGATCTCTGATGGCGGAGTTCATTCATTACAGACGCACCTTTACAAACTTTGCGATATTGCAAAGGATTTCGGCCTGGAAAAAGTTTTTGTCCATGCCATTACTGATGGCCGTGATACCGACCCACACAGCGGATTAGCTTACCTGACTGAACTAAACGATCATTTAAAAAAGTCAACAGGAAAAATTGCCACCCTGGTTGGCCGTTACTATACCATGGACCGCGACAAACGCTGGGAACGGGTCAAAACGGGTTACGACATGATGGTGCATAGCGTCGGGAAAAAATCTAAAGATGTATTACAGGCCATACAGGAATCTTATGATGAAGGAGTGACCGATGAATTTGTTAAACCTGTCGTATTTACGGACGAGGAAGAGAATCCACTGACGACAATCCAACAGGATGACGTGGTCATTTGTTTTAACTTCCGTACCGACAGGCTGAGGGAGATTACAACAGTACTGACCCAGAAAGATATGCCCGAAGCCGGGATGAAGACCATTCCTCTTTACTATCTTACCATGACTCGTTATGATGAATCCTTCAGAAACATAAAGATCATCTTTGGCAATGAAGACCTGAAGTATACATTGGGCGAAACATTGAGCGGTTACGGAAAAAAACAACTTCGTATTGCAGAAACGGAAAAATATCCCCATGTGACTTTTTTCTTCTCCGGTGGGCGTGAAATACCTTTCGAAGGCGAAGACCGGATTATGGTCCCATCGCCAAAAGTTGCCACCTACGATCTTCAACCTGAGATGAGCGCCCCTGAAGTTACTGAAAAAGTCATTGAAGCTATAAATAAAAATTATTACGATTTTATGTGCCTGAATTTTGCAAATGCAGATATGGTAGGCCATACCGGAGTATACCCGGCAATTTTAAAAGCACTCAACACCGTTGATTCATGTGTTAATAAAGTAATATCCACTGCTTTACAAAATAATTATGCGGTTATTTTAACTGCTGATCATGGAAATGCCGACATCGCTGTAAACCCCGATGGGACTCCTAATACTGCTCACTCCTGCAATCCCGTTCCGTGCTTTTTATTTGATAATGACTTCAAAACAATGCAGAACGGAAAATTGGCTGATATCGCCCCTACCATTCTCAAAATTATAGGCCTGCCAAAGCCCCCTGAAATGACCGGCAATGTTCTTGTTTGAAATAATTTTTTAATAAACTAAATTTATTTCCTGAATTTCTTTAACTACAATATTTTTTTTATCTTTACATCAATTATTTATAATAATTTATCATTGATTTTATGAAAAACACCCTAACCCTCTGCAAACATTTGTGGCTTGCATTTTTTGTTGTTCTATCAAATGTATCATTCTCAAACAATCCTGAAAAAGCTGAAACTTCGATTAAGATTAAAGAAAACTCTTATGAAAAGCTGGTGCTGGTTAATTCTCTATCTCTTCAGGATGTAAAAACCCTGAAAGTGAAAACCTCGAAAGGATTTTTCTCTGAGCTGATCATTCCCGGATATGGCAGCTCAAATTCCATTGGCGACCCCAAACTGCCGGTTATGAAACAACTGATCGAAGTTCCGGTTGGTGCTGCAATTAAGATAAATATCAAAAACTCCACTTATACGGATATTAAATTAGGTGAATTGGGCGCATCCTTTTCCGTGATGCCTGCTCAGCCGTCGGTTTCAAAAAGCGATGACCCAAAAAACATTATTTTCAGATACAATAACGCCACTTATAAAACCAACCAATTCATCCAACATAATCTGGCAACTGTTGAAATGATTGGGAATATGCGTGGAACTAATATCGGACGCCTGGATATTGCCCCCTTTTATTACAATCCTGTAAAAAATTCGTTGCGGATTTACACCTCTATAGAAGTGGAAATTGTTTTTGAAAATGCCAACGTTTCGACAACTATAGAACAAAAAGAAAGAAACTATTCACCCTATTTTGAACCTTCTTTTGGGAAAATTTTCAA
Source organism: Bacteroidales bacterium (assembly GCA_035354195.1). Classification (GTDB taxonomy): domain Bacteria; phylum Bacteroidota; class Bacteroidia; order Bacteroidales; family CAIWKO01; genus CAIWKO01. The sequence goes on along the minus strand of DAOQAT010000007.1, from coordinate 42,328 downwards.
TTACAAACCCTTGTCTACAGGTAAATCGAATTTCACAAAATATCCGGTAAAATATGTGATTGTTGCCGACACGATGTTTTACACGCTATTGCAACCTTTTGTGGAATGGAAAACTAAAAAAGGGTTTACAGTTGTTCAGGCATACACCAACAACCCGGCAGTTGGTAATACAACGACGTCCATAAAATCTTACTTGCAAAATCTTTACAACGCAGGTACAGCCAGCGATCCGGCCCCCTCTTTTGTACTTTTGGTGGGAGATATTGCCCAGGTTCCTTCCTTTACCGGTACACAGGGTTCCCACGTTTCCGATTTGTATTATTGCGAATATACTGGGGATTTTCTTCCCGAGGTTTATTACGGACGCTTTTCCGCAACAAATACCACTGAACTCAGGCCACAAATTGACAAAACCCTTGAATACGAACAATTTTTAATGCCTCAGTCTACTTTTCTCGACACCTGCGTTATGATAGCCGGACAAGATCCATCCTTCGGGCCAACCCATGGTGATGCTCAGATAAATTATGGAACCGACACCTATTTTAATGCTGCGCATGGCTTATATTCGAACACTTATCTCTATGCTGTTTCAGGAAGCAGCGCCACACAGATCATTCAAAACGTCAGCGACGGGGTTTGTATGGCAAACTATACGGCTCATGGCAGTTCTGATGGTTGGGCCGATCCGTCATTTAATATTGCTGCCGTCAGTACACTTCAAAATGCGCATAAATATCCGTTAATGATTGGAAATTGTTGCCTTACTAATACTTTTGACAACCCTACGTGTTTTGGTGAAGCCTTGCTCAGAGCCGAAAATAAAGGCGCTTTAGGTTATATCGGAGGCTCCAACAGCACCTATTGGGACGAAGATTTTTACTGGGGTGTCGGCTACCGTAATTTCGGAACAGGCAACCCTCCACAGCATCCGGCATATGATGCAGCAAATCCAGGCGCTTACGATGGCACATTCCATGATCACAATGAATTATTCGGTAGTTGGTATGTTACCCAGGGACAGATGATTTCTGCCGGAAATCTTGCTGTTACCCAATCAGGTAACACAAGCTATTCCTATTATTGGGAAATCTACCACCTGATGGGCGACCCATCACTTATGGTATATTATTCTGATCCTCCTGCTATGACCGTAAACTATAACGCACTGATGCCGCTTGCCGTCACCTCATTTGATATTACCACCGATGCCCCATACGCCTATGCGGCCATTTCAAAAGATGGCGTGTTATACGGAGCCGCCCTCGCAGACTCTTTGGGAAATATTACGGTAAACTTAGACCCCATTACCGTTCCAGGGGTAGCCGATATTGTGATCACCCGCCAAAACAGACAACCATATATTGGAACCGTTGTTGTTGCATCACCAACGGGACCTTATGTTTTGTACACAAAGAATCATGTTGGCTCTTCTGGTAATGGAGATACACTGGTTGACTATAACGAAAATGTTGTGTTGGATATTACGCTGAAAAATTATGGAGCAGCTGATGCAAATGGAGTTACAGCAACCATTGCCACAACCGATCCCTATGTAACCATTACTGATAATTCAAATACTTGGGGAACTATCACTTCAAATAATTCTTCCCTGCAAACAGCTGCCTATGCTTTCACAACTTCCAATTTTATCCCCGATCAGCACGTTGTTCCATTTAATATGACCATTCAGGATAACAGCAGCAATACCTGGAATTCGGCCTTTAATTTAAAAATCAATGCTCCTGATCTGAACATCGGCACCTTCTCTATTAATGACTCACTGGGCGATGACAACCATATGCTTGATCCATCAGAAAATGCAAAAATCATCATACAATCTTCAAATTATGGGCATAGCGATGCAGCAACCACAACAGGAACGCTTTCGACAACCAGCCCTTATATTACAATAACCAATAGCATTTTCAATTTTAACACCTTGAATAAGGGCGCCACAGCGAATGCTGTATTCGATATTTTAGTATCCTCCATACTTCCCGACACGGCAATTGTAGAATTTACCTATACACTGCAATCCGGTGCATACACCAAGGTAAGTCAATATACGATCAATGTTGGCCAGGCTATGGAAGATTTTGAAACAGGTGACTTTACAAAATTTGAATGGCAATCCGGCGGCAATGTTCCCTGGATCATTACCAATGTCTTACCTTACGAGGGGCTTTATAGCGCCAAATCAGGAGTTATCAGCGATAATCAGACCTCTGAACTATTTGTTACCTTAGAGGTTTCAGCAGCCGATACGCTTTCTTTTTGGAAAAAAGTTTCGTGTGAACAAGGTTCAGACTGGGGTGGAACCTACTATTGGTATGATAATCTGGAATTTTTAATTGATGGCATTTCACAGGGAAAATGGGATGGAGTAAACACAGCGTTTACCAAATCCGAATACCCTGTAGCTACTGGAACACATACCTTTAAATGGGTATATCAAAAAGACGGTTCTGTCAGCGGTGGCGAAGATTGTGCATTTTTAGACTATATTATTTTCCCGCCTTCCATTAAAGTGGTTAATTCTGTTAATGAAAATGATTCAGAAAATTCAATATTTAATTCCTATCCTAACCCTGCAAACGGATTTACCAACATCAATTTCACCATAACCAAATCATCCAATGTTAGCTTGAAATTGTATGATATGAATGGTAAGTTGATTGATGTTATTTTAAATAACAATTTCAAACAGGAAGGAAATTACAACATCCTTATTAATACAAGTAAATACCAATCAGGTATTTATAACTTTGAATTTGTTACAAATAATGAGAAAATCAATAAAAAAATAATAATAATTAAATAAACAGCACATGAAAAAATTTAGTGTTCTTGTTATTCTGATTTGTTTTAGCGTTTGTTCATTCGCTCAAAACTGGGTAAGCATCAACGCCACCAACCCTTATCCCGCAAAGGTAGTGCTGACAAATGGAGCCATCTCAAGTTCATCATTTAACGTGGATATCAAAGGTTATTTCACTAGGGTTGTCAATACACCTCAAGGCCAGAAAACAATAATCAGTCTGGAAAACTCAACTCCCATACTTGAGGCTGGAGCTCCCGACATTCCTAAGATTGCAACCTCTCTGATCGTACCTGATAATCAAAACATGACGGTAGAAGTTACGTATTCCAATTACGTTGAATATCAGAATATAGATATTGCTCCGTCAAAAGGAAATTTTACCCGTGATATTGATCCGTCAACAGTGCCTTACACATACGGCCCTGCATACAGTCTGAACCAGTTTTATCCCGGCACACTGGCCGAATTGAAAGAACCCTATATTTTAAGGGATTTCAGAGGGCAAACAGTGTTAACCTACCCATTTCAATACAATCCGGTAACTAAAGTTTTACGTGTTTATAACAATTTTTCTGTAAATGTTCATACCGCAACAGGTACGGTTGTAAATCCATTGAACAGAATCCAGCCATTATCTAAAATTGAAAAAGAATTCAGCAATGTATATAATCATCAATTCCTTAACTATTACAATAATCATAAATATACTCCTTTGGATGAACACGGAAAAATGCTGATTGTGTGCGCTGATGCCTATTTAACTGCCATGCAGCCTCTTGTTGACTGGAAAAACGATGAAGGAATTCCTACGGAAATAGTAAGTGTTACAACGGCTGGCTCCACTTCAGCCGCGATAAAAACATATGTTACAAATTATTACAACACTAACGGGCTTACTTTTTTGCTATTGATAGGTGATGCTGCGCAGCTTCCAACTTTTACCGTTTCCGGAGGTGGTTCTGATCCAACTTATGGATACATTATTGGAAGCGATCATTTTCAGGAGATTTTTGTCGGCAGATTCTCAGCTGAATCTGTTGCCGATGTTCAAACCCAGGTAACCCGGACCATCAATTATGAAAAAACACCATCTACTACACCAGGGAAATTTAATAGGGCCGTCAACATCGGTTCTGACCAGGGCCCCGGCGATGAAAGTGAATATGACTGGCAACACCAGCGAAATCTGGGAACTTTAATGGACGGTTTTACCTATACCAGCCGTGCTGAATTATTTGACGGAAGCCAGGGAGGCCTTGATGCAAGCGGTAATGCGACTGCTGCGCAACTTTTAACCGAAGTAAATAATGGTGCAGGGATTATTACTTATACAGGACACGGCTCAGATAATGCTTTTACAACCACCGGATTTAGTAACACAAACATTGCCAGCCTGACCAACACCAATGTCCTTCCTTTTATTTGGTCTGTGGCATGTGTCAATGGCAACTTCACGGCAGGCACTTGCTTCGCCGAAGGATGGTTGAGAAAAACATACAACAACCAACCAGCAGGAGCAGTTGCCACACTGATGTCTACCATCAATCAAAGCTGGAAACCGCCCATGGAAGGTCAGGATGAGATGGTCAACATTCTTACAGAGAATGCCAGTACAAACATTAAACGAACTTTTGGAGGGCTTTCCGTAAATGGTATTTTTAAAATGAATGATACCTATTCCGATTACAACATGACAGACACATGGACAATTTTCGGGGATCCCTCTCTTATGGTCAGAACTGACGATCCAATGACCATGACAGTCAACCATACCACTTCTTTATTGCTTGGTGAAACAAGCCTGTTGGTTAACTGTAACGTGGAAGGGGCTTTTGTTTGTTTAACTATTAATCATCAGATAATCGGCACCGGAACTGTTTCAGGAGGTGTTGCAAATATTTCATTTCCTGCATTAACCACCGCTGACAGTATTTTAGTTACAGCAACAGCATTCAATTATATCCCTTATCAGGGAAAAGTAGGTGTCATTGAAGAATTGCTGGCCGATGATGCGCAAGCCTTTAGTATTATGGATCCTCAAACCACATATGGTTGTGTTGATTTATCTGTTCAACCTAAGGTGATAATAAAAAATATGGGATCAAACAACCTCACTTTATTGAACACCACTTTTATGTTCGACGGAACACCATCGTCATTTAATTGGAGCGGGAACTTACCAAGTTTTGGTGCGGACACCATTATTTTTCCCAATATAACACTGAGTGCCGGCAACCATTCTATTATATTTTTCACGTCGCAACCTAATGGAAATCCCGATTCCCACAAAAGCAATGATACTATTTTCCGTAATGTGCAGGTAAATGATCTGCCGGTTTCATGTGCTTTTAGCGCAGATATAACCAACTCGTGTGCAACACCACTCACAGTTCAGTTTACCAATAACAGCCAAAATGCAACTTCATATCTTTGGGATTTTGGTGATGGCAGTACAAGTACAGAACAGAACCCTTCACATGTTTATACGGCATTGGGTGTTTATGATATAACCCTTACAGCAGAAGCAGGTGCTTGTGGAAATAGTATTTATTCTGAAGATGATTTCATTATTGTAGGCACCACGCCACCTGTGGTCAGTGACACCTCCTCTTGTGGACCAGGCAGTTTTGTACTTTCCGCTATTGGAAGCGGAACTATTAATTGGTATGACGCCCCTGTCGGAGGTACACTTATCAATACAGGAGGCACTTACACAACACCACTGCTAAACAACACTACCAGTTATTATATCGAACAATCTATTGTTACGCCTTTGGAATATGTTGGAAAAACCAGCAAAGAAGCAAGTGCCACCTTACATACCAATAATAGTTACTGGCTGGTTTTTGATTGTTATTCGCCAGTGATCTTGAAATCTGTAAAAGTATATGCAGGTGCCGCAGGTGACCGGATCATTAATTTAAGAAACAGCTCCGGCACCGTGATTCAAACGGCAACCATTAATGTGCCCGCCGGTGAAAGCAGGATAACACTCGATTTTAATGTACCTGTAGGAACAGGTTTGCAGCTTATGTGCGGCACAACCAATCCAAACATGTACCGGGATGCAGACGGAATTACCTTCCCCTATGACCTACAGAGTAAAATTTCAATAACGGGAACAAATGCAACAGCCGCAGTACGTTATTATTATTTCTTTGACTGGGAAATCGAATCTCCTGCCTGTAGTAGCGCCCGTTCAACCCTGACTGCATTTATTAATGCAGCCTCTCCAACTGCTGATTTTTCATTTACCGCAACTAATTACGATGTGGCTTTTACAGATTTGTCCACTGAGGCAGCTTCTTATTCCTGGGATTTTGGCGACGGGACTACAAGCCCCCTGGCGAACCCGACACACACCTATGCATCAGCCGGCACATATGCTGTTCAGCAGACTGTTACTAATGGTTGCGGGACAAATTCCATCATTAAAAATGTGGTTATTTATCCCAGTGGCGTTATTGAAGAATCAATAATCAGAAATATCAGCATCTATCCTAACCCAACAACTGATAAAACTGTTACCATAACTTTTGAGAACATTAATGTACCAGTAATGATAAATATTTATGATGTTATTGGTAGCTTAATAGACAGAATAGAAAATATAGACCAGGCAAACAAAATAGCTAAAATCGAATATAACACCAGCGCACTTCAATCAGGCATATACTTTATCGAATTCAATTACAATGGTAACAAATTTGTAAAAAAGCTGGTTGTAAACAACTAAACTTCTACTTAAATTCAAGAAAAAAAGCGGTGGCCTCTAAAATGAGGCCACCGCTTTTTTCTGACAAAATCATCAATTATAATTTAACACCAAAAGTAAAAAGTACATTATGTGCAACGAAAGAATTACTTACAGGATAAGGCACAAGGCTATATAAATAATATTTTTCTTTCGACATCGAATAACTGTATGCTATATCAAAGAAATATTTGTTAATTCTTATTCCTACACCCCCGTTAAAAGAGTGTCTTGTGCCGTCATTAATTTCTTTTGAAGCATACGGGCTTGAGCTAAAAGTATAGCCACCTCTGAAACTCGCAATATTATATTTTATTTCAAATCCAGCTCTTACATTTGATTGGTAGGTATAAAGATCATCAATTGCCTTATTTTCATCCTTGAAACGTTCTGTAGCGGACCTTAATCGTGCATTTCTATAATCTACAAATTCATATTCACCGGAAATTAAGGCAATTTTTTTAATAACAAAGGAAACACCTCCATTAGTCCTAAAAGGGGTATTTAGCTGGTAATCAAAAGCACCGTTTGGAGATTGGGAAGAATATTTTGTACCATCATCATAATAAGCTACGATATCTGTATTCCATTTGTCTTTCATAGAATAAAAAGTGGGGGTATGAATTGATGCACCTATTCTAACCCAATCAGTGATTTTATAAATAACTCCGAACTTAAAATTAAAACCACTTCCCTGAGTTTCGAGATAGTTATTGAATTCCATTTTCTTAAAATTCGGGAGCGTATCTCCTGCGTCGGTTTCTTCATAAATTGAATTCTCAGTATACCTTATAAAAGGGAAGCCTATTGTGCCGCCAATGTACAGCTTATCGTTCAAGTTTCCACCTACAGTTAACACAAGTTCGCTGTTTGATCCTGAAACCGTTGTACTTTTACTCTGAAGGGTCCCTCCATGCAAAATCGGGCTTACATAATTTGTTAATCCACCCATAGTGTCTATAAGATAAGTATTAAATGCAAGTTTTGTATTAAACTCATCAAGGTCCTGGGGTTGAATACCCTGTGCGCTTGCAAGAAAATAATCTAAAATTGAATTAGCAGTATTTTGGCCTTCGTAAAAAGCATTATAGCTATAATTATTCAACTTGTTGAAACCAAATCCTATCTGTATCCCTTTACAAACAGATTCTTTTTTTGGAGTAAATGCAAGCACAATACCCGCATTATTAAGGTTAAATTTGTACTTCAAATCATCTGTAGGGTTATTATTATATTTTGATTTTACTACCACAAAATAATTTGATGGGGTTATGGTTATTTCCTTACTACTGTATATTCCAATTCCTGCAGGATTAATACTCAATGAGGAAAAGTCCCCGCCAAGAGTTCCAAAAGCCCCGCCCATTGCTACCGATCTTGCTGTTCCCCCATAATTTATTTGGGAATATCTGAGCGCATCAACTTCATTTTGAGAAGCAAGTTTCCCGGCAATCATGATTACCAGGAAACCAGTTATAAAAAGAATCTTTTTCATTTTCTTCCAGTTTTAATTACCTTTTACCTGAGCGAGAAGAACCAGATGATGAATTCGAACTACCACTTGACCTTGATGGAGAACTAAAATTCCCATTACTTCCTGAACTTGATGGAGTAGAATAGCTTGATTTCGTTCCATTGTTAGACGGGGAAGAAAATGTGTTCCTACTGTTGGAGTTATTGGAAGGTGAAGAATAATTATTGTTGTTGTCATTCGATGGTTTAGAATAAGAATTCCCGGAATTTGAAGGTTTGTTATAATTAGAATTATTGTTTTGAGAAGGTTTGTAATAGTTGTTATTATTCGAATTATTCGGGGAATAATTATCCGGTTTAGTATTACTCGGTTGTTTATTGTTATCAGGAGCGGTATAGGTTTTAGGGGTTGAATACTGTTGTTGCGGTTTGGTCTGATTATTATAATTAGGGTTGTTGTATGGTTTTACATTATAGTTCGGTTTCTGATTATTATCCTGTGCCGGTTTCTGATAGTTGTTAGAAGGATTACTATAGTTACCTGAATTACTATTAGGTTTTGTATAAGTATTCGAGTTTGGTTTAGAGTATGTATTATTGTTAGGTTTAGAATAGTTATTAATGTTCTGGTTTGGCTTCACAACATTGTTGTTCTCAGGCTTGGTATAATTAGTATTTGAATTTGGTTTCACCACATTGTTGTTCTCGGGTTTTGTATAGTTATTGATATTCGAATTTGGTTTCACTATATTGTTGTTCTCGGGTTTCGTATAGTTATTGATATTCGAATTTGGTTTGACAACATTGTTGTTTTCAGGTTTTGAATAATTGTTATTTGAATTTGGTTTAGTAACATTAATATTATTGCTATTTGTATTCAGGTTATTATCTTTTCCACCAGCATTACCAAGGCCATTAGCTGGCAGGTTAGTATTTACGGGTTTAGTTGTTCTACCAATATTATCTTTTATACTGGTCCCTAAAACATTTCCATTTGTAGGTTTTTTCACAGTTCCTGTCCCTATTTCATTGGCTATATTTGGATTAATGAATTCACTCGAACCAGCATTCGTAATTTGGCTTTGTATATATTTATCTCCAAAGGTAAGATCATGAGCCGATGCAGGCTTATTTGTTGAACCTACAATCTGATCTCTATGACCGTAATAATATGAATTATTATCGTAACTGTTGAAATAATGGTCGGGTGAGTATCCCCAATAGCCATCGTTGTATCCATCCCAATAGCCATCCCAATAGCCGTTGTTGTATCCACTCCAGTAGCCATTATAATATCCGCCTCCCCAGCCATATCCATGATGGCCCCAGCCATAACCGCCACCCCAGTATCCGCCATAGCCCCAGCCACATCCATACCAGCAAGAGTTATAGCCCCAGTAAGGACGATAGTAATAAGATGGCCACCACCAGTTATATCCTGTATAAATACTTACACCCCAAAAGAACGGATCGTAATTATACCAGTAGGTATTGGTGTAGTAATTGTCATAATAGCCCCAGCCAGGGTTATAATCATAAAACCTTCTGATGCGTGATGAATACTCGTAATCATAATAATCATCATAATAATAATTATTGGTTACATAGGTGTTACCTTCTTCATCATAATAGGTTTCGGAGGTAGAACTATTAGGATCCTGAGAGGTATAATTATCTACATTATTATTGCCCTCATAACTCCGATCATTATTTACACCTTCAGAAGGAATATCTGTGTTGGGGGCAACAGTTCTTGCCGGAAGGTCCTGATCTACAACAACAACAGCAGGACTAACAGCCTTTTTACCATAAACGTCATCATACACATTACTTGTCTGATAGGTGGTTTTGCACGAAATAAGGAAGCTTGTAAGTGCAACTAAGCAAAGAATTTTAACAAGTGTTTTCATGGTTTAACCTCCAATTTTTTATTTTTATGTTTACTTTTTATTTAGTTTTGTCAACGATTTTAGGTTTTACAAATTTTATACCACTTTTGATTATGGCTAAAGATTTCATCACAAAAGAAGAGAATTATTCGCAATGGTACAACGACCTGGTAATAAAGGCTGATCTGGCTGAAAACTCTGCAGTAAGAGGTTGCATGATTATTAAACCATATGGATATGCTATCTGGGAAAAGGTACAGGCAGCTTTGGATGCTATGTTTAAGAAAACGGGTCATTATAATATGTATTTTCCAATATTCATTCCAAAATCATTTTTTAGTAAAGAAGCCAGCCATGTGGAGGGTTTTGCAAAGGAATGTGCTGTAGTTACACATTACCGGCTTAAAAACTCCCCGGACGGGAAAGGTGTTGTGGTGGATGAAGATGCAAAACTGGAAGAAGAGCTTATCATCAGGCCAACTTCAGAAACCATAATCTGGGATGCCTACCGTAATTGGATTAAATCATATCGTGACCTTCCAATTCTTGCCAACCAATGGGCTAATGTAGTTCGCTGGGAAATGCGCACACGGCTCTTTTTAAGAACAACAGAATTTTTATGGCAGGAAGGGCATACCGCCCACGCCACTGAAGCTGAAGCCCTTAAAGAAGCCGAACTCATGCTGGATGTTTACGCAAAATTTGCTCAGGACTGGATGGCAATGCCTGTAATCAAAGGAATAAAATCAGCCAATGAACGTTTTGCCGGAGCTTTGGAAACTTATTGCGTTGAGGCCCTGATGCATGACGGAAAAGCTTTACAGGCGGGCACATCACACTTTCTTGGACAAAATTTCGCAAAAGCGTTCGATGTGAAATACTTAACCAAAGAAAACAAACTGGAATATGTTTGGGCAACCTCATGGGGTGTATCTACACGACTGATGGGTGCTTTGATCATGACCCACTCCGATAATAACGGACTGGTGTTACCACCAAAACTCGCCCCTATCCAGGTTGCAATTGTCCCAATTTTTAAGACTCCGGAACAACTTGCTCAGATTCGTGAAAAAGTGTTAAACATCAAAAAGGCTCTTGAAAAAAGGGGTATTTCTGTGAAATTCGATGACAGAGACACGCTTACTCCGGGATGGAAATTTTCAGAATATGAATTTAAAGGGGTACCTATTCGTATGGCGATAGGCCCGCGTGACTTAGAAAATGACACCGTTGAAGTTGCCCGTCGTGACACTTTAGAAAAATCTGTGTTTCAGCTTACTGATATTGACAGTAAGATTGCAAACTTACTGGAACAAATTCAAAAGAATTTGTTCCAAAAGGCGCAAACGTATAATGAAGATAATACCTATCATGTGAATAACTGGAAGGAATTTAATGACGTTCTTGATAATAAAGGTGGATTTATTTATGCTCATTGGGATGGAACTGCAGAGACCGAACAAAAAATAAAAGAAGAAACAAAAGCAACAATAAGGTGTATTCCCTTGAATAATCCTAAAGAAAACGGCACATGTGTTTATTCGGGTAAACCGTCCCAACAAAAAGTAATTTTTGCCAGGGCCTATTAAATAATGAATGATTTTTATTACATTTGCTTATAAATTATAAATAACAAAAATCATGGCTGGAGTTAACAGAGTAATCCTTGTCGGGCATCTTGGAAAAGATCCGGAAATCAGAACATTTGAAAATTCATATGATCCGAATAAACCGAATAAAGTTGCAAAATTTTCATTAGCAACCACCGAATCGTATAAAAATAAAGATGGCCAGAGAACAGATACGACCGAATGGCATAATATTGTTGTCCGCCGAGGTTTGGCAGAAGTTGCAGAAAAATATCTAAAAAAAGGCCAGCTTGTTTACATTGAAGGTAAAATAAAAACCAGAAGCTACGAGAAGGACGGCCAGACAAGGTACATCACCGAAATAGAAGCCGAAAACATGACGATGCTCGGCGGAAAAAAAGATGCCTCTGATGCACCAGCGGAAAATGCACCCGACACGGCAGAAACTCCGGTAATTCCTCCAACAGATGATGATTTACCTTTCTAAATAACGTAATTTTCTGAAAAATCCGAAATGGATTTGCTTAACATAATTATTTTTTTACTACTGGAATCAATAATAAAACCAGTTACTCCAGGAATTATCATTGGTTTTATTTTAGTTATTGCATTGCTTTTATGTAGCGCCCTGATATCGGGTTCGGAAATGTCATTTTTTTCTCTGGATTCAAAAAAACTGGATGAACTGAAAAGCAGAAAAAAGCAAAAACTCCATCTTGTTTTGGAATTGATACAACAACCACAAAAACTTCTGGCTACCATACTGATTTCCAATAACTTTATCAACGTAACGGTTGTTATTATTTCCACTTATATTACGATAAACCTTTTTAATCTAAGTGAGCACTATATTTTAAGTTTTCTGATTGAGTTTGTTGTTGTTACTGCTTTAATCCTGCTGTTTGGCGAGATGCTACCAAAGATTTATGCAAGCCAGAATCCTGTTGCTTTTGCGCAATTCATGGCCAAGCCTATGCGTTTTTTAATAAAATTATTCCAGCCTTTGAGTTTTATTATGGTAAGATCAACAGGCATAATCGAAAGGAAACTTGCCAGGAAAAAGCAGCCAATTTCTTTAGATGACCTTTCAGATGCCATTGAAATCACTTCCGACGATAAAACTCAGCAGCAAGAACGAAAGATCCTAAAAGGCATTGTAAAATTCAGCGATATGGAGGTTGTGGAAGTAATGAAGCCCCGTATTGACGTTGTTGCGGTTGAATACCATATCAAATTTCCACAGTTGATCCGGTTTATTCAGGATGCAGGTTTTTCAAGAATTCCGGTTTATCAAAAGACTTTTGATCATATAAGCGGGATATTATACATAAAAGACCTTTTACAATTCATCCATATGGATGACACCTTTGAATGGCAAAAGCTTATCCACCCTCCTTTTTATGTACCGGAAAATAAAAAAATTAATGACCTGCTCAATGAGTTCAAAGAGAAAAAAATCCATCTGGCTGTAGTGGTTGATGAATATGGTGGCACATCAGGAATAGTTACTATGGAAGACATTCTTGAAGAAATTGTGGGTGAGATCAGCGATGAATATGATGAAGAATCTGAGGATGTGAATTTTTCAAAAATAGACGACAATAATTATATTTTCGACGGAAAAACATCGCTGAACGATCTTGCAAAAAAGATAAATTTCAGCGATGAATTTTTCAATGATATTAAAGGCGAATCGGAATCTTTGGCTGGGTTGATACTTGAGATAACAGGAAAGATCCCTCAAAAGAATGAAACTATAGAAATCAAAGATTTAACATTCAAAATTTTATCCTCAGATTTGCGTCGTATAAAAAAAGTAAAAGTTACTATTAACCAATTGAAAGAAGAAGATCATGAAGAATAGATCTTTCGCAGCATTTATCATCTTTGCATCCTTGATTCTTTGTATATCCTGTAACAACAGCGATTATATTCCCAAACCCAGAGGCTATTTCAGGATTGGACTGCCTGAAAAAAAATATAAAACTTTCGACTCCACTTTTCCATACAGCTTTGAATACCCTGTTTATTCCATCATTCGGCCCGATGTCAATAAAAATGCGGAGCCATACTGGGTTAATCTGGAATTCCCTGCTTTTAAAGGCACCATGCATCTCAGCTATAAACCTGTGACCAGCGACAGTATTTTATATCAGTATTTTGAAGATGCACGATCCTTTGCAAACAAGCATATTGCAAAAGCCGATGATATTGAGCCAAAACCTATAATAGATGATAAAAACCAGGTGTACGGCCTGATCTATGATATTACCGGAACCGGGGTGGCATCAACTTATCAGTTTTGCGTTACAGACAGCACCACCAATTTTTTAAGGGGGGCGTTGTACTTCAATATTTTACCAAACAACGACTCTCTTTCACCTGTTATAGATTTTATCAAAGCTGATATTGATCATATCATTCAGACGTTGCAGTGGAAAAAGAAAAACTAAACATCCAGAAAAGTCATGACTTTTTCCAGAAACAATTGAGGATCATCGGCATGAACCCAGTGTCCGGCGTTAGGAATTATTTCTATTTCTGCTGCCGGGAAAAATTTATAGATAATTTTAAAATCTTCCGGCCTGATTAAATTTGACCGGCCTCCTTTTATAAACAGGGTTGGCTTTGTAAATGCCACCTCCTCAAAAACAGGGGCCATCAATGATTCCACTTTTCTGGTGATTACATCCAGATTTAATTTCCACACATAGACACCTTCGCTAATTCTGGTGATATTCTTCAATACCAGTTGGCGATTCCTTGTATCCGGAATAGCTTGCATTAATGCTTCATCAATCTCATTGATCGATCTCTTGCTTTTTAGATCAATCTGGTTCATGACCTGCAATAAATTATTTATGCTTTTATTACCGGAATACTTGCGGGGAGCCATATCCTCGACTATCAGCCTGCTGAACAAATCCGGATGTTTCAATGCTGCGGAAATTGCTACCCGTCCCCCAAGTGAGTGGCCAATAATTACTGCTGAATTAAAATTCAGTTTATGATATAACTCTATAATATCACCGGTCAGCACCGTTAAATCAAAGTCTTCGCTGTGCGGCGAATTACCGTGATTACGAAGATCCGGTAAAATAACTCTATATTGTTCTGCTAATTTTTTAGCAAGCGGAATAAAATTATCTGACATGCCGAGCAACCCGTGAATCATGATCACAGGGGCTCCGTTGCCATATTCCCTGTAAAATAAATCCATCAATTATAACAACTCCCCAGCGAGGTTTGCCAATTCTGAACGTTCGCCCTTTTCCAGCTGAACATGAGCATAAATGGGGTGGTGTTTGATTTTGTCAATCAGCACAGACAATCCGTTACTTTCCGAATCAAGATACGGTGTGTCGATCTGGTAGACATCACCGGTGAAAATTATTTTCGTGTTCTCTCCTGCCCTAGTGATAATAGTTTTCACTTCGTGCGGTGTCAGGTTCTGGGCTTCATCTACAATAAAGAAAATATTTGAAAGGCTTCTTCCCCTGATATATGCCAGCGGAGTAATTACAAGTTTTTCCTTGTCAACCGCTTCCGTGATATTTTTAAATTCCTTGTCGCGTTCATCAAACTGATGTTGTATCATTTTCAGGTTGTCGAACAAGGGCTCCATGTATGGATTTAGCTTCGAGTTCACATCACCGGGCAAATACCCGATATCCTTATTACTCAATGGAACTATTGGCCTGGCCAGATAAATCTGTTTAAAATCCTTTTTTTGTTCGAGCGCTCCGGCAAGCGCCAGCAACGTTTTTCCTGTACCAGCCACACCCTGCAATGTAACAAGTTTAACGGCAGGGTTCAAAAGGGCATGCATAGCAAACACCTGTTCGGCATTACGCGGACTGATCCTGTATGCGGAGCGTTTTTCGATACGCTCAATAAGCCCGGTTACGGGATTGAAAAAAGTGAGGGCCGAACTCCTGGTATTTTTCAGGATAAAGTAATGGTTAGGAACGGGATCTTTTATATTGATATCTTCGGGCAGGCAATATCCGGTGGCGTATATTTTGTCAATGACCGAACCGGGAAGGTTTTCGATGAGGGTTTTACCTGTATAAAGCGAATCAATATCTTTAATTTTTCCTGTTTCAAAATCCTCGGCGATAATATTCAGTGATTTTGCTTTAAGGCGCAGGTTGATATCCTTGGTAACCAAAATAACTTTTCTGTCGGGGTATTGATTTTTCATGGAAAGCGCAGCGTTTAAAATCCTGTGATCGGGCTTGTCTTCGCCCAGGATTTTGCAGGCATCTGTTTCACCTTTACCATTAATTACAACCCTGAAGTTCCCGCTATTCTTAAAATCGAGCGGGATCCAATCCTGTAAGGTAAAATCAGCAGAAAGCGTATCAATAATCCGGATAAATTCGCGTGCTTCAAAGTTTTTGATATCGTTTCCTTTTTTGAAATTATCCAACTCTTCGAGCACGGTAATTGGAATTGCCACATCATTGTTATCGAAGCTTCTTATCGAATTATGATTGTACAGGATTACCGAGGTATCGAGCACAAATATTTTTTTTTCGTTTGCAGGTTTTTTTTTGGGCATAGCTTATCCTCACATTAAATGCATAGCAAATTTAGCCCTTAAAAGGCCTATTTTTTTGGCTCCAAGACTTAGTTACTCACAATGGGACGTTAATAAAGGGAGGTTAGAAGGTTAGAAGGTTGGCACTTCGACAGGCTCAGTGCCCATTAGAAAAGTTGGAAGGTTGGAAGGTTGGCACTTCGACAGGCTCAGTGCCCATTAGAAAAGTTGGAAGGTTGGAAGGTAGATGGTAGATGGTAGATGGTAGGATTATTCCGGGTCTTTTCTGAGATCGACAAGCCAGTGGCCTTTTTGTTTTAGCAGATAGACTTTTTGAATACCGCCGGAAAAGGTTTTATAGTTGCAAACAGCTTCATTCCCGGTAATTTCACAGTTTAGAAATTCTGATTTACTGTCAGTAAGAATAATTTTTCCTCCACCTCCAAGTTTTGACAGGGTTTCAACTAAGCTGACAACTTTTACTGTATGTTCCGTGCCAAGTTCTTTTGCTTTGTCGTACTGATAGTTATCCAAATAATTAAAAAAAACTTCGCAGGTCTTTTGGGGAGATAATTTTTTATTCTGAGTGGCTTTACATCCAAAAACAAAAAATGCTAAAAATACGAACAGGCTAATTCTTTTTATAATTCTCATTTTTATTATTGTCATACATTCTTTTTCCCGATTTGCCAGAGGCTTCTTTTTTCATGTCAACCAGCCATTTGCCGTCCGTCTTAATAAGCACAACCTCACTTTTTTTATCGTTAAGTAAATAATTACAGATAGCAGTGTCGCCTTTTGTATTGCAATCAAGCATGACCAATTTTGAGTTTTCCGGAAAAACTTTCTGACCACTAACAGCCACAAGTTGGTCCATCATATCAATAAGCTGGCATGTTCTTGTAGTTCCGTATTTTTTTGCTTTTTCGTATTCGAATTTATAAAAATGTTTCAAAAACTTTTCGGCAACTTTTTCAGGTTTTTTTGAATAAGACACATCAAAAACAGCACAGGAGTATATCAAAATACTCATCAGAAAAACAATTATTGTAAAGCCTTTAATGTTGCGCATACTCGGAGTATTTTTCAATGGATAAAATTAGTAATTTTTTTCACCTGAATATAAATACTTTGAGAAAGTAGAATAAAACACTACACCTAGTTATGGTGGCAGCATGATCTGGCAGAAGCGTGAGCCAGCGGACGCCACAGACACTCCTTCGGAGCATATACTCAAGCACATTCAATGCAAAACCACCGCTTATATTTTGATACGTTTTTTCACCACAAAGTAAACAAAGGGTTTCACAAAGGCACAAAAGCTTTGGTTTTTAGTGGCTGCACGAACTTCCAACAGCACAAACCAGCGCTAGCCATAGGCGCTCCTTCGGAGCAGCAGTAACGCCACTTGCAATATTTTCTCATACTTTTTTGCCTGTCTCCCGACTTCATCGGGACAGGCAAAAAAGTATGCAAAAAAGGACAGTCCTGCCGAATGCTTCCCCCCGCCTGCCCGACTGAACAGTCGTTCAGGCAGGCTCTCAGAAAACATTGAAAATCTAATCAAAGTTGTCCCGATCCGCCGGAATGGCGGATACGGGAGACGCCTATGGCGCCTTTGAAGATTTTCTAATGTTTTCCAATTCACGCCAGCCCACGCCGCCGTCAGGACAATCCCGCCCGCCAAAATCAATGCAAAACATGGGTGCGGGTGGCAGCACAGGCTGGCTGAGGCGTGAGATAACAAACAAATTGCAGCCGCGGCACATCCGAAAGAGTATTTTAAGCAGTAACGATATTTTTTTTGTAAATTTACCCAGTTTTTATAACGCCATGATACGCAAAGAAACGATACAGAATATTCTCGATGCCGCAAAAATAGATGAGGTTGTCGGGGAATTTGTGTCGCTTAAAAAACGCGGAGTGAACTATGTAGGATTGTGCCCTTTTCACAACGAAAAAACGCCGTCTTTCACCGTTTCACCTGCCAAAGGTTTTTATCATTGTTTCGGTTGCGGCAAAGGCGGCGGTCCGGTGGATTTTATCATGGAACATGAGCATCTGAGCTATCCCGATGCCTTAAAATACCTTGCAGAAAAATACCATATCGAGATTGCGGAGGAGGTTCAGACCGAGGCAGAAAAGATCATGCAGTCGGAACTTGAATCTTTACACAGCCTGGTGGCTTATGCTCAGAAACATTTCACCAATAATCTTTTCAATACAGAAGAAGGCCAGGCAATAGGGATGACCTATTTTACAGAGCGCGGGTTTAGCCAATCCGTAATTAAAAAGTTCCAGCTGGGATTCTCACCTGCTTTGTGGGATGATTTTACGAAGACAGCCTTGGAAAATGGCTATAACAAAGATTATCTCATTAAAACAGGCCTTTCGATACAAAGAGATGACGGAACCCTTTATGACCGTTTTCGTGACCGGGTAATTTTTCCTTTTCATAACCTCAGCGGCAGGGTTGTCGGGTTCACGAGCAGGATACTGACTTCGGATAAAAACAAACCGAAGTATGTGAATTCGCCCGAATCGGAAATTTACAATAAAAGCAAAACCCTTTATGGGATGTACTTTGCCAAATCGGCCATCATTTCAAAAGAAAACTGCTATCTGGTAGAAGGCAATACTGACGTGATTTCACTTTTTCAAGCCGGTATAGAAAATGTGGTGGCTTCTTCGGGAACCTCTTTAACTACAGAGCAGATCAGGCTGATAAAGAAATTTACCAACAACATCACCATTTTGTATGATGGCGATGAAGCCGGCCTCAAAGCCTCACTGAGGGGTGTGGACATGATACTTGAAGAAGGCCTGAATGTGAAAGTGGTGATATTTCCGGAAAATGAGGACCCTGATTCTTATGCACGCAAACATGACGCTATCGAGATAAAAAAATTCATCAAGGAAAGCGAGTCCAATTTCATCATTTTTAAAACAAAGCTCCTGCTTGAAGAAACGAAAAATGACCCGATAAAAAAGGCGGAACTCATCAAGGAAATTGTCCGGACCATTTCACTTATTCCGGAACCCATCCACCGCAGCATCTTTATCAAAGAGTGCAGTGAACTTATGAAGATTCAGGAACAGTCGCTGATCAATGAACTCAATAAGCAGCTGCGAAAAAAAATCAAGAAAGACGTTTCCCGTATTGAAAATAAGGAGGAAGATGAAACCCTCATCCCTGATTCAACTGTTTATTCTGAAGAAAAACAACTCATCGAGGAACCGTTTGATCTTACTTCATATGAAAAGTATCTGCTATGGTTGCTGCTGAGTTATGGTGACCTGGAATTGTTGATTGAAAGTGAAATACAGGACGACCCGGGACATAAAGAGACATACCCGATTAGCGTTGCCAACTATATCTCGCAGATATTATCGAATGATGATTTCAAATTCAGCAAGGCGGAATATCAGCAAATTTATGATGAGTATATTGAAATATTAGCAAAGACAGAAAAGACAGACACACTTCACTTTATCAATCATAGCAATGAAAATATTTCGAAAATCGTCATAGAAATTTTGAGCCAGAAGTATGAACTCAGCAAAAACTGGCATGACAAGTATAAAATATCAACGCCAAGGCATGAAGATGAGGATAGAAACATCCTGACCGACGATATTTCGAAGACCATCAACATGATAAATTTAAAGATAGTGGGAAAAGCCATGTTGGATATTCATGAGCAGATTAAAAAATTGCAAAAGGAAGAGCCCGACAGCCCTGAGATCATGATATTGTTGGCAAAGTTCAGCAAGAAGCAGGCAATCATGTCAAAGATCAGCGCCCGGCTGGGTATCGTGATAAACAAACCATTCTAAAGCATCATTTAGCAGACTTCTAACTTTAATTTTTATGTGCGGCATCTCAGGTTTTTATTCATCAGCAAACAATTTTTCGAAAGATGAATTGGTGAGCATGACGGATAGGATGATGCACCGCGGCCCTGATGCCTCAGGATATTTTTATGAGGGATTTATCGGACTCGGCCACCGGCGATTGAGCATTATAGATGTTTCGGCTGCAGCCAATCAGCCGATGATCTCGCACGACAATAATCATGTAATTGTATTTAATGGTGAGATCTATAATTTTCAAGAATTAAAAAAAGAACTTCTTGCGGAAAAATCCATACAATTTACGACCACCTCCGACACAGAAGTCATCCTGGAAGCATTCATTCACTGGGGCGCTGATTTCGTTCAGAAACTTAACGGAATGTTTGCTATGGCTATTTACAATAAGGCAACCAAAACGTTAACTGTTTTCCGTGACAGGATTGGGATAAAGCCCATTTATTATTTCCTGGACGGACAGAATTTTGCATTCTCTTCGGAATTAAAAGCTCTTACTACCATCAGCCATATTCGAAAAAACCTGCAGATAAATTATACTTCTGTCAACGAATTTCTACATCTTGGTTATATCCCCGAACCACATTCCATTTATGATCACATATTTAAATTCCCGGCGGGGAATTACGCTGTAATCAATGATTCTGGTGTTGTTTTTCACAAATACTGGGATTTAGAAACCAAAACAAACAGTGATCGGTTCTCGGATGAAACAGATGCCAAGGCAAAACTGAAAGAACTTCTGACAAGTTCGATCAATTACCGTTTGATCTGTGATGTGCCTTTCGGTACTTTTTTAAGCGGTGGCATCGATTCAAGCCTGGTTACAGCTATTGCCCAAAGCCTAAGCACAGAGCCTGTTAAAACCTTTTCGATAGGTTTCACAGAATCAAAATACAACGAAAGCCACTATGCCAGGGCGGTGGCTGATTACCTCGGAACGAACCATCACGAATTTGTGGTAACTGAAAAAGACGCTTTAGCATTAATTCCAGAACTCACCGATGTGTATGACGAGCCTTATGCCGATTCTTCTGCCATCCCAACGATGCTGGTTTCAAAATCAGCCCGGCAACATGTAACCATGACCCTGTCGGGGGATGGCGGGGATGAACTGTTCATGGGCTATGGGGCTTATAAATGGGCAAAACGGCTGAATAATCCTTTTTTAAAAACCTTTCATCGTCATATTTATTCGGACTTATCAAAACTCGGGAACAAATACAAACGCGCTGCACAGCTGTTCGATTACCAAAAGGTTACAGACCTGAAAAGCCATATTTTTTCGCAGGAACAAAACCTGTTTAAAAGACAGGAAATTGCGGCCATGCTTAATCCCGATTTTTATCGTGATTTTGATCTTGATGAACATTATGATGGCCTTGATTTGTCGCCTGCTGAAGGACAATCATTTTTTGATCTGAAATATTACCTGAAAGATGACCTTTTAGTAAAAGTCGACCGTGCAAGCATGAAATATTCGCTTGAAACACGTGTACCTTTGCTGGATTACCGCATAGTGGAGTTTGCGTACAATCTTCCGGAGAAGATGAAAATGAAGGGAAATATCCAAAAACACCTGCTCAAAGAGGTTTTGTACGATTATATTCCCTTTCCATTTTTTGACCGGCCGAAATGGGGGTTTTCAATTCCTTTACAGAAATGGCTGAAGACGGATTTGAAATACCTTATTGACGATCATCTTTCAGAAGCAAACATTCGGAAACATCAGCTGGTTGATTACAGGTTTGTTGCCGATTTAAAGGACCGGTTTTTTAATAAGGGACAGGATTATTTATATAACAGGCTTTGGCTGTTGATTGTGCTGAATCGTTTTTTGGATAAAATAAAACCATAATGTCGCTCCGATGGAGCTGAGGGTAAAACAGGTTTTTTCTATTCTATAATAGCTGAAAATTGTCCCAGTCGAGGCCGACATTGAATTTTTGACGGTATTTGACAAGTTCGGGCATGCTCAAAGTAATAGTTTTTATTTGCCCTGCATTATCATCTATTTCGCATAGAATTTCCCCTTTGGGGCTTATTACCATTGAATTACCTGAATGCCGTGTTCCTCGCCCATCAGGCCCTATCCTGTTAACACCGATGACAAACGAAAGATTTTCAATAGCACGGGCTTTCAATAATGCCTGCCAGTGTTGTTTTCTTGCTTCCGGCCAGTTGGCCACATAAATCAATGCATCATACTGAAATTTTCCATTATCAAACCGGTTTTTTGCCCATACCGGAAACCTCAGGTCGTAACATATCATAGGGCAAATCCGCCAGCCGTTGATCTCGACAATTAATTTTTCGGTGCCAGATCGGAAATAATCGTGTTCGTTCCCGAACCGGAATAAATGTCGTTTATCATACGTTTTATAGGTGCCGTCGGGATTCATCCAGACAAGCCTGTTGTAGAATTTGTCCCCGCTTTTAAAAATAAAACTTCCGGTTATCACCGAATTCAGGCCTGAAGCTTTTTCTTTCAACCAACTGAATGTGGCGCCGTTCATATCTTCGGCGTATTGCCTTACATTCATGGTAAAGCCGGTGCTGAACATTTCAGGCAGGACAATGATGCCCTGAGCACCTTTGAGGCTCCTGAGTTTTTTATCAAAGCCATCAAGGTTTTTTCGGGGTTGCTCCCAAATAAGATCGCTTTGCACTATTGTGATCGTTATATCTTGCATAATATTTCAGCAGCTTTTTCGAGGGTTTCCTCTTTTTTGGCAAAACAAAACCTCAACACTTTGTTATTTATATGCCTGTGATAAAAAACAGAAACCGGTATGGAGGCAATTTTAAATTCTTTAGTCAACCGCATTGCAAAATCAGTTTCTTTCTCATCTGAAATACCGCTGTAATCGAGTAATTGAAAATAAGTTCCGTATGAAGGAAGGATTTTAAAACGCGATTTTGAAACCAGGTCAACAAAATAGTCTCTTTTCTTCTGATAAAACTCATTCAGATGAACATAATTTTCCCTGTTGCCTAAAAACTCAGCGATGGCATACTGAACGGGGGTATTACATGCAAAAACCACAAACTGATGCGCTTTCCGGAATTCGGCCATCAGATTCTCGGGCGCCAGGCAATAGCCCATTTTCCATCCGGTTGCATGAAACGTTTTTCCAAATGAGCCCACAACCATGCAACGGGCGGCCAGTCCAGGATAACGGCATACACTCTCATGCTGAAGGCCATCGTAAATCAGGTGTTCATAAACTTCATCGCTGAGCACAACGATATCAGTACCCTGGGTAATTTTTTCAAGCGCTTGCAGGTCGTGCTTCCCGAGTATGGTTCCGGTTGGGTTATGCGGTGAATTAATAATAATCATCCGTGTTTTGTAAGAGATCATTTTTTTCACCTCGTCCCAGTCGATATGATAGTCAGGATACTTCATGGTGGCATGTTTCAGAACACCACCATTCAATTTTACAGCGGGTTCATACGAATCATAAGCGGGTTCGAAAATTATTACCTCATCACTTTCCCTGATAAAGGCCGTGATGGCAGAAAACAGGGCTTCCGTGGCACCGGCGGTAACTGTGATTTCGGTTATTGGGTTATACAGGATGTTATAGGTTTCTTTTATTTTTTGCGAAATTGCCTCTCTTAATTCGGGGACACCCTGCATAGGTGCATACTGATTTCTGCCTTTTTTCATGTATTTATGCACCAGATCTATCAATTGCGAAGAGATCTCAAAATCGGGAAATCCCTGTGAGAGGTTTATCGCATTATATTCGTTTGCCATCTGGGACATTACAGCAAAAATGCTGTTTCCCATTTGGGGAAGTTTTGAAATAATGTTGTTTTTAAACTGGGGCATAATAAATGGAATGAAAGTGTATGACAAATATAGGGTTGTTTGTGTTAAAAAAGAAATATTTGGATTTATTCTCAAACATTCCCGTATATCGTACTCAGGCGTGATCTCATTATACAGGATGCAAAACTATTTTTTTGCTCATTAACACCCAAAAAAAAGCAGGTTGCTAATAAATATGCTTATTTCTTTTGCTTATCAGGAAGTGATTACTAATTTTACTGAAATTTTAAAATCACTAATATGAGTAAGACCATGGAAAAATTAAAAACTATTGACAAGGTTAACTTTAAAAATAAAAAAGTCCTGATTCGTGTTGATTTTAATGTGCCGTTGGACCAGAACCGGCAAATAACGGATGATACCCGCATCAGGGAATCCATTCCAACTATACAGAAAGTTCTGAATGATGGCGGAACCGTGATACTCATGTCGCACCTTGGCCGTCCGAAGGGCGGATATGAGCAGGATTATTCATTAACGCCCATAGTTCCGCGTTTATCAAAACTGTTGAACCGAAATATTATCTTTACGCGAGACCTTTTTGGCCCAAAGACGTTTGAAGTTTGTGGCGCTCTCAAGCCCGGTGATGTTGTCCTTCTGGAAAACCTCCGGTTTTATCCTGAAGAAGAAAAAGGGGATAAAAAGTTTGCAAAAGAACTGGCCTCACTGGGTGACATTTATATCAATGACGCTTTTGCCACCGCCCACCGTAAACACGCTTCTACGGCGACGATTGCTGAATTTTTCCCAAAAAACAAGTATTTCGGGTTATTGCTTGCCAACGAATTGAAAAATCTGAACTTTATACTTCACGAAGCAAAGTCTCCTTTTACCGCTATTGTTGGGGGTGCAAAAGTTTCGTCAAAAATTTCCATCATAAAAAACCTGATCAATAAAGTAGACAACCTGATCATCGGAGGCGGTATGGCTTTTACCTTTATCAAAGCCTTCGGAGGCGAAGTCGGGGGATCGCTTGTTGAAGACGATAAGATCCCTGAAGTAAAAGAAATGGTGCAGGAAATGATGTTAAAAGGTGTGAACCTATACATTCCAACGGATGCTATTATTGCTGATGGTTTTTATGATGAAGCCAATTACAAAGAAAGCCAGGCGGATGCCATCCCCGGAAACTGGATGGGGCTAGATATAGGAAAGAAGACCTGCCGCCGTTTTGCAGAGATCATCAACAAGTCTGAGACGATCATCTGGAACGGTCCTATGGGCGTGTTCGAGCTTCCGAATTTCAAACAGGGGACCAAAGCTATTGCCATAGCGGTTGCCAGTGCGACCATCAGTGGATCATTTTCGCTGATAGGCGGTGGTGACTCAGTAGCGGCTATCAATCAGTACAACCTTGCCGACCAGATAAGTTATGTTTCCACCGGTGGCGGTGCGATGCTTGAATATATGGAAGGCAGGGAATTGCCAGGTGTTAAGGCGATCATGGAAGATTAGAGTTTTTTTCTTCTTCTTTCCTTCTGAGATTTTAGGATTATAAGGTGAATTAAAAAACGTTTTGCCCCGCTGGGGCAAGATAACAAAGAGGATTTGTTTTCTATAATCCTATTGCTTTTCCTGTTGTTTTTCTGGAGGGATACTGTCTTTTGCCTGCCATTTGGCGATTTCAGATTTTATTTTTGGAATGCATACCGGCGCAATCAGGCTCACCGGTTTATAGAGTAAGGATTTCTCTTTAGATTGAGCAGTGATTACTTTTTCATGCGTATCAAACCTGTTGAAAAGAAAGAAAACCACGCTCAAAAGAAATGCAATTTTCAAGGCTGAAAATAAAGCGCCCAGAATTTTATTGGCAAAACTTAAAGCTGCCAGGTCCACCATTTTCTCTATGGTTTTTGCGATGAAGCGGACAAGAATTATTACCGCAATAAATATCAATGTAAAGGCAACCGCTTTTGTATACACCGCATTCAATCCAAAACTTTTTATCAGCAGTTCTGCTATAAAATCTGAAAAATAAATTCCGGCAAAGACACCGGCAAACAGCGATGCCAGTAATGCCAGTTCAATGATCAGTCCTTTCCGCAAGCCTCTGAAAACGGCTATTCCCAAAGGAATGATTATAATAATATCCAGATAATTCATAATTATTTTTTCAGGCGGCGTGTTAGCTCCGTGGCATAAACAAATTTGTTCAGCTCTTCATTATCCGTATCAAGGATCGCATGCTTGTCGCCCACCCACCATAGCTTTCCTTTATAAACAAAGGCAATTTTATCGCCGATCTCAATCACGGAATTCATATCATGGGTATTGATAACTGTTGTCATTTGGTATTCCTGAGTGATCTCACTAATAAGATTATCTATCAGGATGGATGTTTTCGGGTCGAGGCCGGAATTTGGTTCGTCACAAAACAGGTAACTTGGATTCATAGCAATGGCGCGGGCAATTGCCACACGTTTTTTCATACCGCCGCTTAATTCGGCAGGAAACAATTTATTGACATTTTCAAGATTGACACGTTTCAGGCAAAAATTTACGCGGTCGAGTTTTTCCTCTGCTGTGTTTTTTGTAAACATAGTAAGCGGGAACATGACATTTTCTTCAACATTCATGGAGTCGAACAACGCGCCACCCTGAAACATCATTCCAATTTCCTGTCGAATCATTTTTTTATCATTGAATGACATCCCGGTGAATAAGCGATTATCATACAATATCTCTCCTTCATCAACTTCCAGAAGCCCTACAATACATTTCATCAGCACCGTTTTTCCCGAACCGCTGGGGCCAATGATCAGGTTTGTCTTTCCGCGATCGAAGGTCACATTGATATCGTGAATGACCGAGTGGTCAGTAAATCCTTTGGATATGTGGCGGGTTTCGATCATGCTATAACATTAATTGTGTAATGACAAGATTGCAAAGAATAATGAGAATACTGCTCATCACCACGGCTTTTGTGCTGGCACGTCCGACTTCCAGTGCACCGCCATGCACATAAAACCCATAAAATCCCGACACAGAGGTGATCACAAAGGAAAAGGCAATAGTTTTAACAACCGAATAAAAAATTTCAAAAGGGATAAAATCAAGGGTGATCCCGTCATAATAAGCCGAAACTGTTACCACATTCATCCATGCAGCAGCAAACCAACCGCCCAATATTCCCAGAAACATACTGATACAAACAAGTACCGGAAATATTAATATAGCCGCAACAATTTTTGGTAAGATCAGGTAATTGGCCGAATTGATGCCCATCACTTCCAATGCGTCAATTTGTTCTGTAACACGCATGGTTCCTATCTCAGAGGCTATTCGTGATCCGACTTTTCCGGCAAGGATAAGGCAAATAATGGTGTTGGAAAATTCGAGGATTATTGATTCCCTGGTAGTAAATCCGACAGTGTAACTTGGTATCCAGGCGCTTGTGGTGTTATAGCCTGTCTGAATAGCTACGACGGCGCCCATAAAGATCGATATGATGGCAACGATACCCAGCGAATCAATACCAAGATTATCAATTTCTGTAAGTATCTGACTTCGGAAAACAGGCCCTTTGTCGTGTTTTGTAAACACTTTTTTCATCAACATGACGTACTGCCCGATAGTAGAGAATGCCTTTTTCAAGCCGGTGGATATTAATTTTCGCGAAATTACGCAATAATTTGAAAACTTGTTGCAAAATTTATATTATACCCAAGGCAAACTCACCTTTTATGTGGCAGCACGGACTTCCGCGCACCAGCTTGCCCGCAGCCTTACCACCACTACCGCCACTGGCAAATAGCGATCTTTGCGTTTTCCTTGCAAACCTTGCGGTAAACAATAACCGCAAAGTACGCTAAGTTTTGCGCAAAGGACGCAATGAGTTAATTGGGGTTTTAGTGGCAGCACGGACTGCCAATGGCACAGGCCGGCCCGCGCCATAGGCGCTCTCCATAGGAGTCCTTTGGACCTGCGGAGCAGCCGTACCGCCACTTTCAATTAGTGGCAGCACGGACTGCAGCCGCAAAGCCAGCGCCCAGCCGTACCGCCACTTTCCAGGCAAAAACAAAGCTTGAGTTCACCGGATTTTAGTGGCAGCAAGGAGTGCCAACAGCTCCAACCGGCCCCCGTCGAAGGCGCGCTCCACAGGTGTCCTTCAGACCTGTGGAGCGGAAATTTGAACAATGTTATATTAAAAATTTGGTTTTAATAAGTATAGAATTCCTACAAAAAACAAATAATTTTATTGATGATTAAGCGTTTTTTCAGATATGTTTTGTGCATTAAATAAATTTAGTTAAGTTTGTAAAAAAACAACGATGAAAGTAATCAGAGTATGCATGGCGTGTTTATTCCTGGTTTGCATGGTGTTCATTTTCAACTCCTGCAAAACAGCTAAAAAGCACAAATGTAAGGACTGCCCCACTTTTTCGTACCTTCATGATTTTAACATACAAAACAATAATACACATGAAATTTAACAGGATCATCGTCATTTTGCTGGTTGCTGTATTGCTTGTTATTTCGGCATGTGCTTCAAAAAAGCACCGGTATAATCAGTGTCCGACTTTTAGTAATAAAACTGAAAATACAGATAAGCCTCACCACATTGGATAGCGATTTTCTTGTTTCATACATTCCTGAGTCCAGTGCTGAAATTGTACAAAACTGGGTCAAGACATATCCGGTTCAGATCCGAATTTCAAGAGACAGGCTAACAAAATCAGGCGATTACCGGCCACCCGACAGGAACACGGACTTTCACAGGATCAGCGTAAATCACAACCTGAACAAGTTTGCTTTTCTTATTACGTTAACTCATGAATTTGCTCATTTGTTTACGTGGAATATGTATAAAAGAAAGGCTAAGCCTCATGGAGATGAATGGAGAGAAAACTTCAGGGTTTTAATATTTAGCCTGATTGAGAAAAGAATATTTCCTAAGGATATTGAGCATGCATTGATAAAAACCTTTGTCAGGAACAGCGATCCCATTCACAAATCCGAATATAATCTTACAGTCATTCTCTCTCGATATGATACAGATAACGTAAAGCAATTTCTTGAGGAGCTTGTCTTTGATTCCATTTTTTCAATACCCAATGGAGCTATTTTCCGTAAGGGAAATAAGGTCCGGACACGGTATAAATGTTATTGCCTGAATAACAAAAGATGGTACCTGATAAGTCCTGCTATGAAGGTTAAACCTATCAGTAATGCGTTGGATTTTTAATAATAATTTATGAGGGATTAGAAATTGTTTTATCCTTGATTTATAGACCTCAAAAACGGCATAAACTTATTAAATAATTTCTTATGAGTGCATCGTTCATTTGGCTTTGCCGAGCTCCCTTCGGTCGTTTCTTTTGCATACCCAAAAGAAACGAACCAAACCTGCCTGACCTGACGGTTACGGCAGACAGGGAAAAGAGCAGCCCAGACGATGCTTCTCCCCGCTTTCAGAAAACATTTCAAAAAATGTAGTTGTGGTTGAAAATTAAAATTGTTTTATCCCAAATTTAGCATTAAAAATTTTCTGAGGCGTAAAGGAGTGGCAGTCCGACTGCGCGAGAGGCATGCGCCGCAAGCAGTCAGGCCGCCACTGGCATAATGGAGTTTTGCTTAGAAAATCAATTTTTTCGCCACGGCTGAAAGGTGAAATGGATTTTCATTACAATGACAAAAAAGATTTGACTGACAGTGGCTATTCCGCTTTTCAAAAAAGAAATCCTGTTCAAGACAAAAAATCGGTGTATTTTTAATTATATTTTAATATTTTTGCAAGCAATTACTAACTCAAAATACAGATAATGAACAATAACTATTGTGTGATCATGGCGGGGGGCATTGGTTCACGTTTCTGGCCTATGAGCCGGACATCTCATCCAAAACAATTCATTGACATATTGGGTTCCGGTGAAACACTTATCCAGCAGACATTCAGGCGATTTGAGAACGTAATACCGATTGAAAATATTTATATCATCACCAATGAAAAATATGCCGCTCTTGTAAAAGAGCAGTTGCCGTCAGTAAACAATGCCCAGATTATTTCGGAACCTTCGCGACGGAATACGGCCCCATGTATTGCCTATGCATCCTATAAAATATATGAAAAAGACCCGGATGCCAATATCGTGGTGGCACCATCTGATCATATCATTCAGAACGAAGACTCCTTTGTTGACATCATTTCTTCGGCATTAATAGCAGCCTCTAAAAATGACTGGCTTCTGACACTGGGAATTAAGCCCAGCAGGCCGGACACAGGTTACGGATATATTCAGTTTAAAGAAAATGATACCTATCCTGATGATCTAAGGATAAAAAAAGTAAAGACATTTACCGAAAAGCCGGTCCTCGAAATGGCTAAACAATTCATGGAAAGCGGCGATTTTCTATGGAACTCAGGGATCTTTATCTGGTCGGCAAAAAGTATTTTGAAGGCCTTTGAGCTTTATCTGCCCGAGATCAAAGAATCTTTTGAAAAAGGGAAAGGCATCTATAACACCGACAATGAAGCGGAATTCATACAACAAGTTTACACGACCTGCAAAAGCATTTCCATTGATTATGGTGTCATGGAAAAGGCTGATAATGTGTATGTATTAAGTTCAGATTTCGGGTGGTCCGATCTGGGCACCTGGGGCTCACTGTACGAAAACCGCCAGAAAAATGATGCAGGCAACGCCATAGTCGGTAAAGATGTGATCATGTACGACAGTCATAATTGCATCGTGAACATGCCGGAAAACAAGCTGGTGGTGCTTCAGGGGCTGGAAGATTACATTGTGGTTGAATCGCAAAACATCCTGCTGGTTTGCCGCAAAGATGATGAACAGCAGATCCGGCAGTTTGTCAATGATGTCAGGATCGAAAAAGGGGAAAAATATATTTAACCGAGTTTAGTTTGGCCTTGTATGTTTTGTCGAATCTGCTAAGTGGAGTTCGATAAGGTTTTTTTCACCACCAAGTCCACCAAGGTGGGCACAAAGTTTTACACAAAGTACCGGAGATGACAGAACACGCGCATGAGAAGCATACTTCAATGCAGATGCGCCGCCACTGGCAAATAGCGATCCTTGCGTTTTCCTTGCGAACCTTGCAGTAAACAATAACCGCAAAGTACGCTAAGTTTTAAGCGAAGGACGCAATGAGTTAATTGGGTTTTTAGTGGCAGCACGGACTTTCAACCGCACAAACCAGCCCAAAGTCGTACCGCCACTGCAAATAGCGATCCTTGCGTTTTCCTTGCGAACCTTGCAGTAAACAATAACCGCA
>DAOQAT010000007.1:0-11215 GCA_035354195.1 Bacteroidales bacterium | reverse complement strand
AGTGGCAGCACGGACTTTCAACCGCACAAACCAGCCCAAAGTCGTACCGCCACTGTAAATAGCGATCTTTGCGTTTTCCTTGCGAACCTTGCGGTAAACAATAACCGCAAAGTACGCTAAGCTTTACGCGAAAGACGCAATGAGTTAATTGGGTTTTTAGTGGCAGCACGGACTTTCAACCGCACAAACCAGCCCAAAGTCGTACCGCCACTGTAAATAGCGATCTTTGCGTTTTCCTTGCGAACCTTGCGGTAAACAATAACCGCAAAGTACGCTAAGCTTTACGCGAAAGACGCAATGAGTTAATTGGGTTTTTAGTGGCAGCACGGGCTTTCAACCGCACAAACCAGCCCACAGTCGTACCGCCACTGGCAAATAGCAATCTTTGCGTTTTCCTTGCGAACCTTGCAGTAAACAATAACCGCAAAGTACGCTAAGTTTTAAGCGAAGGACGCAATGAGTTAATTGGGTTTTTAGTGGCAGCACGGGCTTTCAACCGCACAAACCAGCCCACAGTCGTACCGCCACTGCCGCCACTGGCAGAAATAGCACGGTAAGAATTATTTGTGTACTTTCTTGATAAAATCTTCCACTTCTTTCACACCACCCTGATAAACCAGGTATCCGTTGTAAGGTTCTCTGGCGGTGATGTCATCGTTAATAGGAGTGAGCATAATCTCTTTTACCTTTTCGAGGTCGTTGGTCTGGCCTAAAGCCCAGCCAAGTTTTATATAAGCAACTTCCGGGAGCATATTTTCAGCAGGGATGATACCTTTTGCCATCAGGTCGCGGCCGGTATCATAAACAAACATATGAACATATCCCCAAATGGTCTGGACGGTCATATAAATAGCCACGCCTTTTTTCACCGCACGTTCGATGGCCGGATAAATAGGTTTGTTCACGTGGCCAAGGCCGGTGCCGATGATGACTATACCTTTATAACCGTTGTCAACCATGGCATCGATCATATCTGGCTGCATATTGGTATAGTAATACAACATACCCACTTTTTCTTCAAAAACGGGAGTAATTTTCACATTTGATGTGTCCTTGCGGCGATGGTTGTATATTGGTTTTTGCGGCACCACTCCTGCCCGTGTCACGGTAGCCACCGGAATATCACCAATAGTACGGAATGTTGAACGGTATGATGAATGCATTTTTCGCACTCGTGTCCCGCGATGCAAAAAACCATATTCATCGGATGTAGGGCCGAACATGCACACCATCACTTCGGCGATATCGCCATGTGCCGCAGCGGTGGCCGCATGCATCAGGTTTAAGGCGGCATCGGAACTCGGCCGGTCGGATGAACGTTGTGAACCAACCAATACAATAGGTATCGGCGGATTCTGGACCATGAAAGTCAGGGCGGCTGCGGTATAATGCAAGGTGTCTGTTCCGTGCCCGATGATGATCCCGTCGGTACCTTTTTCAATTTCCTGGCCGATAGCCACTGCCAGTTTTTTGTATTGTTCCGGGCCCATATTTTCGCTGAAAACAGCAAAAAGCTTTTCGGTTTCCAGGTTGCAAATATCGGCAAGCTCCGGAACAGCGCCATAAAGCTCTCCGGGAGAGAAGGCGGGAATTACAGCGCCTGTACGATAATCAAGCCGCGAAGCAATGGTGCCACCGGTACCGATCAGTTTCACCTTTGGAAGGCCGGGCGTGTAAGGAAATTCTTTTTCAGGGATTTTATAATTGGCTTTCTTATATCCCAATTCTTTCATGGAAAGAATAGTGGCTATATCGACACCAATGTTATATCCTGTAATAACCTTGAGGACTATATGTTTGTCGTCGTCGTTTTCGGCACGGGGCAACACCGTTCCTTTGAACAATCCGCGTGTGGTTTCAACCTCAGCCTGACCCCATACCCTGACATTATATTTTTTTAATATTTCGAGTGCAGCACCTTTATATCCCTGAAAAAAATCTTCGCTCATTGTATTTTGATATTTAACAATTAATTACTGGTTTCAATTATATTTTTTAATTCTGCCAGGTTGATATTACCTGTTGCCATCTTGCGCAAGCCGCCCATGATCCAGTTGGTTTCCACATCAGGCTTGTCGGAGATGCGTATCTGACGGAACTTTTCTTTCATAAAAGGTATGTTGGAAAGGATTTCGTCTTTTTTGATCTTTTTAAATTTTATAGTTTCCAGGATAGATACAAAATCCATTTTCGGATGCTTGATCAACACGGGAAGCATCTGTTTTGCGATCTGCAGGTCGAGTTTATTTTCTTTAATAAACCTGAACATATCACAAATCATATCGTAATTAAAATACGGCGACACCTCATGCTGGCCTTCGGCATATTTCAGCGTATGGCCAACAAAAGTCCCGGCATATTTGGGTGCAAAACCATTTTCATTTACTATTTTTTCAATTACCGGATACAGGTTTTTCTTTAAAATATAAGTGTAGGTGTCTTCCGGGATGTTCCATTTTTTGAGTTGCTGATACCTGATGATCACTTCAGTAGGCAGGTTCTTTTTTAAACGTTCAATATCTTCGTCAAATAATGGTATTGGAACAGAATCGGTATCCGGATACATACGGTCGGCACCGGGAAGTACGCGTTCAAAAATGGTGGTGCCGTCGGGTATGGACTTGCGGGTTTCGTTCGGGACCCCTTTGAATGCCCATAAACAACGTTCTTCGACAGTTTCCAAAGCCGTCTTCATATCGGCTTCCGGCCCCCAAAGGATGATCTGTGCATCGTCGTCCCCGGCATTGAGCAAGGCCCTGAAATTTGAAAAATCGTCTTCACTGACCAGCGGGACAAATTCTTCGGAATGGGTCATGTTAGGCATTTCGATACAGGCGATCACCTTGAGGCGTTCGCTGATCTCGTCGGCCAGGATCCTTTCGGGCTGGGTAAAATGAGAGAGTATCTTTTTAAATCCCGGAAGGTTGATTGCATAATACCTGAACGCTTTCTGTTTTTCATCTGAAAGCGGGAGGTTCGAAAAATGGAAATCTTTGAGTTCCACTTCTTTATAATTCATTTTCCAGGAAGAGCCATCACCCATTTTTTCGTTTAAGATTCCACGGATATGGAGCAAGGCCCACTGGCGGAAACATTCGTTATGTGTCAGTTTCGGGATCCATCGTGTGTGTGCCACACCTTTGATCTCGATACGTGTCCCGCCTTTGCAGCTCACGTTGACATCCTCGCGCCCGGCGCCAATGCCGGTTCTTACTTTACCGGTGCTTCTGTTTAAAAAACGGATATAATCGCAACATTCCTTCACTTCGTAAGGATTTACCATGTCAGGATAGGTAACGGTTTCGATCAATGGCACACCCAAACGATCGGTGGAATATACGCGCCTGTGGCCGATATCGGAAATTTCCCGGCAGGAATCTTCTTCGATGCTCAATTGTATGACCCTGACCTTTTTATTTTTCAATGGCAGTTCACCTTCCACACCCAGGATAGCGGTCCGCTGAAATCCGGTGGGGATGCTTCCGTCAAGGTATTGTTTTCTGGTGATATGCACTTCGCCAACGATATTGAGTTTGCTGAGCAGGGCAATTTCCAGCGCATATTCCAGCGCTTCTTTATTAAGTTTAAATGGCGGGGTATCGTCCACATCGTAAGTACAGGCTGTTTCGTTTTTTATACGGTATACGATTTCCTTACGGGTTTTAAATTCCATCAGGGCCGTACCGTCGTATTCGCCCAATTCGCTGAGTGTAGGGCGCATATGTCTCAGGAGTTCGGCATCGTACTGATCTTTTTTCTGAAAAACACCCGCCGGACAATGGCAAAATAGTTTTTGTTTTGTTTTGAGTTGCTGGTGAACTTCCAGCCCCGACATGAAACCGATACGGTTCCAGTCATCCTGCGAAGCTTGTTTCAACGTTATGTATCCTATAGCTTTCTTAGTTTCTTCGTAGTTAAGCCTGGGATCGAAATTTTCTTTCATAATATGTTTATTGTTATTGGGCGGTCAAACCTTTATAAATTGCTGCAAATATACATAAAATTATAAAAAAAAAAATTTATAAAGGTTCACGAGCGGGCATGTGTTGCGGTAGTGGGAGCGAGTAACAAAAAAACCCATAATATAATGAAATATTTTTATTAAAATTGTTTTATCCAAATTCCGCATTAAGAATTTTCTAATGCATAACATTAGGACTGTTGTTAAACAACATAAAATAGTTTTTTTGATGCGGAATCGACGAAGTAAATGTAATCCTGGCAATTTGAAATTACCAGAAACATTTACTAAGTCGGGATAAACCCGATTAAAGCATTAGTTCGAATACTCCTAATGCTTAATTCGGGTATATCCGAGATTCGGCGTTAAAAAATTTATGAAACAATAGAGATACTTTAAATCGTGGGTTTTTGTGAAGGAACTATAATATCTTCATCCACTATTGTCCGGTAAAATATTTATAAACTAAAGGATGTAAAAAAACATGTCGTCTTTTTCCTCTTATCCTAAAGGAAGTCCGCCGCGGCGGATGATTTTCATCAATTTACATCCCTGCCTGACGCCGTATGGCAGGCAGGCTTTAGGATTGAGGCAAAATAAATTGATGAAAAGCAATCTGCCATGGCGGACACGCGGTTTGAACGTGCCCGCACTGAGCAGTCATCTGATGACTTCAAAACTTTGATATTATTGCATGGCTTTGTTGTATTTAGTCATCTGATGACTTAGGGTCGCCCGCCTTGGCCCGCCCGCCTGAACGTCCGCCATCCGCCAGTGGCGGAGGCGGATCATTAGGGCAGGCACGCCAGGAATAGCCTGCGCGCCAAAATTTTTTCTAACCATAAATCAAAAAATGTTTTATCCGAGATTCGGCGTTAAAAAATTTATGAGGTTAAGGGGAGTGGCAGTCCGACTTCGCGAAAGGCATGCGCCGAAAGCAGTCGGGCCGCCACTGCCATATGGAGGTTTGCTTAGAAAATCAATCCGCCGCGGCGGACTTGCTCCGGCCCGAAGGGGGAAATTGATTTTCGTTTTGTTGTTAGTGTCGGGGTGACTTCGCTGGGGCCCGGCGAGTGGCAGTCACCCCGACACTTGATGACAGGAAAGGCCTATGCGCCTTGATTTTTTCTAACCATAAATCAAAAAATGTTTTATCCGAGATTCTGCGTTAAAAAATTTCTGAAGCGAAAGGAGATGCTGTAAATTGAAGGATTTTGCAAATCAACTTTATTATTTTCTCATACTTTTTTGTTTGCCTCCCGATCAGCCATCCGCCAGTGGCGGAGGCTGATGCGGGACAGGCAAAAAAGTACGCAAAAAAGGACAGTCCTGCCGAATGCTTCCCCCCGCTCTCAGAAAACATTGAAAATCTAGACAAAGTAATCCCGACGCCGCTAAGCGGGTCGGGAGACGCCGATGGCGCCTTTGCAGATTTTCTAATGTTTTCTAATTCACGCCCGCCCACGCCGCCGGCAGGACAAGCCAGCGCGCCTAATATCAGCTAACATTTCCAAAAAAATGTAAGGTGAGGCTGAATTTAAAATTGTTTTTTCCCAGATTCGGGGTTAAAAAATTTCCGAGGTTAAGGGGAGTGGCAGTCCGACTGCGCGAAAGGCATGCGCCGCAAGCAGTCGGGCCGCCACTGCCATTATGGAGTTTTGCTCAGAAAATCAATCCGCCGCGGCGGACTTGCCCCGCCCGAAGGGTGAAATTGATTTTTACATTAATAGGTCCAATCATTTGAACAAATTTATGAAACTACGTTCGACGAAATGGGGTTATTGCATGGCCTTTGTGGTCTTCAGAGGCAATTGTGCTTTCTTTTTTCTATTTTATAATTACTGTAAATTATTAACCATCCCATAAAGAAAAAAGGGATCAGAGGAATTTTAAAACGAACCAATGCTCCGAAATTAGAAGTTGAAATCCCAATACCAAAAGCTATGAGAAGTGAAAACATAAAACAGAATCCTATAAATGGCTCATTAAAGATTTGATTAATTACAAATCTAGGCCCTGCTTTAAAAAAAGCAAATATTGTTAATAATATCAATATGAGATTTTCAAATCCAGACATTACCATGACTATTGACTTGGCCTCCCATAAAAAAGGCCTGTATAGACCTGCAATAATTGCTGAAGGCGCAACAGATAACGAGCCTTGTAAAGTTGGTTTATAATCTCCTATGTCAAAAGAAACACCCTTGTAATATTCCTGTTTGAGATCTTGCTGGGCAACAGAAGCTTTTTTTAACATAGAATCCACATCCTGATATGCACCGCCGACCATGCTCATAGTTGATGTTAATGCAAGCATACCTACAAATCCAAAAATGAACATTAAAATTGGGAATATAAAAACTCTAAGAACTCTACTTTTTACACGATGGATATATGAAAACCCCAGCCATACAAAACCAGAGACAATCAAAGCATAAAGAATATATGGTTTTAGCTCAACAATAATATATGAACAAAACAATAATTTAATAATAAGAAAAAAACCCAACCTTCGTTTGAAAAAAATTCTATAGAAATACGTGATAAATAATGTGGAAAATGTAAATGTAAAAGCATCTTTGGTCAATCCGGATGACCAAAATAAAACTGAAGGTATGAACAAAATACCAATAGCCACCATATTTATTCTTTGGGGCATTAGCTCTTTAAAAAACAAAAAAACCTTCCAGTTCAAAATAAACAAAACTGCATTCAAACAAATAATTGTAAGATAGTAGTTTTTTAATCCAAGAATGGTAAAAACTGAAAGGAACCTGTGGGTAGCAAACACAGCAGTATCAGGAAGGTATCGGATAGCACAATAGCCTATTCCGGGGTTGAGATTATACACATTGGATTTATTAACCAAACCAAAAAAGAGTTTGAAAAAATCACCTGCATCCCTGAATAAAACATTTCCCAAACGGCTTGCATTCCAAAAATAATAAAAAGTATCCCCCCCTCTTCCATAATACAAATCATATATTAATGCAAAACAAATTCCTGCAAATAGTTTTGCAAACAGCCCCCAACGAAAATAACTTCTCAACTTTTCATCTTCCGCATATTTGTTTTTCGCAATAAAATTAAAGACTAATAGTATTACCATCAGATATACGAAAATGAGTAATATCCCGAATATTGAAAGATAGTTTTCGTTTTCGTCCATTTATCTTTTCGTTGATTTATTTACCCTAGTTTATAAAGACTTTCAATTTATAAATTTCAGATATGAATTCTTAATTCCACAATATTAGTTATTTATAATTAGAAACAAGGAACAAAGCATATTTTCAATAATTCAGAAAAACAAATCGATCCCCTGAAAGTGGATCAACCAGAATTGTATCTATAATTGGTTCAAACTGTAGAGGCAAAGAAGCATTTTTATCTACAAGAATGTATTTAATAACGTTAGCCACAACAAAATCATATTGAAGTTGAGAAATATCATTTTTATTTATTACAGTGCTCTTATTATATGCAAATTTATAAAATGATGTTTCTTTTAAATAATCTTCAATCCTAGCTTTTGTAATGGGATCATAATGTTCCGTTGAAGTATATAATGCATCCAAACTTATCGATTTGAAGTTACTAAGATAAAGATGAATATAAAAAGCTTTTTCATACGAAGTTACTGCCACCCAATAACCCTGAATCATTTCAGGCTGTCTAATAAAAGCTATAATTTTATTTGAATTTTCACTTTTTAATTTATTTACCACTTCATCAACATATTGAACTGAATACATTTTATTGGTTGGCATGAATCTATAGAATGGCGTGTTTTTCAGAAAGGCAAAATTCACACATAAAAGAATAAGAAAATATAAAACAAAAACAGTTGACATTTTTGGCATGACCTTCTTTAAAAAATCATAAATAATGGCATAAGTTGCAAAAACACCAATGTTAACCAACAATAGTGTAGGTAAATAAAAAAATTGAATAGAATCCACTATGGGATGTGATATACTCCATATTAACAATCCTACAATAAAAATAATTATTATCATCAAAATCAAAATTCTGATCTCTTTTATTTTTTGAAAAAAAAGCAGCTTGTTTTTAGAAAAGAATACAAACAGTATTGGCAAAAAATATAATAAATATAAACTCAGAAAAATCGAAATACTACCTGCGATAATTTTGAATGATTTTAATTTATCGTATAACAAGCCATTAATAATACTTTCGGTATTAAAACTTCCCGTTGCGGCTGATTTTGAATTTAAAAAATAGAACACCCCAATAAAAAAGGCCATTAAGATTGTATGAACAGCAATCTGCATCATTTCCGGACTTCTTCTTTTTCTCGAAACCTGATGCCATAAAACAAAAACCATTAATGAAGTATAAATTGTCGGAGCTGTTGCAATATTTATTATTGGCAATAAAAGCAATGGAAAATAATAAAGTTTGCTCCTCTGAACTGCTAAAATTGCAAACCAGACAAAAAACACACTAATCATCATCGTTTTGGGATTCCACCCATTGGCAAACACATAAATATCTGCTTGTGGCAAAATGCGAAAAAACAATAACCCGGAAAGGTAAATACTTAACACGGAAAAAATTTGCCAAATAATGGATTTGGTAAACTTTCTGCACAAGGCAATCATACCAAACGAAAGAATAGTCGCAAGTATTGAATGAAGGGCAATTATTTGTGTTTCAAGAGCTAAAACACCAAATATGTGACATATCATTGCAGCAAACCACAATTCAGGATAATGGTATGGCATGGGCGAGGTACTATCAACCACAACATATTTAGCGTGAGCAAAACTTTCAATTCCAAATTGATTCAAATTATCAATGACTGTTGAGTAAAGCGCAAAATCGGATTGAGGAAGGTTATTAATTGGTTTGTTATAAAAAAAACTACCCTGAAAAATAAAAAAAGCTATGCCCAGTAAAAGGATAACCCCTATTGCAAACAAATCCTGCTTAACCAACCTGAAAGAAATCTTTTCCTTTGTGTCGTGAAATTGATTCAACTTTCTAATTCTGAAACATACTAATACTCCAACAAGTAAAATGCCCCACAAAACTGTGTTCCCATATGTCATTAACCCTGCATATACAAACGTTACAGATAAAAACCCGATGATCAACTTCTGAAATACGGAATAAAAGGCATCATCGGTTTTTTTAAGTTTTATAATGAACAAAATTATTGATCCGGCAACATATAATGTTAACAATGAGATGATAATAATAAAGAGCATGTAAAAATTCATAAACTATGATTGATAAGTATTACATATGATCTGTATAATATTTGAGACTTCATCCTGAGTTAATTGATAATATAATGGCAACCTAACAAGACAATCGCTGTATAAATCAGCCATTGGCAAATTCCTTCCATCATGTTTTATTTGATAATATTTACTTTTATGCAAACTAAGGTAATGAAATACTGCTAGTACAGAATTGTTTTTTAGTGTTTGAATCAAGTTTTGTCTTTGCTCCAATGTATTGCAAACCAGATAAAACATATGCGCGTTGTTAGTTGCATAATCTGGAATTATAGGTAGCCTTATGTGACCTTTTTCTTCCAATTGCTTAAGCCCATTATAATATTGTTTCCAAATTTGTTTGCGTTTTTGTTGAATATTTTCAATTTCTTCTAGCTGAGCATAAAGAAAAGCGGCAATAATATCTGCGGGTAAAAAAGAAGAGCCAATGTCAACCCAGCTATATTTATTGACTTCTCCTCTGAAAAATTCAGCACGGTTTGTTCCTTTTTCCCAAATGATCTCAGCGCGCCTTATCATGCTCTCATCGTTGATGGCTAATAACCCACCTTCTCCGCATTGAATGTTTTTTGTTTCATGAAATGAAAAACAACCAAGATGTCCAATAGACCCCAATGCCTTTTCCTTATTACCATCACCTATGTAATAACTGTCTATTGCCTGAGCTGCATCTTCAACAACAAATAAATTATATTTTTTTGATATTGACATTATCAAATCCATATTGCATGACACTCCGGCATAATGAACCGGTACAATTACTTTCGTTTTTACCGTAATCAAGCTTTCAATAGTCCTTTCATCCATTCCGGGATGACTTCTATGGCTGTCAACAAATACTATTTTTGCGCCTTGTCTCACAAAAGCCAATGCTGTACTAACAAAAGTATATGAGGGCATGATAACTTCATCCCCAGGCTGAATATCGCAAAGCATTGCAGCCATTTCAAGTGCATCAGTGCACGAGGTTGTTAATAGGGTTTTTTTAATCCCCCATTTTTTTTCGAAGAATGACTGACAAAGTTTTGTATATTTCCCGTTTCCTGATATGTGCCCACCTGCTACCGCATCGCTTATATACTGAAACTCTTTTCCCGTAAGATGTGGTTTGTTGAATGGAATCATCTTTTTACTCGTTATTAAAATGTCAGTTTAAAATGAATATCAAAATCTATTAAAATCCACAGAAATGTTTTTACAACCATATATGGTAATAATACTGTTTATCAGCTAAAATAAACCCCATTTTTTTATAAAATGTGCAAGCGTTAATATTTTCCCCCTGAGTAGCAACAAAAACTTTGTATATTTCCCTTTTAATAAAATATTGAAACGAAGAATAAATTAATTGTCTTCCAATACTTTTTCCTCTTTCTGTTTCATCTACAGCAATTAATCCAATTTTACCAAAACCATCCAACGCACTCAGTGTTATAAACCCGAGAATTTTACTGTTATTCATATATACCAGAACTTCATCAGCAATTTCTCTTCGCATTGACCTTTCAATCCATGTAGTGTATAATTCTTCATATTTCCCAACGTCAAATTTTTTGTCTATATTAAATCTTGAGAAATCTCCACTTTGCAAAGCAAGTTTTATCATTGTTTCTTTTTTCCCAGATTCATGATATGGAATAACATTAGTTGACAGTTCTCCAACAGAATGCAGTAGATTGTCTGCCAAGTCAATGGTGTAGTTATATTTAATATCAATAGGTATAAAAAATTGATTAGAAGAAATTTCTGATATTTCAGCTGGACCAATAAGGTAAATTAACTTATATTGTTTTTCTTTCAATTTATTTATTGAACTTTTAATCAAAAACACATCTGGTTTTGAATAAAATAGTGACGCTACTTTAAAACCAAAAAAATCAGAATCCCAATCAAGATGTCTATAGTGAAGCATGTTTTAAAGGTTTATTGTGTCATCGACAATATATAGTGGCCTGTCTTTGACTTTATCAAAAATTTTTCCTATATA
>DAOQAT010000006.1:0-77609 GCA_035354195.1 Bacteroidales bacterium | reverse complement strand
CAAAACAAAGATTAAATTCTTTTTCATAATTGTTTTTTTTAGCATTGGCACTAACTAATTTATCCCATCACTAAAAGTAAACAAATCATACCAATAGTTGGTACGTTTTATTCACCATTTAGTATCATATTTTCATTAAAAATCCTAATATCCGCCAACAAGCATTCAAGTAATTCAAAAAAAATCAACAACTCATTTCAGCACCAAAAATTATTCTGCTCCGCCCCAAAGCCTCAATCGTAATCCGCCACAACGGATTCCTAATTCTGACTTCATAATTCTGACTTTGACTTCTTCTTATTCCTTTACATATGTCTTTGCAGCAAACCACGGATCAATATATGCATCGCTATGTCTCGAAGGCATCAGGTACAATTGACCCTTTTCTTTTACCACTTTAAATTCAAGCTGGTGGATCCATTTTTTTTCTTCGCCCCAGACTTTGGTAACTACCATGCCGTCAGCAGCCACGTAATAATCAATATTAAAGCCCCATATCGAATAATTATTGACTTTCATCGTCTTGGTGTTAATCCCGTTATCTTTAATGTAAGTGGGCGAGATACACGCCATCATCTCATCCCGCAAGGGGCCTTTTTCATGATCCATATAAGTAAGGAACGTGGAAACAAATTTTTTCTCGGCA
Organism: Bacteroidales bacterium; assembly: GCA_035354195.1. Classification (GTDB taxonomy): domain Bacteria; phylum Bacteroidota; class Bacteroidia; order Bacteroidales; family CAIWKO01; genus CAIWKO01. The sequence goes on along the minus strand of DAOQAT010000006.1, from coordinate 76,963 downwards.
TCGCCGCTTTTGCTTGTTTGAGACGTTTTACATGCACTTACAGTAATAAGTATTACAAGACTTATTAATCCTATTTTTTTCATACCGTTTTTTTTACTAAATTATACAGAATTTATTTATCAGCTAAAAAATCGTAGTTTTTTATTAACTTTGATTGGCAAATTCCTGACTATTTCAATGAAAACCCGTGTAATTTTTCTTTTTCTGTTATTATTTCTTTCGTGCTCAGGGTTTTCCCAGAATTTATTTCAAACCATACGCGGAACTGTTACCGACAATGAAACGAAAGCACCGCTGCCCGGGGCAAACGTAATATTAGTCAACTCAAACCCTATTAAAGGAGCCACCACAGATTTAAATGGAAAATTTCGCCTGGAAAATGTTCCGATAGGCCGGCAAAGCCTGAAAGTGTCCTTTTTGGGTTATGATGAATACGTGTTGAACAATATTGAGGTGAGCTCAGCACATGAAATGGTTTTAAACATCGGGCTCCATGAAAAAATATATACCAGCAACGAAGTGGTCATCTCCGCAAAAAACGAGAAACAAAACAACATCAATGAGATGTCGGTGATCAGCACCCGGCAGTTTTCTGTGGAAGAAACCAACAAATATGCCGGCGCATGGGGCGATATTTCGCGCATGGCTTCAAATTTTGCAGGTGTTTCTGTGGCTTCCGACGAACGCAACGATATCGTGGTCCGGGGAAATTCTCCAATGGGAATTTTATGGAGGCTCGACGGCGTTGAAATTCCCAACCCGAACCACTTTGCCGAAGTTGGCAGCTCAGGTGGCGCCATCAGCATGATCAACAACAACCTTCTGGACAATTCTGATTTCCTGTCGGGCGCCTTTGCCCCGGAATACGGCAATGCTACGGCGGCCATCTTCGACCTGAAACTCCGGAACGGAAATAATGAGAAGCGGGAATACATCGCTCAGATCGGGGCAAGAGGCGTGGAAGTCGGCGCCGAAGGCCCTTTTGTTAAAGGCAAACAAGCTTCCTATCTGGCTTCGTACAGTTATTCTACGGTGGCTTTATTACGATTGATCGGGATAAAAATTGTTGACGCATCACCCGATTTTCAGGACCTTTCGTTTAAACTGAATTTTCCGTTGAAGAAAGGGTACATTTCCTTGTTCGGTGTTGGCGGCATCAGCAAAGCCATTTACAAAGCTCCCAAAGATTCAGGCGAATGGGTTAATGATGGCGACCGTTTTGGTGATGTTTCAGGTTCGCGCACCGCTGTGAGTGCCTTGACATGGTTCTGCCCCGTAGGAAAAAGTTCGTACTTTAAAACCATTGTTTCTTCGTCCTGGTTCAATCCCGATTATAAGGAAGATTCAACAGGCAGTGATTACAAGGTATATCAACTGAACAGGTTGTCAACAACCCAGCAAAATAATATCGTGTCGGTGTTGTTCAACAGCAAAATAAATGTCAGGCACATCATCAGGACCGGTATCATTTTCAAAAATCAGAATTTTACAGACAACTCCTATTATTATACATACAATGGCGGACAAACCAAACACACCGTCAATGATTACAAGGGCAGCATCAATCTCTTACAGGCGTATATGCAGTACAAGTATACCATCAATGAAAAATTCTCTGTAACTCCGGGATTTCATGCTTTGTACCTGCTGAACAACGGCCGGTTGAGTTTTGAGCCGCGGCTTGCATTCCGATGGGCCATAAACAACCGGCACGCATTAACCCTGGGCTTCGGGATTCACGGACAGACACAACCTTCGCAAATATATTATGCGGAGGTTCTTTCCGGCAGCGAGATCACTCACCCGAATAGTTCTCTTGACTTCACAAAAAGTTATCAGGCTGTTCTAAGCTATGACTGGTTGTTCTCAGAATTCTGGCGATCTAAATTAGAAATCTATTATCAGGATTTACGGCAAATACCTGTTGCGACTGACAATCCGGTTTTATCATTGGTGAATTTCAGTAATTCCGATAATGCCTTTGCCAACAAAATCCTTGTCAATAAAGGAAGCGGGAGAAACTATGGTACGGAACTGACGGTCGAAAAATTCCTAAGCCACGGGTATTATATTTTGTTCACCGCTTCGGTGTACGACTCAAAATATTTTGATGCAAACGGTGTTAAACGAAACACCAGGTATAACAGCAATTATGCTTTTAATTTGCTTGGCGGGAAAGAATTTAAGATCGGAAAGAAGAAAAACAGCATCATCGGTTTTAGTTTAAAGCTTGTTGAGATCGGCGGGCAGCGCTACACTCCTATTGATTTGGAACAATCAGCTATACAGCACCGTGCTGTGTATATTGACTCTTTGGCTTTTACAAAAAAGACCAAAGATTTTTTCAAAATTGATTTCCGCTTACGTTACCGGCTGAATGCAAAAAAATGTTCTCATGAATTCTCGTTTGAGCTGGGAAATATTCTGAACCGGAAAAATATTGCCGGAATCCGCTTCAATCCATACACCAATGAGATTGATTACATTCAGGATTTGCCTTTGATTCCGGTGGCATCGTATAGGATAGAATTTTAGGAAGGCAGAAGTATGAAGTATGAATTCAGAATTATGAAGGCAGAATTAGAAGGCAGAAGTGAAAATGCAGTCCGCCGCGGCGGATGTGAATTCAGAATTAGGAAGCCCGCCTGAACGTCCGCCAGATGGCGGATCAGCCGGACAGGGCAGAATTAGGATTGAGGTATTGCTGAACTCAGGAGTTAACGGCATTATCAAAAATTTCAGCTAACTGTTTGGTCAGGTTGCGGCGGGTGAAGCGTTCTATTTTTTCTTTCTGAACCAATGTACTTTCTTCTTTGTTTTTCCATGCAGAAAAATTCTTAAGAATAAAATCTGCCGCATTCCGGCTATCGGGATAATCATAAATGGCGCCGGCTCCCGCATCACTTAGGATCACAGCTGCATCACCGTCTGTCGGGCCAAAAGCCAGCACTGGCCGCTGTGCTCCCATATAATCAAAAAGTTTGCTGGTGATGATGCATTTATTATCGGAGGTTTTAGGGACGATCAAGAGCAACAATTCAGAATTAGCAATGCTTTCCAGAGAATCTGTATAAAAAGTATACGGAAGAAAAATGGTTTTTTCCTTATACGATGATTTTTCAATCAGGTCTTTGAGGTACACGGGGAAATTGCCCAGAAACAACAATTCTGAATTTTCATAAAAATCCTTGTTGTCTTTCAGCAATTCCAGCGCATTGAAAAAACAAACAGGGTCCTGCTCTTTGCTCAGGCTGCCGGCATAAGTAATCCTGAATTTTTGATTGGGTTTGTAATGGAAGCCCGCAAAGTATTTATCATCGTAACCATTGCTGATCAGGTTGATCTTTTTGGACGTCTTGCGCTGAAGTATTTCGACAAGTGAAGGCCCGACAGTTATCACGGCATCCATTTTCGCAATGGTTTTCCGTTCAATTCGTTTGTCAATATTATGTATGCATTTCCAGCGAATTGAATTATTCAGCAACCAAAACACATCGGTCCACGGATCACGGAAGTCGGCAACCCAGGGCAAGCCGGTCTTTCTGGCAGCTTTGCGGGCGATCAGGTGGTTGGTCTGCGGCGGTGATGAACTGAAGATCAGGTCAATTTTTTCATCATTGATAATTTTTACTGCCTTGCGCACCGTCGAGAAATACCAGGGGAAGCGTGTATCCGGAATAAAGTTGTATTTCACCCAGCGCGACAATTTGTCCATAAACGAACTTTTTGAGGCATCGGTAAATCCATAAGGCACAAAATTCTTTTTTGATTTCGGCGACACCTTGCTGAAGATTTTATGCAGGCTCAAGCCTTTAGATCGATATATCTTTGTTTCCGGCTTAACTTCTTTCAATAAACTTTCATCTTCAAAAGGGAAGTCGCCACCTTCGGTAGTGAGTATTACAGGTTCCCAGCCGAACTCATGCAGGTATTGATAAAACTTCAGTATCCTGTTGATAGGCGCACCGCCTGCCGGCGGCCAATAGTATGTTATAAAAAGGACTTTTTTCATATTAGTTCAGAAGTCAGATTTCAGAAGTTAGATTTCAGAAGTTAGATTTCAGAAGTTAGATTTCAGAAGTCAGTCCGCCGCGGCGGATCAGAAGTCAAATTTCAGAATTATTTTTAACACGTAAATTATTTTTTAATTGGGAAATTTTGAAAACAAACTATTTTTTAAATTTATTTTTTGAAGTAATTATTGATTTTGTAATAATAGATAAAATTTGTTCACTTTCATTCATCAGGGAGGTTAATTCCAATTTATTTGTAATAATTTCCAAATCAGATATAAATTCCAGCCAGAATAATGTTTCATCAGCCTCTTTCTGGACAATAACCAGCTTATTAATAAAATCTGCCTGAGATTTTGCACGATTAACTGATCTGTAATTAGCAGCAACGGAACTTGATGATCGAATGATTTGTTTAGAAACAATATCATTACCAATGGTTCTCGGCATTTTTTCAGCAAACCTGAAAACCTGAATCGCAAATTTTCTTGTTCGTAATTTTAAATCAAAATCAACCATAAAAGATAAAATTTAAATTTAATTCCAAATTTATTCTGAATTCTCAATTCCGAATTCTGCATTCTGAATTCTGCATTCTGAATTTAATTATAATTTACTATTTACCAACTCACTTAGTCCCCGGCCCATCCATCCACACGACCAGCGCATCAGTGTATAAGGTTTACGGAATAACGACGTTTTCTGATAGTAGAAAAATCCTTTTTTCTGGTTTTGCATATTATCTATGGCCCAGTTGGCGATCTTTTCAGCCAGTTCAACATAGCTTTTATCAAACCTTGAGGCTTTCACAAAGGAGATAATTCCTTGTGCGGATCCGTGCACATCAAAGGGATACGTCTTGTCGTTGGCCCATTTGGGCGCGCCATCGGGTAAAAACAAATTCTCTTTATAATATTTCACGCCCTTCAGGTATTGCTCCATAAAAGACTGATCGCCGGAATGGTCCATGTAATCAAGGATAGCGTCTACAATATAACCGGTGTGGTAATTATCATGTTTGCGCGGGTGGTCACCGGCCGGATGCGTGTAGTACCAGGCGCCGTAATCAGTTTGTTTGTCGACAACAAAATTCACCAGTTTGCGCGCTTCTTTTGCAAGATCTTCATCTTTAAGATATTTATTTACACGCGCCACGATAGATCCCGTTAGTATGCTAACGTCCATCACGATCCAGTTGATCTTTTCGGAAGGCACATAACTCAGGCATTTCATAGTATCATCTTCGTACAGCACTTTTGGAGCTTTTAACAAAAATGTAAGCGCAGATTCTGATGCTTGCAGGTATTTTTCGTTTCCGGTAATTTCATAGGCGTCCATCATAGCAGTTGTAACAAAATAGGTTACCACGCGGTTGGGCAGGTGGGCCGGTGCAAAAAAGCCAACATCCTGCCATGGGTGCTGATAACCCCAGCACATTCCCCATTCTGTTTTGGATGGATTTTGCAAAAGCCAATCAAGTAGAAGTTCGGCTTCTGCAAGATCTTTTGCATTCCCATGTGCTTTGTAGCGGTTCATATAAGCCAGTGAAAACAGTGCTATACCTTTCGGATTGCGGGTTTGGGGGACAAAAAACAGCGGCCTGATATTGACCGGGGCACGCATCACCACCTGGCTGTATAACAGGCGCAAAAACTTGCTTCCAAAGGACATAAACCAGAGGAATTTACTATCGAGTGCATCGTATTTGTTATAGCCTTTGTAATCGTGGCTGTCAGCGTATGCCAGAACTTTTGAGAGTGACTGTTCGATTTTTTCGATATTCTGTACCATTCAAAAATATTTGTGTAAAAATACAAATAATGTGTATAGCCAAATACAATTTCAAACCTGAAAGCATAATTTGAATTTAAGTACCGGGGAGGAATTCATAGAATTTCAATTGAAAGTAAAACAATAACTATCCGGCCACCTTTAACTTGAATAATGGTACGCTTTACTGATTTTGAATGGCCGGTTTCATTAACACGAATATCTGATCTTCAGCCATCAACTAAGTTTATTAAAAAATTTTATGGAAAAATTTTAAAATAACATCTTAACCACATTCAATAATTTCTGATACTAATTATTTTAAATCCCAAAGCCATGAAAACACAAAAATTTTTCAATCAAAATCTGGCAGTAAGTTGCATACTGCTGTTTCTTTTCTTCATCATTCCGGCCAGCATCATTTCACAAATTAGTTACAGAACAAATGACAAACTGGCCTTGGTAAACAACAAATCACTGATTGTTAAAACAACAGGAGAAGATGATGACAAAACATTGTCGCCTTACTTTTTTGTAAAAAGTGAAGGCAGCGAAACCGAGCAGTTGCCATTGAAAGCCACTTCGGCCGATGTGAACATAGCCGGTGTTATTGCCGATGTCACCGTGAAACAGGTGTATGTAAACAGTGGAAAAAACGTCATAGAAGCCATTTATATTTTCCCGGCTTCCACGCGTGCCGCCGTATACAGCATGAAAATGAAAGTCGGCGACCGGCTGATTACGGCCAAAATTCAGGAAAAGCAGAAGGCACGGCAGGAATACGACCAGGCCAAAAGTGAAGGAAAAAACGCGTCCCTGCTGGAACAACAGCGTCCCAACGTGTTTCAGATGAATGTCGCCAACATCATGCCCGGCGACACCATCAGTATTGAAATGTGTTACACCGAACTTTTGATCCCTGAACAAGGTGTTTATGAATTTGTATATCCGACTGTCGTCGGCCCGCGCTATTCAAACAAACCCGAAGCTACTGCTTCTACCAATGACAAATGGGTGTCAAATCCATACACACATGCCGGTGAAAAGCCAGACTATAGCTTCAACATCGGGATCAACCTCGCTGCCGGCATGCCGATAAAAGATGTCCGCTGCCCGTCGCACGAGATGACGATCAACTACGAGAATCCGGCTTCTGCCATGCTGAAATTAAAAAACACAGGAACATCGGAGGGCAACCGTGATGTGATTGTGCAATACCGCCTTGCGGACAACAAAATAGAATCAGGGCTCTTGCTTTACAAAAACGTTAGCCCGGGCGAAAATTTTTTCCTGGCCATGGTGCAGCCACCTCCAAAACCCACCGTTGACCAGATACCTCCCAGGGAATATATTTTCATCATGGACGTATCCGGTTCCATGAACGGTTATCCGATTGAAACGTCTAAAAAAGTGTTGGAAAACCTTATTAAAAACCTACGTTCCACGGACAAGTTCAATGTATTGTTGTTTGCCGGATGCGCCAATATGTTCATGCCGCAATCGGTTTTTGCTACCGAAGAAAACCTGAAAAAGGCTTTAAAAATGATTGATGAACAGCAAGGGTCGGGCGGTACAGAACTCCTGACAGCCCTGAAAAAAGCCTTGTCTGTAGAAAAACAAAAAGGGTTTTCGAGAACGTTCGTCATTGCCACTGACGGTTATGTGGATGTTGAAAAAGAATCGTTTGAACTGATACAAAACAACCTCAACAAAGCCAATTTCTTTGCCTTTGGCATTGGATCTTCGGTAAACCGTTTTCTGATTGAAGGCATTGCCCATGCAGGTATGGGGGAATCATTTATTGTAACCAAACAGGAAGAAGCTGACGCTAAAGCAGAAAAATTCAGGTCATATATTCAAAGCCCGGTGTTGACGGATATAAAAGTAACGTATGAAGGTTTTGACGTTTATGATCTGGAACCATCCAATGTTCCCGATGTGCTTGCCGAGCGGCCGGTGATCATTTTCGGTAAATGGAAAGGAAATCCAACTGGAAAGATTAAAATTACAGGTAAAAGCGGTAAGGAAGATTTTGAATACGTGCTGGACGTCAGCAAAGCCGAAGCATCACCTTCGAACAGGGCGCTGAAATATTTGTGGGCAAGGCAAAAGATAAGGATGCTGGACGATTTCAACAATGCAGCCAACGATCCCAAACTTACCGAACAAATCACCGGACTGGGTTTAAAATATAACCTGCTGACCAACTACACCTCATTTATTGCCATAGATTCTATTGTCAGAAACAAAGGAGGCAAACAGGCTACCGTTAAACAGCCTCTGCCATTACCGGAAAACGTGAGCGATTATGCAGTAGGCGGGTATGGATCTGCCAGCGGTAACAAGTCGTGCATGAAAGTAATGCCTTCGCACGGTGTTGTTATGGAACGTAAGGTTGAGCTTGATGATACCGAAGAACAAAGCCCGGTAGTTTTTAATGCTGTTGAAGAAATGCCTGAATTTATTGGAGGACAAACGGCTATGGACGCGTTTATTAAACTTCACCTGGTCTATCCGGCAGAGGCAAAAACCAAAGGAATTTCAGGTACTGTTTATATTGAATTCACTGTTAAAGCTGACGGCAGCGTCGCGAATGTCACCGTGAAAAGAGGCATTGGCGGTGGCTGTGATGAAGAAGCAGTGCGAGTTGTAAAAATGATGAACAAAAAATGGAAACCCGGAAAACAAAATGGTAAAAACACCAATTCCAAAATGACGTTACCGATCCATTTTCAATTGAAATGATAGTAGCGTGAAAAATTAATCCAATTCAAAAAAGCCGGTTTTCTCCGGCTTTTTTTTTACAATTCAATAGTATTGTATAAGTATTTCTAAATTATTTGGATTATACACTGTGAAAACTTATCAAATATTTTTCTGATAAACCCTGTATCTTTTATAAACAACACCGCCAAGTTTCTCAATTTCAGCCTTCATCAGCTCATTATTTTCTAAAATCAGGTGGCTGTCAATAATTTTGAGATTTCTTTTGTAAGCTGATTCGAAGACACTTTTTCCCATCATGGCGTCCAGTCCCAGGTTGCGATACTTATCCTTCACAGCGCCAAGAAATAAATCAAGCTGGTCGGTGTTCCTGGCAGCTTTTAAAATATGGATAAATCCGAACGGGAATAATTTCCCTTTGGCTTTTATAATTCCTTTGCTCATGTTCGGAATGGCAACAATAAAAGCAGCGACTTCGTTGTTTTCGTCGAGGATCACTTTTACGAATTCACAGTCAAGTATCATAAAATACTTTTCGGCCATTTCTTTCATTTCCTGTTCGTCCAGCGGCACAAAACCGTAAATCGGGCTGTAAGCTTGATTTACCAGCCGAAATACCGGGACGATATACTGCTTCAGGTCGCGCTTGTGTTTAAATTCCAGCAGTCTCAACCTATGATTTTTCAGTGTGCGTTGCAGAATCTGATCGTACAATTCAGGAATGGTATCGGGGATCATCATTTTATATGACAAACAATCCACCTCCTTTGAAAATCCTTCATTTTCCAATAACTGAACCATGTATGGAAAATTGAAATTCGTGGCAATTAAAGGCATTTGATCATACCCTTCGATCATAAAACCCTGTGGGTCTTTGTCAGAAAATCCGTAAGGCCCTACCAGCCGGGTCATTCCTTTGGATACTGCCCATTTTTTTATAAATTCAATCAGCTCATGCATCACCTGCTGATCATTGATGCATTCGATGGCAAAAAAACGGGCATCTTTAATATTATAAATCTCATTATAATGTTTGTTGATAATGCCCATTACCCGCCCGATAATGCGGTTATTTTCATAAGCAAGAGCCAGAATGTGCTCGTTGGTAAGCAGGCTTTTATTTTTGGTAGGATCATAAAAGGCAAATTCTTCAGAAAATATTGGAGGAACCCAGTTTTTGTGATCTTTATGAAGCTCAAGCGGGTAATAGATGAATTTTTTAAGTTCAGATTTTGAACTGACAATTTTTATAGTTACTGGCATAATGTTCTTTTGAAACAAACGTACAAAAATTTCACAAAACAATTAATTAAAATATCACAACACCAGGTTTTGAAATCTAAAATGCTAATACTAAAATTAAAATATTCTATCTTTGTTCTTCAATCCGAATAATATTATGTGTGGCATCTGCGGCATCGTTGAAAAAAACAAAGACAATTCATCCCTGATGGTGGATATGCTCAAAATTATCGAGCACCGCGGCCCGGATGATTTCTCCGTTCATACCTATAAAGATTTCTGCCTGGGCCACCGCCGTCTTTCCATCATAGACCTGAACACCGGCAACCAGCCTATTTTCAATGAAGACAAAAGCATCTGCATTATTTTTAATGGTGAAATATACAATTACAAAGAACTAAAAGAAGCGCTGGTAAAGAAAGGACATACGTTCTACACCACCAGTGATACCGAGGTAATTGTGCATTTATACGAGGAAGAAGGCAGTACGTTTTTTCACAAGCTGAACGGCATTTTTGCTTTTGCCTTGTTAGACAAGAACAACGACCGGCTGCTGCTGGTACGCGACCATTTTGGCGTAAAACCTGTACATTATTACTTCCATAACGGATTGCTGATCTTCGGCTCGGAACAAAAAAGTATATTGCTGCATCCGGCTGTCAGCCGCAACATAAATTTAAACGCGCTCCACTCCCACCTGAACCTGCGCTATACCCAAAGAAACGAAACACTTTTTGATGGAATTAAACGCCTGCCGCCTGCCCATTTTTTGTTGTTTGAAAACGGCCAGGTGCATATTCAGCGCTACTGGGAGTTAAAGCCCGAGGTGGATTTAAAAATGAACGAAGATGAAGCCGTTGAAAAAATGCATTTTTACATCAAACAGGCTATCGACCGGCAATTGATGAGCGATGTTCCGCTGGGCGTTTACCTTTCGGGAGGAATGGATTCGTCAACCATAGTTCAAAAAATGCATGAACTTGGTGTGCCGCAGATCAACACGTTTACCATGGGTTTCAACGAACCAACGGATGAATTTCCTGATGCGGAGCAAATAGCAAAGCATTTCAGCACCAACCATCATACGCTCAGCCTTACGTTGAACCCGATGCAGCAATTCCCGGAAGTGATATGGCACGCCGAAGAACCTAAAATAAACCTGTTGCAGGGTTTCAACATGTCGAAATTTGTAAGAAAAGATATTACGGTTGTCCTTGGCGGGCTGGGCGGCGACGAACTTTTTGCCGGATACGACATCCATAAATTTATTTATCCGTTCAACAAATATCATAAGCACACACCTGCCTGGCTGCAACAAGTTTTCCGTTGGAAATCCAGGCTGTTGTTCAACATGCAAAGCCCCACGCATATCTTGTCAGTAGATGAATACCGGCGGGGGTTGCAAATGTTGCTTGCCATTGGCGATATAGAACGTTTTTATCTGATTCTGCGTAATGTATGGGATTACGATAACGGCTTTTACAAAGAGATATACCATCAGGATTTTTACAAACAAATGCAGGAACAATGTCAGAAAGTCCATACCGAATTTGATGAATTCTTTGAACGTTCCAAACATTTAAATGCGCTGGATCAGGTGTTATTCACCGAGTTTCAGAGCAAAATGGTCAATGATTACCTGCTTACGGAAGACCGCATGTCGATGGCCAATTCTGTAGAAGAGCGCGTTCCGTTCCTTGATCTGGATTTGGTAAATTTTGGTTTTTCCATTCCGGTTCACCTTAAAATAAAAAACAACCAGACCAAATACCTGTTCCGCAAAGCCATGGCACAAAAGCTTCCGCCAAAAATCATCAGCAAGAAAAAGTGGGGGTTCAGTGTCAATCCTTATATTCAATTTCAAAAAGATTTAAAAAGTACGGCCGAAGCTATTCTCACACCTGAATTTATAGAGAAACAAGGAATTTTTAATTACCGGTACATCAAGCGGATACTGGACCATTCGCCACATCCGAAGATGCGCTGGCATTATAATTATTTGTGGATCGTGACGGGATTGGCTATCTGGCAGAAGATGTACATAGATTCGGACAATTACAAAACAAAAGAAGCTGACCTTAAAAACTATTTTTGATAATTATTCTCGTAAAGACGCAATGAAAGGAAAGAAAAACAAAACAACATTATTTTTTATTTAATGTTCTCGCAGAGATGCTCCGCCGCGGCGGAGACGCAGAGAAAGGGAAACAGAAACAAAAGTCAATTTTTTTATTTAATGTTCTCGCAGAGACGCAAAGACGCAGTGAAAGGAAAGAAAAACAAAACAACATTTTTTTATTTAATGTTCTCGCAGAGACGCTCCGCCGCGGCGGAGACGCAGAGGCGCAATGACAAATAAGATGAAATATTCCATTATTATAGCAACATATAACCGGCTGGAAGAAATTAAAGAACTGCTGGATTCGGCTGAGAAGCTTGATTTTCCGAGAGAACAGTTTGAATTTGTGATTTCGGACGACGGTTCAACCGATGGCACTGAAGATTTTATAAAAAATTATCATTCCGGATCGGGGTTAAATATCCGTTATCTTTTTCAACAGAACAAAGGTCCCGGTGAAGCCCGCAACCGCGGCATGCGTGAATCGCAAGGGGACTATTTTATTTTTGTTGATTCGGATTGTATGTTGCCACCGGAATGGCTGCGGAAAACAGATGAAGAAATCACAAAAAACGCCCTGGATGCCTGGGGAGGCCCCGACACCTGCCATGAAAGTTTTTCTCCTTTGCTGAAAGCCATCAACTATTCCATGACCTCCTTCATCGGAACCGGCGGTACGCGCGGAAGTAAAAAATCCGTGCAGAAAAAATTCTACCCGCGCAGTTTCAACATGGGCATTTCGAAAAAAGTCTACGAAACAATTGGCGGCATGGGAAGCCTGCGGCACGGACAGGATATGGAGTTTTCATCACGGATTTACAATAACGGTTTTAAAGTTGGACTGATAGCCAATGCTTTTGTTTACCATAAACGCCGCACCTCGCTGAAACGGTTTTACAAGCAGATATTCAACTGGGGCGTTGCCCGTGTGAACCTGGGACGCATTGACAAACAGATGTTCAAACCGGTGCATTTTATTCCCGCATTGCTCATTGCGGGGTTCGTATTACTTGTTATTCTCACGCCCTTTCCGTTTTTCCCGAAATGGCTTTGGCTGATTGTTGCTGCAGGAATGGTCGGCATAGCAGCCATTGCGTTTTTCCAATCTTTTGCCACTTATAAAAATCTTAAAACCTCATTGCTCTCGATCATCACATTATACATTCAGATCATCGCGTACGGGCTGGGCATGTGGAAAGGCCTGTTACAAGTATGGGCCGGAAAAAAAACCGCACAGGGGTTTTCTAAGAATTATTACAAATGATTCAAAATTGTTTGAGTTCAGAAAGGTAATACAGCATTTCTTTCCATTTTACATTTTTTTCTTTATCACCAAGACGGACAATGATCGTATTCGTTTTCGGGTTTACAAAAACAAACTGTCCGCGATAGCCGTTTGCAAAATACGTATCGTTTTTGTATTGCCAAAAATCATAGGAATATTCATTAAACCCGGGTATCGAAGGGTGGGCGCATTTTTCCATCCATTCCTCAGGTACAATCTGGTCACCCTCCCATTTTCCTTTGTTCATACAAAGCCTTCCCAACTTGGCATAATCGCGTGCGACGGCATTCAGGCAGCAAAATGAGCGTTCAATTCCATTTTTCCTATTATCAACAACCCAATTAGCATCGCTTTCCATACCAAGCGGGATCCAGATTTTTTCCTGCAAATATGCTGATAACGTTTTTCCGGTAGCACGCGAAATAATGATGCTTAATAATTGGGTGTTTACATCCTTATATTCAAATTTGACACCCGGTTTTTGTTTCATTTTCAAATGCTTCAGATAACTCAACAGGTGAGTCCCGTAATAATAGGTGGCCACGTTGGTATAAGGAATTAAAATTCCGTCGTTGTATTTGATTCCGGAACACATATTCAGCAAGTGTTCCAAGGTTATCTGACCGAAACCATCACCTTTAAGTTCAGGAACATAATCCGTAACTTTTACATGAATATCTTTTAAATAGCCCTCACTAACAGCAATACCGGCAAGGACAGCTACAAACGATTTCGCTATGGAAAATGAATTTATGATTTCTGATTTGCCGTAACCGTCAAAATAATTTTCGTACATGATACTATCGTTCCGGATAATCAGGAAAGCCACGGTTTTGTCTGATTTCAGAATGTCTTCAAAAGACCCCGGCTGATCCTGATACAGTTCTGAAGGGATCGTGCAGTCTAGCTTATTTGTAGCGTTTTTTTCATAAAAACGGAACGTATAATCACCTTTGTGTATCTGCCGGTTGGGAAATTTTTTATAATCATCAAGTTCTGCTTTGTTATAGAATAAAATCCGTGTGGCAATCCCGCATGAATTTAAGGTGATCGCCAATAATAAAAAAAAACAAAGCCTAAATGTTTTCATAAAAATTAAAAACTCACTCCGATCTGGGCTTCAAAACCCCGAAAATTCAGTTTTGAATCAGGAAATTCAACATACTTTGTTACCACCGGATCATTGATTTTACCGCCGGTGTAGGTACCTTTCAAATCCAGTTTGCTTCCCCCGTAATAATAGGCCAGTCCCGGGCTTATCGCCACATTTTTATTGATCCAGATAGTGACGGTCAGTCCAAAAATAAAACCGTGCGAAATATTATTTTTAAAGGTAAAATCAGAAGAACAGGCATCCCAGCCTTCGTATTTCTGCATCATACGATCCATATTCGCGTAATTGATTTTCTGAAAAAACTGGTAAGCCCCGAAATACCCTGCTCCCAGATCAATATCCACATTTTTTATCGGAATGGATAAAGCCGGCATAAAACTAAGCACCAAAGCATAAAACGGGCCTGTCAACGGTTTGGAATTGTCATATTCGGCCGGGATTCCCCTGACAGACATCCCGCCAATACTATAAATAGAGCCTGTTGGAATTAATCTGAGGTATTTAACCGGCTGAATTGGATAGCTGTAATAAAATGGAGCTACCGGAAATGAGAAAGTGCCTTTTTCTGGAAAAAAATAGCTGATCCCGATTTGTGCTTTTGCACCAAACAAGCACAGTAAAGAAACAATGATTGTTAAATAAAGCTTTTTACCCACAGTTATTTCATTTAGAATAGTCCCGTTCACCAAAAATAGCTGTACCAATCCGCACCATGGTAGCGCCTTCTTCAATGGCAATCCGGTAATCGCTGCTCATGCCGATAGATATTTCAGAAAAATATTCCTTGTCAGGGAAAAATTCCGATTTCAATTCGGAAAAAATTCCCGATAGTGTTTTGAACTCAGCCCGAACAATGGCCGGGTCGTCCACAAAGCTGGCTATTCCCATAACGCCGCAGATCCTGATGTTACTCATGTTTTGGTAATCTTCTGAATTCAGTATATCCAGGGCTTCTTCCATAGACAACCCGAATTTGCTTTCTTCCCTTGCAATGTAAAACTCCAACAGGCAATCGATCATCCGCTTGTTTTTTGCCGCTTCTTTGTCAATTTCTTTCAGTAATTTCATGCTGTCCACGCTGTGTATGAGTGAAACAAACGGTGCGATATATTTTACCTTATTGGTTTGCAGGTGTCCCAGCATATGCCATTTAATATCATTAGGCAATTGCGTTTGCTTTTCCGTTAATTCCTGCACCTTGTTCTCTCCGAAGATCCGCTGGCCGGCATTATAGGCAAGCAGGATCCGCTCAACCGGCTGGGTTTTGGAAACTGCAACCAGCTTTACATGATCCGGGATGGTTTTTAATAGATTTCTAAGGTTATCTTCTATACTCATAAAAGACTTTTTAAACAGACAGGTTAAAATCGCGTAATGCTTCGTTCAGCGATGTTTTCAGGTTGGTGGATTCCTTGCGTTTGCCAATGATCAGCGCACAGGCAACCGGGTATTTCCCGGCAGGAAATTCTTTCAGGTAAGTGCCCGGAATTACCACGGAGCGCTCGGGAATGAAGCCATGAAATTCAACAGGTTCTTTACCGCTGACATCAATGATCTTGGTGGATTTTGTGATGACCACATTTGCTCCAAGGACGGCTTCGGTTTTTACATGAACGCCTTCAACAACTATAGCCCGGGAGCCTATAAAACAATGATCTTCGATAATCACAGGAGCTGCCTGGACGGGTTCCAGCACACCGCCAATACCCACGCCGCCGCTCAAATGGACATTTTTTCCGATTTGTGCACATGAACCCACCGTAGCCCAGGTATCCACCATGGTACCACTGTCGACATAAGCGCCGATATTCACATAGGACGGCATCATCACCACGCCCGGAGCCAGGAAAGAACCGTAACGGGCCAATCCATGAGGGACTATCCGAACACCCAGGGATTCTAAATTCTTCTTCAGTTTTATTTTATCCCGGAATTCCAATGGGCCAACTTCCATGGTTTCCATCTGCTGAATAGGAAAATAAAGCAACACGGCCTTTTTCACCCATTCATTCAACACCCAGGAATCACCGGCAGGTTCACAGACGCGGATTTTTCCCAGATCCAGTAAATCAATAACCGAACGGATGGCGGTACAGGTGTTTTCATTTTTAAGCAACATCCTGTCGTCCCAGGCTGCTTCTATCGACAACTTTAAATCCTGATACATATTTAGGTGTTTTTTAGCAAGTGGTCAAAGTTAAAAAAAATACATTTATGATCATGTTATTATAAACAAATCATTGGTTTCATTAAGAGTTTGTGTCAAAATTTGTAACTTTGCGGTCATTATTATTATGGGACGAATTTTAGCTATTGATTACGGACAAAAAAGATGCGGGCTTGCAGTAACCGATGAACTTAAGATTATTGCCAACTCTCTTACCACTGTAGGCACAGCTGAATTGATGCCGTTTTTAAAAGATTATTTTAATAAAGAAAAAATAGAACTTGTTATTATCGGCAAGCCCATGCAAATGAACAATACCGAATCGGAATCCGAAAAATTTATCGGGCCATTTGTGAAAAATTTTCAGAAACAATATCCGAAAATTCCAATAATCCGCCTCGATGAACGTTTCACTTCCAAAATGGCTTTTCAAACCATGATAGATTCGGGTATCAGTAAGAAAAAACGCCGCGACAAAGCTTTGGTAGACACCATAAGCGCCACCATAATTTTACAATCATACATGGAAACCTTACACCATTAACTTATGAAACTTCCGATTCTTGCTTACGGGACTCCTTCCCTGCGAAAAAAATCAGTGAACATTGAGCCTGATTATCCTGATTTAAAAAAACTTATCGACGATATGTTTGAAACCATGTACGCCTCTGTTGGCGTGGGCCTTGCCGCACCTCAGGTAGGACTTAATATACGGCTCTTTGTTGTCGACACCAGCCCTTTTGCTGAAGATTATCCGGATGGCAAAGGCTTCAAACGTGTATTTATCAATGCGGTAATCAACGAATCCAGCGGTAAAGAATGGGCCTTTAACGAAGGTTGCCTCTGTGTACCTGAAGTAAGGGAAGATGTTATGAGATGCGAAACCATCCAGATTGACTATTACGATGAAAATTTTGTTTTTCATTCCGAAACTTTTTCAGGCATCCGCTCCCGTGTCATCCAGCATGAATACGATCATACAGAAGGTATTTTATTTGTGGACCGCCTGAGTTCCCTGAAAAAGATGATCATCAAACGCAAACTTACCGACATCTCTAAAGGGGTGATCAAGCCAAAATATAAAATGATATTTCCGTCACAAAAGAAACATATTAACTAAAAAAATTCCATCCATATGAGAACAATTAAACTTATCAGCTGCATTATTATTGGGGTACTTCTTGCCGGTTGTACACAATCGAGGGAAAAAATGATAAAAGAAATCACCGAAAAGGAAAAGACGTTATTTACCGCAGATAATCCCATTCCCGACAAAACCAAGGTAAATGAAATGGTTGCCCTTTATTTGAAATTTGCCGATAAGCATTCAAAAGATTCGCTGGCTCCCGAATATTTATACCGCGCCGCCAGCCTTCAGATGAGCGTTGCCCAGAATGAAGAAGCCATAACGTTGCTGGACCGTGTCATTAAAGATTATCAAGGCTATTCCAAACTACCGGAAACTTATTTCCTCAAAGCTTTTATTTATGATAATAATATCAAAAATATCAGTAAAGCACGGACCGCCTATACCGATTTTCTTCAGAAATTTCCAAAACATGACCTTGCCGACGACGCCATGATTTCCATTGATAACCTTGGAAAGACTCCCGAACAAATCGTTAAAGAAATTGAATTGAAAATGAAACAAAAGTCGGATTCTGCAGCTCTTGCTGAAAAGAAAAAATAATTATCAGGTGAATCCTATTATAAAAAGACCGTTTCTGCCGTTCGGAAACGGTTTTTTTATTTAAACATCCACATTATGAAAGAAAATTCAAAATCCCTTCGTTACGAACGCCTCTATAAGCAACTTTCTGATCTATTGGGCAAAACTGACGACATTAACGCTCAAATGGCCACCATTTCGGCTGTCCTTTATCATAAATTAACCTATTTCTTTTGGTGCGGGTTTTACCGGGTTGAACCGGAAAATCTGATTGTTGTCACTTACCAGGGCCCGCTGGCCTGCCAGCTGCTTCCAAAAAATACCGGCGTTTGCTGGGCGGCAGTGAACCAAAACAAAACCATTATTGTCCCTGATGTTCATGCCTTTCCCGGACACATTGCCTGCGACTCAAGGTCAAAATCAGAAATTGTGGTGCCACTTCACAACAGACTGGGAGATACCGTGGCAGTATTGGATGTTGACAGCAAGGAAATCAATTCATTTGATGAAACTGATGCGTATTATCTTGAAAAAATCCTGAAACTGATACGGTTGGAATGAAGCTATCCCTATCAGGCATATTCCAATTCGAGAAAAACCTTTAATGCTTCCGCTTTGATATTAGCGTAAAGTGTTCCGTTTTTGGTGTATGAAATATGTCCGGTTTGCTCAGAGACCACAATGGTAATGGAATCCGTAATTTCGGAAATACCAACAGCCGCCCTGTGCCTCAAGCCCAATGTGTTGGGGAATTTTTCATTTCGCGTCAGCGGCAACACACATCTGGCAGCAACGATGCGGTTTCCTGAAATAATAATGGCCCCATCATGCAACGGGCTGTTTTTATAAAAGATATTTTCAATAAGTTGCTCTGAGATCCTGGCATCAATCAACTCGCCGGTATTCACATATTCATCAAGGTTACTTCTTTTTGAAATCACGATTAAGGCCCCTGTCCTCGATGATGCAAATGTTTCACAAACTTTTACAATATGGTCGAGATTAATAATGCCGCTTTGCTGTACATTGAGTTTCCAGAATGCCAACCACTTTTGCCGGCGGGACAAAAAACGCGGGGAGCCAAGCAACAATAAAAACTGGCGGATTTCACGCTGAAAAACTACAATCAGCGCTATAACGCCCACACTCACAAACTGTCCGAGAATTTCAGAAAGCAAATTCAGCTGGAGCAAATTGACAAGTTTCCAAACAAAATATATCGAAACGATACCGATAAAAATATTGATAGCAGCAGTCCCTTTCATCAGCCGGTAGATCTGATAAAGCAACAAGGCCACCAATAAAATATCAATGACATCGGTAATCTGGAACGAAAGAAAATCAGCAATAAACAGCAACATAAGACCAGCTATCAATTAAATAAAAGCAGAGATTGTTATCAAAACTTGTTTTAAATCAAAAGCAAAAATATAAAAAAAATGCACACGCTGTTCGTTCAACCATTCAGACTTATGTATTTAAATATCATTTAAAAAAATTGATACAATAATGTTTGTGTAACTAATATATTTTTTTCTATCTTTGATTCAGAAAATTATCAGGAAGAAATTTACTACTATTTGTATGAAAAAAGTATTACTGTTACAGCTGGTTTTCGTATTATTTTTCAGCCGGGGTATTTTTGCCCAGAATGAAAAACAAGGCAATGAAGGCCCTAAGATAAACACAAAAGTTTTACCGGTTGCAAATTTCGCAACCAGCGATACGGTCATTTGCCCGGGACAATTTGTGACTTTTACAAATTTATCAACCGGTCACAACACCAACTCGTGCATTTGGATATTTGAAGGCGGGACTCCTGAGACGGATACGTTAAACACGCCCCCAAGTATTTTATACAATAATCCGGGTAACTATGATGTGACCTTGATCGTAGGAAATGCCAGCGGTAATGACACGCTTGTTATAACCGATTATATCACTGTTGAAGAAGTTTGTGCTGAGAACTATGTTTTTATACCTAATATTTTCACTCCCAACGAAGACGGGGCCAATGACGTCCTGATTGTAAGAAGCACCAATTTGAAAGATTTTCACATGTATATTTACGACCGTTGGGGAAAAAAAGTATTTGAGACCACCGACGGACAATCAGAATGGAACGGAGAAATTAATGGCCAGAAGGCTGAACAGGGAACCTATATTTATTACATTGATGTCATTTACAGAGATGGTGAAGTGGACAGGATAAAGGGGAATTTCACATTAATCCGATAAATCAGCATTTATGAAAAAAATTATACATACACTTATCATTATTGTTATTTCTTATACTGTTTCGGCCCAGGACATGCATTTTTCGCAGTTCAACAATACACCCATGCAGACAAACCCGGCGCTAACCGGAGCTTTTGCGGGTAACCATAGGATCATTGCGAATTACCGCAGCCAATGGAAATTGGTCACAAAAGCATACATGACCTATGGTTTATCGTATGATGTTGGTTTTTTAAAGAAAAAACTCAAATCCAGCTTTTTAGCTGTCGGGCTCCAGGTGTTCAACGACCAGTCCGGCGATGTAAATTTAGGGGTCACAGAAGTAAAGCTGACAGCGGCTTATCATCTGGGTATTAACGCCAATAATATGCTTGCGGTGGGGCTTCAAACCGGTTGGGGACAGCGCAGGACAACGGTTTCAAAGATGATATACGGGAGCCAGTACGATCCGTTTTCCCCCGGTGGCTACAACCCATCACTCCCAACTAATGAATCCTCGCCTTTTGTAAATATTGATTATGGTGATTTTTCCGCAGGTATACTTTGGCATTACAATTCAAAGCAGTCAACTGTTAATACTCCGGAAACAAAAAAAGTTACGGCAGGATTAGCCATTTTTCATATCAACCGCCCAAGGCAGACTTATTACTATTATCCAATCGGAAACGATAACACTTTTAGGGAACGGATGAAATTCGCATTCCATGTCAATTCTTCCATCGGTTTTAAGGGCAGTAAGTTTTCACTCCAGCCGTCCGGAGTTGCTTTCATACAGGGAGAGGCCTATGATATATTATTGGGCAGCCTTTTCTCATACAGGTTGGGTAATAGCTCTTATTACACCAAATTCAATCCGGAAACTTTTATCAGCATTGGCGGCTTTTATAGGGTTGGTGATGCCGTGGTTTTAATGGCACAGCTTGACTGGAAAAACTTTTTACTCGGATTAAGCTATGATATCAACATCTCTAAATTTTCTAATGTAAGTAATGGATCGGGGGGCTTTGAAGTGTCATTAAGATATTCTCCGACAGTAGCTACGGCAGGTAACAAAAACCTTTATTAATATAACAATCACTTGTAAAAATGAAAAAAATATTAATACTTACCGGACTTATTTTAAGTTCTTATTTTGTGATTGGACAGGACATACATTTTTCACAGTTTAACTACGCCCCCTTATCGTTAAACCCTGCACTGGCTGGAGCATTTAATGCCGATCACCGGATTATTGCGAATTACAAAAGCCAATGGAAAAGTGTTTCCCGTTCATATACTACGTATGGGCTCTCATATGATGCAGGCATATTAAAAGGAAAGCTCAATGGAGGTGTTCTTGGCCTTGGGTTTCAGCTTTTCAATGATCAGGCGGGTGACAATAAAATGGGGCAAACCATGGTAAATATTTCAGTGGCCTATCATTTACCTCTAAACAGGTTTAATGTACTTACCGCAGCTATACAGGGCGGCTTTGCCCAAAAAAGAGTAAACATGGGTACCATGCATTGGGACAGTCAATACGATCCCAGCTATACCGACGGTTATAATCCGTCATTACCTACAAACGAAACTATGTCTTTTAATAGTTTATTTTATGGAGACATAGGAGCCGGATTGCTTTGGTCCTATAATTCCAACGCCACTACTTTATCTGCCAATGATTCTAAAAAAGTAAGTGTGGGAGTTTCACTTATGCATTTGAACAGGCCTAAGCAAACATTTTCTGATATTTCATCCAACAAGATGAAAATGAAATTAACCGTACATGCAAATTCTTTTATTGGTTTTTCAAATTCCAACTTTGCCTTGGTACCGACTGCTGCATGGTTTATGCAGGGCCCGTCCAACGAAGTGATCTTTGGGTCCTTATTCAGATACAGGCTTAACGATCCGTCAAAATATACGAGCTTTATATCAGAAACGGCAGTTGCATTAGGTGTGTACTATCGTCTGAAAGATGCATTCATCGTTTCCGGACAGTTAGAATGGCGGAATTTCCTGCTTTCATTAAGTTATGATGTCAACACATCGAAGCTGGCTGCAGCAAGCAAGAGCGCAGGAGGACTGGAAGTCTCCCTGAGGTACATCACGCCCTTGTTTACCAAAGCCAACAAAAGCTTATACTAAACCATTTCCAGCGGATCCGCTTTTTTTTCAGGAACTATTACAAAGATTAGGTATTCATTCCTCCACAGACATTGATCACCTGTCCGTTCACATAAGAAGACAAGTCAGATGCTAGGAACAAAGCCGCATTAGCAACATCAACAGGTGTCCCCGGGCGTTTCAACGGAATATCATTGAGCCATTTTATTCTGGCTTCTTCAGGAATTTTATGAGTCATCTCTGTTTCTATAAATCCCGGTGCGATGGCATTGCAACGGATATTACGTGACCCCAGTTCTTTGGCTATAGATTTTGTAAAGCCGATAATTCCAGCCTTGGATGCCGAATAGTTTGACTGCCCGGCATTACCGCTCACTCCTACCACAGAGCTCATATTAATGATCGATCCGAATCGTTGTTTTAACATGATCTTCTGGCATGCTTTAGTAAGGTTGAACACCGATTTCAGATTGATATTTATCACCATATCCCAATCGGCTTCGTTCATTCTGAGTAATAAATTATCACGGGTTATGCCTGCATTATTAACAAGAATGTCAATGACAGCAAAGTCGCTGATGATCTGGTTTACTGTTTCTTCGCTCTTCGTAAAGGAGCTTGCATCAGAAGCATAACCTTTTGCTTTTACTCCAATTTCGAGTAGTTCTTTTTCCAATTTTGTCATGGATTCATCGTAAAACAGGTCTGTAAATGCAATGTTACATCCGTTGTTGGCAAAGGCAAGGGCGATTGCTTTTCCGATCCCCCTGGAGGCGCCTGTAATTAAGGCTGTTTTTCCGTCAAGTAGTTTCATAGTCAATTTTTTATCAAAATTAATAATTAAATTTATAATTTTGAGTTTAGTTATTTCATGATAATAACAAATGTAACCACATTTTCCTTTTTATGAAAATCACCTATCGTTTTTTTTTCTTAGTATTTTTAATATTTTCATTCCAAATACTTCATGCGCAGGAGCAGGCAGATGTAAACAAAAAATTACTCCTGGCAGTTTATAAAGGAGATGCCAAGGAGGTTTCACAACTGCTTGCAGACAGTGCTGATGTTAATGCCGCTACCGACGAAGGTATTTCTGCACTCATGTACGCCTCGGAAAAAGGTTTTACAGAGATCGTAAAGATATTATTGTATAATATGGCGGACCCCAACCTGAAACCCGCCAACGGGCGTACTGCTCTGATGAGCGCCGCCATGCAAAATTATCAGGAGATCGTTTACCTGCTTTTGGTATATGGCGCTGATATCAACGCAACGGATGAATATGGGGTCACAGCGTTAATGTATGCCGCTTCATATAATCTCTACGATATGGTGGACTACCTGCTGAAAAACGGTGCACAGCATGTTATTAAGGCACAGGATGGAACGGATGCCTTACTGGCTGCATCCTATTTCGGTAATTCCGACATTGTATCCTTGCTTTGCAGCTACAATGCTGATGTTAATACAAAAGATTACTCCGGGTTTACACCTTTCACAGTGGCTATACAGAACAACGACGGCTTGCTGGCCGATACCCTGATCAGGCATCAATCCGACTTTAAAACTTATTTCAAAGATCATCCTTCAATCAACATGGTTGATTATGCGAGGATTTATAACCAAAAACCGATTGTAAAAAAGCTTAAAAAATTAGGGATGCACGGCTCCTTCTGGCCGTTTTTCAACAAATTAACATTGAATTATAATATTGGTTCCTTCAGCACCAAAGACTACTTCATGGGTGCAGGCATTGGGATATATGATTCAAAATACGATCTCAGTTTTGAATTTGGCCTGAACGGACGGGTGGCACAAAAGCGGGTACTGGAACCACTTTCAGAAAATGAGTACCTGCAGCTTTGGGAAAAACGAAGGTATGTATACCTTGGCGCTGAAAAACTGATCCGTTTTAAAACAAAAAACAACAACCACCGTCAGGGAATTTTTATACGTGCCAGGGGCTTATATACTTTTGGCTCTTACCAGGGCCTCAGCCGAAAGCCTGAAGGCCGTTTTGTATTCACACCCGGTGCCGGTTACAGTTACATGTTTAAAACATGGTTTTTAAAAGCCGCTTACGAATACTGCGATCTGGGAATTTACAACGGTATGAACCACTGGATAACAATAACAGCAGGCCTTTCTATCAACTTATCAAAAAACAAACTTCAAAAAAACATATACTGGACTGAATGATGAAAACATTTAATACGCTCCACTATTTTATCTTGCTGAGTTGTCTTATTCTTATGCAGGCTTGCGAACAAAACAGCTATTTCAGCAACTCCCAGGACTGTGCGAACTATGATTATTCCGACTGTAATACTTCAGAGCCAAGCCTGGTGGCTTTGAATATCAAACTTACCATCAATAACGAAAACCCTAAAGTCCCGATCACTATTTATCAGGGAAAATTTGAAGACAATATAATTGTTTTGACTGATACGGCAACTACTTCAACATATTCGGCCTTGCTTGATCCGGATCATTATTATACCGTTTCTGCCCGTTATGTTTCAGGAGATAAAATCATTTATGGTATCGGTGGGGATAATGTAAAAAAAATTGAGAATTATGTGTGTGACTCCATTTGCTGGACTGTTCAGGAAGGAAATGCAGATGTGCGGTTGAAAGATTAGAAAAATTAACCGGCGCGCTTCAGGATTTTTTTCTGAGGTGGTGGTTAATTATTATGTCAAATCTTGTGGTATCGAGAAAGGTATCGAAGCGCAAATGGTCTTTACGTTCGTTGTTTTTACCCTGCATAATGTCATCGCCGTATTCGTTCAGGATGACTTTCCACAATAGTTCCGTGCAGTAAAATTCAGAACTATCATTTATATCAAAGGCATTGTCAAACGGGATATGCTGGCCAAGATAATATTTTGCCTTACGGCTGATTGCCGACCGCGGCTTATCAATTTTTGGCTTATACCGGATTACAATAACAGAATTATACTGGCTTTCGTTAATAAAATTTTTCAGGTCCTGTGATTGCACTCCGTCTACATCTGAAAGCGAGCTGGAAACGGAATGGATCACCGTATAATTAGTATCAGTTTTACAAACAATAGAGCAATGAGAAATATCATACTTTTCATCCAGTTGCTCCACGATCATATCGCTGACCAGCCCGTAACCATGTCGTAGAATGATGTCACCGTCCTGGATTTTAGCCAATTCTTCTTTGGACAGGGTATATCTATAAAAAGATTGTTCCTGCATGCTATGATGTTCATAGGCATACAGGAACAACCTTAATGATGCTGCTATCGATAAAATGATAATGAAAATTATTACAATTGTTCTTTTCATTTATCAATGCGCATAGTACAACTATTAATTATTCGGCAGGAGCTTCAGTAGTTGCAGTTGAATCTGCTGGTACTTCTTCAGTGGTTGGAGTTTCGCCAGCACCTTCTTTTTTCTGATCAACTAACCATTTGCCATCTTTTTTTACTAAATCAAGGCTTTCTTCTTTACCTTCAGCGGTGTATTTACATACTGATTTATCTTCAGTTGTTTCGCATTTCAGGTTTTCAATTTTTACTTCTTTTACTTCCTGAGCACCACCAACACCTGAAAAACTTTTCATCATATCAAGCATTTGGCCGGTTTCTTCAGTAGCAATTTTCTTAGCTTCGTCAAATTCTTTTTTGTTCAGGTGGTTCAGATATTTTTCTGCCACTGCTTCTGGAGTGTTTGCTTTGTCGCCGCATGATGCGAATGCTACAACTACGATAGCTGCAATTACTAAACTAAATAATTTTTTCATGTTTCTTTTTTTTTGGTTATTAATTTCAATTTTAACTCCGCAAAGGTAATAATATTTTTTTCATTTTAACATTTTTTATGAAATTTTTACTAACACCCCAATTTGTTAGTAACTATAATTACCATTTTTATCATAAAAAGTTGCTTTCATAATCTGATAAACGACCACAAAATTTATTTGAAACCATGTCAGGACTTATACAATTAACTGATTTTCTAAAAATTAGACTAGCTCACGAACTTCCCGGTAAGCAGGCACACTTTAAAATGCTGCCATTGGTACGATTACCGGAATTCGATCCTATTCCTGAGAAGGCCAGGAAAAGCAGCGTTTTGTTACTGCTTTTCGAAGACCATAATAAAATATGCACGATCCTTACCCAAAGGCATACATATAAAGGTGTACACAGCGACCAGATCTCTTTTCCGGGGGGCAGTTATCATACATCAGATGGGTCACTTGAACATACGGCGCTTCGCGAAACTGAAGAAGAAATTGGTTTGCAACCCGACAGGGTTCATATCATTGGGAGCCTCACCGATCTGTATATTCCCCCCAGCAATTTCAGGGTAAGGCCCTTTATTGCCTATTGTACAGAAATGAACGAACTGGTCCCCGATAAACATGAAGTAAAAAAAATCATTCCGGTTGAAATCAATGAATTTGCAGGAAACAAAAATGTCCGTTCAAAAAAGATCCGCATCCAAAACGGAAGTGAATTTGACACCTTATATTATGATGTTAAGGATTTGACCATCTGGGGAGCCACGGCTATGATATTAAGTGAGTTTGCTGAATTGTTAAAAGACTATGAAAGAATATCAAAATAAAACTGTATTATTTGTAAAAACTGCATGTAATCCGCCAAATTTATTATTGAAAACTATTCAATGGCCATACTCCCACAGCAGCACCGGATCGCTTTGTTATATTTGGTGTTTTGCAATGAATTCCTGACACCCTTAGACGAAACATTCAAAACAAGAAGTTTTTATCAGGTTTATGTATATTTGCAATGATTTATAAAGGGATAAAAATAACTTTTGGGCTTTCGTAATATGAAAAAACTATTATCCGCGAAATACAGTTTAGTGCTTTTTATACTCTTTTTCACCGTATTGTGTTTTTTTTATAGGTATGATAAAATTTTCACATACCGGCCAACATCCATTCATCAGCACAGGCAATGCGACTGCCTTTCGTTTACTTACAACTACTATAAATGTGGTAATGATTTTTTCAAACCTCAGATCAACTATAAAACCGGAAAAAACTTCGAAGGTAAGGCGACAGCTGAATTCCCGATAATATATTTTATCGTTGCACAACTATGGAAAGTTTTCGGTTATCATGAGTGGATTTACAGATTATTCGTAGTTCTGATCATGTTTCTGGGATTGCTCGCCCTTTTCAAAGTTTTCCAGTACATACTTAATGAGCCTTTCTGGCAGATCATCCTTCCTTTATGGTTATTTTCTTCACCCATTCTGATTTATTATGGAAACAATTTCTTAACTGACGTTCCGGGCCTGAGTTTTGCTTTTATTGGCTGGTATTTTTTTATCAGGTATCTTCATAATTACAAACTTATTAACCTGATTTGCGTGCTGGCATTTTTTTGTCTGGCTATGCTGATCAAAATAACATCCGGTATCAGTTTTCTT
This sequence comes from Bacteroidales bacterium, assembly GCA_035354195.1. Lineage (GTDB taxonomy): Bacteria > Bacteroidota > Bacteroidia > Bacteroidales > CAIWKO01 > CAIWKO01. Next base: position 49,074 of record DAOQAT010000006.1, on the reverse strand, counting down.
ATTCTGCTAAGCCTTTTCATACTCGAATGGACTAAAATAAAACGATTTGAAAAACCACTTTTTAAAAAACCGCTGGTAACTCTTATTCTTTTTATTTTAGTTTGTACCATTGTACTTACCTGGTATATTTACGCCATTAATTACAATGAAATCCATTTTGGCCCTACGGATAGTAAATTATTTCAGACCGGCCTTTTACCCATCTGGGATTTAGAATTCGCAAAAATAATATTGACATTCCGAATTCTTTTAGATTATCAGTCAGGTAATTATTTCAATATTTTGGGATTGTTCACCATAATGACATTTTTCATAATTGTTATTCTGAACTATAAAAAACAAGACTCCCGATTAATCATTATTAATATTTTCATTTTCATTACCTGTATTTCAGGAATGTCATTATGGTTTCAGGCATACAATGACCATGATTACCACCTGATAAACTATTTGATCTTTATCCCGGCAACCTGCCTTACTTTTTTTAAATATCTTAAGACAGATTATCCCGGATTATTTCGATCGCTAAAACTGAAAATCCCCATGTTGGTTATTGTCCTGATATCTATTTATTGGGGGCATGTAAAAATTGGCGCCAGGTATGCGGATGGCAACAACCCGGATTACGAATATTCCGCTTTGCTTTCAAGGCATGAAGTTGATGCATATAAATACCAGCATTGGATTTATCCGATTGAAAGAAAAGCTTTCGAAACCATTACCCCATATTTACGTTCTATCGGGATAAGCGAAAAAGATCCTGTGTTTACATTTCCCGACCCAACTCCTAATGTTACCTTATACCTGATGGGTCAATGGGGTGTTCCGGTACCAAGGGATAACGGGGTGGAATTATTGAAATATCTGGATTATTATAAAGACCTTAAAATAAAATATTTTGTTCTTAGTGATACTACATTGTTGCATGATTCGATTATTAATAAGGTACTTTCTAATAAAATTGGGCAATATCAAAATATTTCCATTTACGATATCAGTAACAAATATTTACCTTGCAAAAAAATCTCCTGCAATGCAGAAGCATTGGATATAGACACTAATTTTTTTAGAAGCACCCCCAACCTGATTAAATTTGCTAATACAAATTTAAGAACCCAATTGAAATCGCACAGCGGCAAATTCTCCATTTTTCTGGATGAGAATAACCGCTATGGTTTTACGGCCATTATTCAGGCTGTACATGCAAATCAGATCATCAGAGTAACAGTCTGGCGATATTCAGAAACTGGCAGTGATGCCGGAATATGCATATCCGCGGCCAATCCTGATGATTATTATAATTTTAATTCAATGACAGATACTCGAGAATCCAAAGACTGGCAACAGATTTCATCAGAAATTGTAGTCCCGCAAAATATGGATGGTAAGGACCTCTCCATTTATGTTTTTAATCCTGGAAGTGGTAAAAATGTTTATTTTGATGATATTGAAATTTGCCTTTCAGGTATTCCTGAATAATTTTTATTCACTTTAAAATCATCTGCTTTTGTTAACCTTTTCAAAATCGAACACCCCGAAGATCGTATATATCAATATTCATAAATTGACCGATTTTATTTTTTGTAAAATCAGCTAATTTTGGATTTTCATATAGTTTTGGATCATTGATAAACAGGTATTTTGCACCTCTCTGGATAAACATCCTGATCCGTTCATCTTCGGACATGTCGGTATAATAAAGCGAAGTAAATCCTTTCTGATCCATGAGTGACAAGGAAATATTTGGGCTTGGATCTGTAATGCTGACCACGATATCCTTGCGGTTGATTCCCAGAGAACGGATGTAAGGAGTTACCGTTTCATAAGCTTTGTACCTGGTATCATTATCCCACTTAATATACTCCCAATATTTTATTTCTTCTTCAGATAAAACAATATGCGTCCCGAAAATCGGATGGTCAACATTATATTTGATTCTCACTTTTATGGCGCAAGAATATGTGAAAAATAGAAGAACAATAAATACCAGTATTTTGATTTTTTTCGAATAAAAAATATGTGGGTTTTCATTTTTAAGAAATAATAAAAAGCCTATGAACAAGGGTGCAATGATCAGGAATAGTTCTATCAAATAATAATCATGAACATCAAGATTTTCAAACCAAAGCATAATATAAAAAATCAATTCCAGACTAAGCGTTAACGTAAAAATTAAAAAATATTTGTTTTGCTTTTTCCATGTGACCATCATGCCAATTAACAATGTAGTTATAATAAATAACATTCCGGGAAAATGAAAAACAGGTAAAATAACATTATAAAATTGCGACCAGATATGTTCAACATTCTCAGCTTTCCAGGAAGGCCTGATGGTGGTCAGAAAATATTCGGAATTATTTACCTCATTATAATGTTTTGAAAACAGTATCCAGGCAATAGATATAACAACCGGCAATAATAATACCGGCAGGTGAATGGTTTTTTTATAAAAAATGTTCGATTTGAGCAGCCCGAATAATTCCAGAAATAATAGTAAAAATACCGGCGTAACAGCTATTATCATTGAAGGCCTCAACAGGAAAGAAAGCGCCATAAATACAACAGAAAACCATAAGTACCGCATCTTTTTTCCTGAAGAAAACAAAGTAAGAAAATACCACGCAATAAAAATAAAACTAAGTGCAGGTACATTCACAAGAAAGTTATTTGAATAATACGCAAAAAGTGGTGAGGAAATTAAGATCAAAGGAATGGCACAGGCCCAAAAAAAATCTTTTAGGATGAACAAGGCTGTCTTAAACAAACAGAGCAGACCCAAAAAGACAATGATAAGATTAATCAACCGGAATGTTATGTAATTTGGAGAGGTAATTTTCCATATACATGCATTCAAAAAATAAATAATCGGAAATTCTCCCACTCCCCTTCCTTCAATTGAGCCCTGAAAATGCATTTTGGGCTCAAAAAAACCCATTCCTTCCTCATAATAATTCAAAGTAATGGAATAAGCATCCGCCTGTCTCCAGCGGTGCGTAGAATATGGAGGATACTTTATGATGCTTTGAAAATTATATAAAAAAGCAATACTAATTATAATGAGACTAAATTTTATGTTTTGAGGGATTTTAATCCTTTTCAAATTTTTTTTAAGTTTATTGAAGAACATCAGAAAAAATATTAAAAAGTTAAAGCTTTGGGGAATTTAATACCGTAATAAATAGTTATCATTTTTACAATGTTATTGACATCAGATAAATCATACGCCTTTTTCAATAATTGGTTTCCTTGATTAGAAACCGAGGCCGTTTTTTGACTTCCAGATATATCCGGCCAATATATTCGCCGATAATCCCAAGCAAAATCATAATGATACCGCCAACAAACAATACACTGATAATTACGGAGGTCCAGCCGCTGACCGTTTTATCTGAAAAAATATTCATCATCAGCGCGTAAAACCCATAACAAAATGACAGTGCAGACACGATCAATCCCAGGTAGGTAGCCAACTTCAAAGGTTTAATAGAAAACGAAAATATACCGCTGGTTGCCAGTGTCAGCATTTTTTTAAAGGTGTATTTTGTTTCGCCCGAAACCCGTTTGTTTGGTTTATAAGTTATGGCGTACCTGTTGAAGCCAACCCAATTAAAAATGCCCCTTAAAAACAAAAAACTCTCATTGATATCCTGTTGTAACACAGTTGCTACTTTCTTGTCAATCAGCCTGAAATCAGCTGCTCCGGCATCAACCTGAACATCAGAAAAAGCATTCAGCAGTTTATAGTAGATTTTGGATGTGGCATTTTTAAAGAAAGAAAGTGAAGGATCCTTCTCCCGGATTGTATAAACAATCTCATAACCTTCGTTCCATTTTTTGATCATCTCCGGTATTAATTCCACCGGATGCTGCAAGTCACTGTCCATCATGATGACACAATCGCCTTTTGCTTTTGAAATGCCTGCAAATAAAGCATTCTGATGACCAAAATTCCGGGATAATGAAATGTAATTTACCTTATCGGTATAAATTTCTGACAGGCGTTTAATCCGTGATAATGTGTCGTCCATGCTGCCGTCATCCACAAATAATATTTCGACTTTACTTTCGGATAAGTCGTTTTCAAATATTTTGTTACAAATAAGGTCCACATTCTCGCCTTCATTATAGCAAGGTATTACGATAGAAATTAGTTTCATGTCTCCTTTTATTTTCGATGATCAGATGTACAAAGTTATTATTTTTCATGATTTAACTAAATGGTTTGTTTTGACGCAAATCATAAAAAACAAATTTAGGGATGCTACCGTTACCCAATAGAGCTTTAATAATTTCCCCCAACATAAAACCCGGTTTAAATCCATTGATGATCAATCTTTTGTTTCATTGTTTTGTAAGCAAATAATTTTATATTTGCAGGTATTAAACCAATTTTAGAAAAATGAAAATAGATTCCAGGTTTTATTTGATTATTCTGCTGTTCAGCACCATGCTGGTTTTCGGCCAATGCAAAAAAGACGAGCCTGAAGATAATACACCGGTTGATGAACTGGCATTTACCGATGCGGAAAAAGCGCTCATTTACAACAACAGCAGTGATTCTGCCATGTACGTGATGAACTATTTTATCCATGCTGACTCACTCATTTTACGGAAACAATCCATTGATGTTAATTTTAACGATACCGCTACCCTGAACCGGCTAACCGCACGGATGAAGGTAACGGTACTTGCCGAGGATGGCGTCGGGATTGCCGCCCCGCAGGTGGGAATTAACCGTAACATCATCTGGGTTCAGCGCCGCGACAAGACCGGGATGCCTTTTGAATGTTACCTGAATCCGAAAATCATCCTCTATTCCAATAAGGCCATCAGTTTTGTCGGTGATGGATGTTTGTCTGTTCCCGGCATGTCCGGAACAAGCCATCGCTATTCTGCTGTTGTGGTAGATTATGACAGGCCCGACGGGACTCATAATACCGAGCTTATTGAAGGTTATTCAGGAAGTAATTTCACTGCTGTTATTTTTCAGCATGAGATCGACCACCTGAATGGAATTGTATATCTGGACAGGCTTTAGAAGCAGTTTCTTAATAAAAATAAAAATCTACGGGTATTATCCCTGTATTGATGGTTCCCAGCAACGTCCCATTTGCATCGTAATAATTAACCCTGCCCTTCTGAACGTAATCAACGGCGTCGGCTACAAAAATGTTGTTATTTAACGGATTGACCGCCAGCCCGTGAAACAAGCTGCTTCCTTGTTGAATAAATGTCTCATCGGGCAAAACAGTATCAGCAACAGGCATGCGATAAACGCCGTTACACAAATAATAAATGGTGTCTTTGGTTGTGTTCATTCTCATTTTATCCCAGATATTCAGGGGAGTACCAAGCTGGAAGCTTTGTTCAACAACCTTTTGCTGAACATCCACTTGGTAAAGTGATGCATTAATACTGTTTGTCTGATCCCCGGCACACATCACCCATAATTTTCCATTTTTATCCAATTGGAGCGAATTGGAGGCAAAACCCACCTGAATGCTGTCGGTAATCTCATCCGTCATCGTATTGATCAGATAAATCTTGTCTTTTCTGGTATTCGTTACAAAAACAGTTTGGTCGTGCAACACCATTTCTTCAGTACTTCCTTTGCACATTATTTCACCTGTTTTTGCATTGGTATTTAAATCAATAATGCTGATACTGTTGCTGTACAGGTCGGTGACATAGGCCTTCGCTGCACTCACCGGCAAAAAATAACGCGGGGAAACAAGCCCGCTGATCACGGCGGTGGATGCAAAATTGCTCAGGTTTACCACCTCAATCTTGTTTGAATTGTTCACGACAATGTATGCCAACCCATTATAAATACAGATCGATTGGGCCACATCGCCCAGCGGCCTGTTATTGACTTGCTGGAAAATATTTTCGACATAATTGCCGTTGGCAAAATCATAAAAAGTAACGGAGGCATTACTCCACTGAAAATTACCTTCATTCACAATGAAGACACCATGGTTGGTGGTGATATCAGTATTATCGTCATCCGGTGGTGTTTCTTTTTTGCATGAACCGGCAAGGAACATCAGAAAAGCAGCGAGAAGTAAAATAAAAGGATACTTTTTCATATCAGTATTTAATTATTTTTTTGCAGTAAACCGTTTGATTATCTTTTACAGATAAAATATAAATACCTGCCGGAACGCCTGACAAGTCAATCGTTTCATCCAACCCGAAACGACGGATTTCTTTTATTATTTCGCCCTTAATTGTGGTTAAGGAAATCACTGAATATTGATTTTCATTCATAAACCTAATGTGCAGTATTCCATTGGCAGGGTTGGGATAGACCGAAATATTCGTTACAAACATATCTTCAGGAACAGCAGCAGGCGCCTGATGAATGACCCCAACTGCATCCAGGTCAAAGCCGGAAGAATTAAAAGGTGTCGGCCAGGGATCATTGATTTTATGGTTATAAGCGTCGTACGAAACAAAGTTTGAATCAAGCGAGCCAACAACATCAATTATTTTCACATGGGTAATATTATTGATATCAAGTCCCGGGATTCCATCAAGCTCCTGCAAGTCAAAGGGAGTGCCATACAAGGCCCGGTATTTCCCGGCCAGGTTATTGATTTTCGTCGGATCAAGTTCATCAAATGCGCCAACCTGAACCATCGTATCTGTTAAAGAAGTTGATGGGAACCGAAAATAATGTATGCCGTCGGAACTCACCTCCACAAAGGCCAGTTCAAGAAACAGGTCGGAAAAGGAATTCTCAAAAACGGCAAAATCCCATGATTCGCCGTTTTCAACAGGCCTGTCAAATGTGAGCACCGCGAAACCGGCATCTCCAAGGCTCACGACGCCATTGGTTCCGGCCATGCCTAATGCCATCGAACTATCACCCACATCGGCTTTTCCAAGAGAAGTATCGGCGATATTCTGCCAACCCCGGTGAATTTCACAGCGGGTGGCCCAGGACGTAAAAATGGCGCTGTCCTTAGAAATGGCTGTACTGCCCGCCTGCCCTGCGGCAGGAGGAAACTGTGCGAAAACTGCAATAGGGAAAAGACACGATGTGAAAAATACCAGAATATATTTTTTCATATTACCTGACAATCAGTTTCTGTGAAGTACCATCTATGGTAAGAATATACGTCCCTTTTGCAAAATTACTTATATCAAGGTAATTTTTAGGATCAACATTTTCAAGGTTCATCAGAGTTCTCCCGCAAATATCGCGAATAAACAGCTTATGAATGATATTGTTATTAACCGGTTCAATATAAATGTAGCCATCTGCCGGATTCGGATAAACTGAAAAATTATTAGCCTCTATTTTGTCAATACTTGCAGGGGAATCAAGTGTTTCAAAATTATCAAGGCAAAAGAAAGGCGGTGTATTCATACCAAACTGGCCCGTATCCGAAGAGCTTAAAAGGAAGATAAGGCTGTCAATGTTATCTAATGGCCTAAGATTCACCCATTGCCAGGTTTTCAAAATATAATCCTGTGAATTGTCGGCAAATCTGTAATCAGCGAGGTAAAAATGCACCGTATCTCCAACAGGACTGCCGCCGAGATAACCGGTAATACTTAACTTAAACCAGTCGGGATCATCTCCGGAAACGCCACCAAATTTCTTGGCAAACGCGTCACCATTTTGCATGCTGAGGGCAGCATACGTAGTATTGCTGACATAAAACCCATCCACAACCTTTCCCGCAGCATTTCCGGTTAATTTCAGCATCGCATAATTCTGGCCCACGCCGTAATTCGGAGAGTCGTTATACCCCACACCAGCCCTTGCACTATAAAGGTTGGTATAGCTTCCATTCGTTGAATCTTTCATATTGGAATAGGCAAATCCGCTGGCCCAGTATCCGCCGTAAAGCGAATCATAAAGAAATGTATTGGTAAAAAAAGCGTTCCCATCGTTAAAACCGCCGGTAAAATCCGATCCGTTCCAGAAACTGTCTGCCGGCAAGGTAAGGTCCTCAAAGTCAGAAATGGTCTGTGCTTTTAACTGGTTGCCTGAAATAAGAATACTTATAACGGCACATGCGCTGATAAAACTAAAAAATTTTTTCATGTTTTTTTCTTTAAAGAATGTTTAAAATTTATTTGGACTCCTGTTTTGAAATTTATGCCAGGCATCGCCTGCCAGGCAATGGCTTGATATTTTTGATTCCAGAAATTATGGACCTGCAGAAAAATATTAAACCCGAAATTTTTAAAATAAAAATCCTTGGAAGCATAAAAATTTCCAAGCATATAGTGGGCAATAAAATCCAGGTTATCCGGGGAAGTGTAGCATCTGGAATTGTATTCCACGTTGATATTAAAATTAAAGGTTTTGTAAATTATATTTATACTTCCATTTGCAATACATTCGGGCGTATAAATCAACTGATGGCCAAGGGCGCTTTCGTTATTGCTTTTTTCAACAGTAGCTTTCACATAGGCCGCCTTTCCTGAAAAAATTAAACCGAGTTTTTTTACATCAGCAGCTAAATTCACATTTAATTCTGCGCCTCTGCTCCACACAGCCTGGATATTCTCAGGTGACCAATAAGACGATTCCGGCAGCCAGATGATCCAGTTCCGCGTATTATTGTTGAAGCCGGAAACCATGTATTTGAGCGTGAATTTATCCCAGGTTTTCTGGTACCTGATCCCTAATTCCTCTGCAAAGCCGCTTTCAGGTTTCAGGTCAGGGTTGCCTCCCGGGTTCCAGTATAAATCGTTAAGTGTGGGTATCCTGTAATTTCTGCTGAAGTTGACATATAAAAACATATCCTTATACAACTTAATATCCATTGCCGCTGAAGGTAAAACGGGGACAAAGCTGTTGTTACTGTATTCTTCACGCAAACCAAGGTTCAGTTTCCATTTATCGCTTTTCCCTGTTGCCGTGTAGGAGACGAAAGCAGAAATTTCCTGTTGTGATTGTTTCTGAATATAATAATCACAATACCCGGATGTATATTTATAGTGAACGCCCACATTCATGGTGTGATAAGGGAATAATTTGAAATAAATTTCACTTTCGGAAACCGATGCTGTTGTTCCGCTTGAAGAATTTATCTGTTTGTCGGGATCGGCATACTTATAATTGTCGATAAGCACAGCGGTCCGTACAAATAATTTATACTTTTTCCCTTTGTTGACCCACTCCAGCGATGGCCGGAAAAACTCATCACGCTGGCAGGCGCTGCTGAATTCCTGTGTCATTAATGGCGGGATCTGCCTTTTGCTGTCCTGTATCCACAAACGAAAAGTCAGCAGGTTGTTATCATTTATTTTATAGGCTTTATCATGCATTACACCATAGCTGACCATTTCAGCATTAGTCTGACGGACCTTTGGTGAGCCCAGGCTGGCATCATTAATAAATGTGAAATCATTTTTACCTTCCTGGTAAAACGCTTTTACCATGAAAGACGTTTTCTTCCTGCTCAGGCCTAACTTCATATTGACCGAATAATTTCCGAAACTGCCGTATGATCCTCCGATGGAAACATCCAAGCCTTTGTCGTACTCAAGTTCGTTGGTGAGGTGAATGGCACCACCCATGGCCCCTCCGCCATATAATGCCGCCATGCCATTGTACTGGATGGAAATTTTATTCATAAAATTTACCGGGATCAGCGAAATATCCATGCCGCCATTCATAGGGTTCTGAATATTGAATCCGTTCCATAAAACGGCTGTTTGTGAGGTTCCTGTACCTCTTATTGATACAGAACTTAATCCTGTGATACCATTTGATTTAATATACACAGAGGAGTTTTGTAACAGGAGCTGGCTTACATTACCCTCCGAAAAAGTTCTCATGGAAACCGTATCGATCTCCTCAATTTTTACACCGCCCAGGGTATTTGAAAAACGGTCTGTTTTCACTTCCACACCTGTTAAAGGAAGAATGGTATCGGTAAGGTTTTTCTGGGCTGCAGCGCCGACGCCAAGCCAAAGAAAGAAAACATAAATCAGGGCACCTTTTTTCACAATACAAATCTTTTTGTATTATTTAAAAGCGTTTTGAGAAAAAAACAGATAATTTTATAATGTTATCCATTTAAGCTTTTTTCCCCGAAAGCCTTAAATAATATGTTCATGAAACGGCAGGTTTTCTGACTTGTCCCCTTTCAGGCGTCTTCCCATTCGCCGGTGAGCGAACAGTGACAAAGAGTGCCTACAAGTTTAATAGGACCTACAGCAGCGGGTACTGTTCAGGCATTTCACCTGATTCCCTTTACCGTAAAATTAATTTCTACGGACACCATTTCGGAAACAAAAGTAATCTATTTTTAGTTCACCCGACACCTGAGAGAAAATAGTTATAAAAAAAAGGGTGTTGATAAATCAACGTATTCGGATTTTCTGCCCGATCTGCAGGAGGCTTTTCTGTGAAAGTTTATTTAGCTTGCATAGGGTTGCAACAGAAGTGCCGTATTTCGCAGCAATATGTCCCAGCGTATCACCCTTTTTCACATAGTGATAACTACCGGTACCTTTATAGGTACTTTTTCCGGATGAGTTTGATTTACTGGCATATGTCTTACTGCGTGATTTATCAAAGGTCCTGTTCGTAATGTACAGGGTATCATTTAATAATTTAAACTTATCAAAGTCAATTACTTTTTTGGGGTTCATTGGTGTACCGAGATAACGGATTTCCAGATGCAGATGCGGGCCTGTGGAATGGCCGGTGCTGCCTCCATAACCGAGCAAGGTACCGGCCTTAACCATCTGGTTTTCCCGAACCCTTGAACCGGATAAATGCCCGTAAACTGTTTCGAGGCCATTAAAATGCCTCACTACAATAACATTACCGTAACCACGGTGATATTTTGAAACCCTAACCATCCCATCAAACGCACATTTAACGCTGTCTCCGGTATTAAGGTCAATATCAATACCATAATGGAAACGCCGGTGCCGGTATCCATACTCTGAATTGATACGTCCTTTTACTGGTGGCACAAAAAAGTTGGTTTTTCCGTCACATAAAGGCAATATGGTTGTATCTGTTTTTTTCGAAAAATCCATATGCGGATAATATATCCCATTATTATCCCAGGATTCATAGAGCTCACTTGCCGGAAAATACTCAGATAACGAATCGGTATCATCATAAAAATTCGAATGAAGATCAATACTGTCGTTCGCACTCTCAATAATCTCAAAAGGCTCTCCGTTTTCCTGAGCATATGAAAGGGAGCAAGGTATGAATAACCCTGAAAAACCAACTACCAACGTAATAAAAAATTTCCTTATCATGCTATGTTAAACCCATGTCTGATGCATTACTTATTGAAATGAGGCCATTCAGAAGTAATGATCAATTACACTTTTACAAAAATACAATTTTCTGCAAACCGGCAAGCATTTTTTGCTACAAAATCAAAGGAGCCAGGTAAAATCAGCCCTTATTATTTGTTTATCAATACTTTTTGATATAAAATTTTATTTCCAAATTCGAACATTATAACATACATTCCGTTATTCATGAATGAAATATCAATGGTTTGCAAGGTATTATTACTTTCTAAAAATTTCCTCAAAATCAATTCTCCAGAACTATTGAATAAGGTTATGGCTCTTAAATTTGCTTTGCAATTTGCAAATTCGAAATTCAAATAATTGGTTGCAGGATTAGGCCACCAATTAATTCCGTAAACCTCACTAAGTTCATTGACACCTGAAAGACTGATTAGTTGAGAGGCTGTATCGCTTGAGCATATATTTGAACTTTCAAGTACCACCATGTAGTTACCGGCGCCGGTATAAGTATGGGTCGGGTTTTGTTCAACTGAATTATTTCCATCTCCAAAATCCCAGGAATAACTTACTGCATTAGTTGAGGTATTAGTAAAAACCACCTCATAAATGCCGGGAACATAAGTAAAATTTGCCACCGCTGGCTCAATTACCTCAACCATCCTGCTCATGGTGTCATTATTTATATTGTTATCTGCTTCCAGGTCTGTGCCGGCCAAAAGTTTAAAATTCCCCGCTGTAGGGACAATTTCGTCCGTTGCAAAAGTATAAGACACAGAATCACCAGCAGGAATAGTAAGGTTCATGGCTGTTTCATTGACAGTAGCTGAGCCGCCAACTTTATAGTAAACAGGGACATTGCCATTATAGCCGGTAACGTCATGATTGGTAATAAAAACTTTTACATTGAAAGCGGTGTTTTTGCAATAAACTCCTGCCGCAGGTAATTCAATTTTAGTTATCCCCAGATCGCCGACATTGAATTCATCAGCCCCCACATCAGGGGTGGAGGCATCTCTCATATTGTTATCAATATCAGTAGTAATAACAAATGGGGATAAATTAGGTGTCCCCATTCCATTAACACCGCCACTGACCGTATGCAGGTCGCTGTCAGAAAAATAATTGGGGTTTGCAATAAAGGAATTAGCGTCCTGAGAAGATGTGGTACGCCAATTGGCAAGTGATGTTACACCGGCGGTTTTCCAATATCCAATCCACACTCCGCTGTTAACAAACAAGTCGTTATAATTAGCTTCAGCAATTGGGGTGTTCGTGGTGCCGGCAACATAATAGGTATACCCCTGTCCTGTTCCCGCATTAGCAAAAATATTATTTTTTATATACAGGTTTGCCGTAGAACTCCCGTTGATATGAATACATGATCCCTGAATGGTAACGGTATTATAAATATTAATACTGTTATGCAATATGTGCAGGCGTTTACTGCTCAAAATATAAATTCCAATGGCATTTGAAGATCCGCCAACAGAAATAAAATTGTTCGCAATCAGTGCATCAGCTGTTATTGCTTCGTTGCAGTTCCAGATGTATATCCCGTAACCAACGGTTAACGCAATTTTGTTTTGTACAATGCGCATGGTGTCGTTTGAATAACGCAGAAAAATTGCATTATAAGAATTATTGGTGGTATTATTTACCACCTCATTGGCTTCGATAAAGGCAAAACGATGGGATTCTATATGAATTCCCTGATTGGTTTGATTGATAAATTTATTATTCCTGACTAGAATATTAGAATCGGGTGTAGTGCTGTTCTGTCCAACAAAATAAAGCCCATAAGAACCATTTCTGATGATGTTGTTCTGAAAGGTATTGCGGCTCTTAAACCCTGTATTGTTAGAGCCAATGACAGTACTGATAAGTTGCGTATTACCAGGATTGGCGTTACCTTCAATAATACAATTCGAAAATGTATTCTTTCTGGCCCCTCCGGCAAAATCAACAACTTTGCAATATTTCAGGGTGTCGGATCTTTTAATCGTCAACTTGTCAAATGTAATATAATCGGCGCCATTCAGTTGTACTGTATAATTGTTTGCTGACCCGGAAGAAGACGGGAACTGAAGAATAACGGAAGTACTGTCCCCATTTTGAGGTTGAAACGTAATAGTAGCTGATTGACCGGCACCTGTGATCTGATTTATTGAAAATTGTTCGGTATAAGTACCGGGTTTTACATCAAATACAACATTCCCGGCTACACCCACGGTATTTAGAGAAGAAACAGCATCAGAAAATGTTAAATAATCAGATGGTGCGCCACCAATGACCAAACTACCGCTCAACTGCCCGAAAACAGAATGAATATTAATGACTGTCATGGACAGTATTAAAACAAAAAATGAAATTTTTTTCATCATAATGGTATTTAGTTTTGTTCAAAAATATAAAAAAAAATGAAAACGAAAAATATTTTTTCAACTGTTTATCGAATGAAAAAAGTTATTTGTAATGATTTTATGTGATTTCATATACTTTTTAATAAAAATGTTATTATTATTTTTCATTTTTCTGTTTTTTGTAAAAAAAAATGTTTTTCTTTTGTAACATTAATTTGAGATAAGCAGTATAACACGATATTAAAATAAAGTCGATATTTTTTTTATTTGTTTGTTAAAAAATATTATTAGTTTTACTGTCTGATATTTATACTGTAAAAGGGTTCTCGAAAAAAAGATAATAACGAGTTATGAAGTACTTAAAAAAATGGTACATATTATTACTGGCGGTTTTTATTGCAGAAATTGCATTTGATTCGTGCAACAGGCACTACCGTTATAAACGAATGATTAAACGCAGGCGAACAGCCATGGTAAAAAGATATCATTCTCCTTATCAGAAAAAATTAAAAAAGAACATTATCCCCATCAATAAAAATTACATTATTAAAAACAAACGAAACACAAGGGGCGTTCCCGGCTACGGTAACAAAAGAAAATAAAAAAAATCATCTAACCCTATTGTATCTTCATTATTTTCGAGGTAAAGGTATTTGTTTCAGATACAACTTTTAGCATGTAATATCCTTTGGCCAATTCATCAGCAAGGGCCACATTAATATAGTTACATCCCGGTGTTCTTGAAATTTTGGTTCTTTCATAAACAATTTTTCCTGACAGATCCACAAGTTGGACATCAACAGCTGAAGTATCTTTTGAATAAAAAACGATCTGAAAAGAATCTGTGAAGGGATTTGGGGCAACAGTAATGGCGTTTTCATTATCAAGATTATGAATTTCGCCCCCTTTCAGGATGATATTGGCGGCTGCCATGTTGGGAATACCATAACCATAATCGGAGTCAGGATCCATAAACCTGCTTGAAGAAGCAATAACAGCCTCCATAATTTTAAGATTACTCATGGAGCGGTTTGCCTGCCATAAGCAAGCCACTGATCCGGCCATTACCGGTGAAGAAAATGAAGTTCCATTTCCTGACATGGCAGTCCCGGAAACTGATGATACAAATGTTCCCTGCCCGATGGCACATACTGAGGGCTTGATTCGCCCATCTGATGTTGGCCCGCGTGAGCTGAATGCAGCTATTTTACCATTTTGATCCACAGCGCCCACAGTCAGAATATTTTCGGCATCTGCCGGTGCACCCACATAATGCCAGGGGCCATTCCCGGAATTTCCGGCACTGTTACAAACAAGAATACCTTTGCTGGCAGCTAATTTAGCCCCAATTGATGATCTGGCACTATTGCCGTTCATTTGCGCATAGGAATGATCCCAGTCAGGATTAAAAAAATCGGTGTAGCCCAGCGAAGAATTTATCACATCAACGCCTACGCTATCGGCAAATTCCGCTGCGGCAACCCAATTGTCTTCTTCAACCGGATATTCACTGTCGGAATCTTCAGAACGCAACAGCCAGAACTTTGCTTTTGGAGCCGTCCCCACCAGAGTACCGGGGACATTTCCGCCTATGATCGACAAAACCATCATGCCGTGCGTACTGCGGCTAAAAACATCACCGCCGGGCTGAACAAAATCCTTAGTACCTAAAATCTGGTTGTTATGCCAAAGAGAATCAAAAACAGCAATGGAATCGACATTAAAAAAGCCAGCATCCAGGATGGCAATGACCATCCCCTGGCCGCAATAATTCTGATTGTGAAGGTAGTCGGTGCCAATCATATGCGCTTGGTTATAAGCCTTTCCATAATCAAACCTGTCGGCACCAAACATGGATTCCTGATTTTCCAAATTCTTTGTGCTACTTATGTCATTAAATGCAAATAATCCATCCAGGCTTTTAGTTCCCTCCATCGTATCTTCCCTCCTTTTCAGCTTTTCGCCTTTTTTCACGGTACTTTCGGCCAGGGAATCTATACCTGTAACAAACGGAAAGGCCAATATTTTTGCCAAAACAGCAGTGTCAGTGGTACGGATCGTAATGCAGTTAAACCATTTTGAAACTGTATAAACCACCGCTCCGGTATTTCTGACACTGTCAATATACCAGGAATTAACCGGCAAATCATTGGGTTGTATCTGAATATTCTGACGTGTGCGCCGTTCGATGGCCCGTTCAGATAAATATTGAGAAGGATTTTCGATGGAATAAGGCGAATTATTTTTATCCGTAAAAGTTACCCGGTATTTTGAAACAACATTCTGCGCTCCAACTATGAATATAATAAAGCATAAAGCAGCTGTAAGAAAAATCTTTTTCATTTTTATAAGTGTTAATTTCCGTATGATTGCAAAGTGTATGAATAGTCAATGCCACTAGTGATTTCGCCAGTAGGTTCCTTAACCAATGAAACATATTTTTTATAAACCATGCCGATATTGACCGAATAAATTTCTTGCTGGAAGTCTTCGCTGATAAGAGTGGTACTGCTCTTTTGAATAACCGTGAGTGTTGAATCAAGGGAAACATTGTTTATCACGGCAGGGGTATGAACATCCTGAAATTTATAGGTCTGGGCACCAAGCGTATTATAGGCGTTCCCATCCCATGTCTGTGACTCTTCTACCGGGAATATCAGTTTTACCATACGCAAATTTTCTTCTACACGTTCAGCACAGGAAGCGGTCAACGTTTCAAACCATACATCTTTGATGGTCCAGTCGGCAGTTTCGGAATACCTGATGTATCGCTCAAGCCGCTGGCTTGTCCGCCCCGAATTATCAATGAAAACTGATTCGACATATTCTTTTATCTGGTAACGGAAGGAATCTGTTTCACCGGTAAAATCGTTGTAACTGATCGAATCCACATTGTAGATTACCCAATGCCCGGTATTTACAGGAAAATATTTATATCCCATCTCCACCGGCTCAGCCG
This sequence comes from Bacteroidales bacterium, assembly GCA_035354195.1. Lineage (GTDB taxonomy): Bacteria > Bacteroidota > Bacteroidia > Bacteroidales > CAIWKO01 > CAIWKO01. The sequence goes on along the minus strand of DAOQAT010000006.1, from coordinate 32,502 downwards.
TTTCTTTTTTGCAGGATGAAAAAAATACCGGAATAATTATGATGACAAACAAAAACCTGAAGTACTTCATAATCAAACTTTATGCGAAGTTACAAAAAATACTGTGATTTCATTTAATAATTCCTCCTCCGATCACATCATCGCCTTCGTAAAAAACTACGGATTGGCCGGGAGTAACAGCGGCTACCGGTTCATCAAACAGGACATGTATCATATCGTCCTGCTTTTTTAGGGTGCTTAGGGCACCTTTATCTTTATAACGTATCCGGCTGACCACGCCTTTCATTTCGGCAATATCCGCATATTTCATCAGATTGATCTGATCGGCGTATAGTTCCGCCTGCAACAAGCTTTCCCGTTCAGCCAACACGACTGTGTTTTCCGCGGCATTGATCGCTTTCACATAAAGCGGATGCCCCACAGCCACTTCCAGCCCCTTGCGCTGCCCTATGGTATAAAAGGGGTATCCGTGATGTTTGCCCAGAATTTTTCCATTTTCATCCAGAAAATTTCCGCCATCCACTTTAGCTTCCAGTCCGGCAACACGCCTTTTCAGGAACCCGCGGTAATCGTTATCAGGAATAAAACATATCTCGTAACTTTCGCTTTTTTCGGCTATACGGGTTAGTCCATGTTTTTGGGCAAGCTGTTTAATATCTTTTTTATGATAAGACCCCAACGGAAAAATGGTACGGCTCAAATGGCGCTGACTCAGGCCCCAGAGCACATATGTCTGGTCTTTATTGTCATCCAGGCCTTTACGTAAAAAATATCGTTCGTTTTCAAAAGCGATACGGGCATAATGGCCCGTAGCAATAAACTGACAATCCAGTTCATCCGCCTTTTGAAGCAAATCTTCCCATTTCATGAGCTTATTACAGAGTACGCAGGGATTGGGTGTGCGGGCATTCATGTATTCGTAAATAAAATTGCTTATGACCTTTTCTTCAAATTCCTTTTTCAGGTCAAGCGTATAATGTGGAAATCCAAGATTTACAGCGACTTTTCTCGCATCGTTTACCGCATCCAGGCTGCAACATCCGCTTTCTTTGATGGAGGAGCAGGATGATTCGTAATCCCATACCTTCATGGTAATACCCACAAGTTCATACCCCTGTTCCTGCAATAAAATAGCTGCAACGGAGCTGTCGACGCCGCCACTCATGGCTACCAGCACCCGCCCTTTTTGACTTTTATTATTCATATTTCATCAACGAAGCCCACGACATAAAGGCTTCGATCTTGTCGGGATGCACCTTCACTGGTTTCCCGGGGTCAGGATTGAGAACCAGTACCGGATTTTCTTTATTAAAATCTTTTCTGTTTTTAAGTGACCATCTTGCGATGACAAAGTCTGGGCTGATCCTGAAAAAATTGAACTGATCAAGCAGCTTTTCCAGGTCATCCAGCGAAGTGGTGGCAATAAACTCTTCACCCGAACTTTTCTTGATGTGGACTTCATTTTTTTCCGTATAGCAATAAGCAATATCGCCCACAGCAACAAAGGTATTCATACCTTTTGAAGACACCAGTATTTCCTCTTTCACAAGAGATCCTTCTTTATATAGCAGTTTCCTATTCCCCAGCCCATTTTCGTCAAAAAACATCCATTCACCTTCCTTGAGGTCATTTTTATAGCTTCCGGTCAATAGTATCTTTCCTGAAATATAGAAATATTGATATTTGCCATTAAGTTTATTGTTCAGGAATGAACATTTTATTTTCAGGATACTGTCTGCATAAAAATCCAGGCTTTCACCGTTTAGCAGGTTGTTTTTATAATTTTCGACCCTGTTAATTTTACCATCATCATAGAAATACTTCCAGGTACCTTCTTTTACCCCATTTTTATAATTTTCTTCAGAAATCTTCACTTCGTTGGTACCATAATAAATCCACAGTCCGTCTTTCATCTTGTTGACATACAACCCTTCTGCATTTTTTTTACCGTTGTTAAAATACATAATGGTCTGGGCTCTGCGCCCACTGTCAGAATAGGCCGTAACAGCTTTTATTTTCCCGTTTGGGTAATAATATTTGAATTCACCGGTGGGTTTATCGTTGATAAAATTCCCCTCGTATTTCAGGGTATCGGCGACAATTTTTTTCCAGTATCCCTGTTTGCGGCCAAGAGAATCCGTCTTATTTGTAGGTTGTGCGTTGATAATCCCTGAAAAAACGAATAAAAACAGGATTAAAAATAAATTTTTATTTTTGGTTGTTTTCATATAAAAAATCAGCAAATTCTTTAAGATTATTAAAAACGTAATCGATCTTATTTTTATTATTGTCGATGATTTGTTTATCTGTGCCAAGGTAAACTGCCACCATGCCAAGCTTTCCGGCAAAATCCATATCGCTTAATGCATCTCCCACCATAACAGAATTTTTAAACTCAATTTCAGGGAACTCTTTTTTTGCCCGCATTGCCATGCCTGTCTCAGGTTTACGGTTTCTGCTCAGGCTATTTTCCAGGTCGGGGCAAAAATAAATGGCATCAATCAACCCGCCGTTTTGTTCAATTTCATCGAGCATTTGATCGTGTATCGCTTTAAGATCGGAAAAATTCATAATGCCTTTGCCTATTCCCTGCTGGTTGGTTACTATCACTATCCGGTTGAAATATTTTCTTAATTGCACCAGGGATGTCAACACACCAGGCAGAAATTCAAATTCATCCCATGATTTAACATAATCACCCGGAAGTTTTTTGTTAATAACGCCATCACGGTCAAGAAATAAAGTCCAGGCCTGAGGGTCGGTAATTCTGGGAAACATTAAATGGATGATTGAATGTATCAAGGTTTGAAAATATTTTCTTCGACTGCCTGGCAAAAAATATGCCCTGCTAAAATATGTGCTTCCTGTATGCGTGGTGTATCATCGGATGGGATATTGACCAGGTAATCCACGAGATCTTTCATTTTCCCGCCTTTTTCGCCCGTGAAACCAACGGTCACCATCCCAATTTCTTTGGCGGCTTCAACAGCGTTTATAATATTTTGGGAATTGCCTGATGTGGAAATGGCGATCAGTATGTCTCCTGCCCTTCCTTTTGCTTTCACAAGGCGTGAATATACATCGTTGAATGAATAATCGTTGGCAACCGCTGTTACATACGAAGTATTTACGTGGAGCGCCTCTGCATCCAGCGGTTCCCTGTCAAAAGTATAGCGTCCGGAAAGTTCTGCGGCAATATGCTGGGCATCGGCGGCACTGCCTCCGTTACCACATAACAAGATCCTTCCATGGTTTTTCAATACTCCGGCTGCTTTTATACTGATATTCTCAATAGTGTTGATAAGCTTTACATCATCAAGCATGCGTTTTTTTACTTCTATGGATTCCCTGATGCAATGTTCTATTTTCATGTCCGATATTTATGAAGCAAATATAAGATTTTATCAACTAATCATGGCATAAAACTCATCTTCAGAGATAATCTGAACGTTAAGTTTTTCAGCTTTTTTCTTTTTTTCAGGGCCCATCTTGTCTCCCGCAAGAACAAAACTGGTCTTTGCAGAAATTGACCCCGCATTCCTGCCGCCATGTTTTTCGATCAGGTCTTTAATTTCATCCCGTGAAACACTGAAAACGCCTGAAACCACAAAGGTTTTACCTTTCAGTTTATCAGACAGCAACTGTATTTCCGGTCTTTCAAGTGAGAATTGCAGTCCTTTTTGCTTCAGCCGTTCAATCGTATTAATGTTTACAATATCATTAAAATAATCCCTGATACTTGCAGCAATTTTATCCCCGATTTCCTCCGCTTGTTTCAATTCATCAAAGTCGGCTTTCTGCAGTTCTTCAATTGTATTGAAATGAAGCGCCAGCTTTTTCGCCACGGTTTCCCCGACATACCTGATCCCCAAGGCATAAAGAACACGTTCAAAAGGAACACTTTTCGAATCTTCAATACCTTTAATAATATTCTGCACCGTTTTTTCCCTGAATTTCACAACACGTGTTTTATCCTGTCCTTCAGAAACATATTCTTTCTCTAATCCAAGCAAGTCATCTGCTTTCAGATCGTACAGGTCTGCAATATTATGCACCAGGCCGTTATCAAACATAATTCCAACCTTCCCTTCTCCCAGGCTATCAATATTCATGGCTTTGCGGCTGATAAAATGTTCAATCTTTCCTTTTATCTGCGGCGGGCAACCGCTTTCGTTCGGGCAGTAGTTCGCTGCTTCACCTTCGATGCGTTCCAGCCTGGATCCGCATTCAGGGCAGTTGGTAATAAACTGAAGCTCCTTACTTTCCGGATCACGCTGCGACATATCCACATTGACGATCTTCGGAATGATCTCTCCGCCTTTTTCAACAAATACCATGTCGCCGACCCGAATATCAAGTTTTTTGATAATATCAGCATTATGAAGTGTTGCCCGCTTCACAACGGTGCCGGCAAGTTGAACAGGCTCCAGGTTGGCAACGGGCGTTACAGCGCCGGTTCGCCCAACCTGAAAATCGACGGAGAGCAAACGGGTAAGTGCCTGCTTGGCTTTGAATTTATAGGCTATTGCCCAGCGCGGGGACTTTGCTGTGAGCCCCAGGCGCCGCTGCTGATCGTACGAATTAACTTTAATAACAATCCCGTCAATGTCAATGGAAAGCTCATCCCGGGCCTTATCCCAGTAATTAATAAAATCGAATATTTCGTTTATCGTTTTACATTTGGCAATATATATCGGGATTTTAAAGCCCCATTCCCGGGCCTTCATCAGGTTGTCGTAATGGGTTTCGAACGGAAGCTTTTCCCCGAAAAGCAAATACAGATAACAATCCAACGCACGTTTGGACACTTCTGACGAATCCTGCATCTTAATACTTCCGGATGCGGCATTGCGCGGGTTTGCAAAAGGTTGTTCCCCAATTTCCACGCGTTCATCATTCAGGCGTTCAAACTCAGGACGGGGCATTACAATTTCGCCGCGTATCTCAAATTCGGGTGGAAAATCATTGCCAAACAAACGCAAAGGAATGCTTTTAATCGTTTTAACATTGGTGGTAACATCATCGCCCTGCACGCCATCGCCGCGGGTTACGGCATATTTCAACGAGCCATTCTCATAGGTCAGTCCAATAGCAACGCCATCGTATTTGAGTTCACAAACATATTCTACTTCTTCCCCGGGTAAAAGTTTGTGGACACGCTGGTCAAATTCGGAAATTTCTTCTTCAGAATAGGTGTTTCCCAATGACAACATGGGATTTTTATGAACCACCTGTTTAAAATTCCGGGTTATTTCACCGCCCACTCTTTTTGTCGGAGAATCAGGAGCGGCGTATTCCGGATACTCGTTCTCAAGTTTTATCAATTCTTCGAGCAACATATCAAATTCGTAATCCGAAATGGTGGGTGCCGAAAGGGAGTAATACCTGTAATTATGAAGGTTTATCTCAGCGGTAAGTTCTGCTATTCGTTCTCTTGCGCTTTCTCTGTCCATACTTTGTTTGCTAAATGCAAATATAATAAATTTGATATTGCCGTAGTACGGCTTGAAGCCGTGCTACGGCAATATCTTAAAGCCCGTTAACTTTTCGCCACATTAAAAAATTCATGTACCGCCAGGTAAAATCCATCAACTTTGGGTTCTTGGTTCCGGAAAAAACAGTGTCCCAGTTTTCAAGTATGTTGTTGACGTTCACAAACTTTTCGGTATCCAGCACCGCCAGTTCACTGATTATAGCTTTCATCTTCTTTTCTGATTGTAAGAGCCACAGTGACTGAGGCGTGGAAAAGCCCAGTTTGTCGGAACGCCTGTAAATGCTCTCAGGCAGCACATCAACCATGGCTTCGCGCAACAAATATTTGCTCCGGCCTTTATGAATTTTATACACAGAAGGTAACGAAAATACATATTCTATCAGCTCAAAATCATCCGCAAAAGGCGTACGCGATTCCACCGAATACTGCATGGAACAGCGGTCTTCCCAGCGCAGCAGGTTTCGCAGATAGCCGTTTGTAAAATAATCAAATAAGGCGGAATTAAGGTCTTTGCTGCTGTATCCGCTATTTAAGGTTACACCGGCCAACCCGGATTCCAATAAATTTTTATTGAGAAAAGATAATTCTTTATGATTATTCGTTGCGAGTTTGCTTTGTAAAGTTGCTGGCAACATATCGCTCAGCAGGACCTTTCCCATCGACCGCAAAAATATATTAAAATTCAGCGGGGAGTATTTCAAATTTCCAATTTCGGAACCGAGGGTTTTCATTTGAAACCGGTGCAGTAACTCAAAATAATAAGAAATAAAAAAAGGCACATATCCGGCAAAAAGTTCGTCGCCGCCCTGCCCGTCGAGCAAAATGGTAATGTTGTGCTCATGGGCAAGTTTCATCACAGAACTCTGGGCATACGTGCTGGTCGAAAATAACGGTGAATCCTGGTAATAAATGATTTTCTCCAGTTCATCAAATAAATCAGAGGACGTACACGCATATTTATGCCAGTTCATCCGGTGTTTGTTAACTACCTGCTCAGCCCAGCGTGACTCATTAACCGAATCATCGTCGCAGCTTGCTGTAAATGCATGAAGTGTTCCGTTCAGCTGGCGGAGCGGATGCTGCGCATTGATCTTTTGCGAAACGCCAATAATACTGCTGCTGTCGATACCACCGCTCAGGCAAAAACCAACATTTACATCCGACCGGAGACGAATAGTAACAGCATGGTTGATCTTTTCTTCAACCTGGCTGACAATGGCTGCGCATTTTTCGGCACTAAAGTTTTCGCGGCTTTTATTATAACTCAGGTTATAATATTTTGTGATTTCAAACTGATTGGAATTCAAATCATATATAAAATAATGTGCGGGCATCAATTCCATAATATTCGAGTAAAGCCCATTTTCAGTATGCTCTATACGGCTGTTCACCAGATAATCAAAAACAGCATCGGGGTTAACGCTGGTGTTGACAGGTAGTTGCAACAAGGCTTTCTGTTCAGAGGCAAAAGCGAAGAATTGTTTCGAATTGTAATAGTATAGCGGCTTGACACCAAAGCGGTCGCGGCATCCGATAAGAAAATTTGAATTCAGATCGTACAAAACAAACGACCACATTCCATTAAGCTTATCAAGGAAACGCATGCCCCAGTATTCATAGGCTTTCAGCATCACTTCCACATCAGTGGAAGAAACAAAGTGTACAGCGTTTTCTTCCAGTTCTTCGCGGATCTCCCAATAATTATAAATCTCCCCGTTAAAAACAACCCATATCGTTTTATTATCGTTGCACATGGGCTGATGTCCCGCTGAAGATAAATCAATAATAGACAGCCTTCGGTGCGCCAGCCCAAGAGTTGGATCAGCTCCCACAGCATCAATATCGTGTTGAGCAGCATAGGGTAGCTTCATCTCGCGCGAGGCAGTTTGCGTATCCCTGCCACCGCATACATAAATATTATTACCGCCAAAACAGACATACCCTTCGTCATCCGGCCCGCGATGCCTGATGCTGTCGGCCATTTTATGCAGCGACGATGCTATACCAGGGGCAGCAGTGTCTAATTTCAGGATACCTGCAATACCGCACATAATCCGATTTTATTTAGTGTTTGTAGGAAAATGCCAATTTTTTCGTTACGCTTGCTACAAAAATGCTCTTTTACAACAGTAAACTCCGCTTTTTGTCGCTTCGCAAGCCTCAAACCTGACGTTTTCTTTATACAAACACGAGTTTTCTTATAGACACTATTTATCATCAGCTTTATCTTCAAGTAAAGGTACAAAACGAAATGTACCATGTTCTTTTATGATTACTTCACCCGTTTCGGTCTTGGTGGCAGTAATCATTTTTTGAATATCGGCCATGCCCACCGGGATAACCATTATTCCACCGGGTTTCAACTGCCCGAGCAACATTTCAGGGATATGCGGGGCACCGGCCGTAACAATTATTTTATCAAAGGGTGCATAAGCCGGTAAGCCTTTATAACCATCACCGTAAAAGAATTTCGGGTTATAACCTATTGAAGGTAAGAACAATTTGGTTTTCTGATACAAGCTTTTCTGCCGCTCAATAGTATAGACAACCGCCCCAAGTTCCAGTAATACGCACGCCTGATATCCTGAACCGGTTCCCACTTCAAGGATTTTATCCCGTTTTTTTACTTTTAACAATTCCGTTTGAAACGCCACCGTGTAGGGCTGTGAAATGGTTTGTCCGGCTCCGATAGGAAAAGGCTTATCTTCGTAGGCATGGTTCTGAAAGGTGGAATCGAGAAATAAGTGGCGTGGGATTTTATCTATGGCGCTTAGAATATTCTCGTCTGAGATTCCCTTCATTTTTATAGTTTCCACCAGTTGTCTTCTCAGGCCTTTGTGTTTATAAGAATCAATCATTAATTACTATATTTATTTATTTCAGGAGCTTACACATCCATCATGGTATGGTTGCCCTGTTAATTTCTAATGCGAAAATAGTCAAATACCTTATAATAAAAAATTTAATTTTACGGAAAAATCTCAAGTATATGTTAACAGTAGGAGTATTAGGAGCTGGACATCTGGGCAAGATCCACATAAATTGCCTTAAACAAATCGAGCACATAAATCTTTGCGGTTTTTACGATCAGGACCCACTAGTTGTTAAACAGGTTGAAGAAGAATTAGGGATAAAAGCCTTTTCTTCCATTGATGATCTTATATCATCCGTTGAAGTGGTGGACATTGTAACGCCTACGCTTTCTCATTTTGACTGTGCTTCAAAAGCAATGAAATCGGCACGGCATGTATTTATTGAAAAGCCTTTGGTTACCACCCTTGATGAAGCGAAACAGCTTATTGCCATTTCGAATGAGGCACGTGTTAAAGTGCAGGTCGGCCATGTGGAACGTTTTAATCCCGCCTATATCGCGGCTTTTCCGTTTATTCAGCAACCGATGTTCATTGAAACGCACCGCCTGGCGCTTTTCAATCCGCGCGGCACGGATGTCCCGGTCATCCTTGACCTGATGATTCACGATATTGACATTGTTTTGAGTATTGTTAAATCAAACATAAAGAAAATAAGCGCCAGTGGTGTAGCCATTGTGAGCGACACACCAGATATTGCCAATGCACGCCTCGAATTTGACAATGGTTGTGTGGCCAACCTCACAGCAAGCCGTCTTTCGATGAAGAACATGCGCAAAACCCGCATTTTTCAGCCCGATGCTTATATCGCCATTGATTTTTTCAAAAAAGACACTGAAATAATCCGCCTGAAAAATGTTGTTGATGAAGGCAGTATGGGTCCGCTTGATATGATCATTGACCTGGGAGAAGGCAAAGGTAAAAAACAGATATTTTTTGAAAAACCTGAAATAGTTCCCATCAACGCTATTAAAACCGAGCTTGAAACATTTTTCAATTCCATTGAAAATAATACCGATACGGCTGTAAGCATTATTGATGGGTACAAAGCACTGGATATCGCTTATAAAGTCATTGAAAAAATCAATATCCCGGATTAAATTTCCCTGCTATACAATAAATCTCTCACACTCTCGTTAAACCAATGAATTTTGTGTACGAATGGGAAAATTTTACTTTACAGGATTTAGAAAAATAGCTTTAGCTTTTACCGGACTTTTCATTATAAGCAGTTTAATTTCTTGTAAGAAAACTGACCTTGTCCCGTCGTACATACACATTGACAAAATTGATCTTACAACGGTTTACGAAATTTTTGGCTCAAACTCCTGTAAGATAACCGACGCCTGGGTTTATGTAGACGGTGATTTGCAGGGAATTTACGAACTGCCGGCAACGTTCCCGATTCTTGCAACCGGCCAGCATACCATTATGATACGGCCAGGTATAAAACTCAACGGCATAGCTATGTCAAGAGCTTATTATCCGTTTTACCAACCTTATGAAACGACTGTTGACCTGGTTGCCGAACAGATAGATACTATTAATCCTACGGTGACTTATTATGAAAATAAAATCCACTGGATGGAAGATTTTGAAACAGCCGGTGTTTCGTTAATAAAATTCAGTGTCAGTGATACAAATTTCATCCAAACCCAGGACAGCACCAAAGTATTTGAAGGGCAAAGCTCCGGAGTAGTCAATCTTGATGCTTCATACGACTATGTTTGCAGCGTATCGGATGATATTTTTGACATTCCTCAGGATCAGTCGGCGGTGTTACTCGAACTCAACTATAAAACGAATGTGCCCTTAGGAATTGGCATGTATGCAGTATTGACTACCGGCCAGAATGAGAAAATTGAAACCATGATAATTAATCCAAATACTTCATGGAATAAAATCTATATAAATTTAACGCCCTCTGCAAATGTCAGTTCTAATACAACAGGATTCAGGATTTACTTTGAGGCATACAAACCCGACACCATTGCAACCGCAGAAATATTACTTGATAACATTAAACTATTGTATACCGAATGACAGAAATGAATAAAAAAGTTCAGGTACTCAAGTATGTTATTGCCGATGCATTATCTGCAGGAGCAGCCTGGGTATTATTTTTTATTTATCGTAAATATCATGTCAACTCCAAAGTATTTGACAATCCTGATCAGATCTTTGCTGATAAAAACCTGTATATCGGCCTTGCATTCATTTTGGTGTTCTGGTTTGTCTTATATTTTATCACGGGTACTTATCAGAAAATCTTCAGAAAATCACGATTAAAAGAACTTGGGCAGACATTCCTGATCTCGCTGATCGGGATGATCGTCATTTTCTTCCTGTTCATACTGGATGATCAGGTTGTTTCATATAAAAATTATTACCTGTATTTCTTTGTTATTTTTATTTTACATTTTTCATTCACGTTTACATGGCGTTTAATATTTTCGTCACAGACTGCATACAAAATACACCATAAAATAATTGGTTTTAACACCTTGCTGATTGGCAGTAACGGCAATGCCGTGGCCATCTATAATGAAATTGAAAGCCAATGGAAATCATCCGGTAATAAATTTGTCGGATTTATTGATGTGCATAACGGTGATCAACATCCGATGGAGAAATATCTTCCACACTTGGGTAATTACACAAACCTAAAAAACATCATCGCGGAATATGAAATTGAAGAAGTAATTATTGCCATTGATAAAAAAGAACATTCTTTTGTGGAGCAGATCATTTCTTCGCTTGAAGATACACACGTGGTTATCAAGATCATTCCCGACATGAAAGACTTCCTGCTTGGAAGCGTTAAAATGACATCTATCTTTCATGCACCATTGATACAGATATCCCCGGAACTCATGCCCGCCTGGCAACGCTATATTAAAAGGGGTATTGACGTTGTTGGTTCTCTGATTTTCATGTTGATTCTATCACCGGCTTATTTGCTGGTTTCTTTGGGCGTAAAATTATCATCAAAAGGCCCCGTGTTTTATTCGCACGAACGCATCGGCCTTCATGGCAAACCTTTTACCATGTATAAATTCCGTTCGATGTATGTGGATGCAGAAAAAGAAGGGCCACAGCTTTCGAGTAAGAACGATCATCGCATAACACCTTTTGGCCGTTTTATGCGAAAAGTCCGCCTGGATGAGATCCCTCAATTTTATAATGTGTTGAAAGGAAACATGTCGATAGTAGGCCCACGGCCCGAAAGACTGTTTTACATCAACCAGATCGTCCAGAAAGCGCCTCACTATAAACTTTTGCATAAAGTAAAGCCGGGAATTACTTCGTGGGGACAGGTAAAATACGGTTATGCCGAAACCGTCGATCAAATGGTTGAACGTTTAAAATTTGATGTTTTGTATATCGAAAACATGACGCTGGCTGTTGATTTTAAGATCATGATTTACACCGCCCTTATCATATTGCAAGGCCGCGGAAAATAGTTACAACTCCCCGTTTTCTATCATTACAACAATCTGTTCTATGTCCTTGTCCTTACCCAGCGGGTCATACGTTGATTTAAGGTTGTACCCAAACAACCTCCCGAAGCTCTGGTAAAGTGACGCTACGATCCCTCCTCTGAATTCTTTGATAAGATCGTAGGACGAAGAACCGGTTTCACGATCGATGAGTTTGATGAGTATTTCACCCTGTAATTCACTCATGTTTTTTATATCATCTTCAAATTGTGCAATTAGCTCCTCCTCGGCCTGTTTCATGAGTTGTTTCCGTTCTTTCCTGGAGGATGCTTTGTTGATGATATAATTATACTCCAAAACTTTTACACTCACTATTTTGGCATAGGGGTATACTTTTTTTACATGATACACGAGTTTTGAGAATCGCAGTGCTTCATATTTATTGGCAAAAATCACCGGCCCGAAAATTTTTACTTCAGTCAGCGACATAATAGGCAACGTATCTCCATTGATAATGATCGCACGGGTTACAATGCTGGTGGTATCCTGTGCATTAACATTATGGCAACCAAAAGACAGAAGAAATAATAATAGAATTATATGCTTTTTCATGTGTGGACAAATATAAAAACTCCGGATTCAATTATTATGCCAGTCAACATTCTATATAAACCGCCGGATAAAACGTAGTTTGTGAGTATAGCAATGCAGATCATTATTAAAGATCCCTTCATGGTCTATTTCATCTATCCGGACTTTTCCGGATGCGTGAATAATTTTTTGGTTGAACAAAATAATACCGGTATGAACAATCTGGTTTTGATCATTTTCAAAAAAAGCAAGATCGCCTGGCATGGCTTCTGAAATAAAATCAATGGCTTTACCCTGCACCGATTGCTGGGCAGCATCACGGGAAATGTATATGCCACACAACTTCATGACCATCTGGGTAAAACCTGAACAATCTATTCCAAAGGGAGTTTTTCCTCCCCACATATAAGGTGCGTTCAAATAATGCTTGGCATATTCCGTTATTTTCGCACCGTTAGTCTTGTTTGATGTATTTGAGCATCCCGAATCATATACATACTCATAACCGGCAATGGTCATGCTTTTTTCTGACAAGGAAGGCAAACTGCTGCCCATTACAATAGGAAAATAAAAATTCAGGGTTTTATTAAAAATCAATTGCACAATATCCGTCACAACACAACTGTTATCCTTATTCAAACCAGCGAATTCATCTGCCGTCAGGAAACAACATTGTTTTCTATCTATCCATCCTTCATATGCATCAAATACGGTGGAAATTTTGAGCCATGATCCTATCAACTCTGTCACATGAAACATTTCTCCAAACAACAGTTGAGTAACTATTTCAGATTTATCAGATGGTTCTGAATGCACAGGGACAACACTTAAAATGCAAATTCCTTGGGTCATTGTTTTTTTTAGCAAAATAAAATATTTTTTTTTAAAACGACCATTTTTTTATCAGGATACTGCCCTGTTAAGAAAATCATTTAATGGTTTGGCCTCTTTAAAAACCTTGGAGACATAACTGATAAGTTCTTTTTCGGTGAAATCAGTTGGATTGTAATTATGAACAACATAATAATCTTTAAGTTTAAGGTATTCCGAACCTGGAAATTCTTTTGGAAACTCAGGAGGAAGTCTTAGTAGCTTATCACCAGTGACATCACCAAAAAAATCTCTGAATTTCTTACCGGAAATAATTTTTTTAAACTCATCAAAATTATAATACACTTCCTGGCGTAAAGATTTTAATAATGGTGGTGGAGGCATGTATATGCCACCGGATAAAAAACAATTACCGGGTTCTATGTGAAAATAATAACCTGCATTGTGGATTTTCTTTCCATTTTTATTAAAATAAGCTCCAAAATTTGTTTTATACGGCGATTTATCTTTTGAGAACCTAACATCCCTGTATATCCTGAACATACAGTCCTGTGGTTTAATTCCCCTGATTTCAGCATCAAAAACCGAAATTGCTCCATGCACCGGTGTTATTAACCTTACAAAGGCATTCTTTGCGGCCTCATATTTTTGTTTATTCGCTGCAAACCATTCGCGATTATTATTTTCCGATAACTCTTTTAAAAATTCAATTATTAAATTAGTCATTGTATTTAATTTTTATTTCAAAAATTATTTATTTTTACAAAATTATATTTAAAATTTCATAAAACTTTATAAATAATTTTGTTTTAAAGGCAACTAAAGGTGTATTTTTTTCGTCCTGCTAATTATTATTAACAAATCAAAAAAAGAGCATGAAACTTATTAAATCTTTACTTTTTACAAACATATTTCTTTTTGCAATTATTCAGGGTCTGCAAGCTCAGCCAGGTTGCCCCAGTGTTGAAGCCGGCAATAATGTAACCCTGGATTGCGGAACAAACTGTACAAACCTGACGGCAAGTTGCCTTGCAACCGGAGCCACAACAACTTATACTGTTTCATCAATTCCCTATGCACCTCCCTATGCTTACAATACGGGAACTGCCATCCTGGTGAATATTGATGACACCTGGAGCAGTGTCATCACCCTTCCTTTTGCTTTTTGTTTTTACGGGGTTAGTTATACCCAGATAATTGCAGGTTCAAACGGTGTTCTTTCATTTGCCACTGGTGATGCGGGTACGTTCTGTGAGTGGTCATATTCTGCCTCTTGTCCTTCTCCTGACCTCATCCCTGCAGGAAATATTTTCGGGCCATATCATGATATAGATCCCGCCGTTACCGGGCAGATGTATTATGCCATATTAGGTTCATACCCATGCCGGACATATGTTGTGAGTTGGAACGAGATTGCCATGTTTTCTACTGAATGCAATAGCATGCTGGCTACTCATCAAATCGTTCTATATGAGAGCACGAATGTTATTGAAGTATACATCCAGAACAAACCTCTATGCACATCCTGGAATGGCGGTAATGCCATCGTGGGCATACAGAATCCTGACGGGACCCTTGGTATTACTGCTCCCGGAAGAAACACTTCGCAATGGACTGCAAGCAATGAAGCCTGGCGTTTTACTCCTGCCGGAAGCCCGAACTACACCCTTACGTGGTGGCAAGGCGCAACACAAATAGGTACCGGGGCGACCGTCAATGTCTGCCCCAGTTCCGCAACGACCTATACTGCACAAGTAGTCTATGATTGCTGTGTAGGAAATGATGTAACCGTTACCGACAATGTTACCGTTTCACTTGCCAGTGGCGGTGTAAGCCTGGCTCCGGCCAACCCGGCTATTTGTGTTAATGGGTCTATCAACCTTACGGCTTCAGGATCTGACACGTATACATGGTCGCCCGCTACCGGATTGAATCAAACCACCGGGTCAACCGTTACGGCATCACCAACAACCACTACAACATATTCTGTTACGGGAATATCGCCAGGATGCACCTCTACAAATCAAATAACTGTTACTGTAAATCCAAATCCTGATGTGACTAATATGACAGCATCCATTTGCAGCGGGGGAACTTTTACATCAAGCCCGGTGAATGGCACCAATGGAGTTGTTCCTGCCGGAACTACCTATAGCTGGCCAGCTCCCAGTGTTACCGGAATTACCGGTGCTGCTGCCGGATCCAATGCAGCAGACATCAGCGGCACCTTAACCAATACAACAAATACCCCTATAAATGTGGTTTATACAGTCACACCGCAGGTGGGAAGCTGTACAGGAAACCCGTTTACGGTGACCGTTACGGTAAACCCTGTCCCTGCCATTACCAACATGACTGCAACCATATGCAGTGGTGGAACATTCACGTCAAGTCCAGCAAACGGAACCAATGGAATTGTTCCTTCAGGAACTACCTATAGCTGGCCGGCACCTGTTGCGACTGGAATTACAGGCACAGCCGCAGGAACAAATGCAGGAACCATTAGCGGAACTTTAAACAATACAACCGATAATCCGATCAATGTTGATTATACCGTTACCCCAACTTCCGGGACCTGTACAGGTGCTCCTTTTACCATCACGGTTACGGTTAATCCGGCGCCCGCTGTCACTGCTATGACTACGACCATTTGCAGCGGTGGTACATTCTCTGCAACACCGGTCAATGGAACCAATGGAGTTGTCCCGACAGGAACTACTTACAGTTGGCCGGCACCTGTTGCTTCCGGAATCACCGGTACTGCATCAGGTTCGAATGCCGCAACTATTAGCGGGACTTTGGCCAATACAACCAATGCCCCGGTAAATGTGGTTTATACGATTACTCCCCAAACAGGAACATGCACAGGTAGTCCTTTTACAGTAACCGTTACTGTTAATCCGGCACCCGCTATTACCAATATGACAGCATCAATATGCAGCGGAGAAACTTTCACTGCAACACCTTTGAATGGAACCAATGGCATTGTACCTGCCGGAACCTCTTACACCTGGCCAGCGCCAGTTGTGGCAGGAATCACCGGGACAGCTGCAGGGACAAATGCTTCAAATATAAGCGGCACATTAACCAATTCGACAAGCTCACCGATAAACGTAGTTTATACGGTAACTCCTGCTTCAGGAACCTGCACAGGGGCTGCCTTTACAGTTACCATTACTGTTAACCCGCAACCTGCCGTCACTAATATGACAGATACTATATGCAGCCAAGGCACGTTCACTGCAAGCCCGGTAGATATAACCAATGGTGTAGTCCCCACTGGAACAACTTATAGCTGGTCGGCACCTGTTGTGGCTGGAATTACAGGTACTGCTGCAGGATCAAACGCAGCCAACATCAGTGGCACGTTAATCAACACCACGAATGCTCCGATAACTGTGGTATACACGGTAACCCCAACTGCAGGAACATGTAACGGAGCTACATTTACAGTTTCCGTTACCGTTAATCCTGCTCCTACCTCTGATTTTACCATATCGTCGCCAAACTGCGTTGGTAATACGGCTACCGTTACTTACACAGGAACAGGGTCTTCGGGGGCAACTTACACATGGGGATTCTCAGGAGGTAGCGCTGTCCCTGGCTCAGGTCAGGGCCCGCACCAGGTAACCTGGACATCACCCGGAAGTTACGACATAACACTTACCGTTTCAGAAAACAATTGTGTATCAACACAAACTTTACATACTGTACTGGTCAGTAATATCAGCACAAACAATCCGACAACGACCGATGTCCTATGTAACGGACAAAGTAACGGCACTGCCACTGTCTACCCGATAAACGGATCAACACCTTATACCTATTTGTGGAGTACTTCACCTGCACAAACGGGACAGACAGCAACAAACGTTCCTGCCGGAACATTTTATGTTACCATTACTGATAACCTGGGATGTATAATATATGATACCGTGCAGATCATTCAGCCCACAGCCCTGGATATTGACGTCACATACGAAAATGAAGGATGTACCAACAGCTGTGATGGTTCTGTTAGTGTAAATGTTACCGGAGGAATTCAACCCTATCAGTATAATTGGACCGGTGCCGTTTCGAATACTTCAGAGGTATTAAATCTTTGTACAGGCAATTATACAGTCACCGTAAGTGATTCAAACAATTGTACCATAACCGGTTCTGCAACGATCAGCACCAATTCGCCCATAAATGCTGATGCATACGCAGATGCACAAACTGTTTTTTTACCAACGTCCGTTCAGTTTTATTTCACAGGAAGCGGGGCGGTTGATTACCTTTGGGACTTTGGTGACGGCACTACTTCCAATTCTCCAAACCCATCACACTCATACACAGCCACAGGAGAATATACCGTTGTGCTGATTGTGAGTACCGGCGCTCCGGATTTCTGTACGGACACTGTTCAAATAATTATCACCGTACATGAACCTTCCAAGGTCACCATTCCTAATGTTTTCACGCCTAACAATGACGGGGCAAATGAAACATTCAGGGTAGAATCCGAAGGTCTCGAAACTGAGGAAATGTTGATATATAACCGCTGGGGAAAACAGATTTTTTCATGGAGTGAAGTTGGCGGCGAATGGGATGGAACTATTAATGGCCAGAAAGCAGCTGACGGAATCTATTATTATATATTCAGCGCCAATGGCTATGACGCCAAGGAATATAGATCCAACGGTACTGTTACATTGCTGAGATAATATAATCAGATAAGCTTGCTATATACTAAAGGAAGGATTAAAATTGATACTTTGCCTGTATCATGATTTTATTATTTATCCTGACCCATTTTGTATGTCCTGGCGGTATAAAGTCACTACCATAACTTAAAACATAGTTTCCCATAATTTTTTTGGCTATGTAGTCAACTTTTTGTACTTTTGCAGAACAGATCAAATGCAATTATTATTTTCGTAATACATTGTCTTTTATGTTTTTATAATTATTGAAATGAAAAAAATCAGTCTGAGTATCGTTATAATTTTAATTTCTGTTGTATTTGGTTTTGGAAAAAATACGGATGAAAGAACGAATGGGATTATCCAAAATTATTGCATTACAGTTAATGATACTATTTATTTTAAAATCAATGGATTGAACAATCAGGATAACGCAAAAACCCTTGATGAGGTATTGATGAAAACCGGCCTGGTGCTATCTGCCAGCACCGATTTCCAGAAAGGTATCTGTAAAGTTGAAATAAAAGACCTCAACTACACGGAAAAAATCATTGAACACATCCGATCATTATGGAAACAGATTGGCAACCCCATTGATGCGGAAATAATTGATCCCAAGGAAATTAACATGAACACTATCAATTAATCTTTTTTATCTTTTATAATGTTAACGCACCATTTAAATAGGTCCCCAAAGCGGTTTCAAATCATTTTTTTGTTTTCCCTTTTACTTCTTATAAATTCAACAGCGAAAGCCCAGATTTCAAACGATGAATGTGATAATGCCATGGGGATTCCGGTTGGAACATCCTGCTCATATATCACCTATACCAATGTTGGGGCAACTTATTCCAGTAACACTCCTTTACCGGCATGTGCCAGCTATACGACGGCTGCAGCGGATGTTTGGTTTAAGGTGATCGTACCTGCGGGAGGAACCCTGATGTTTGATACCGAAGCCGGCGTTATCACCAATGGTGGTATGGCCATTTACTCTGGCAGTTGCAACGCTCTGACCCTTATCGAATGCGATGATAATGACGGCAATGGCAGCATGCCCATGATATACAGAAGTGGGTTAACCCCCGGCACCAGCATATTTATCAGATTCTGGGAATACGGAGGCGGTACTTATGGAACTTTCGGACTTTGTGTATACAGCATTCCTCCACCTCCTCCCTGTGCTTCAAACCCCGTTGCCGGTGATTACTGCTCAACGGCAGTTCCTATCTGCAACCTGAACGGGTATTGCGGAAATACCAGCGCAACCTACACAGCGACCGTCAGCCCTACCGACCCAACTGATGAAGACAGCGCTCCTCTTGGTTCTGTTTTTTGTGGTTCGATTGAAAATAATTCCTGGCTCT
The DNA here is from genome assembly GCA_035354195.1 of Bacteroidales bacterium. Classification (GTDB taxonomy): domain Bacteria; phylum Bacteroidota; class Bacteroidia; order Bacteroidales; family CAIWKO01; genus CAIWKO01. The sequence goes on along the minus strand of DAOQAT010000006.1, from coordinate 13,224 downwards.
CCTTTGTTGCTGATGCTACGACTTCCGTATTAAACGTTTATGTTTCAAACTGTTCAACCGCTTATGGGATACAAATGGAAGTGTATACTACCACCGATTGTTATAACTTCACCTCGGTTTCTAACTGCTGGAATCCGGCATCCGTAGTCAGCGGCACCATTACCGCCACGGGGCTTACACCCGGTCAGACTTACTACCTCATGATAGACGGCAATGCAGGATGTGTATGTGATTATATTATTTCGGCTGCATCAGGAGTCTTTACACTGGATGCAGGCCCGGATGCCACCATTTGCGAAGGCCAGAGCACCACATTAAACGCCAGCGGTGCAACCAGCTATACCTGGTCACCTTCAACCGGACTTTCTGATTCAACCAGTGCAAACCCGGTGGCCTCACCAACGGTCACTACGACCTACACGCTGACAGGAACCGGTGGAAATCCAAGTTGCCCGGGAACAATAACTGATATCGTTACCGTTACGGTAAATCCGATCCCTACTTCCGATTTCACCGTGTCTGACCCCAATTGTGATGACAATATGGCTACCATTACATACACCGGCACGGCTTCTTCAAGTGCAAATTATGACTGGGGTTTCTCCGCAGGCAGCCCTTATCCTGGCTATGGCCCCGGCCCGCAATATGTTCAATGGTTAAACCCCGGAAGCTATGACATTACCCTGACGGTTACTGAAAACAATTGCGTGTCAACACAAACAACACATCCTGTTTTGGTAAGCGATATAGGATTTGATCCGTCAACGCAAACAGATGTTATTTGTTACGGCGAAAGTAACGGGACCGCTACCGTTTACCCAATCAACGGCTCGGCGCCTTATTCCTACCAATGGAGTACCATCCCTCAGCAAACCACTCAGACTGCGACAGGCCTTGCAGCTGGGATATACTTTGCAACCATTACGGATGATCTCGGCTGTACCACCTATGATTCGGTGATTATATTACAACCTACACAGCTTGATATCAGCCTTAGCTCTGAAAACGAAGGCTGCCAGAACAGCTGTGATGGGTCGGTAAATATCATTGTTACAGGTGGAATTCCACCTTATCAATACAACTGGACTGGCTCTTCATTACATACCGCAGAAATCACAGGGCTTTGTGCGGGAGATTATTCAGTGACTGTAACTGATATGAACAGTTGCACCATCACAGAGGCTGCGACACTCATCACAGAATACCCGATCGACGCAAACTTCATAGTTAGTCCTAATGATTCCATTCTATTAACGAATACCTTCACCTTTACTTTTACCGGAACCGGAGCTGTGGACTATTTTTGGGATTTCGGAGACGGCACCACTTCCAATGTCCCTAATCCGGACCATGTATTCTTATCTGAAGGGGAATACCATGTAATACTGACGGTTTATGCAGGCGGTCCCGACAGCTGCGTTGAAACTATGGATATGAACGTTTATGTATTTTTACCCGCTGATGTTACTATTCCGAACATTTTTACACCAAACGGGGATAATATAAATGATGTGTTTAAAGTTAAGTCAACCGGACTCCAAACTGAAGAAATGATCATATACAACCGCTGGGGCAAGAAGATCTTTTCCTGGAATGAACCGGGCGGTGAATGGGACGGGGCAAATGCTGCCGATGGTGTTTATTATTATGTTCTTGTAGCTACAGGAAAATTTGATGGCAAAGAGATCAGGCGTAACGGAACAGTTTCTTTGATAAGGTAAAGCAGTATACGGACACCATTCTTTTTTATTTCATTTAATGATGGGTTGATTTAACCAGAAAAATTCATAATAATTTTTCACCCTTCGGGCCGACAAAAGAAAATCAAGGTAATCCGGCAATGATTGTTCACTTCATGGATTTTCTTTATCGGGATTTACCTTACCTGCCACCCACAAAGGCCTCCCACATTCGCAAATTTCACTTCTTTCATTTTTGAATAGGTCAGGAAAAATTTGTATTTTTATACATCTTTTTTAAATTATTGTAAATCCTATGCGCAGAAAAGTATTATACGAAGACCTTGATAAGATAGAAAAAATCCTGGAAAAATGCGACTGTTGCTATGTTGGCATGGCTGATGAAAACAACCAGCCTTATGTTGTCCCGTTTAATTTTGGGTATAAAAACAATTGTATTTACCTGCATTCAGGCCAGAACGGAAAAAAAATGGATATTTTACATAAAAACAACAAGGTGTGTGTGTCGTTCAGCACCGATCATCAGATCGCCTGCCAGCATGCCGATGTTGCCTGCAGTTATCTTTTGAAATACAGGAGTGTTCAGGCATTCGGTCGTGTGGAGTTTATTGAAGATTTAAACGAAAAGGCTGAAGCGCTTAATATCATCATGCAGAAATACACCGGCCGTGATTTTAATTACGGTGTTCCTTCACTTAAAGAAGTTGCTACCTATAAAGTTGTCATAGATAAAATTTACGGGAAAGAGTACGGGTATTAAGAGGTAAATTCAAAATTCCGTGTTGCAAGAATTTTGAACCTTTCAAAGATTCGAAAATTAAAAAACCTTGAATAAATGTAAAAGAATGAAAATATATTTGCATTTATTGAATTATTATATATTTTTGTAAATAAAATTTATATGTAATAAAAATAAAAACTGTATATAGAGAAATGGAAGAACTTAAAAAGGATTTATTTCGCAAAGCTATTTTTGAAACCATAAATTTATGGTGTAGAAGCGAATACGAGTATTCGGAAAAATTTAAAAACGCTTTTAAAGAATGGAGCGAAAAACCCGGCTATGATTTCCAAGAATATTCCAAAAATTATAGCAATTTCCTAAATGATTATTCTATTGGTAGAACTAGAAATAAGGAAAAAACTATCACAGAATTGATTGAACAATTTTTTCTTAAAATAAAAAATAATGATGAATTTCAACCAGATATGGTAGATAAGTTGGCTCATTATTTCCAAAATAATAGTTATGCCTCAAAACATAAAAATCAAAAACACGCAATATTGCCAAAGTCTTTAGTATCAAAAACCTTATTCCTTTATTATCCCCTTCAAGCAATTTTATATGATTCAAACACGAGTGATGCAATTAAATTAATTAATGGCAAAAACAATATTGAGAGTTATGCTGAATATTTCGAAATGTTTGAAAAATTAAAGTTAGCATATAGAGATTTGGGTAAAAAAATCATTTCTAAATATTTACCTGAAATCAAAAATAAAATGGAAGCTTATTATAAAGAATATTTTAAGATATTTTATCCTACATTAGATGCACCATATAAACAATTTGAAATAATGGATGTGGAAAACTATGAATGGCTTTTTCATCGAAGTTTAGACAAGTATCTTTGGTATTATAAAAAACCAAATAAAAAATAATCTATAAAATAATATTCGTATTTTTATCAAAATATTAAAACTCATGAAGACAGCACCGAAAAATTTAGTTATGGCAATGATAGTTTTTCTTATCCTTGCCTTTAGCAATGCTGCTAGAAGCCAGGTTGACACACTTGCTAAATATGAAGCGGGTGATTCATTTATAAGCGTACCGGGTGTCACAATTTTTAATCCACCTGATAGTATAACTTCAGATTATATTGTAATACGGCATAATAGTATGCTGCAATTTATGTATATTGATAGTTTGAATATTGATTATACAAAGGTTATAGTAGATATTGTTTCTAATATGCCTGATTCTGTTATGCTGGACATAACTGAGTTGGGTATTAGTATAGGAAATGGAGCAAGTATTCAAGATATGCATATTACAAAATTACTTATAACTTATGATAAATTTGCATCAGTAAACGAGGAAAGTTTTAATTCAACTTCGCAATTGGTAGGAATATATGATTTAATGGGTAGAGAAGTAAAAATGCGTGAACTGATCAATAATCACATTTATATTTATAGATATGAAAATGGTTATTGTGAGAAAAAGATATTTTTGAAAAAATAAGTGTTGTTTGATTTGATAAACGAAAGGAATTTTACATCTTATTAAAAAGATGTACAAGTGATTTCACCTTTTTAATAAGCATTGTAACTTCTTTTTTAAAAAAATTAATCTGGCTGATTTATCTTAAAAAACCGGTTCCCTGAAAGCACTTTTTCAGAAAACAAACGGAATAAGATGCCCAATGATGCGCCTATAAGGCAGCCTAAAACAGCCCCGCAAAACACATCCGCCGGGTAATGTACGCCCAGGTATATACGGCTGTATGAAATTAAGGCTGCCCAAAGCAAAACAAAAGGAATAAAAAAACGAATTTTCCTGAAAAAAATAACAGACAGAAATACAGCCAATCCAAAATAATTAGCGGCGTGTGATGACACAAAACCATATTCACCGCCACAATAACCGTTCATGGTATGTACCTGCATCTGAATATTCGGATTATGACAAGGGCGCAGGCGCATAAATACATCCTTAAAAAGATGCACTGAAATCTGATCGGTAAGGGTTATCGAAATAATCGTAAACAGGACCACAAAAATTGCCTGCCACCTATATACCTTGATAACAAGGTATAGCAAAATGATATAAACAGGTATCCAGACTAATGGTTGCGTTGCCCACCAGAATACAAAATCGAAAAACGGATTACGCAAGCCGTTTAAAAATAAAAAAAGCTGAACATCAAAATCGATAAGTCTTTCAATCATGCTTTTTATTCCACTTGTTCATTTAAATGATTCCAAAGCAAGTCTTTCAGTTTCGGTATGCCCAACATGCTCACCGAGGAAATAAATACTGAGGGAATATCCGGTAGTTTTTTACGCAGTTTTTCAATTTGTTTTTCATCCACCAGGTCACATTTGGTAATGGCCAGCAGCCTGCCCTTATCAAGCAATTCCGGATTGAATTGTTTCAGTTCGTTCAATAAAATTTCATATTCTTTTTTTATGTTGACAGCATCAACCGGCACCATGAACAATAAGACTGAATTTCGTTCAATATGCCTCAGGAACCTCAGCCCGATACCTTTCCCTTCATGAGCTCCCTCGATAATTCCAGGTATATCGGCCATTACAAACGATTTATTATCATGGTAGCTGACCATACCGAGGTTCGGCACCAGCGTGGTAAAAGGATAATCCGCAATTTTTGGTTTTGCCTCAGAAACCACCGATAATAATGTAGATTTACCGGCATTTGGAAATCCGACCAGGCCAACATCGGCTAAAAGTTTCAGCTCAAGGATTTTATCTTTTTCCACTGCCTCGCCCCCGGGTTGCGCAAACCGCGGAGTCTGAAAGGTGGCCGATTTAAAATGCTGATTCCCCAGCCCGCCCCTGCCGCCTTCCAGCAATATTTTACTTTCGCCGTCTTGAGTGATCTCAAAATCCACTTCACCGGTTTCTGCGTCGCGGGCCACCGTTCCCAAAGGAACTTCAATGACGGTATCTTTTCCGTTGGCGCCGGTTGACTGGTTGCTGCTGCCACCGGCTCCGTCTTCGGCATATACATGCCTTGTATAACGCAAATGAAGCAAGGTCCAAAGGTTTTTGTTACCTTTAAGTATGATGTGACCGCCTCTGCCGCCATCACCACCGTCGGGGCCGCCTTTAGGTTTGTACTTTTCGCGGCGCAGATGTGCAGAACCGGCGCCACCCTTACCCGAGCGGCAATGTATCTTTATATAATCAACGAAATTTGAACCAGGCATGACAGTTTTCAGTTAACAGTTAGTTGTTCGTTGCGTTTGAGAATTACTGATTGGCAAATAGCAACCTGCAACGAATACGTTACGGTAAAGGTAACAATTTATCTGATAATACGTTGAAAATTATAATTGTAAACATGTCCTTTCCCCTGATATCAGTGATGAATCAGAACATTATCCGCAATTATTAATTTATCAATTTATCAATTTCCTTTGATATCAGTGCAAATACCTCATCAATCGTCCCCATACCATTGATAGGGATCAACTTTTGCTGTTTTTTATAATATTCCAGCAGGGGGTGTGTCTGCTCATGATAAACCGCAATACGTTTCCAGATGATATCCTCTGTATCGTCAGCACGGCCGGAATGCTGGCTGCGGTACATGATACGGTTGAATGATTCTTTTTCCGTTACATCAAGGTATAAAACTATTGATATGGGAAATCCTTTTTTGTTCAACATTTTATCCAGCACTTCTGCCTGATTAATGGTACGCGGGAAGCCATCAAAAATAAATCCGTTGGGGTTTTTATGGCTTGTTGCGCGATAATATAGATTCTTGAATATTACGCTGTCGGGAACCAACAGGCCTTTATCAATGTATGATTTTGCCAACGCACCGATCTTCGTGCCCTTTTTGATTTCTTCCCTCATAATATCACCGGTTGACAAATGAACCAAATGATATTTGTTAATGATATTTTCGGATTGTGTGCCTTTTCCCGTTCCCGGGGCTCCAAATAAAATAATATTAATCATTGTTTAGTATTTAGTATTTTAAGAAAGAATTTTATAAATATCGGGCAAATTGCGCCCTTGTCCGTTATAATCAAGTCCATAACCAACGATGAAATCATTTGGAATCTTTATCCCGACATAATCGATAGAAATATCTTTTGTCAGTGCATCAGGTTTCAATAAAAATGTGGCAATACGCACATCTTCAGGTTCAATGTTTTTTAGTTTGTTCAACAAATATTCCATGGTAATGCCGGAATCAATGATGTCTTCAACCACAATGATCCTTCTGCCTTTGATTTTTTCATCGATCCCGATCAGTTCCCTGACATTACGTGTAGATTCAGTACCGGAATAAGAAGCAAGCTTTACAAAGCTGGTTTCACAATTAAAATCAATTTTTTTCAGCAAATCGGCAGCAAACATAAAAGAACCGCTGAGAATGATCAGAAAAACAGGTTCGCTTCCTGCATAATCGTTATTGATTTGAGCGGCCATGTTATTAACGGCCTGTTGAATTTTCTCAGCTGTGATTGATAATTCAAAAGTTTTGTCGTGAAGGGTTACCCTTTTCATAAAAGTATTTTACATGGCTAAAATACAAATTTCAGTTATCATGGCGATAAAATCATAAATATTTTATCTTTGTATAGAAAATTTTCAACTATGAAACCTTTAGTGAGCATTATAATGGGTAGTACCTCCGACCTTGGTGTGATGGAAGCTGCCGCCAAATTTCTTGATGAAATGCAGATCCCTTTTGAGATGAACGCCCTTTCGGCACACCGAACCCCCGATGAAGTTGCATATTTTGCAAAAAATGCCCACAGCCGCGGCATAAAAATAATTATTGCCGGAGCCGGCATGGCCGCCCATCTGCCAGGTGTTATTGCCGCCATGACTCCTGTTCCGGTTATCGGTGTGCCCATCAAATCTTCGCTCGAAGGCCTGGATTCGATACTTGCCATTTTACAGATGCCTCCGGGAATCCCTGTGGCCACGGTGGCGCTGAACGGCGCTCAGAATGCAGCCATTCTGGCTTTGCAAATGCTTGCTATCGGAGACGAAAACCTGATGAAAAAAAATATGGCTTTCAAAGAAAACCTCAAAACAAAAATCGTGAAAGCAAATGAAGAACTTGATAAAATTAAGTATTCATATAAAGTATAAGCTGATGCTGAAAAAAATACTCGTACTGTCATTATTATCGGTTTTCTCATGGAGTGTTTTCGCTCAAAAAGAAAATGTTCCCATCGGAAGCCGTTCAGGTGCCATGGGAAATGCATCTGTCACCTTTAATGATTTCTGGGCTGTTCATAACAACCAGGCCGGTATGGCTTATTACGACAAGATCGCAGCGGGTATTTTTTACGAAAACCGTTTTATCACTAAGGAATTGGGATTAAAGTGTTTTTCACTTGTCATCCCGGTGAGAAAAGCCGGCGTGATCGGTTTAAATGTTTCCAGCCTGGGATACCGGCTTTACAACGAATCCAAAATAGGCCTGGCTTATGGAATGGCTTTCGGCGAAAATATTTCTGCCGGTGTTCAGCTCGACTATATTTACACACACATTGCCGAAAACTACGGCAACAAGGGCGCTGTTACTTTTGAAGCCGGAATACGTGCCAGGATCATCAAAAACCTGATCATCGGGGCACATATTTTCAACCCTATCCAGGTGAAGCTTGCTACATACGATAATGAAAGGCTGCCGTTAATTTTTAAGGTCGGTTTGTCCTACACCTTTTCGGATAAGGCTGTGCTGGCTGTTGAAGTAGAAAAAGACAATAATTTTAAACCGGTATTTAAGACCGGCCTTGAATATCATATCGTAAAACCTGTTTATATCCGCTTAGGCATCGCCACCACTCCTTTCGTTTATTCATTTGGTGCGGGATTTGAATTTTATCGCTTTAAACTTGATATTTCAGCTTCGCGTCATCCGGTGCTGGGATTCACGCCTCAGGCATCATTGGTTTACGATATTCATTCGATAGCTCCGCAAAAGAAAAAGGACAAATAAAAAGAGCAGCAAAAAATTATGAATCGATACATAAACATATTGTTCAGCGGCTTGCTTGTTTTATTTTTCATTTTATCCGGCACCTTAGGTTTTTCCCAGGAAGTAGAACCGGACAGTACGACAGACGAACAACAGATTCAACAAATTGAGAATTACAGCGAACAGACCGGCGCTGAAATAGATTACAGCGATATGCTTGCCGATCTGGAATATTTTTTAAAACACCCTGTAAATATTAATAAGGCGGGTTACGAAGAACTTGCAGCGTTGAAGATTTTGAATGACATTCAGATCAACAGCCTGCTCAAACATATTGAGAAAAACGGAAAATTACTTTCTGTCTATGAACTACAATCCGTAGAAGGGTTTGACGCGGCGCTCATCAACCAGCTGCTGCCATATATTACAATTGGCGCAGAAACCGAAAGAACAGCCTTTAATTTTAAAGACCTGTTTAAATACGGCAAAAATGATGTTTTCATACGTTATCAGCGAGTGCTGGAAAAGCAAAGCGGGTATGTCAAGGTTCCCGACTCGGTGTATCAGTTAAGCCCGAATTCGCATTATCTGGGAAGCCCTGACAAGCTGTTCGTTAAATACCGTTACAACTATTTTAATAAGGTTATGTTCGGATTCACGGCTGAAAAGGATGCCGGTGAACAGTTTTTTAAGGGAGTCAACCCTTACGGTTATGACTTTTATTCAGGATTTATCAATGTCCGGAATATCGGCATTTTAAAAAATATCATCGTTGGGGATTTCAATGTGCAATTCGGGCAGGGGCTTACCTTGTGGACAGGCCTAAGCTTCGGAAAATCAAGTGATGCAGCAAGCATCAAAAAAATGGCCCGCGGCCTCAGCCCCTATTCTTCTTCATATGAATCCGGTTTTATGCGGGGCGCCGGGTTTACCTTAGGCTTTAAAAATTTTGAGTTGACGGGATTTTATTCCTACAAAAATATTGATGCTTCGGTAAACGGCAGCGATACCATGGAGTACACGGATTATGTCATCACCTCGATCACAGAAGACGGGCTCCATAACACCCAAAGCAAGGCCGATAAAAAAAATGCCATGAACGAACAGGTTTTCGGCGGGCACCTGGCCTATAAAACAAGAGCTTTAAATATTGGTGTCACCGCCTATGGCGTTCATCTGGGGGCGCCTCTGTTGAAAGTTCAAAAACCTTATAATATTTTTGAATTCAGCGGGCAGGACAACTTTAATATCGGGATAGATTACAGTTATATTTTCCGTAATTTTAATTTATTCGGCGAGACTTCGCGAAGCCAGAACGGTGGTTTAGCTACCTTCAATGGCCTTATGATGAGCATCGACCGGTATGTTTCATTAGTGGTTTCGTACCGGTATTACCAGAGGAATTACCAATCGATGTTCACAGCGCCTTTCAGCGAAGGCAATAATCCATACAACGAAAGTGGTTTCTATACCGGGATTTCGATAAAACCACATTACAAGATCCTTATAAACGCGTATGCCGATTTTTTCTCATTTCCCTGGCTGAAATACCAGGTCAACAGCCCGTCAAACGGTTTTGACTGTAACGTTGGGCTTCAATACAAACCCACCAAGAAAATCACCATAAACCTTCGGTACAAATTTGAGCACAAGCTCACCAACAGCGATGATGAAGAAGCCGCTATAGATTACAACGTGCCTTATACCAGGCAAAGCTATCGTTTTCATATTTCATATCCTGTCGCAGGTTCGTTCACCTTTGGAAACAGAGTCGAAGTTTCACGATATAAGCTCAATGCTTCAGAACCCGAATACGGCTACCTGTTGTATCAGGATGTCCGGTACAAACCCGCAAAAATACCTTTGTCAGCTTCGTTCCGTTTTGCATTGTTTGACACTAAATCATACGATTCACGGATGTATGCATACGAAAATGATGTTTTATACGCCTATTCAATACCCATGTTTTCAGGTAAAGGAACACGGTATTACTTACTGCTGAAATACAGCCTCGGCAGGCATATTGATATCTGGCTGCGATTTGCCCAAACTTTTTATAATCACCAAACCACCATCAGTTCCGGGTTGAATGAAATAAACGGCAACAGGCAATCGGAGATTAAAGCACAAGTGAGGTTTAAATTTTAAGAAGAGTTAACTCATACGATGACTTTAACTCATACGATGACTTTAACTCATACGATGACTTAAAGTCATCGTATGAGTACTTAAAATGCAATAAATCCCGGTTTTTAGGGTTAATTACCAACAAAAACCTATTTTTACCCGCTGATTTCAGCAGATATAAAAACTTGCTATTTTGTGAATCACCATACCAAATATTCCACATCGCTGCTGCTTTTCCTTTTGTTGCTTGCGGTTACTGCAAGGGGCCAGCTCAATACAGATTTTTACATGGCAAAAGGCCAGCAGGAACTTGAAAAAAGAAACTATACCGAAGCCATTTCGATATTCAACAAAGTAATAGATGAAAAACCGGAAAACCACCTCGCCTATTTTCTCAGGGGTTTTTCAAAAATGCAGTTAGGCGATTTCCTTGGCGCTGAGGCGGACCTTACCCAGACGGTTATGATCCATCACGGGTACAGTCCGGGTTACTATTATCTTGGCATCGTCAAAGCTGAAAAAAAAGATTATTACGATGCGCTGAAGAATCTTAATAAAGCCATACAATATAATCCTACGAACTCAGACTATTTCAATGCGCGGGGTTATGTAAAAACAATGATCTGGGACACTGTCGCTGCCCTTGAGGACCTGAATACCAGCATCAGCCTGAACAGCGCCAATGAGAATGCTTATTACAACCGCAGTGTCCTCTGGATCAACACAAAAAAATATGAAAAGGCCTTAAAGGATTGCAACACTGCCATAAATTTAAAACCCGGCTTTTATGAATTATTCCTTTTGCGCGGACATATAAAATTACTTCAGAGCGATTCGCTGGGAGCCAAAAATGATTTTGAATTCATTATTTCTAAGGATACTGAAAACATCACTGCCTATTACAACCTGGCGCTTTTTTTTCACGATAAAAAAGATTACCCAAACGCATTGAAAAATTACACCAAAGTGATTGAGCTCAACCCATACAATGCCGAATGTTACTTCAACCGGGCAGCCCTCTATGCTGAAAACAAACATTACCCGGAAGCTGCGAACGATTATACAAACGTCATCAGGCTCAACCCTAAGAATTTATTCGCTTATTTCTACCGGGCCGAATTAAGGCATGAACTGAAAGACCTCCAGGGCGCCATTGATGACTATTCCACCGTGATCAGCCTGTTTCCGTTGTTTTACAACGCCTATTACATGAGGTCTATGTTATACCGCGAAACCAATAATTTCAATGCGTACCTCAACGATAAGAAAATAGCGGAACGTCTTATGAACAGCAATGATTCAACCTTATACAGCGAAGAAGAAATTGCTTCCTTCAAACACCTTTTTGAATTCAGGACCGAGCTCGAAAGCACCGACACTTCGATGGGTAAAATTCAATATAAGCCTTACGAGATCATCACAAAGCCGCTCTATTATGTGACCGTTACCAACAGCATTGATCCTGTTACCCCGGCTATTTTCAATGCGCAGATAGCGGCGATCAATTCCAACAGGGACATCAATTACAAATTTGGTTTCAGCCACAACAACAGCCAGCTCAGCGCTGAGAAACTCGTCACAGAAAGGAATGCAGACACCATAAACAAAGCTGTCAAAGACGATGAAAAACTCATCATCCGGAGAAGCTTGCTATCGGGCTTATTGTTCAATTATAGTGAAGCATTGGACCTGATTTCCAAGATCAGCGATTCGTCCGAATATGCTTATCTGGCTTGGTTTATCAAAGGCAATCTTCATTTTGACCTGGGACAAAACTATGAAGCGGATCAAAAAAACAACCAGTTGTTCATGAACGAAAACTCAACAGGGAATAACGATTATTACTACCAATCGATACAGGATTATTCTGTCTGTATTGAAAAAAACGCCCGGTTCACGTTTGCCTATTTCAACCGTGCCTATGTTAAAAGTGTATTGAGCGATTTCAGCAGCGCTATTCTTGATTATTCGGTATGTATTTTTTATGATAATTCATTCGCAGAAGCCTATTTTAACCGCGGGTTACTTTACATCTTTCTTGGAAATGAAAAGAAAGGTTGTGAAGATATCAGCAAAGCCGGTGAATTGGGGATTAAAGAATCCTACAATGTCTTGTACAAATATTGCAAACAGTAGTAACTTCCTGTAAAATGCCTTCCGCAGAAAAAGAAAAGCATGTAATTCATCTGATGATACGATTGTATTGCAGAAAACATCATCACGTCAGCGATCTTTGTGAAAGCTGCCGTGAATTGGAAAATTACGCCTTTTCACGCATTGATAAATGTCGGTACATGCCGGATAAACCGAAATGTTCAAAATGCCAGACACACTGTTTCAGAAATAATAAACGTGAAGAAATAAGGCGTGTTATGCGCTATTCAGGGCCAAGGATGATCCTTTATCACCCGGTGATCGCACTCCGGCACATGCTCAGATAATTGTCCGGTATAATTTTTATCAACTAAAAATTTATTCGGAACTTTGCAATACTAAAATGTATGCGGTTTATAACGCTCATACATTAAATTATTATCAGCCATGACGCTTAACAGGTATATTCCGAAAGGTTTTTCTGCGATGAAGAACATATTTTCGTCGCTCCATTCGCGAAACTACCGGCTGTATTTTACAGGCCAGGGTGTTTCATTGATTGGGACGTGGATGCAGAATATTGCATTAAGCTGGCTGGTT
>DAOQAT010000005.1:0-80864 GCA_035354195.1 Bacteroidales bacterium | reverse complement strand
TTTCGCTAAAAAATCCATCATAAATCTTATTCAACATAAAATTCAAACAGTTTCTTACAAATCGTAAAACCGTATAAAAAATTTACCTTTGTATCATGAAATTTACATTGACAGCTACTGATCAGGCTTCATCAGCACGTGCCGGGATTATTGAAACAGCCCACGGAAACATAGAAACGCCCATATTTATGCCTGTCGGTACGGCCGGCAGTGTAAAGGCCATTCACCAGAAAGATCTCCGTGATGATATAAAAGCACAAATTATTTTAGGGAACACCTATCATTTATATTTACGCCCCGGCCTTGACATATTGAATGCTGCAGGCGGGCTGCATAAATTCAACGGGTGGAATAATCCCATACTTACCGACAGCGGCGGCTACCAGGTTTATTCACTTAAGACCATCCGAAAAATAAAGGAAGATGGTGTGGTGTTTCATTCACATATTGACGGGTCAAAACATGTGTTTACTCCTGAAAACAATATGGATATACAGCGAAAGATCGGCGCCGACATCATGATGGCTTTTGACGAATGTACGCCGTATCCCTGCGATTATGCGTATGCAAATAAATCCATGAAAATGACCCATAAATGGCTTGAACGCTGTGTACACCGTTTCAAAGAAACAGAGCCCTGTTATGGATATGAGCAATCGCTTTTCCCTATTGTTCAGGGAAGCACATTCAAAGATCTGCGCAACATATCTGCTGAAACTATTTCTACCTATGGCATGGACGGGAATGCTATTGGCGGGCTTTCGGTTGGTGAACCGGCTGAGGTCATGTATGAAATTACCGAACAGGTTTGCTCTATTTTACCGAAAGATAAACCCCGCTACCTTATGGGTGTCGGCACACCGGTAAATATCCTGGAATCCATCGCCCTCGGCGTGGACATGTTTGATTGCGTTATGCCCACACGAAACGGGCGTAATGGATGGCTGTTCACAAAAAACGGCCGGATAAACATCCGCAACGAAAAATGGAAAAACGATTTCTCTCCCGTTGATGAAGAAGGAACATCCTTCGTTGACACCAAGTATAGCAAGGCATACCTCAGGCACCTTTTTGTATCGAACGAGATTTTAGCTTCCATGATCGCCAGCCAGCATAACCTTGCCTTTTACCTGTGGCTGGTTTCCGAAGCACGAAAACATATTTCTGAAGGTGATTTTTCTTTGTGGAAAAGCAAAATGGTTCCAAGGCTGGATACCCGATTGTAAATTTAATCACGTCACGATTTTCTTTTTTTCTTTAGTCCACTTTTTTTCTTTTTAAGGTTATTTTATGTTTTTTAGCCGTGCTTAAAACACAGCACAAATAATGATATTTTTCCCTCAAAAGACAATTATTCAAAGATATCAATATTTAAATAATTTATTTTTTCTTATTTGTTAATAATTTCTGTTTAATGTTTAATTAAAAAATAATTTACATTTATAAAAATTTATACTGGATTTTTACTATCTTGCAATAAAATAAAGTCATTAACTATTGGGAAAGTTATGATGACGCATATAAAAACCGTTTGGAATAAAGTGAAAAGAAGTTTTTTTTATCCCTTACTTTTTTTTATATTGTTTAGTTCTGCAAGATCTTTTGCGCAAACCGACAGTGTTGATATTTATGATTTATCTCTTTCTCAACTATCCCATCTTAAAATCAATTCGGCCTCTAAAACAACTGAAAACATAAGCGAAATTCCTTCTACCATTTATATCATAACGGAAGCCGACATTAAGGAAAAAGGGTTTTTTACTCTGGAAGAAGCCTTGTCAGACTTGCCGGGTTTTCAGTTCAGGAATATTTTAAGTTTGAACAGCTATGTCTTTCAGCGTGGCATTCCCAATCAGAATAATCTGACACTGGTCCTCATTGATGGAGTGCAGGTAAATGAACTTAATTCCGGCGGCTTTTATGGCGGGGGCCAATACAACCTGGCCAATGTTGATCATATTGAAGTGATTTATGGGCCCTCTTCAGTGGTTTACGGAACAAATGCCGTGACAGGTGTGATAAACATTGTTACTAAGAGCGCCATGGAAAAAAGGGTTGAGGTTAAGGTACTGGGAGGAAACTTTAGAACTTTTGAAGGAAATTTTTCATACAGCAACCTCAACAAAAAGAAAACCCTTGGTATCTCAGTTGCCGGCATGGTAAAAAGTTCTGACAAAGCAAATTTAAAAGGAACTTCAGGAGATAATAACTGGTCTGATCTGATGGACAATTCTGAAGACGATTATACTTTTGATATTAAAGCCCAATTCAAAGATTTCACCTGGGGAATAAATTATATAAATAAACAACCTTCAACTGCGACGAACACAAAATCAACGGGAACTATTTACAAAGATTACGGGACCTTATGGAATATCCAGTTTATCAACAACTATTTTAAATACAATAAAACGTTCTCGGAAAAACTAAGCTTATCTTCTGTCCTATACAACCGTAATACAACGGTACTGCCAAACACCGTGTACAGAGTTACAGACACTGCGCAGATTGGTTATTTCAGGCCGGGCAATCTGATGGGGCTTGAAAATGTCCTGAACTATAAAGCAAACAAGATTTTCTCGCTGACCGGCGGCCTGACTTTTGAATTTGACCAGCTCTCCCAGCAAGCCTCGCAATCAGTCAGTGGTTCTCCGGAACTCAAACCTCCCAGGCCCGCTGACCCTGTAATGCTGAAAAACTATCTGTTAAGCGTCTTTATCGAACCCCGTATAACTCTTTTTAAAAACCTATATGTATCAGGGGGTGTACGTTTTGATCAGAGCAGTGTTTACGAACAGGTTTTCACACCACGTGCAGGTATCGCTTATCATTTAAGGAAACAGGTCTTCCGGGTATCATATAATGAAGCTTTCAGAGCACCAAAACCATGGGATTATACTGACGGGACAGGCAATTCAAACCTCCTACCCGAAAAAATGAGATCCCTTGAACTGGGCTGCTCCTTCTCTATTAAAGATAAAATAAAAATTGAAGTGGTCGGATATAAAAACCAGCTCCTGCAAGCTATTTCAAGAGAAGTACTGGATACACTAGGAAATTACAGATGGGTGAACAGAGGGAAAATAGACTCTTATGGATTTGAGGTGTTTCTGCGGTTTGAATTCAAAAAACTCAAATCAGCAATAAATTATACGTTCACACAAAGCGAAGATGGTTCGGGAAATTTTATTAATGAAATCAGCAGGCACAGCGGTAATGCCAGTATTACTTATTCATTCACAGATCACATAAAACTTAACCTCAGGGCAAATTATGTCGGAAAAAGGGAGAACCCCAAATTAATTGTTTCGACCAACAGTTTTTACGTTGATCCTTATGTCATTTTAAACGGAACATTATCCTTGATAAATTATAAAGGATTTACAGCCCAGATTTCCGCAAAAAACATTTTAAACTCAAAATACTATCACACATCGAACAGGGCTCCTGACAGGTACCGCCAACCGCAGTTTACCATTATGTTTTCGGTTGGCTATGCGTTAAACAAATAAGTTACGATGAGTTTAGTGTAATAAGTTCTTTACCATAGTTATAATGTATTTCTATAGATTTTTTTGATGAAGAAACTGTTTTATTGCCTATGTATTTTTATTAATTGCCTGATTTTTTTTCAGATTAATTGCTTTGCCCAGCAAACAGAGCGGCATGTTGCCATAAGTGCCTATATCTATAATTTTGCAAAAAATGTTCAGTGGCCGAATGAAGAAAAGCTAGACGAATTCCATTTTCTTGTCATTGGCAATGATGAAAAGGTCCTTAAAGAACTTACAGCATTATCAAAATCAAAAACACTCCGAAAAAAGCCCATAAAAGTCTCTTCAGCAGGCACTCTTCGCAATACAGAAAATGTTCAATTGATCTATCTTGCCAAAGGAAATGAGGAAGATCTTGAAAAAGTATTTGATAAAATTACAGGGAAAAACATTCTTCTCGTTAGCGACAACTACCAGAATAAAAGCCTTGTCATGATTAATTTTTATGACTCTCCTGAAGGCAACCTGCTTTTTGAAATTAATAAGGCTAACATCATCAATCAGCACCTCGAAATTATGCCCGACATGATACTGCTTGGCGGATCAGTGGTTGATGTCGCAGCACTCTATTATGAAGGGCAACAAAGTTTGCGCAGCCTTCAGAAACAGATCGAAAACATGAATAATAATTTAACACAGCTTCAAAACGATCTCCATATTAAAAACAATGAATTAATCGCAAATAAAGACAGTCTGGTACAACAAAAATTAAAAATCCTTGAACAGGAAAAAATCCTCAGCGATCATGACCAGACCATAGAAAAACAAAAAAAGGAACTTGCTGCTCAAATTAAGAAGATCCTGTTACAACAAAAAATCTACGAACAGCAATCTCAGGAAATAAAAATACAGTTGGCCATGATTGAGGAGGGGAAAATAACACTGGAACATCAAAAAAAGGAAATAGAGGCTCGCAAAAAGGAAATAGAGGCTCATAAACAAACACTTAAACAACAAGGTTCAAAAATTCAAAAACAGCAAAACCTGCTGTTCTTTTCCATATTGATTACCGTTCTTGTTATTGCTGTGGTATTAGTGATTTTGTACGCCTACAAAAACAAACAGAAACTAAATAAACAGCTTGAAATCAAAGTCGCTGAAAGAACTTCAGCATTGGATACTGCAAATAAACAATTACAAATTGAGCTCGCCGAACGCAAAAAAACGGCTTCTCAGCTTAGTGCTGTTTTTAATGCCAACACCGATGTGGTGGCTATTATTAATTATGACGGCGTTTTCACCGGAGGCAACCAGGCGTTAATGGCCCGCTGGAATAAAGAACAGGATGATCTAATTGGACATTCTGCCATAGAAATTCTCCCTGAACATATTTTCAATAACCGCCTCGAAAAAGTCAGATACGTTATTGAAACGGGTGAAAATGTTCAATTTATTGATTTCTATAACGACAATTGGTTTGAAATCCGCATCTGCCCGGTTGTGGAAGCCGACGGCAGTATCGCAACGGTAGCCATGTATTCACAAAATATTACAGACAGGCAAACGGCCGCCATTAAACTCCAGCGCGAACATGATAACCTTGTCGACGTACTTGAATCTATGACCGATGCATTTGTTTCCCTTGACAGAGAATGGTGTTATACCTATATGAATCAAAAGGCCGGACTTATTTTCTCCCGGAATCCGGCAGACATGATCGGAAAGAATATTTGGAATGAATTTCCTGAAGGTGTCGGGCAGCCCTTTCATAAAAATTATGAAAAGGTAATGCATGAGCGGATTGCCATCAACATGGAAGAATATTACCCTCCTTTTGACAAATGGTTTGAGAACCATATTTTTCCTACTGAATCAGGAATTTCTATTTTTTTCCAGGATATCTCTGTGCGAAAGAAAGCTGAAATAGCGCTGCGCGAAAGCGAAGAAAAATACCGTACCGTCATTGAATCCGCCACTGACAGTATTATAATTATACAGGGGGCGGTAATTAAATTTGTTAATCCCGAAATTATAAAGGTTACCGGATACAGCGAAACGGAAATTCTCGGAAGAAAGTTTATTGATTTTGTTTCCTCAAAGGACAAAGCAAAAGTGATAGAATATTATCAAAAAAGACAAAAAGAGGAAGAGGCCCCGAGTGGGTACGAAGTTTCTGCAGTAAAGAAAAATGGCGAAGAAATTTTCTTTGAAATTACCGTAACAAGCGTTCCTTATCAAAACAAAAAGGCCGAATTGGTATTTCTCCATGACATTACTGAGCGTAAAATGATCGAAAACAAAATCAGGAGGCTTAACGAGGAGCTTGAAGAACGTGTGGAATTAAGGACCCGGCAGCTGGCAGATGCCAATAAAGAACTTGAAGCTTTTGCCTATTCTGTTTCTCACGATTTACGTGCACCTTTGCGTGCTATAAGCGGTTTTACAAATATCCTCACCGAAGATTATTCCGATAAAATTGAAGCCGAAGGCCGGAGAATCTGTGGTATCATTCAGAATGAAGCATCGCGCATGGGGCAACTGATTGATGACCTGCTTTCTTTTTCGAGGCTCAGCCGGTCTTCCATGACCATAGTAAAAACGGATATGACGCCTTTGGTTCAGGAAGTTTTTAATGAAATTAAAGAGCAATACCCTGACCACAAAATTGAATTTAATTTATCCGTGCTTTTGCCGGCAACTGTTGATGTGAGCCTGATAAAACAGGTCTGGGTCAATCTGCTTTCGAACGCCTTTAAATTTTCCGGCAAAAAAGATATTATTAAAATTGAAGTGGGTTGTTATGAAAATCCGGATGAAATTGTTTACTTTGTAAAAGATAACGGAGCCGGATTTGATATGAAGTACGTGGACAAGCTGTTCGGAGTATTCCAACGCCTTCACACCGTAAATGAATTTTATGGTACCGGCGTGGGGCTGGCCATTGTACAGCGGATTCTTCACAGGCATGACGGCCGGGTATGGGCGGAAGGAGAAGTAAATAAAGGTGCAAAATTCTATTTTTCATTACCAAATAAAAAATAACCATTATGACAGAAGACAATATTGACATTTTACTCGTTGAAGATAATCCCAGCGA
The DNA here is from genome assembly GCA_035354195.1 of Bacteroidales bacterium. Taxonomy (GTDB): domain Bacteria; phylum Bacteroidota; class Bacteroidia; order Bacteroidales; family CAIWKO01; genus CAIWKO01. The sequence goes on along the minus strand of DAOQAT010000005.1, from coordinate 74,273 downwards.
TGCTGAATTGACATTGCGCACGCTTAAAAAACACCACATTGCCAACAACGTCTTTGTGGTTACTGATGGTGAAGAAGCCATAGACTATCTTTTTTGTAAAGGCAAATTTTCAGAGAGAAACAATATTTCTCCAAAAGTGATCTTTCTGGATATCAAACTACCCAAACTAAACGGACTGCAGGTTTTAAAGATTATAAAAAAGGATGACGATTTGCGGAATATTCCGATAGTCATGCTTACGTCGTCTGTCGAGGATCCGGATATTAAATCTGCATACGCGCTTGGAGCCAACAGCTATGTTGTCAAACCTGTTGACATCAACAGCTTTATCGAAACCATCAATAACCTTGGGATGTACTGGCTTGTAGTGAACCAACAACCGAAATAAAACACACATGAATATTACGTACAAAATTCTTATTGTAGAGGATAATCCCTCTGATATCGAACTGGCACAAAGGGAAATCCGGCAGGTTCTAAAATCTGTTGAATTTGCAGACCTGTGCACCAGGGAGGCGTTTCTTGATTCCCTGAAAACCTTCAACCCCGATATCATCATTTCCGATTACAGCATGCCTGTTTTCGATGGGTTGTCTGTTATTCGCCTCACCCGGAAAGAAGCCCCGTTGACACCTGTGATCATATTTACGGGTTCCATTAACGAAGAAACAGCGGCGGAAACTGTAAAGTCAGGTGCTACGGATTATGTGCTCAAAGAAAATAAGGTACGATTGCGCCAGGCCGTTCTTAATGCACTGGAAATAAAACAAATGTGGATTGAACAGCGGGAATCGCAGGAAAAGTTACGGGTAAGTGAAGAAAGATACCGGATTCTGTTCGAACAAGCTGCCGATGGTATCTTTCAGGGTGACAAGGACGGAAATTTTATTGGCGCAAACGCCAGCGGAGCTCAAATAACAGGGTACAGCCTGAAAGAGTTGAGTAACATGAACATGAGGGATCTTTTCACTGAAGAGGAAAGGAAAAGAGAACCGCTCAAGTATGAACTTCTCATAAAAGGCCAGGTTGTAAGAAGAGAAAGAACAATGACCCGAAAGGACGGAACTACCTGCGAGGTTGAAATGAATACCAAAATGCTGCCTGACAAAACTTACATGGCAGTCATCAGGGATATTACACAAAGAAAAAAAACCGAAAGGGAACTCAAAGAAAGTGAAGAACGGCTGAGCAACCTTATAAACACCATTCCGGTTGGAGTTGTTATTCATACCGATGAAAAATTCGTTTTTGGTAATGCAGCCGCTTTCCATATTATGGAAACCAAGCCAGACAAATCATATGTTGGTGTTAATGTCCTGGAATTCATTGACGCCGGCTCTAAAGAAATCATAACTGAGAGACTTAGGAATACCATTAAAAAGGGTAAAATTGATCCGATCATAGCGGGTTTTAAAACTGCTACCGGCAAAATACTAACTGTTGAGCTTAACAGCCTTCCGTTAATGTACAATGGAGCTCCTTCTATCCTGACCGTTTTCAATGATATCTCAAAAAGAATGCGGGCTGAAAAAGAACTAAGAGACAGTGAAGAACGTTACAGCAACCTGATAAAACTTCTACCCGTTGGAATTGCAATTCACAACAATGGGAAAATCGTGTTCGCAAACGAAATGGCTGCAAAATTCTTCGAGGTCCCTTCCGGGAAAACGATTATAGGCGCTAAAATTATGGATTATCTGCATCCCGATTACCACGAAATGGTAACTCAACGAATCAAAGTGTCATTAAATGAAAATCGTAGAGCCACACCAAATGAGGAAGTTTTTCTTACATTCACCGGCAAGGCCATTCCTGTAGAAGTAACTTCCATGCCAATAGTTTACAAAGACGTTAAGAGTATGCTTACTGTTTTTGCGGATATCTCTGCCAGGAAAAAAGCAGAATCACAACTTATAGAATCGGAAGCAAAATACAGGTCATTCTTTGAAAATACAGGAACGGCAACCGCAATTATTGAAGAGGATTCTACCATATCCCTAACCAATACCAAGTTTGTCGAACTTGTTGGCATTGCAAAAGAAGAACTGGAAAATAAAAGAAAATGGACAGAATTTGTGGTTCCGGAAGATCTGGACAGGATGATGAAAATGCACATCCTCAGAAGAAAAAATCCTTCAAAAGCACTTCGGACATATGAATTCAGCCTTATAGATGTGAACGGTAATATCAGGAACATCATGCTGTATGTGGATATTATTCCAGGTACCAATAAAAGCCTCGCATCACTCCTGGATATTACAGCTATAAAAAAAGCCACCCGGGAAATCGTTGAAAACGAAAAACGCTTCCGCAACATTATTGAACTGGCAAACATATCTTTGTCGATCGTTGCATTTGATGGCACTATTGAATATATCAACCAACAAGCCATCAAAACATTCGGTTATGAACATAGTGACATACCAAACATGGACAGATGGTGGGCCCTGGCATACCCCGATGAAAAATATCGCAAAGAAGTGGTGGACCAATGGACCGGATTGGTTAATAAGGCGATAAAAGAAAATAAAGAGATTGAGAGAAATGAATACAGGGCCACTTGCAAGGACGGTACTGTAAAGACCATGATCATTTTTGGTGTAATTGTGAATGACAAAGTGATTTGCCTGTTTGAAGACATTACCGAACGTAAAATTGTGGAGGAAGAACTCCGTAAAAGCCGAATGTTGCTCAGGACAATGATAGACTCTTTACCTATATGGATCTCTGCCGTTGATATGGAGGGCAATTATTTTATTGCCAACAAATATTATGAAACATTTTTTAACAGGCCCCTGTCTCTCATTGAAGGCCATAATTTTAAGGAATTTTTCACTGAAAAGGACTATAAGACACACAAAACCTATTTTGATGAATGCATCAGGTCGGGTAAGTCTATTGAAATCTCCGATGAATTAACACGTGAAAACAACACCGTAGTGCACCTGTTCGGCACCTATACTCCCCTGTTTGATGAGAAGGGGATACTCTTCGGGATGGCAGCGCTGGCAATGGATATCACCAGGCAAAAAGAAGCAGAAATCGCTTTAAAAGAAAGTGAGGAACAATTCAGGACCACATTTGAAAGCGCCCCGATTGGAATGTGCCTGACCTCTATCAACGGAAATCTCTATCAGGCAAACCAATCTTTTTGTAAAATGATGGGATATACCCAGAATGAATTACAAAAATTTCATTTTACCGATATTACATTTCCTGAGGATATTGAAGCCAGTAAAACATTTGTGCAGAACGTACTGACCCAAAAAAGCACCTCTTCCTTTATAGAAAAAAGATATGTCCGGAAAGACGGCACGGTAATCTGGGCGATCACGTCAATTGCAGTGCTCAGGGATATCAATGATAAGCCGAGGTTCTTCATCATTCAGGTGCTTGATATAACCAAATTAAAACAGACAGAACAAAAACTTAAAGAAGCCAAACATCAGCTGGAGCTTGTCTTCAACAACGGCCCCGACGCTATTTTGTTAACACGGATCGAAGACGGTTTTTATATCGATTCCAACAAAACCTTCACCAAATACACCGGGTATACACCAGATGACCTCAGAGGAAAATCCACGCTTGATATTGATATCTGGAATGATCCAAAAGACAGAGAGACCTTATTACGCGAAGTACAAAACAAAGGCTACTGCCATAACCTTGAACTCGTGGTGAAAAATAAAAATGGGACTTTCAGGACCATTGAAATGTCTGCTGAAGTGATCGTAATTAAAGGTGTTCCATGCCTGTTAAGCATTTCCAGAGACATTGCCGAACGAAAACGGATGGAAGAATTATTACAAAAACAAAATAATGAATTGAAGGATTTGGTTGCAACAAAAGACAAGTTTTTTTCCATCATTGCCCATGACCTGAAAGATCCCCATAATGCCATACTGGGTTTTTCTGAAATTCTCTCGGGCAGTTATGACATGCTTTCGGAACAGGACAGAAAAAATTACATTCAAAACATCCTGCTTTCATCCCAGGCTCTGGCACGCCTTTTACAAAACCTTCTGGAATGGGCTGGTTCACAAACCGGGAAAATGGTCTATAAACCAGAAAAATTAGATGTGGCAAAATTAATTCAGGAAACTATCGATCTTTTGCATTACCAGGCTAAAATAAAGCAAATACGGTTGGTTTCGGATATCGACTCATCGTCCTATGTATTCGCCGACAGCAACATGCTCAAAACCGTGCTCCGCAACCTGGTATCAAACGCGATAAAATTCACCCGTCGTAACGGCTTTGTTAAAATCTCCACACTTGATGTCCGGGACGAGAACAGCAAAAGCAGCTTTGTTGAAATCTCCGTGACCGATAATGGAATTGGTATAAAAAAAGAAAACCTGCCAAATTTGTTTAAATTAGATTCTAAAATAAAAACACAGGGTACCGAGGAAGAAACCGGTAGCGGGCTTGGCCTCATTCTATGTAAAGAACTCATTGAAAAAAATAAGGGGGCTTTAAACATTACCAGCGAAGAAAATGTTGGCACCACCGTTTCATTTACACTCCCACAAAAAGCGATTAAATAATGAAGTACGAATTTTCAAATAAAAAGGAGTTAGAGCAACTGCTCACTATTCTTGAAGAAAAACTGACAAGTGGCCTGCTGATGATCGATGAGCCTTTGCAGAATCAGGATATAATAACAACTCCTATAGACTTGCCGGCCGAGGTGGTTAAATTTTTTAATGATAATTCGGTTAAAACATACAAACTGCTAAACGATTTGCCTGTGCCATTTTTCATTAAGGACAGCAATTGCCAGTGGTTTTATGTGAACAAGGCTTTCTGCAGTTTTTTTGAGGTAAATCTTGCCGATATTTATAAAAAAACAAGCCATGCCTTATTTTCAAAAAAGAAAGCAGAATTGTTTTATGACCAGGATTGCCGCTTGATGGAAACCGGAAAAACCTCAACGGTAGAAGCAGAAATTGTCAATGCTACCGGTCATAGCCGTACCGTTTTAACGAACAAGGCTTTATTTCACGATATCAATAACACGCCTTACATTATCGGGATTTTTTATGAAGTAACCGGGTTTAAGGATGTTGAAAGTTCGATCAAGCAGGAAAAAACAGAGCTTGAAGCCCAGGTCAATGCCCGTACGTCATTGCTGTCGGCGACCATTGTTAAACTTCAGGATGAAATTGGCCAGCGAAGTAAAACGGAACAGGCGCTGATACAGGAAGAAGATAAATTCCGCAGCGTTATTGAACAGGCCGTGGAGGGTATTGCCTTAAACGATGACCTTGGAAGAATCATTGAATGGAACGATGCTTTGGTCAAGATCACCGGGATCACAAAAGAAAAAGCAATCGGGAGATACATCTGGGATGTGGAATTCATGCTGATGGATGCAAAAAAAAGAAATCAGGATTTTTATGATTTTTTGAAAAAAACCTCCTTAAAGACTATGAATACCACGGCTATCCCGGAAAAATACCGTGTTATCGAAGGCAAAATTCTCAGAGAGGACGGAGAAATCAGGTATATAAACCTTACTTCTTTTCCCATCAAAACCCAAAACGCATTTTATGTAGGACGCATTATACGTGATATTACCGACCAAAAAAAATCCATGATCGCCATTCAGCGTTCAGAATCACAATACAGGACAATCTTTGAAAATTCGAGTATCGCCATTTTTATTATAAACCCGGAAAGCCATATTATTATGGCGGCCAACAACAGGGCAACTGAAATTTATGGGTATGCGATAGAAAACCTGACCGGAATGCCCATGCAACAAATCGCAAAGGATTATTCTTTCGACCGCCACCAGATGGACCTTATCATAAACCACCAAATCGCCAGTAGTTTTGAAACGATACATCTGGACAATAAAGGAACAGAAATTAATATAATTGTCAACGGGTCCCCGATAGAATACGGGGGCATTATGGCTTTTATGAGTTTTAACCGCAATGTAACAGAACTGAAACGCCTGGAAAAAGCCCGGGAAACCGTGTATAAAATTTCTCAGCTTGCTCATACCGAAACCACCATGGATGATTTGTACAGATCTATTCATAAAATCATCAACGAAATAATTCCTGCCAGGAATTTTTACATCGCCTTGTATGATGAAGCATCCGACATCGTTTCCTTCCCTTACCATGTAGATGAGAAAGACCCAACCCCTGAGGCACGCCGGTTACGGAGAGGCCTTACCGAATATGTTTTAAGACATGGCGAACCAATATTGACAAATCCCACATTGCTGGAACAATTGGAGATTTCAGGCGAAATAGAAGTCATTGGCTCTTATTCCGATGTCTGGCTTGGAGCCCCGTTAAAAACACATGATAAGGTTATTGGCGTTGTGGCGGTACAGAGCTATTCTGGAAAAATAAATTATACCATGAATGAGAAGGATTTGCTGGTATATGTGTCAGAACAAATTGCAAACCAGATCTATAAACGAAGGGCTGAAGAAGAAATAATCCGAGGAAAATTAAAAGCCGAAGAATCTGACCGGCTGAAAACCTCGCTGATCGCTAATATGAACCATGATTTACGGACACCAATGACCGGTATTCTTGGGTTTGCGTCTCTTCTGAAAAACAAGGTTACCGATCCCAATCTGGTTTCTATGGTTGATACCATTATCGAGTCAGGTGACAAACTAATGGCGACCATTAATTCCATCCTTCAATTGTCACAACTAGAAGCAAGCCAGAAGCAGATTGATATCATTACCGGTGATCTGAGCAAATTCGCCGAAATGTCTCTTAATTTATTTGCAAAAAAAGCAGAACAAAAAAACCTTTATATTGTAAGGGAATATTCCGATTCCGTGTTTGGAACTTTCAATGAAAACTATTTCATACAGATTGTAAACAACCTGATAACCAATGCGATTACTTACACGGAAAAAGGCGGTATCACTGTAAGAACAGGATTTAAAAATTACCAGGAAAAGGATTATGTTTATTTGAGTGTTGAAGACACCGGTATAGGCATTTCCGAAAGTAATTTCAACCTGATTTTTCAGGAATTCAGGCAGGTGAGCGAAGGGTTGAACCGCAAATACGACGGAAGCGGCCTGGGCTTATCACTGTGTAAAAAAATGGCGGAAATAATGGGTGGTAAAATACTTGTTGAAAGCACCATCGGTACAGGTTCCGTGTTCACGATCCTGATGCCCCCTTCCACGCAGCAAAATCATAAAAAAACTGAACAAAACGGAAAGGATTCCTTCAAGCTTGAGCACCAAAAAAAGAATAAGTACAAAGTACTTGTTGTCGATGATAACAAAATCAATGGCGAACTTATTAATGCCATTCTGAAACAAGATTATGAAGTTGATCTTGCCAAGACAGGACACCTGGCTATTGAACTCGTAAAAAGGTCAGATTATGATATTATTTTGATGGACATAAACCTCGGCGAAGGGATGACCGGCATACAGGTTGCCAGGGAAATTCAGAAAATTAAAGTCACCATTCCAATTATCGCCATGACCGCTTACTCCACGGAAAAGGAAATAAACGAGATCATGAAAAACTATTTTTTCGGCTTTGTCCTGAAACCAATAGATAAAATTGCACTTTTTAAAGTACTTGAAAAGTCAATCGGGAAGAAGAAAAAATCCGGTTAGCTGCGGCAAATGATCAGGTAATACGACTTTTTCCCTTTCTGCACCAGGATGTATTTATTGTTCAATAAATAAGCCTTGTCTATCATTTTCCCTTCTTCCATTTTTACCTTATTGATAAAAAGGCAGCCTTCCTTAAACGATCGTCTTGCTTCGCTTTTCGATGGTAAAATGCCTGTTTTTACAGTCAGCAGTTCCGAAATTTCTATGCCTTTTTCCAATTCTTCATACGTTATGAAACTCTGCGGAACACCTTCAAAAACGGATAATATGGTTTCTTCGTCGAGCGATTTCAGGGTTTCTTCCGTGCCTTTTCCAAATAATATTTCTGAAGCTTCTACTGCGGCATTGTATTCTTTTTCGGAATGGACTCTAATGGTCACATCTTTGGCAAGAGCCTTCTGAAGCAGCCTTAAATGGGGCGATTCCTTATGCTGTTGTACTAATGCTTCCACTTCACCTTTAGTTAAAAGTGTGAAAATTTTTATGTATTTTTCTGAATCCTCGTCGGAACAATTCATCCAAAACTGGTAAAATTTATACGGTGATGTTTTCTTCGGGTCGAGCCAGACATTTCCTGCATCCGTTTTACCAAATTTGCTGCCGTCGGCTTTTGTGATCAAGGGGCAGGTGATGGCAAAGGCTTCGGTCCCCCCTTTCCTTCTTATCAGTTCGGTTCCGGTGGTAATATTTCCCCATTGATCAGCGCCTCCCATCTGCAGTTTGCAACCCTTATTGGTGTTCAGCCAGAAAAAATCATACCCCTGAACCAATTGATACGTAAATTCGGTGAAAGAAATACCGCTTCCGGCCTGCATCCGTTTTTGCACCGAGTCTTTGGTCATCATATAATTAATGGTGATGTGCTTCCCCACCTCGCGCAAAAATGACAAGAACCCAAAATCTTTCATCCAGTCGTAATTATTAACGATTTCCGCCTGTTGAGCCGAGGTTGAAAAGTCCAGGAATTTTTCCAACTGACGCTGAATTCCTTTCTGGTTAAACCGTAACGTTTCTTCATCCAGCAGGTTGCGTTCTTCTGATTTTCCTGAAGGATCACCTATCATTCCGGTAGCGCCACCAATAAGTGCAATTGGCTTGTGGCCGCATAATTGAAAATGTTTCAGCATCATAATGGACACCAGATGTCCGATATGCAGCGAATCCGCAGTTGGGTCAATACCCACATAGGCGGCCGTTACTTCTTTCTGAAGCTGTTCTTCAACTCCGGGAGTCATATCCTGTATCATCCCCCTCCAGCTTAGTTCTTCAATAAAATTCATGGTAAAATTTTTTACAAAAATACATAATTCTGCCATTATGAAACGTCTTCGGTATGACAGATCATTTTGGGGTGCTGCCGGCATCCGGCTCTGTCCATTTGCCGTCCTCTTTGATCAGGAGGATAAGTTTATCCAGTGCTTGTGATTCGTCGATATTTTTAAGCACCACCTGCTTCTTTCGGTAAAGGTTTATTTTCCCGGCAGCAGCGCCAACATAACCGTAATCGGCATCGGCCATTTCACCGGGGCCGTTCACAATACAGCCCATCACCCCTATTTTCAGATGTTTCAGGTGTGACAGTTTTTGTGACAGTTTTTTCAACGTTCCTTCAACATCGTAAGAGGTTCTGCCGCAGGTGGGGCATGCGATAAATTCCGCCTTGATACGTCGCAAGCCCAGAGCCTGCAAAATACCGAACATCAAGCCCGGAAGAATATTTTTATCACCGTCAGTATCTATGCAAATACCTTCGGCAAGCCCGTCAGTAAGGAAATAGGAAAACTCGGCCGATGCGCGTAAAAGTAAATCGTCTGAAGGGTCACTATATTTTTTATATAGTATAAGCGGAATCCTGTCCCCCGAATTTTTAAATGCCAAAAGTTTTTTACGGAAAGCGCTCAGATTGTCCTCTTCACTGAAATCTACGAATAAAATTTCTGCATTATTTCTTCCGGATTTTTCCGGAAACAAAGAATTATTCATGCCTGCAGCAGGCATGCGTACAAGTCTTATTTCACCGGCATTGCCCGGCTTTTTAAGGCATTTATTTTTTATATCGAGATGAAAATCGGGGGAAAATTCAGGAGCTCCCAATAAGGCCGCCTCGGGGAAAACGCAAACAGGTGGGTTTTCACCACCCATGCCATCAATTTTTATGGTTTCACGATTTTTATACTCAAACTGCCGTGTATAATCAGAAATTTTTCTTTCAGGAGAAAACCTTTCTACCAGCGCTTTTGCAACAGGGATTTCATTGACGGGATTTTCTGTCAGCGAAACACGAATGGTGTCTCCGATGCCTTCTATCAACAATTCTCCTGTCCCGGCGGCCGATTTAATGCGCGCATCACGGCCAGCCCCGGCTTCGGTAACACCCAGGTGCATCGGATAATCATAACCACGTTCTTCCATACGTGCAACGAGCAGGCGGTACGCATAAATCATCGTTTTGACATCGCTTGATTTCATCGAAAGCACCAGGTTCTGAAAATCATGAAAACGGCAAACTTCAATATATTCGAGCGCCGAGGCAACCATTCCTTCAACCGTATCCCCATAGCGATCCGTAACACGCGCAGATAAAGAACCGTGATTAACTCCGATACGGATAGCCGTGCCATATTCTTTACAAATGCCCAATAGCGGTTTCAGCCGAAGGGCGATATTCTCAAGTTCTTGCTGGTATTGGCTTTCGGTATATACGGTTCGTGCGTTGCCGGAAGGTTTTTTGTCGACATAATTACCGGGGTTGATCCGCACCTTTTCTACTATTCGTGCCGCTATTTCTGCAGCTTCAGGCTGAAAATGTATATCTGCAATCAGCGGGACCGTGCAATCCTGTGCTGCCAGTAATGCCTTGATATTTCTAAGGTTTTCTGCTTCAGCCTTATTTCTTGCGGTGATCCGTACCATTTCGCATCCGGCTTTTGCCAGCTCCATGGCTTGTGCTGCCGTGGCCCGGGTATCCATGGTATTGGTATTCGTCATAGACTGAATACGTACCGGATTTTTTCCGCCAAGCAATAACTTTCCAATATGTATTTCGCGGGTGATCAATATCAGTGCATTTTAACGCTATACAAAATTAATCTATTTTTCGTTGGCCATCTCCACCAAGGTGTTAATGGTTTTCCAATTCCGGCTGGTAGCTCTTACGTGCAGTTTCTTTTCAAAAAAATCATTAGACAATTTTGTGTCGCTATACCTGTCAGGGATATGAAGATAAACATCATGACCCGCTACAAGAAATTCATCAGGCATAAAATCAAGTTTCGATATTTGGTTTACAAGTTCCTGTAGCGGTTGTTCCGATAAAAAAGTAACATAACATTTTTCAGGATTAACCATTTTATTTTTTAAAAAAGGGTTCTTCCTGGTTATCTGTTGTAGTTGCTCGTAAGTCCTGACTATAACCGGAACTTCAAACCCGAAACTTTCAGCTATCTTATGTTCTATTATTTTGGAAAGTTCCCCGGGAGCAATTTTTTCATCGGTGCTAAAAACAACATTGCCGCTCTGTATGTAAGTGGCAACATTTTTCAACCCTAATTCTTCAAAACATCTTTTTAATTCGGACATAAGGATTTTTTTATGTCCGCCAACATTGATACCTCTTAAAAATGAAATATACCGCTCCATCATAAAAAAATAAAAAGCGGCCATTCAGCCGCTTTTACATAAAATATTGTCTGATGATTTAGTACATCAAATGTTTTTTGCTGGTGTTTTTCCAGCCGGCGTCACTTTTATAATCTGCAAAATAAATTACCAGGTCGGCATCGCTTTTATAGTCGCAGAAATATATGGTAACATCTGCATCACTTTTGTAATCGCAAAAGAACCACAAGCCGTCATTGCCTGTTGCATCGCTCTTATAGGAGCATTTATATACAACCAGGTCGGCATCGCTTTTATAGTCGGCAACGTAAACTTTTACTTTCGCGTCACTTTTGTAATCGCACGAATATACTTTTTGTGCATTGGCAGCCGAAAAGCTGATGAGTACGGCCATCACAAATAAACTGATTTTGATGAGGTTTTTCATGGCTTTATTTTTTATTATTGGTTTTACTTCTGAACTTTTATTGTATATGAAAAGTTTTCCATAATAGGATTGGATAAAAGCTCTTTGCAGGCTTTATCAAGCTTTTCCCTGGCTGTTTTTTCATCCTTGGCATCAATCTCAACAGAAATATGTTTGCCAATGCGCACATCGGTAATTTCGGCAATGCCCATATTTTTCAATCCTGATATAACCGCTTTACCCTGAGGATCGAGCAGTTCTTTTAATGGCATAATATCAATTTCGGCTTTAAATTTCATGTTCCCGGCTTTTTCTGTTTATGAATAGGTCAATTAATGAGAGAATGATGTACAAAATTATAATAAATGAAATTGCTGCAAAATAAAACAGCAAAATTAATGCAACTGACAAAATAATAAATATATACCTTATCCGGTTTTCCTTCCACCCGAATGTTTTAAATTTCATGGCCATCAAAGGAAGCGGAGACACCAGTAAAAATGAAAACAACAAGGTCACTGAAATTAAAAAGGCCGGATGGATCATGAAATAAGGTAAGCTGTCATTCCATGGGAACCATGATGGCAAGCCCTGAAAAGAAACCACCGGCAGCAATGAAAAAATCAACAGGCCATTGGCAGGCGTTGGCAACCCAATAAAATGGTCTGTCTGCCGTTCATCAATATTGAATTTGGCCAACCGCCACGCCGAAAGCACAGGAATAATAAATGCAATAAATGCAACGCTCGCAGGCAATCCTGTATCCCAGAACAGAAGCCCTCTTTCAAGCATCAGAAACATGGCAATACCAGGTGCGAGGCCAAAAGACACCACATCAGATAACGAATCCAACTGCTTTCCCATTTCTGATTTTACATGTAAGAGCCGTGCCACAAAGCCATCGGCAAAATCAAATACAGCTGCCGCAAGTATCAGGTAAACCGCAGTCATCGGCTCATCCTGAAACAGAAAATAGATGGCAAGGCTCCCGCAAAGCAGGTTCATGCTGGTGACAATATTGGCAATATTTGACTTTAGTTGCTTCATGGTATTTATCACAAAAATAATTAATTCAATTTACAAAATACCAATAACATTTCGCTTATTTTTGCTTTAACAATAAAAAACAACTTATGAAATCCTCTATCACTGTTATTTCTCTCATCCTTTGCATGGTGTTTTTTTCCTGTTCAGGACATAAAAAGCACAACAACCCGGATGACCAGCCGCTGGAAAACGGGAAAATTATCTCCAACATTAAATGTAAAAAAAACCGGCTTCATTCTTATGCATTATACCTCCCTTCAAACTTTTCGGAAGAAAAAAAATACCCATTGATCATTTGCTTCGACCCGCACGGTTCCGGGACAACGCCTCTGGAATTATTAAAAGACAACGCGGAAAAACTCGGTTACATACTTGCCGGCTCTAATGTGTCAAAAAATGGCATGCAATGGGATGCAACTTCTGAACATTACGACATACTCCTCACTGATTTAGCGGAACGTTTTAACATTGACTCTGCCAGGCTATATACCTGTGGATTTTCCGGGGGCTCGCGTGTGGCAAGCACGGTGGCCATACTGAAAGGCGGCATTGCCAGTGTGATAGGTTGTTCGGCAGGTTTTCCGCAGCTAAAAGAATCCATAAAAACCAAGTTTGATTACATCGGGTTTACCGGAAACGAAGATATGAACTATGCTGAAATGGTTAACCTCAACCGCTCACTCGATCATAACAATATCAGGCATCAACTGGTAATTTTTGACGGAACACATGCCTGGCCACCAAAAGAAGTTCTAGGCGAAGCGTTTGTCTGGATAGAACTCAATGCTATGAAGGACAAAAAAAGGGCAACGGATAAAAACTTTATCGACCAAAACCTCGCTGATTTTAGATCACAGCTGGAAAAAGTTCAAATAAAAGGAAATAAGTACGAGGAGTATTTGCTGGTAAAAAAAATCGTTAACTATTTCAGTGGCCTTGCCGATGTTAAAAATTACGAAGACCAGTTGAAATCACTTGAAACCAACCCTGCCGTAAAAAGCGGAATTGGCAACGTGGAACTGAATATGAAAAAAGAACTGGCCATGCAACAAAATTATGGGCTGAAACTTTCCTCAGAAAATGCCACATGGTGGAAAAACGAAATTGCAAAACTGGAGAATTTTATCAAATTATCTCAAAATGAAGACGAAAAACATATTGTGAAACGGGTGCTTGAGTTCCTGAGCCTTTCATCGTTTTCAGCAAGTTCCTCTTTATACAGCCAGAACAGGTTTGCTGAGGCCGAGCATTATATTGAACTCTATGCTATAATCGACAAGGATAATCCCGAACCTGAATTTATGTATGCCCAGATTTATGCCCGAAAGAAAGATGCTGATAAAACCATGGAACATCTCAAAAAGGCTGCAAATATTGGCTTTTCAGAAAAATCACGGATTGATAACGACAGCATTTTTCAAAAATTTAATGCTGACAAGCGTTTTGCGGAAATAATCGGCATGATTGAGAAAAATAAAAAACAATGACACTCGGACAGGCGCTAAAACCTTCTGTTCCACGCAGGTGGTTGCTTATCATCGCAGGTGTTTTCTGGTCGTTCGCTGGAGGCATGCTGATGTGGCGCGGTATCACAGGTTTATTGCATGAGGCGTCACGCCTGGCTTCTGAAATTATCCTTAGTTTATGTTCAGGTATTGCTTTTTATTTCATTTTGTTTTCAGGAATTTCGAGAAAACACGTTCGCCGGATCATGGGCTTAAAATCTGAAAAGCCTTGTCTGTTTTCTTTTTTTAATATAAAAAGTTATATACTAATGATTTTTATGATCACGAGCGGTATTCTGTTACGGAAATTTGATATCCTCAACCATCAGGTACTTTATGCGGTTTATCTTTGCATGAGTGTACCGTTGTTGTTGTCTTCCGCAAAATTTTATTATTATTGGTTTACAAACAAACAAATTTGAAATGGCAGAACACATTTTTGAAGTCTGTGCTAATTCTTTTACATCGGCTATGGCCGCTCAGGAAGGTGGCGCCAATCGTATCGAACTTTGTGCCGGCCTGCAAACAGGCGGGCTCACACCATCGGCGGCAGAAATAAAACTTACAATTCAAAACCTTACAATACCAGTATTTGTTTTGATCCGCCCGCGCGGTGGTGATTTTTTATACAGCAAATATGAGTTTGAAGTAATGAAGGAAGATATCCTTTATGCAAAAGACAGCGGTGCCGCCGGAGTGGTTTTTGGAATTTTAAATCCATCCGCAGAAATAGATGTTGAGCGTTGTGCAGCACTTGTGAATATTGCAAAACCAATGCATACAACATTCCACAGGGCTTTCGACCGGGTTGCAGATTATAGCACAGCGCTGGAAGATGTGATAAAAACAGGCGCTCAACGCATACTGACATCAGGCCTTTCAGAAAAAGCCGCCGATGGAAAAGCACTATTGAAAAGGCTGGTTAAATTGGCGGAAAACAGAATTTCCATCATGGCCGGAGGCGGAATTACACCTGAAAACGTAACGGAAATAATCCTTCAGACCGGTGTTAACGAGGTTCACGCCTCTTGTTCTGCCGTCATGCAAAGCAACATGAA
The DNA here is from genome assembly GCA_035354195.1 of Bacteroidales bacterium. Classification (GTDB taxonomy): domain Bacteria; phylum Bacteroidota; class Bacteroidia; order Bacteroidales; family CAIWKO01; genus CAIWKO01. The sequence goes on along the minus strand of DAOQAT010000005.1, from coordinate 59,021 downwards.
TCCGCATTTCAACAATGTAGCTTTTACATCCAATTATCAAAATACCGTGACAGATGTTGCGGTTGTAAAAAAAATGGTGGCTGCCATAAAACAAATTTAGAATTATGCAAAAAAAAATATTCGTAACAATCGTCGCATTGCTCTTTATCCAGCTGGTTTCTGCTCAAAACCGGACGACACATTTTATCAATGATACCGCCTACAGAAAGCAGGTTGAAAAAGATTTTGAAAAACAAAAAAAACTCACTCCTGGGAGAGCAGAAAAACTGTATAGCATCTTCAACAGCGGGTTGTCGCTTGAAGAAGAAGAAGCGCTCAAATTCTTATACGCCTATATGCCTTTAAGCGACCTGGCTGATTACGACGGCAGTTTTTTTCTTGAACAGGTACGGATATCCCTGATGGCAAAAGAAACGTTCTCCTGGGGAAAAGGTATACCGGAGAACATTTTCAGGCACTTTGTATTACCATATCGAATCAATAATGAAAACCTTGATTCCGCCAGAAAAGTGTTTTTTTATGAGCTGAAAGACCGCATTATAAACCTTTCTATGCATGATGCCGCCCTTGAAGTCAACCACTGGTGCCACGAAAAAGTTTCCTACAGGCCTACCGACGGACGAACCAGCGCTCCCTTAAGCACGGTAAAAACCGCTTACGGCCGCTGCGGCGAAGAATCAACACTTGCCGTTACAGCGTTCCGGGCTGTTGGGATTCCTGCCCGCCAGGTGTACACACCCCGTTGGGCCCACTGCGACGACAATCACGCCTGGGTTGAAGTTTGGATTGATGGCAAATGGCATTTTCTGGGGGCCTGCGAACCCGAACCGGATCTGGATATTGCCTGGTTTGCAGCGCCGGTTCTCAGGGCAATGCTTTGCAATACCACTGTTTACGGAAATTATACTTCGGGAGAAGAACCGCTGAAAAGCACGGATATTTATACCCAGGTAAACCTTATTGAAAACTATGCGCCGTCAAAAAAAGTATTTGTAAAAACTGTTGATGCTGACTTAAACCCAATAGAAAATGCTTCCGTGGAATATCAGTTATATAATTATGCCGAGTTTTATCCGCTGGCTAAAAAAATTTCCGATAAAAATGGCCTCACCTTCTTAACAACAGGCTTGGGAGACCTGCTGATTTGGGCCTATTCAGGCAACAGGTTCGGATTTGAAAAAATCACCGTCGAGAAAATTGATACGGCAATTGTTATACTAAATAAAACCGCAATGGAAGACGGATCCCTGGACCTGACGTTTGTACCTCCTGTGCCCCGTCAGCCGAAAGTCCCGGATGAAAATGGAAAAAAAGAAAACGAAAAACGCCTGCAGAACGAAGACAACATCAGGGCTGAATATGAGTCCACATTTATCGACTCCCTGGCCGCATGTTCAATTGCAAAAAACGCAGGCCTAAGTTGCGATTCAGTATGGACGTACCTGAAACAAAGCCGGGGCAACTGGGCAGAAATTTCAAAATTCATCCGGGTGGGTGCTGCTATCAACAAAACCGACATGTACCAGATTCTTTCGAATATTTCACAAAAAGACCTGCGGGATACTCCCGGCGATATCTTAATCGCTCACCTCAAAAAATCCAATTTCCAATTTGTAAAAGATAACAACATTTCTCCGGATTACTTTTTCAAATATGTCCTGAATCCACGAATAGCCGGTGAAATCCTGTCGGATTATAAAAGTTTTTTTCAGAAGGAATTCGACAAAAACACTATTCAAAATTTCCAAAAAGATCCCACACAACTGGTTACATATGTTACAAAAAACATTTCAGTTTCTGCCACCGCCAATTACTCGCGCAATCCACTTACACCGGCAGGAACGCATCAGTTGAAAAACGCTGATGCCGCATCCCGCGATATTTATTTTGTGGCGCTCTGCCGTAGTTTTGGTATTCCAGCCCAGGTCAATCCTGCCACCAAACTCCCTGAATATGTAGCAAACAATCAATGGAACGAGGTGCATTTTGAACAAAATAATATTGTCAATACGCCAAAAGGGGAGCTGACGCTAACGGTTGACACCACAGCTATTGACTTCAAACCCGTTTATTACACACATTTTACCATAGCCCGCTTTGATGAAGGTGTATACCGCTCCCTTGATTATGAAGAAAGCAGCGTGTTCAATGATTTTCCTGCTACCCTTTCGCTGGATGCCGGTAATTACATGATCGTTACCGGGCTGCGAAACAACGATGGCGCCGTTAATACCCACATTCAGTTTTTCAGCCTGGGCGTAAGAGAACCCAAAAAGATACAGCTTCAATTTTTGCAAACGGAAGAGCAACCCAAAAGCCTTGGCAATATGCCACTCACCGCCACATTTCAAAATTCAGCGGATAAAAAAACGGCTACACTTGAAAATTACATTAGTGATAAAGGCATCATCATTGGCTGGTTGGATCCGGACCGTGAACCAACCAAACATACGCTGTCCGATTTCAGGCAATTAAAAGAGGCGTTTGAAAAATGGAACGGCGGAATCCTGTTTTTATTACCAAAAGAAAAATCAAGTGATCGTTTCGATAAAAAAAGTTTTCCGGACCTGCCGGCACAATCGGTGTTTGGCATTGATAAAAACAACCTCCTCCCGCAGGCAGAAAAAAACCTGAATTTCACGTTCAATGAAAACTATCCTGTCTTTCTCGTTATTGATAAAAACGGCAACATTCTCGACTATTCTTCCGGATATAAAATCGGAAGGGGTGAGCAACTGGTGAAGATGCTGAAATATTTGAAATAACATGCCGGTCAAATTCGTTCATTTGGGCAAAACCAATCAATTTTCCCGGTTTAATTGAACCTTTTTGTAAAAAACAGAGTATAACGTATTTTAAGTGTTTTATTTTAATAAGTTTATAGTTTGCCATACTGACAACTTTCAAAATTTGCTTATTGTTTTTAGCCGATTAAATATTATTAACAAAACATCTATTTTATGAAAAGATTTACCCTCTTATTATTCATACTTATCCCTGTATTGAGCCTTGCACAGGAACAACAGAATAATTTCGGGATAAAATTTTCCGGGTATGTGAAAAATGACTTTTTCTACGATTCCCGCAAGACCGTAGGTATCCGCGAAGGCCACTTTTACCTTTACCCCGAAAACATCAGGTATGATGCTGACAGTAATGATATTAATGCAAAGACAACGTTCAACATCCTGTCTATTCAGACACGTTTGCGTGGTGATATTTTCGGCCCTGATGCTTTCGGCGCAAAAACGTCGGGAGTTATTGAAGGAGAATTTTATGGCACCACGGATGCCAGTATTAATTGTTTTCGCCTGAGGCATGCCTTCGCGAAGCTCTCCTGGGCAACTACAGATCTGGTAATAGGCCAGACCTGGCACGGCATGTTTTTCGAAGAGTGTTTCCCGGAGATCATGGCCGTAAATACCGGTTGCCCTTTTCAACCGTTTTCAAGAAACCCGCAAATTAAGGTTGTTCAAAAATTGCAGAACTTTAAATTTATTCTTTCCGTTATGTCTCAGCGCGAATTTGCTGAATGGGGCGGTTCCGATGCGTTGCGTAATGCGGCCCTGCCCGATATGAACCTCCGCATCTCATATCAGCATTTCAATGAAGACCAAACCCGTGAACTATTCATTGGAGGAAGCGCCGATTACAAAGTGATCGTCCCAAGGCTGGTTACCGACAGCAATTTCACGACTAACAGCAGCCTGAACGCTTATGCATTCTCCCTGGTTTTTAAATACCGCTGCCCCAAAGTTACTTTTAAACTTTCAGGAGTTTATGGCCAGGATTTGTACAGCCATACCATGCTGGGCGGTTATGCATATAAATATACCACAGACAGCATGACGATTGCCCGCGGGGATTTCAGTTACACGCCGCTGAATACATTTTCAGGATGGCTGGATTTTACTACCAATGGCCCAAAATTCAGGTTTGGGATTTTAGGCGGATATACCAAAAATTTCGGCTCATTCCAGAACATCCTGGACTGGACCAACGAGAAATCCTATTTTGCACGCGGATGGAATATTTCTTACGTTTACCGGATCTCTCCGAGATTTATTTTTATTTCCGGTAAGGTTAAAATGGGACTTGAAGGCGATTATACGGTGGCTGGTTATGGAAACAGCATCAATAGCCTGGGCGAGGTAAAAGATGTGAAACCCGTATCAAATGTCAGGTTGATGTACTCGTTTTTCTACTATTTCTGATCCCCGGAAAATTCATTGAAGTTCCATTCGAAATGAAATTCGGATAAAAAATCTTCAAGGAACTGATGCCGCCTTTCCGCCAGTTTTTTCGCCGAGGCCGTATTCAGCCTGTCTTTCAATAAGAGTAATTTTTCGTAAAAATGGTTGATGGTATGTGATTGGTTTTTCTGATATGCATCAAAATTATCATGTAACTCAGGTGCAATATCCGGTTGAAAAATTTCCCGGTTCTTATATCCGCCATAGGCAAATGCACGTGCAATCCCAATGGCGCCAATAGCATCAAGCCTGTCGGCATCCTGCACAACCTGTGCTTCAATCGTATCGGCTTTGTTTGCCTCCCCTGCCCCTTTAAAGGATACCTTAGCAATAACATCGCTGACTTTTTCAATGGTAACCTTATCCAGATGGCTTTGCTGCATCCAGGCTACCGCCTGACGGGAATCAGGATCGTTGAATTTCCAATCATCCAGATCGTGCAATAAGGAAGCAAGTTCAACAATAAATAAATCGGCGTTTTCTTTTTTTGCCAGATAAACTGCCAGTTTGTGCACCCGGTAAATGTGCCACCAGTCATGGCCTGAAGATTCTCCTTCAGATTTTGACTTTACAAAATCTATAGTTTTAGTGATGATATCTGCCGAATAACCTGCCACAAAGTTATTTTAAAAGGCTTGCAACTTTATTATAGAGTTCCTCGCCACGGAGGTTTTTTGCAATAATTTTTCCCTCCTTATCGAGCAAAATTGTATAAGGAATTGCCTTAACCCCATATATGGCAGCCACTTCAGACTGCCAGAATTTTAAATCGCTGACCTGGGGCCATGTCATATTCTCTGATTTAATAGCTCCTACCCATTTATCCCGTGTTTTATCAAGGGATATTCCTAAAATTTCAAAGTTTTTACCTTTAAAATCGGCATACAATTTTACCATATTGGGCATTTCTTTCCGGCAAGGCCCGCACCATGCCGCCCAGAAATCTATCAACACATATTTCCCAAAAAATGAACTCAGGCTGATATTATTTCCGCTGGTATCCTGCAAAATAAAATCAGGCGCCACAGCGCCTATCGCGGTAGCTTTACCAACCATAATCTGGTTGTGAAGATTGAGCACATAAAAATTATCAGGATATGCCGCAAACAAGGAAGAATCGATCTTTGAATAAATATCATAATTAGCATCAATGGGCAAAGCTTCGGATAAGAACAATATGGCTAATGAATTGGGCTTTTTTAACATAAACGCTTTCAGTGCATTGTCCCGGTCTGTTTTTACTTTATCATAGCTCAGGGTATAAACCTTTAGCAATGAGTCGTATTTGGGATTTGCCATCTCTTTGTATGACAAATTGCTAATGCTGTCCAGTTTTGTTTTTCCCGCCATCAATATATTTTGATTCCGGTAAATATCCGATGTGCCTTCCGAACCTTTGATGACAAGCTGTTTTAAAAAATCTTTTGCATCTATGGAAATATCAACCTTTTCGCCGGGTTGTAATATCATCATTACAAAATTGTTGTTATCAAACTGAAGCTTATAGATATCTGTTTTTGCAATTTCGACAGTAATTGAAAATTTATTATCCGCCCCAATCGGAGCTTCTGTGATCAAAAGGGGGTCCTTGCCAACCTGATACAGTGAAGCTGTTTTAAACGTATTATTTTTAACAACACCGCTGATGCTGACTTGTTTTTTTACTTGCGCCTGTAAAGGAATTATTCCTGAAATAAAAGCTGCCAGAAAAAAAATCCAGAATAAATTAGTCTTTATTTTCATTTGTATTTTTATATAATTCAAAATGTCATATTCGCCTCTAAATAAAAAAATCAAAAACTCCGATAGGAATTTTTGATTTTTTTATGAATGAAAATTGGCAATTAATTTAGCCCAAGTTCTTTTTTAACCATAGGAAGGATATCTTCGGTAGGATCAGAATAAAGAAGAACTCCAATTCCTGCGTCAAAAATATACGTGTACTGATTGTCTCTTCCAACTTTTTCAATAGCAGCTTTTGCCTTGTCAATAATTGGTTTTAAAAGTTCATTCTGCTTTTTTTCCAATTCGTCCTGAGCGGATGTTTGAAAAGCTTCGATACGGGCCTGAATATCCTGAAGTTCTTTCTGCTGGGTCTGCTTGATCAGTTCAGTCATATTTGCTTCATTGGCAAGATACGTCTGATATTTGGTTTCCAGTTCGCTTTGCATGCCTTTTAACTGGTTTTCCAATGTCTTGGCATAATCTGTTATTTTGTTCATGGCAGAATCTCTTCCGGGCATAAGCTTTAATAATTCATTGGAATCAATATGTCCGAACTTTTGTTTTTTCTGGGCAAATGAAACAGTGGTAAAACCAACTAAGAAAACAATAATAACAATTTTTGTCAGATTTTTCATATTCAATATTTATTAATAATTTTTAATTGCGTGCAAAGGTAATGTTTTTTAAATTACGATTAATTATTCTTCGTCTTTGTCACCCTTACCATCATTTGTTTTAATGGCTCCGGGTTTATATCCAAGCTTTTCGAGTACTTCGTCACTGCGGTCGTTCTTTGAATTTGCGTAAAGCATGGTCGTACTTCCTGATTTATCAAATACTACGGCTAAACCGCTTGCATTGGCAATACTTTCAACGGCATCATAAACCTTATCCTGAATAGGTTTGATAAGTTCCTGGCGTTTTTTAAATAAGTCGCCGTCTTTGCCAAACCTTTTTTTCTGAAGGTCCTTTGCTTCCTTTTCTTTGGCGACAATCTCATCCTGGCGCTTTTTCTTTATGTCTTCGGGCAATAACACAGCATCAGCCTGATAATCCTTGTACATTTTATCGATTTCAGCGAATTTGGCTTCAATTTCTTTCTGCCAATCAAGTGAGAGTTTATCGAGCAGATCTTGCGCATCGCGGTATTCCGACATATTTTCAAGAATATATTCAGAATCAACAAATGCAAACTTCTGGGCATTTGAGCTAAATGAAATTGCAAAAACTGCAAATAATAACACTAGTAACTTTTTCATGATGTCCTCCAATTTTAATGGGTTTTTTAATCAATAGATTGGTTAATTGAAAAATGGAACTGGCTCCCTCCTTTTCCCACGCCGGGAATATTGTCAAAGCCATAACCCCAGTCTAGTCCAAGAATTCCGAACATAGGTAAAAAGACCCTGACACCGACACCGGCTGACCGGTAGGTGTCAAACGGATTAAAGTCTTTCCATTTTTCCCAGGCATTACCGGCTTCCGCAAATCCAAGTACATAAACTGTGGCCATAGGATTTAAGGAAATCGGGTAACGCAGTTCAACGGTAAATTTGTCAAAGATCGATCCGCCGATATAACCATCGTCATTTCGTGGGGTGAGCGAATTATTGGTATATCCTCTCAGCGCTATCAGTTCTCTTCCGTCAAGCGAGAAACCTGATAATCCATCACCTCCTAAATAAAAACGTTCAAAGGGCGGTACTCCGATTTTTTTGTTGTATGAACCAAGGAATCCAAATTTGGTGCGGACGCTCAATACCAAATTCCCTGCCAATTTTGTATAAACCGATGCAGTAAGCTTCCACTTGTGATATTCAATCCACTTGTATTTATCTACATCTTCAAGTTTCGAGTAATCCTTATTATTAAATAAAGAATACGGCGGTGTGAGTTGCATCATCAGGGATATTTCTGATCCTGAGCGCGGGTAAATTGGAGCATCAATAGAATTTCGTGACAATGTCAGGGAATAATTGAGGTTGTTAGACGAACCATCCGTAAAATTAAAGGTTGAATAATAGTTTTTTAATTTATAGTTTCTGTAACTGATCTCGTTATACAAAGTAAAATAATCATCAGGCCATTTCAGGCGTGAACCCAGGCCAACTGATGCGCCTAAAATACCTATCGACTGCCGGTTTGAATCACTTTTTGCCAGGCCGTTGGTCTGTGAGGAATAATATACCGAAACGCTGAATGCAAGAGGTTTACGCCCGCCAAGCCATGGTTCGGTAAAAGAAGCGTTATAAGCCTGGTAATATTTTCCGTTAGTCTGGCCACGCACACTGAGTTTTTGTCCATCACCGGAAGGCAAGGGAGACCAGGCGGATTTCTTAAAAAAGTTCTTGGTGGAAAAGTTGTTAAAGGAAACACCGAGCGTTCCTATAAGCCGCCCCATACCCCAGCCACCTGAAAGTTCCAGCTGGTCGGACGAAGTTTCTTCAACGGAATATTCAATATCAACGGTGCCATCTGCCGGATTGGGAATAATGTCGGGGATAATTTTTTCAGCATTAAAATATTTTAATTGCGCCAGTTCACGGGTTGTACGGATGATGTCCGACCGATTAAATAACTGACCCGGTTTTGAACGTATTTCCCTGATGACCACATGGTCCCTGGTTTTTGTGTTTCCGCGGATGGTTACTTTGTTGATGTAGGCTTGTTTTCCTTCAATTATCCGGATCTCCAGGTCAATAGAATCATTTTCTATGGCTGTTTCAACAGGGGTGGCACTGAAGAAAAGATATCCATTATCCACATATAAGGAATAGACATCAAAACCATTTGGATTATAGCTTAGATTTGTTTCAAGTTCTTTCTGGTTATAAACATCCCCTTTGCTTATTTTAAGTATCGAATTTAATTCACGTTCTGAATATATGGTATTACCAACCCAGGTAATTTTTCGGAAATAATATTTTTTCCCTTCTTTCAAATCTATATTAATATCCACCGTATTTTCGCCTGAACGGACGACGGTGTCGTGCAGGATCTTTGAATCACGATAGCCCAGTTCATTGTATTTATCAATAATGGCGAGCTTGTCTTTATTATACTCTTCTTTTAAAAATTTTGCAGACTTAAAAATTCTTACGTTGACACGATCAGATATATAATTCAAAAAATTTTCTTCGATACTAATGCTGTCGCGGACAAACAATTTTTTGACTGATTGAAAAAGCAGGGTATCGCAGCCCATAAAAGGATTAAAAATGCTCTTTTCCTTGGTTTTCTTCATCAGGCGCTTCAATTTGAAATCTGACACATGGTCGTTGCCCGAGATGTTTATCTTCCTGATTTTAACTTTCTTATTCCTGGTTATTTCGATATTTAGTTTTGTAGAATATTTGCCGGATGTAGTATCGATAACCTCTTTGATATTAACTTCTGCGTTGTAATATCCCTTATCGTAATAGTATGTTTTTATTAAATTTTCAGATCTTAAAATTACATTGCGGGTGATAACGTCTCCTTTTGAAAGATTGATTTTTTCCCGCAGGTCATCAACTTCAGATTTTTTTACATTTGCCGAAAACAGCGGTGAGGCAGCCAGGCGTGGATGCTCTTTTAATTGGATTTTAAGCCAGATTTTGTTTTCTTCAATTTTGGACGCATACAATTTGACATCATCAAATAAGCCTTGTTTCCAAAGGTTTTGAACGGCCAAAGCTGTTTTCTCACCGGGTATCATCAGGGTTTGGCCTTCATATAAACCGGTTAGTAATTTGCAGATATTGGTATCGGTATATTGTACCCCGCTGAAAACTATTTTTTGTATTTCGTACTCCTTAGGATTAGTATAATCGATATTTCCTTTTTCATCCAATAATACCTGGCCTTGTAAGGGTATGCTGATAATAAAAAGTAAAAATAGTTTATATAAGTTTTTTAACATCATTGTAATTTAATTTGCTCGCTTGTCATACCAAACCTTCGTTCTCTGTTTTGGAAATCTATGATAGCTTTATAAAGATCTTTCTTTCTGAAATCAGGCCATAAAACCTTGGAAAAATACAACTCGGTATAAGCCATTTGCCAAAGTAAAAAATTACTGATACGATATTCGCCGCTTGTTCTGATCAGCAATTCGGGATCAGGAATTCCCTGTGTTGAGAGTGTTGAAGAAATAAGGTCCTGATCAATATCATCCGGCTTTAATTCATTGTTTTTCACTTGCAGGGCAATTTTCTTTACAGCTTCCGTAATTTCCCACTTTGAACTATAGCTAAGTGCAAGTATTAAGGTCATTCCCCCGTTATTAGCTGTTACATTGATGGTATTCATAAGTTCCTGGTAGCAATCTTTCTGAAGGCTTTTTAAATCTCCAATGGCTAATAAACGGATATTGTTTTGAATTAGTGTTTTGGTCTCATTATTTATTGTTTTTACCAAAAGTTGCATCAGGGCATCGACCTCATATTTGGGCCTATTCCAGTTCTCGGTAGAAAATGCGTATAAGGTAAGGTATTTAACACCTAATTCGGCTGCGGCCTCCACAGTTTCCCTGACGGCCAATACGCCGTGTTCGTGGCCAAAAACTCGCAGCGCGCCTCTTTTTTCTGCCCAGCGTCCGTTTCCATCCATAATAACAGCAATATGCTTGGGCAATTTTTCAGGATTAATCTTTTCTTTCATGCAGATTTATTGGAACCGAATAAATTAATCCTTGTACTTTATTTTAATTTTCGGGTGTTGTTTGTAGGCGTCACATCGTTGATGTTTGGGCTTGATGCGGACCGCAACCGTGACACCGGTATAAACAAACCAGTCTTTTGTCTTTGAGTTTCCGCGTGCCAAGCCTTTATGATCATTAGGAGTTCCGGTGAGTGAACGGTCAGCCAGTGCATAGGCTATGGGCCCGTTTTCCGCTTCCAGTGTGGTAGGATCGGTCACATAAGTATCGCTCACATCGTCAATATAATCCGTAAAGGTCTTTCTGATGCCCCATTCCAAACCGAGGCTGATTGCTTTATGCGGGGAGACTTTTAGCCCCACGCCAAAAGGAATTGCAACGGTTGTTAACGCATAGGGTTTCTTGGTATCAGGAATGGTAGTACCCTGCCCTTCGGTACCTAAAGACTGTAACGGATACCAGGTGCCATCAAATTCTGCTTTAGGATTAAAATTAAATAAGGATACTCCAACAAAAATATACGGAGAAATAAAATGTTTTTTATCTCCAGTAATATATTGCAAAAAATTAAATTCAACTTGTGGAGAAAATTCAAAAATATAGGATTTAAAACTTAGATTTCGTTCAACGTTGGCTTTTGAAACAGCATCGCTTCCTTCCAGCCCGCCCAATAAGGCGTTTACCTTTAGTGCCCACCTGGGAGTAATGTTATAACGGTAAACCAGGCCTCCGGCAAATTTGGTTTTTAAAAAATGTTTTGATGGATTGAGATCACCTACATAGTAGGACCCACCTAGAAAAACCCCAACTTCAGACCGGTAAAAATCCTGAGCACTTAACCCGTAAGTGAGAAAAGACAACAACAAACCAATCAACAACTTCTTTTGCATCTGATATTAAAATCTTAATTTTGGAACATACCCTTTATTTATCGTATAGTAAACTGTAAGATTCAGACTAATGAAATGGTCATTATCCCTGGGATCTCCTCTTTGCTGTCCGGGCCTTGTGCTGCTGTATAAGCCAACACCGGGTGTTTTATCTAATGCTGGATTTGCCATAGCTACTGCGAGTTCGCCTTTATTCTCCAATAACGCTTGTTCGTCAAAATATGTTGTACTGACATCATCAAGATAATCAGTAAAAGTAATTGTCTGATCGTATTCTAACCCAATCTCCCATTGCTGGCCAATTTTAAACCTGATCCCTACTCCCAGTGGAACGACGAACTGAACAGACGAATATTTTTTACGGGTGGGAACAATTCCCTGACCCTCGGTACAAAGAGGTTTTAGGGGATACCAGGAACCATTTAAATTACCTTTGGAATTAAAATATAAACCACCGATACCCGCCTGAACATAAGGCGTTACGGCCCACCAACGCCAGCCCCTCACGCCGCGAAGATTGTAATGATGCCCTTTTTGCTTGATTTCATAGAGAAAAACCAGTGAGGAACTTAATCCGTAAGTTGCAGTCCTGAAATTAAGGTTCCTGTTGTGCCGGAACATTTCAGTGGTGTATTTATCGTTTCCGCTGAGCCATAAATAATCAAACGAAGAACGCCATGCGAAATATTCTGAGAACCTGTAAATATAACCTATCCTGACTGCCGGCCTGACGGCTTTTATGTCAAAGTCCCGCAAACTAAAAGATGTTGATCCGATTTTATTTGCCCCTCCAAGCTCACCAACAAAATCTGTAGCGCCCACCGCAATATATACTTTGTGCATGTCTTCTTTCCAGTTTTTTTTACGGTACTTTCTTCTGTTTTGTGCCGAGGAAGACGTAACAACAAAGGCCAATAACAATAAAAAAACAAATATCTTTTTCATTTTCATTATGTTACAAATTACTGAACTTACAAAAGTATAAAATTTTCTGAAAGTAACAAAAATAACAACTTTAATAAACAAAAAATTGCTTAATTTCTTTTATCCCAGCCCCACATAAGCTTCTCTCTGATGGTCGAAAAAAAAGTTTTCGAATCCAGTTCGACAAGGTTCAAATAAAAAGCTTCTTTTTTTATCTCCAGTTCAATATCTGAACTGATCACTGAACTGTTCGAATCGAGTGCCACCAGATAATTTTCTATCCGACCTTCCACTTTTAGTTTTATCACCGCATTGTCGGGAATGACAACCGGCCGGACAGTAAGATTATGAGTGGAAATTGGTGTTAAAATAAAAGTATTTGAATCCGGGGCCATAATCGGGCCTCCACAACTCATGGAATATGCTGTTGAGCCCGTGGGTGTGGAAATAATCAATCCATCGGCCCAATATGAATTTAAAAATACGCCATTTACATAGGCCTGAATAGTAATCATGGAATTTGAATCCCTTTTATGTACCGTAATTTCGTTAAGGGCAAAGTTATGTTCACCAAATAAGTTCCCGGGCTTATTTAATCTGATGAGGGAACGTTTCTGAATATGAAATTTCTGTTCCCTGATACATTCAATTGCTTCGCTTATCTCATCTCTGGATATGCTTGATAAAAATCCAAGCCGTCCGGTATTAAATCCCAAAATCGGGATTCCTGAATCCTTTACCAGCGATACGGTTTTAAGCAAGGTTCCGTCACCACCAATGCTAAAAAGAAAATCTATAGTTCCTTTTATCTCATCAAACGTGTTAAAAGGTTTTATTTCAGGGTTTATTAAATGGTTTTCAAGAAGTTTCCTATGAAAGGGTTCGTATATGCAAATTTCAAACTTATGATATTTCAGTTTCCCAAGCAGCTCAATATAATAGGCTTCCAACTCCTCAGAAAAGTTTATGGCAAAAAGGGCTATCCGCATAATAATGTTGATTAAATATTCAGATAATTCATAAGGGAATCATAACGGTCCTGCAAGTCGTTTTTATAATCAGTTTCCGTAAAGCTTGCAAGAACGACGTAGGAATATCGTTCAAAAGTTTGCAGGACCGGGAAAATATTCATTTTATTAATTTTTATGGTTACTTCAATTTTCATCGAATCGGGGAAGCTGCTGACGTAACAATTCAGGATTTTCGCATCATTGGCCTCCACGATCCTGGCTATTTCCTCAAGAGAATAATCATTCTGGTTTCGTTCAATAATGATAATCCCACCAGGATTCTGAATTGATGCCGCTTGTGAATATTTTTCAAGAAGGTTGGGCAAAGTGATTGAACCCAGATACCGGTTTTTATCATCAACCACTGGGATTATCGAAAGGTTCAGCTCCCCAGCCAATGAAATGATTTCATAGATATGCTGGTGTTGGTATACGAAAGCATTGGTGGCCGAAAGTTTATGGCTGCCGACAGACTCTTCTGGTTTGTTAAATGCGTAAATATCATTTTCGGAGATCAGTCCCAAAAATTCGACATTGTTTACGATCGGTAAATGACAAATTTTCTGATCTTCCATAAGTTTGAGCGCATAACTCGCAGTATCGGATGTGAGCACAGGAATTATGGCATCGGTTAAAAGGTCTTTGGCTAACATGATACTTTCAGTGATAAAATATTTTTTACAAACATACTAATTTTTAACTTTGCCCTTTAAATAAGAATTATGACCAAACTGAGTGTAAATATAAATAAAATTGCCACGCTTCGCAATGCCCGTGGCGGAAATTTGCCGGATCTTTTAAAAGTAGCGCTGGATTGTGAACGTTTCGGGGCTGAAGGGATAACCGTACATCCCAGGCCCGACCAGCGCCATATAAGGTATGCCGATGTGTATGAGCTTAAAAAACACATAAAAACCGAGTTTAATATTGAAGGTAACCCGATAGAATCTTTTATCAACCTCGTCCTGGATGTCAAACCCGCCCAGGTAACCCTTGTCCCGGACGCACCTGATGCCATTACCTCCAATGCAGGCTGGGACACCATCAAACATTCAGCGTTTTTAAAGGAAATCATTGCTGTTTTTAAAAAACAAGGTATCCGGACTTCCATCTTCATCGATCCTGATGAAAAAATGATCGAACACGCCTTTGAAACCGGTACCGACCGTATAGAGCTGTACACCGAAAACTACGCAAAGAACTATCATGCAGGCAGAGAAAATGCCATTCTGGCTTATGCAAAAGCTGCTAAAAAGGCACAGGAGCTGGGACTCGGAATTAATGCCGGCCATGACCTTAACCTGGACAACCTGCGTTATTTTGCAGAAAACATTCCGGGATTACTCGAGGTTTCTATTGGCCATGCGCTCATCTGCGATGCGTTGTATCTCGGCTTGGAAAACACCATACAACTATACCTTCGCTGCCTGAAACCTACTTCTGACTGATCGTTCCCGATTCTTCGTAAATTACGGTCAGCAAGGTCTGCCCGACAGCTTTCAGGGATCTTTTATCTACATTTTCGATGTTGTCGTTGGTGGTGTGCCAGTTTTTATAGAAGCCGCTGCTTGTCTGACTGTCGTAATGGATAATATCAATGGTTGGGATACCGCTGATTTTGTTCACATAATAATGGTCGTCCGTGATGGGATTGGTTTGTGCATTTGAAAAATTTCCACCGTAACCAATACGTGCGGCTGCATCCCAGACTTTATTCATCACATCGGGAGCATATTCCATTGAAAAGCCTTCTTTTGTATAATTTGCATTTTCAACGCCAACCATGTCGAGCAAAATTCCATAATGGGCTTTATAATTCGGCACATGCGGGTTTTTCGCCCAATATTGAGAGCCCAGCCCCCAGTTATCTTCATTATATTTTTTATTATCATCCTGTGGTTCACCATAATCTTCGGCATCAAAAAAGATGATGTCCAGACCCATATTAATTTTATTCTGGCTGATAATTCTTGCGATTTCTATTAGCACGCCCACGCCGCTGGCGCCGTCATTTGCGCCATCAATCGGGGTCCTGTTTTTACTTTTGTCTTCATCCCAATCAGCATATGGCCGCGAGTCCCAATGCGAACACAACATAATTCTTCCCGGCGCATCCGGATTAAAAGAAGCAATGATGTTTTTCATGTTCAACGATGTACCATTATAGGCCCTGACCTTTGCTTTCTGAATGGTTACGTCTTTTGTATAGCTTTTCAATTTTTGCTCGAGCCAGGCAGCGCACTTTTCGTGAGCTGCTGTATTATTGACTCTCGGGCCAAAATCCGTCTGAGCTTTTACATAATTATATGCAGAATCTTCATTGAAAACAGGAACCGTTACTTTTGCCCCCGAAGCTTTGTTTTCCTTATCACCGGCAACAGGCTTTTTATTTGAATTGTTGCACGATACGAGCATAAAGCCGAGGATTAACGGCACAAAAAACAAACTAATTATTCTTTTCATGATTTTTATCGGATAAAAATTGATTAAACCTATAGATATTGAATAACGACTCCTTTATTGGAATATATGAAAATGATAACGTTTCAGTTAATTTATTATTTGAATATTTTGAAATTGACCTTGAGATCGCGGCTGTTGTTTTATTGAAGCCGGAGTCTTTCCCGGTAAAAAAATCTTTTATGGCAAAAAACCTCCAGGCCATCCCGGTCATAAACCTGCCCGCACAGCGTCCGGGAGCCGGTTTGCCCAGCGTTTCTGCAACCATGTTAAAAAACTGCTGATAGCTGAGGTTTTCAGCAGAAGCAATGAACCCGTCGTTTTTCACATGGCTTTCCATTAATCCGGTCATTGCCCTGGCCACATCCCGTACATCAACATATGCGGTTGCTCCGGGCGCATAATAGGGCAATCCGTTTTCAATTTTCCTGAACAATACACTGATCCCGTTTGTTTGTTTCCAGGGGCCCAAAATTACCGACGGGCGTATGACAAAAGCATCAAGGCCTTCGGCAACGCCGCGCCACACCTCAAGTTCAGCCTGATATTTGCTTTCAGCATATTTCGAGTGCTTTTCACGGGCATCCCATAATGTATCATCACTCATGACCTCAGCTTTGCCAAGCACCGCAATAGAGCTCACGTGGCACAATTTTCTGACCCCGGATTCGAGTGCGGCATCCACGATATTTGCGGTGCCCTGCACATTATTTTTCATCAGTTTTTTTGAATCTTTATCAGAAAAAGTGACTGTTGCCGCGCAATGGTAAACAAGGTCCACATCCTGCATGGCGGTTATTAATGAATGAATATCACAAATATCACCATCGACCCATTCGATGCGTTCATACAAAGCGCCCTTACCATAAAAAGTAAAAACAATTCTGATAAAATCCACATCAGAAGACGGCCTTTTCAGCGCCCTGACCTTTTTTACCTGTTCGCATAACTCCAGCAGCAGATGTGCTCCCAGAAAACCCGTTCCGCCTGTAACTAATATCATAAAATTCTCCTGTTGCAAAAATAACATTAATTAGGTGCCCAGATGCATCCGTCTTTTCATTTTCGGGTCAAACAGCTCAAGCTCCATCCCTTTCTTTTTGTGTTTCTTCTTTTTAAAACTTTGGTTTAAATCCCACCATATGCCGTCGCGTTTTTTCACCTTTTTGCTTTTCTTATCGAAAACATATTGTTTTGAAAAGGAGGATCTTTTTCCATGTCCAAAAGTCCCGGCATCAATATCTTTTCGCTTGATCAGGGAGAGTGTTGGCGACACACGTTTTTTCTTTTTATTAAAACCAAAAGCACCGGGTCGTTTTTTAACTTTAACAACAAAACTGTCGGAACTGCGAAGGCGTTTGACACCGCTAAACACCATTTGTTTTTTGGTAACTTTCCGTTTCTTGGCATTAAATTTAAATTGCCCTGAAAAATCCTTGTGTTTTGTCCTGAATGAGCCGCTTTCCCGGTCACGTTGTTTAGTTCCAAAAACAAAGAACTTCCCTTTTGACACCACACGGTTTTTCTTTTTGCTAAAACGGAATAATCCGGAAACATTGGAACGTTTGCTGCTGAAGCTCTCTTTACCGGCTGTCCGCTTTCCAAAAATGCCGCTGGTGACAACACGATGTTTTGATTTACTGTATTGGTGCTGTTTCCATGACTTGCGCGACTTGAATGAAAATGCATCTTTCGACGGGTTGCTGCGCTTTGAACCTTTTGTTATTACCCGGTTTTTTGACTTGCTGAAACGGTTTTGCTTGTGCTCCCTTCCCGATTTAAAACCATAACTATCCCGTTGCGATCTGTTACGGCTGAACCCGGAACTCACCACACGCCCTTTGCTTTTGCTGAAGCGGTTTTGCTTTTGATCTTTTCCTGATTTAAAACCGTAACTATCCCGCTGCGACCTGTTGCGGCTGAATCCCGAACTCACCACACGCCCTTTGCTTTTGCTGAAGCGATTTTGCTTCTGATCTTTTCCCGATTTAAAACCATAGCTGTCCCGCTGTGACCGGTTACGGCTGAACCCGGAACTCACCACACGCCCTTTGCTTTTGCTGAAGCGGTTCTGCTTTTGATCCTTTCCCGATTTGAAACCATAGCTATCCCGTTGCGACCTGTTGCGGCTGAACCCGGAACTCACCACACGCCCTTTGTTTTTGCTGAAACGGTTCTGAGCCTGTCTTTTCCCGGATCTGGAAGAAAAAGAATCGTCATTTTTATTTTTGCCACCACCTTTATTTACAACCCTTCCTTTTGATTTACTAAAAGCATTAGCGCTGCGGCTTTTAGATTTCCGTGATGAAAAAGAATCCCGTTCCCTTTTACCGTGTGGGGAAGAACTGCTGATTACTCTTTTCCTGGAATTACTAAATTTTCCGCCGGAATTACTTTTCTTAGAACGCGATGAGAATGAATCTTTACCGAAACTTCCTTTAGAATGGCCACGTTTTCCTGAGCCAAAAGAATCTTTAAATCCGCCTTTACTTCGGGCAAAAGAGGAGTGTTTTTCTACAGTACGGTTCTGCCTTTTACTGAATTTAAACTGGGTATCAAATTTTTTATCTTTGGGAATAAAAGGATCAACCAGATTGCGATTGCAGGATGACAATAACAGTGAAAAAATTAATAAAAAAAATATCGTCTGTTGTCGTTTCATGCAGTCGTTTGAAAATCAAATACAAAAATAGCTAATGCCTGGTTGTTAAAAAAATTGTTATTTTGTGGTCAAAATATTAAGAAATTGATATCAAAACAGTTTCTAATAATCGTCAAATTTATGAAAAAGTTACTTATCATCATTATCGTTATACTGCTTGGCCAAAATTATGTTCGGGCTGATGAAGGAATGTGGCTTCCTATGTTTATCGACCGGTTAAATTATGTTGATATGCAAAAAATGGGGCTGAAACTCACCCCTGAAGAGATCTATAGTGTTAATAATTCAAGTATTAAAGACGCGGTGATAATTTTCGGCCGGGGTTGCACCGGGGAAATTATCTCGGAACAGGGGCTTATTTTGACAAACCACCATTGCGGTTATGGCGCTATTCAATCAAAAAGTACGGTGGAAAAAGATTACCTGACCGATGGTTTTTGGGCCATGAATTTTCGCGAAGAGTTACCCATTCCTGACCTGACGGTTAAATTTCTGATCCGGATAGAAGATGTCACTGATAAAATTTTATCTGAACTTAAGTCGGTAACCAATGAAAAAATGCGTGCCGCAAAAATTGAAAAACTAAGCGCAGAAATACAAAAAAAGGCTACCGAAGGCACCGGGTATGATGCCGTTGTGAAAAGTTTTTTCGAAGGGAACGAATATTACCTCATCGTATACCAGACCTACAAAGATGTCCGGTTGGTCGGAGCCCCGCCCTCATCCATCGGCAGGTTCGGCGCCGATACCGACAACTGGATGTGGCCCCGCCACAAAGCTGATTTCTCTTTGTTCAGGGTTTATACAGCCCCTGACGGCTCGCCGGCTGAGTATTCTGAAAAAAACATTCCGATGAAACCCAAACATTCGCTGCCGGTTTCCATCAAAGGCGTAAAAAACGGTGATTTCACCATGATACTTGGCTATCCGGGGACAACAGAGCGTTATCTGACCTCTTTCGGAATAGAAATGTATGTTAATCAGTCTTATCCCGCACGCATCAAAGCCCGTGAGAAAAAGCTTGACATAATGCGCGAAGACATGGATGCCAGCCCCGAAGTCCGCATAAAATACGCTTCGAAATATGCATCCATCTCGAACTATTGGAAAAATTTTATTGGAACGGTAAAAGCCCTGAACCGCCTAAAGGTAGCGGATAAGAAACGCTTACTTGAAAAGCAGTTCGAAACATGGGTTGCGGCTGATAATACAAGAAATGAAAAATACGGTAAGGTGATTCCTTCTATTAAGGAAGCCTATGCGGAATTACAAAAGACCAACCTGGCACGCATTTATTTTTCAGAATCCATAAACGGATGCGAAGCATTAAGTTTTTCCAGACGGTTTAACAGCTTGCTGGCATTGTTGAAAGAAAAGCCGGTAAACGCAGACAAGCTGAAGGCAAAAACCAGCGAGCTGAAATCTTTAGCTGAAAAATTTTATAAAGATTATAACAAGGCTACAGATGTAAAAATCACAGCTGCCATGCTGAAAATGTATTACGAAAATGTACCGAAGGAACAACAACCCGCATATTTTTTAAAATTGGCAGCTAAGTATAAATTTGATTTTGACAAATTGAGCGCGTACCTTTTTTCGAAAACGATTTTTGGCGATCAGGTTAGTTTAATCAACTTTTTAGATGCGCCGAATGCAAAAGCCCTTGAATCGGATGTTATGCTGATCCTTATAAATGCATTTGCGGATAAGTATTTCGAAGCGGACGATTTATGGAATATGGCAAACGAAAAGTTGTCGGAAGGGAAACGCCTTTTGGTGGCAGGAATGCGGGAGATGATGCCTCAACAAAAATTTTATCCGGACGCCAATCAGACCATGCGGCTTACTTATGGCAAGGTTCAGGATTATTTTCCTGCTGATGCCGTCCACTACAATTATTATACGACCCTCGATGGCGTGATGCAAAAGGAAGATTCATCCAATTGGGAGTTCGTGGTGCCGCAACGAATGAAGGAACTTTACAAAAATAAAGATTTTGGACCTTATGCAGAAAACGGGGTAATGCAAGTTAATTTTATAAGCAATACGGACATTACCGGAGGTAATTCCGGAAGCCCGGTGCTGGATGCCAACGGAAACCTTATCGGCCTGGCATTCGATGGCAACTGGGAGGCCATGAGCGGCAATATTTGTTTTGAACCTGAATTACAACGGACCATTAATGTGGATATCCGCTATGTCCTGTTTATCATTGATAAATATGCCGGCTCCAAAAACCTTATTTCGGAAATGAAAATTATTCAATAATAACCTTAAAAAATATAAAAATGTTTGACTCAACCCACTTCCACCCGATGATCGTGCATTTTCCGGTTGCCTTAATCATACTGGGATTTTTTGCCGATGTTTTAAGCCTGTTATTTAATAAAAAAGAACCCTGCCTGTCCAAAATCGGATTTTTTCTGATGATTTTCGGAACCTTAGGTGCCGTTGCAGGATATCTTACCGGCGAATTCTTTACAGCCGAACTTACCGGCGCTGTTGGTGAACTCAAAGAGCGGCATGAAGTTTTCGCAAAAACCACGATGTATATTATGATTGGTGCTTCATTGATCCGTATCTATATGGTTTGGAAAAAGAAAGATAAAGGCTGGATGAAATGGCTGGTTTTTGTTTTGTTTTTCATAGCAACAGTATCCGTTGGATATACCGGTTTGTTAGGTGGCACCATTGTATATAATAACATGATCGAAATGCAGGAAAATGTTTCAGGACAAGACTCCACTAAAATTGTGAACCAAACTGCGGAAAACCTGAAGACTGCATTGCAGGGGGAAACCACCGCCTCAGCCAAATATGCAGCTTTTGCACAAAAAGCCAAAGAAGAAAACCTTCCAAATATTGCGGCTTTATTCAGCGCTGCCTCAAAATCGGAAAGCATTCATGCTGAAAACCACAGGACGGTTTTAGGAAATATGGGCTGGGAAATTGATGTTCAGCCGGAAGCCTATACTGTTGGAACGACATTAGAAAATCTTCAGGCTGCTTTCGACGGAGAAAAACACGAGGTGGAAGCCATGTATCCGGGCTTTTTAGAACAGGCAAATACCGATAAAGCAGACGATGCCGTTAAATCTTTTGGTTGGGCTATGGACACTGAAAAGAAGCACATGGACCTGTATAAAGCTGCGATGGATGCCTTAAAAGCAAAAAGTGAAAAATCGCTGCCTGCAGCATATTTTGTATGCCCCAAATGCGGGTTCACCTATTCAAACAAAGATGTTGAAGACAATTGTGAATTATGCGGGACAGAAAAAGAAAAATTCATCCCGGTCAAGTCATAAAAAACCTGTGGGAACCCATAATAATAGGTCATTATAGTTTTCCGGCATTTTTTTATCCAATTATTTACTTTTGTAAACTAACGAAAAATTGATGGAACAACAGGTACAAAAAAAATCAGGTTTCAGGAGTTTTCCAAGAAATTTCTGGACAGTAATTTCAATGGAGTTTTTTGAACGCGGTTCATATTATGGCGTGATGTCGGTATTGTCGGTGTACCTGGTGATGAGCACCAAAGACGGCGGGCTGGGTTTTTCGAAAGAAAGTGTTGGGGCAATAAAAAGTACCATTACACCATTGTTATACTTACTGCCTATTATTTCAGGAGCGGTAGCCGACCGCTATGGGTATAGAAAAACCTTATTTTTTGCCTTTATTGTAATGAGCTCCGGGTATTTTCTTACAAGCCAGTTTACTGATTACCCGCTGGTTTTTGCAAGTCTGCTGCTGATGGTAACAGGCGCAGGATTTTTCAAGCCTATTATTTCCGGAACCATCGCACGGACAACCGATGTTGGTAATTCATCACTTGGATTCGGCATTTTTTACTGGTCAATAAATTTGGGTGCATTTCTTTTCCCGCTTATTTTGGTGCCCTACCTGAAAAGTTATTCATATGCCTACATTCTTATAATGGCTTCGGTAATAACAGGATCGTTACTGCTACTAAATCTTTTCATATATAAAGAGCCATCAAAACCAGCCAATTCAAAAAGCCTGCTTACGATTTTAAAGGAGGCCGTTCTGGTTATAAAAGATTATCGCTTTATCGTAATGATCGTGATCTATTCCGGCTTCTGGATCCTGTATTTCCAGATGTTCGACACGGTGCTTTGGTATTTAAGCGAGTATATGGACATGGCTCCGGTCAATAATTTCGTGAATTCGGTGCTGGGGTTGTTCGTGGAACATCCTCAGTGGAAATTTGAAGCCGAGCATGTAACGGTGATCAATGCCGGGACCATCATCCTGCTGCAAATCCTGATCTCAAGTATTGTCAGGCACACCAAGGCGCTGCCAACCATGATCGTAGGAATTTCCCTTGGAACAATAGGAATGGCAATTCTCGGGACTTCTTCCAATGCCTGGGTATTTATTGCAGGTATGTTCGTTTTCTCTTTGGGAGAAATGACGGCACATCCAAAATTTATTTCTTATGTCGGGCTTATTGCACCTGCAGATAAAAAAGCGCTTTATCTCGGATACTCCTTTTTATATGGCGTGATCGGAAGCGGCATCGGCGGGATACTCGGCGCCAAACTTTATGTTTATTTTGTCGACACATTACACAATCCTTCAGCGCTCTGGTTTATCTTCAGCCTGATCGGTGTGGCAACTATTGTGGGGTTGCTGCTTTACAACCGTTTTCTAGCACCAAAAAAAGTTTAAACAGAGCAACATGCTAAAATCATTCTATAAAAAAAACACCCTGGAAGCCGGCTGTGACGAAGCCGGGCGCGGATGCCTGGCCGGGCCGGTGTATGCGGCCGCTGTTATTTTACCCAAGGATTATAAAAACAAAAATCTCAACGATTCAAAACAATTGAGTGAAAAACAGCGCGACATCCTGCGTGTTGAAATAGAAAAAGAAGCACTGGCATGGGCTGTAGCCACACTCGACCACAAGGTCATTGATGAAATAAATATTCTTAACGCCTCCATACTGGCCATGCATCACGCGGTGAAGAAACTAAGTAAAAAACCGGAATTTCTGTTGATCGACGGCAACCGTTTCAAACCATATGAAGATATACCGCACCAATGTTTTATAAAAGGTGATGGGAAATTCATGTCCATTGCAGCAGCCTCTATATTGGCAAAAACACACCGCGACGAATTTATGCAACAACTCCACGGGGAATTTCCGAAGTATAACTGGGCACAAAACAAAGGTTATCCCACCCGTGACCATAAAGATGCCATTAACCTTTATGGAATTACGCCATACCACCGTAAAAGTTTTAATCTGAATGAGCAGCTGAAATTTAGTTTTTAATGAAAGGGAATCGCTTCAAAAAAATTTTGTAGTACTTTTACTTTTTTAAATGAATATGAAATATTCAAGGAACGATTACGGGTCAAAAATCAAAAAATACATTCTGATATCGGTGGCTGTGATAGTTTTCGGAGTGGCACTGTTCTTTGGTTATTCCTATTTAAAAAGATTAAAAGACCCGGTCATACCTGCCATAAAAGCCATACCTGAAAGTACCGTCTGTTTAATAGAATTCAAGAATATATTGTCGCTTTGGGACAGGGTCAGCGAAAAAAATCAGGTATGGAAAGAACTGCAGTGCCTGAATTTTGTTCAAACACTAAATTCAAAAATCCGGCTGGTCGATTCACTGGCAAAGAAAAATGAGGATATTGCCAATGTTTTATCAAAAAACCCTTTATACCTGGCCTGGGTGCCTGACCGTGCCGATTACCGCTATCTTTTTACCATTAATCTTAATGGCCCGCATCAGGAAAAGCTTGTCGACGATTTCATGCACGAACATTTTTCGGCTGGCAACACCTTTTCAGCACATCAGTTTCTTGAAAATGAGATTTTTGAAATTCACAAAGCGGGGAAACTCCTTTGCGCATACACGGTTTACAAAGGGATCTTCATAATTGCCGAAACATCCAGTGTCGTTGAATCCTCCTTAAGCGCCCTCCTGATAAAAATCAGCATTGAAAATGACCCGGATTTTATGAAACTTAACTCCTCAGCAGGAAAAAATGTGGATGCAAATATTTTTATCAAAATCTCCTATATCGACAATCTGATTTCCGGATTCTTCTCGGGAAATCGATCCAATAACATGAAAATCCTTTCGCTTTCGGGCGATCTGGTATCTTTTGATTTGACCATAAAAAATGATGAGCTTTTGTTTGCCGGCTTTGCCTTGTCAAATGACCCCGGACAATTACTGAATAAAATTTTCAGGAATCAAACCCCTCAGAAAATTGAACTCACCGGTATCTGCCCTTCCAATACAGCCCTTATGGCTTTCTGGGGAGCGAAAAACACATGGACTTATGTTCAGAACTACACCGATTTCATGAATATTAATTTTCACAAACGCAGCTTCACAGATCTGTGTTCCTTTTATGATTCGATTTACGACATCAACATCTCAGAAAATTTTCTGCAACAGATTGGGAACCAGTTTGCGCTTGTCGTTACAGAAAATCCGAATATTGAAAACCCTTACAGGTATTACGGGGTTTTCAGGGCCGGGAATATTACTGATTTTCAAACCGCATTAAAAGATATTTCAACTGCGCCAAAAGAACAAAGCCTGGCACTTCGCGACTCTTTTGCCATAAGGAAGCTCATCCCCAACAACTTTTTAAAGGACTTTTTTGGCAATATGTTCGATCATCTGGATACTACCTACTACACCACCATTAAAGATTATATTGTTATTGGTGATTCCCCGCTGTCGCTGGATTTGTTTATTTCGGGCTACCTGTCGGGAAAAACGCTTGAAAAAAATCCCAACTATATTAGTTTTTCCGACAATGTTTCGGACGAAGCCAATTTTTGCATGTACACGAACATCCGCAGGAGCTTTGCCCTGGGGCTTCCTTTATTTAATCGCAGCCTTAACGATGCTTTTCGAATTAACGAAACATCGTTAAAAAATTTCCAGGCATTGGCTTTTCAGCTTGAGGCAGACAAAAACAAATTTTACCTGAACGCTTATGTGAAACATAATTCAGCATATATTGAAGAAAACCCTGCTGTATGGGAATTCAGGGCCGATACTACGATCGGTGGAAAAATTTCCGTTATTACCGACCCGCGTGACAACACAAAAAAAATCCTGTTTTTTGACGTGTCGGATAATCTTTATCTTCTTGGAAGAAACGGTCAGCTTATATGGAAAAGGCACATCAAAGAACCCGCTTTAAGTAATGTTTTTATTACGAATCTTAAAAACAATAAGTATTACCTCGTATTCAATACAAAAAACCACCTTTATATTTTTGATCTCAATGGCAAAATGCCTGATTTCAGCCCTGTATTACTTCCTTTTCCTACGAACACGGCGATCACACTTATTGATTATCAAAAAAAGAATGATTACAGGATCATCATCCCATGCAATAATCAAAAAATTTATAATTATCTGATTACCGGTAAACCCACCCCGGGGTGGAATAATTTTCATGCCGAAGCATTGTTGTCAAGCCCTGTTGAATATTTCAGGTTTCGCGATAACGATATGATGATTGCCTCTGATAAAAACGGGAAAGTCAATTTTATCAACAGGAAGGGCAAACTTTTCATAAAAAACACACAGCCTTTCATCAAGGCAAAAAACAGCAGATTTTTCATTTACACGGATCAGAAAAAACAATACCTGCTCACATCCGACAGGCAGGGGAAACTGGTTTTCATATCAGAAAACGGAAAAATAGACGTCGTTACGTTAAAATTATTTTCTGAAAATCATTATTTTCTTACGGGAGATTTTAATCAGGACAAAAAAAATGATTTTATTTTTTTCGATGAAGGAAAGGTCTTTGTATTTAGTCATGATAAGAAAAAGATTTTTGAAGCTGATTTAAAAGGGCAGCCTGCAGCCCGCCCGGTTTATATCAAAACAAGCACGGATAAATTCCAAATAATTTTCCCCAATACAGACTGCTCGTATCTGATCTTTATGAATAATGAGGGCTTCAGAGAATATAAAGATTATACTTTGACCAACCCCAACTTTGAAATTAACACGCTTTTCGGAACGAACTATAACAGCATACTTGTTTCTGACAGCAGCATGTTGCTTAATTACATCATTGATTGAGCATTTTCAGACGATCCATTTGTTTTTTACTAATTAAAAAGTTTTACTTTAAAGATTTTTATCATATATTTGCTAAAAATATAAAATATTCATATTATGAATAGATTTAAACGCTTTTCCATAGTGAAATTTTTGTTGTTCCTATTCATTTCCACCATTTTTATTTCCTGTTACAAAGATCGTTTCGATATGGATCTGCTGGAAGAACATGGTGAATGGAACCCGGATGTTGCAGCGCCTGCTATTTATTCTAATTTGACGTTTAAAGATATTTTAAACGACTATGACGATAATAATCTTTTTGTTGAAGACGGCTCACACTTTTTGTATCTGGTTTACTGGAACAAAGTATATTCAAGGTCTGCGGCAGAAATATTCTCGTTCGCGCCTCAAAATGTGAACACTTCATTCTCGTTTAGTGTTACAGGAACCCTGCCTTACGGGCTTGATGTTGCCGCGCCTCCTTACACCACAGACTATGCTTTTTTTACACCAAATAATATCATTGTTGATGAAATCGACCTTGATAGCGGCAGGTTCAATTTCATTGTGAATTCACCCGACCTGAATCATAATGCCACCATTAATGTTTCTATTCCTTCTGCCACACTTAACGGCGTTCCATTCAGTGAAAACATCGATTTTATTGCCGGATCAAGTATGAATTCATTTTTTGATTTAAGTGGCTATAAGATTCTGTTTGATAACAGCGGCGCTACTAAAAATGTATTACATATCACGTATACTGTCACGGTGCACGGCAGTGGCGGCGCCAATAATTCCCCTTACCAACTGAACCTTAATGAATCGTTTACTGATTTATCGTTTTCAAAGATCCTCGGTGACTTCAAACAGATAAATTTTGATTTACCCAATGATTCCATTAAAATCCGTATGAACAATAACAATATTCACGGTTTTATTGATTTTGAAAATCCCATGATACATGTTTATGCCACAAACTCATTTGGGATGCCCATCCGGATAAACATCACTGATTTTCATTCCACTTCAGGATGGAATGCACCTTACGATGTTGTGGTAACGGGAATTCCTGTTCCCTGGGATATCAATGCGCCTTCTGTGGCCCAGATGGGCGATAGTGTGACAACCGAATTTCACCTTACCAAGGCCAACAGCAATGTATGGGATGCCATTGCCATTGCACCGCAATGGTTTGTTGCTGATATTGCAGGAATATCCAACCCGACGGGCGCCCCGGCAAGTAATTTTGCTTTGGCTGACAGCCGTTTTGATATTGATGCGAAAGTAGAACTTCCGCTCCATGGCAAAGCATGGGATTTAATTATTGGCGACACCTTGGATTTTGATCTGGGTGAAGATATCGACGTGGCCGAATATATTGATTTCCGTATCAATACCACCAACGGATTCCCGGTCGACGCCACGCTTCAGCTTTATTTTATGGATAAATTTAATAACGTCCTGGATTCCATGCTGACACCTCAGCAACAGGTTATCAACGCTGCTCTGGCAGGCGGCGCCCCGGATTACCTGGTATATCAATCCTCTCATAAGCTTACCACTAGCCGGTTTGAAAAGAGCCGCCTGACAAATCTGAAAAATACCGAAAAAGTTTTTGTCAAGGCTATTATGGCAACCCCGCAAAACGGAAATCAAATCGTTAAATTTTATTCATTTTACGGCCTCGAAGTGCGGGTAGGTGTTCGCGCAAAGTTTAATGTTATTTACTAAAACAATCAGCTTGAGCTTATGAAAAAAATAAATATCATTTATTTAATTATCACTATAGCCCTGCTTTCTCCATTTGTAAGTTCTGCGCAGGACGACATGACTACCTATACCCTTAGTACGGTGCCACAGTCCTATTATGAAAACCCGGGACAGATGCCCCTTTGCAAATTTCATATCGGCTGCCTTCCCGCCATTTTTGTTCCGGTATTATCGTCGGATTTTACAAGTATCTCCAACAGCGGTTTTAAGTATGACGACCTTATACATCAACGGAAACAAAATGACTCCTTATATTTCGATTTTGAAGACGTCTCCGATGGGCTTGCCAAAAAAAATTACTTAATACTTAACCAGCAGTTTGAAATCCTTTCATTTGGATTTAAAATAAAACGCATGCATTATGTGAGTTTGTCACTGACTGAAAAATTCAGGTTCCGGCTTACCTATCCACGCGACCTCATCACCATGATCTGGAAAGGGAATTCTCAGTTTATTGGTTCTGAGGCGGATTTTAACGGCATAGGCGCCGATATGACACACTACCGCGAACTTGCCATCGGATACACCTATAAACTTGATACCAAATGGACCATCGGCGGGCGGGCAAAACTCCTTTTCGGATTATCGAATATCTGGACCAAAAAAAGCGATGTCACACTTGCCGTTGATGAAGATTACTACGACCTGACCGCCAATTCAGATTTCCAGATGTACACCTCAGCTCCAGAAAATGTTTATAACACATTATTTGAAGAAGATTCTATGACATTGCAGGATTATAAAGATTATTTATTTAATTTTCACAATCCAGGCTTCGGAATCGATCTGGGGGCAACATACAAAATAGATGACAAGTGGTCGGTCGGGGCCAGCATTATAGATTTTGGTTACATTTTCTGGAAAACGGACACACGCAGGTATTCCATGACTGATAAAAGTTTCACTTTCAGGGGAATTGACATAGCTCAATTTATAAGAAATGACTCTTTACAAAAAGATGCATTTGACCAGCTTGTCGATTCTATTGCAAATATTTTTAAACTTGAAGAGGAAAATAAACATTATGCCAGTCCGCTCAATACCAAGATCTACCTAAGCGGTTATTATAATATTTCGAAAAAGGATCGCGTGGCCGCTATTTTCCGCGGAGAGATTTATGAGAACACCATACACCCGGCCTTCACCATTGCTTACAACCGTGTTTTTGGCCGCATACTCGATGTTTCATTCTCTTACTCATACATGAACCGCGATTTTCTTAATTTTGGCATGGGGGCATCATTCCGTTTCGGGCCGTTCCAGATGTTTTTATCAACGGATAATTTTCTGGCAGCCATAATCCCGTACCATACCAAGAACATTAATGTTCATTTTGGCTGCAACTATGTGTTCTTCTACAAACCTTCGTCTCCATTGCTCAGGTAAGGTTTTGCAGGGTAATATTTTCGGTATTATCAGGATTTTTACTAATTTTGTAAAAAATTTCTTTTGAAAAGGGCAGGTCTGTTTTTTTTATTGCTGTTGGCGGGTACAATGATGCTTGTATCTTGTAAGGTGAAATATTCCTTTACGGGAGCATCCATACCTCCAGAAGTTAAAACCATCTCTGTTCATTACCTGAAAAATACCGCGGCCCTGGTAAAACCAACCCTAAGTATGCAGCTTACCGATGAGTTGCGCAACCGGTTTACATCACAAACAAGCCTCACACCTGTTAACACAAATGGGGACTTCGACATTTCCGGAGAAATTATAAATTATGCAACGTCACCTGTGGCTATTCAAGGTAACCAGACTGCTGCACTTAACCGCCTTACCGTTACCATAAACATCCGTTTTGTAAACAAATTTGATGAAAAACAAAATTACGAAACTACTTTTTCGCGTTATGTAGATTATCCGAGCTCACAGCCGCTTTCTTCTGTTGAGAGCCAGATCATTGAAGAAATTATTGGTTATCTGGTTGATGATGTGTTTAACAAAACTGCGGTAAACTGGTGACGCGCCATGAACAAAAATGATTTTATCCGGTATATACGCCAGCCTGCTGATATCCGCAATATCAACAACAGCGAAATAACTTACCTGATCAATAAGTTTCCGTATTTTCAGTCCGCACACCTTGTATATGCTGCTTACCTGAGCAGCAAGGATGATATTCTGTTTCACGATCAGTTAAAGCTCACCGCAGCCCATGTGAATGACCGGTCGGTTTTATACTGGCTCATTTATAATCAAGGCGAGGTCAGCACTACAGAACCAATTACCCATAATGAAAAAACCGCCGTGTCGCCTGACACGACAACAATTACTCCGGTTGACCCTTATAAGGAAGAAGCGGTAACGGAAGCAAAAATTGAGTTTCAGGAAATAATACCGGCTGAAAACACACCAGAAACAGCAAAACAGGAACCGGAAGAAACAGAAACTATCCCCGCTGTTGAAATTAAAACTATTGAAGAAACTATTGCCACGCCTACAGATGTTGAAACAGCTGATGAAATAAAACCGGAAACCGCCGTGCCGGCGGCTGATAATGTTATCCAGGAAGCCCCGGAAAAGCAAACTTTCACTTCACACCATCAGCCGGAAACTTTCCTGCTGAATATTATTTCAAAAAGAGTCATTTCAGACCAGGCAACAGAAGAAAAATCAGCATTAAAACCATCATTACAAAAACCTGTTCCTGTTGTTCCCGAAAAAGTTCGCGATCTTATTGATAAATTTATCAAAGAAGAACCGCGCATTTCAAAACCCAGGCGTGATTTTTTCAATCCTTCCAATATGGCTGAAAATAGTAATATTGATAAGGAAGATATCGTGAGTGAAACACTGGCAAAAATCTATATTTCGCAAAACCTCTTTCCCAAAGCTCTCAAAATTTATCAAAAATTATATTTGCTAATCCCGGAAAAAAGTGCTTACTTTGCAGCCCAAATTCAAGATCTGGAGAATAAAATTAATAATTAACTGATTTAAAGACATTTAACAATGGGACTCTATATTGCAATATCTGTTTTGATTTTTATAATCTGTGTGCTGTTGATACTTATCGTACTGGTACAGAATTCAAAAGGCGGTGGGCTGGCGTCCAATTTTTCATCATCCAACCAATTCATGGGTGTAAGAAAAACAACTGATTTCCTGGAAAAAGCCACCTGGACATTAGCTGTTGGATTATTAGTACTTAGCCTCGTTTCAATTTTTGTTATTCCCCGTGCTGGTAAAGACGCTACTGTGGATACACAACTCAGAGAACAGGTTGAAAACAACAAGCCTGTAGATTATACACCGGCTCCCGGTCAAACTCAACCAACTCAGCCAAATCAACCAAATCAATAATTCACCTTGGATAAATTTAGTAAAGTGTCAGAATGTCACCTGCATTCTGACACTTTTTTTATTTACCTAGGTTAACCTGTTAAAATGTCTATGCATTTTGCATTTTTTCCTCTTGGCACAAAATATGACTACCCCCAACGCGCATTAAAAAACATAAAACCAAATTATAACACTAAACTTTAAAACTATGTCAAAAAAATTAGGAACCCCAATGAAAGACAGGGTACTCGTTGAACCGGCACCCGCGGAAGAAAAAACTGCAGGTGGAATTATTATTCCCGATACTGCAAAGGAAAAACCACAGAAAGGAACTGTTGTAGCTGTTGGTAAAGGCAAAAAAGATGAACCTATGACGGTAAAAGCAGGAGATGTTGTGCTTTATGGCAAATATTCCGGCACCGAAATGATCATCGACGGCAAAACCTACCTCATCATGAGAGAAGACGATATTTACATGGTCCTCTAATTTTTAATTTCTAAAACAAACTTTAAAAAATAATAACAATGGCAAAAGAAATAATATTCGATATTAAGGCTCGTGAAGCTTTAAAAAAAGGTGTGGATGAATTATCAAATGCTGTAAAAATCACCCTCGGACCCAAAGGCCGTAACGTAATTCTTGATAAAAAATACGGCGCTCCGCAAATTACTAAAGACGGTGTAACCGTAGCAAAAGAAATCGAACTGAAAGACCCTGTTGAAAATATGGGTGCACAGCTGGTTAAAGAGGTGGCTTCTAAAACAGCCGACCTGGCCGGTGACGGAACAACCACGGCAACCGTTCTTGCTCAGGCTATCATCAGCACAGGTTTGAAAAATGTAACGGCAGGTGCCAACCCAATGGATCTGAAACGTGGTATTGACAAAGCGGTTCAGTCGGTTATTGAAAATCTGAAAAAACAATCTATGTCAGTCGGTGACAGCTTTGATAAAATCGAACAGGTTGCCACCATTTCAGCAAACAACGAAAATGCCATCGGAAAACTGATCGCTGAAGCTATGGCAAAAGTTAAAAAAGAAGGTGTGATCACCATCGAAGAAGCCAAAGGAACCGAAACCGTTGTAAAGGTTGTGGAAGGTATGCAATTCGACAGGGGTTATATTTCTCCTTATTTTGTTACAGATACCGACAAAATGGAAGCTGTATTTGAAAATCCTTACATCCTGATCTATGACAAGAAAATTTCGGTGATGAAAGATTTTCTTCCGATCCTGGAAAAAGAAGTTCAGACCGGACGTCCATTATTAATCATTTCTGAAGATGTTGAAGCTGAAGCTTTAGCAACATTAGTAGTAAATAAATTACGCGGCTCGTTGAAAATCGCTGCTGTAAAAGCTCCGGGATTCGGCGACAGAAGAAAAGCCATGCTGGAAGATATCGCAATTTTAACCGGCGGGACACTGATTTCAGAAGAAACAGGCTATAAACTCGAAGACGCAGAACTTTCCTATCTTGGACAAGCTGAAAAAGTAGTTGTTGATAAAGACAACACCACCATTGTCAGTGGAAAAGGAAGCAGCGAACAAATTAAAGCCCGCGTCGCTCAAATCAAAACGCAAATAGAAAATACAACTTCTGATTATGACCGTGAAAAACTCCAGGAACGCCTTGCCAAACTATCAGGTGGTGTAGCCGTTATCCAGGTTGGTGCTGCCAGCGAAGTTGAAATGAAAGAAAAGAAAGACCGTTACGACGATGCACTGAACGCAACCCGTGCAGCTGTGGAAGAAGGTATAGTCCCCGGCGGCGGTATTGCTTACATCCGCACCATTGATGCCCTGTCGAAATTAAAAGGCAGCAATGAAGATGAAGAAATTGGTATTGCCATCATCAAAAGGGCTCTGGAAGAACCTCTCCGCCAGATCGTTGCCAATGCAGGCCTGGAAGGTTCTGTAATTGTTCAGAAAG
Organism: Bacteroidales bacterium; assembly: GCA_035354195.1. Taxonomy (GTDB): domain Bacteria; phylum Bacteroidota; class Bacteroidia; order Bacteroidales; family CAIWKO01; genus CAIWKO01. The sequence continues at coordinate 25,389 of DAOQAT010000005.1, read as the reverse complement.
TTAAAGAAGGCAAAAACGATTTTGGTTTCAACGCCCTGACGGAAACTTATGAAAACCTTTACAAATCAGGTGTTATCGACCCAACTAAAGTTACCCGTGTTGCCCTCGAAAACGCCGCTTCTATTGCTGGTATGTTCCTGACCACCGAATGTGTGATCAGTGATATCAAAGAAGAAAATCCTGCACCTCCTATGATGAACCCGGGTATGGGTGGCATGGGCGGAATGATGTAAGATGATTTTTATGCTGAAAAAAGCCACATCAAAACTGATGTGGTTTTTTTTATTTGTATCAATCATAAAATTTAAACTGTAAAATCTTTATGATTTAACCCGAATCTAAAGACTTTTATTAAAATTCTAAGTCAAGTTTTGGAGACCTTATTATTATAGGTTCATTTTATCATACTTGTTTGTGCTAATAAATTATTACGTTTTTCATTCACCCCTGCCACCTTGTTAAGTGGCCGTTCCGGCACTTGTAACCCCAACAATAAAGTAACATTTTTTAATCCCGGGTGCTTACGGGTCATGCCAGAGCCACTGGCGGACTGTCAGTTAGGATCCATTAGACCTATCCATTATCCAACGTATCCTAAATTTGTTCACCTGGTTTCCATTCCGGAATATGGTTTTATCTATATATTACTACATATTATCATATATGACAGATTATCTGTTATTTATAAATTTTTATGAAAATAATATATAAATAATTTTGGTTGTTAAATATAAATAAATATTTTTGCACATTTTAAATATTCTAATTTGGTTTTTGACAGTCCATTTATTATTCATTAAAAAAATAAAACATGAAAACAATTTACCGTTTTTTAATCCTGGTTTTAGGATTCGTGCTCATCATTAATCCATTCCGTTTATCAGCACAAACGCCCACCATCTCCTATCCGACTCTATCAACGGAGTATTCCACGGGTACCCCCATCAATTTCGATGTCAACCTGTATTCCAATGGGCTGATTGACCAACTATGCGCTGTGCGCTATTACATTTACAAAGATGATATGATGGTTCCTGTTGCTTCGGTAACTCCGTTCGGTACTATTAGTTACACTGTCAGAAGTCAAGGTACCAGCTTTGTCACTAACTCGATTACTGAGGGACAGGGCTTGATTGAAATAGATGCATTAAACGATGTCCTGCAGGCATTCACGCTTGGAATCTTTGACAATTATTGTGTTGATCGCGATCGCCCGATCAACATCGACATGAATCTCAGTATTCCCGGAAACTATCGTTTCACGGTCGAAATCGTTTCCTGTTCCAACACAGGGATCAGCGCTGGTACTACTTATACCGCCACCAGTTGTGATGGGCTGTCGCATACGGATTTTGTTTCCGACACTTGCATGACACCTGTGGTTCTCAATACCTACAGCATTGATTTCAAAGTTTGCGGACCTGCACAGATTACTCGTTTAAGCGGACCAACCACTTGCAAAGCCGGCGACCCTGTCGAAATTGTTTATTCACTCGGGACTTTTGACAATGCCATCGATGCCTCCCAAATACCAAGCTGGCTGACGCCTGCCATCGACAATATAAACCACACCCTGACTCTGAGCGGCATTGCACCAGCTGCAAATGGAAGCCAGACATACAGTTTTACCATTACTACGCAGTCAACCATCAATCCTGTTTCGTGTGCCACAGCCGGCATTACCGAAAATATTCTGGTAACAGCCCCACAGGTTGTGTACACGGCTATAAGTCCTTCATACCAAACTGGAGACAATATTACAACCAGTGCTTTGGTATATTCCAACGGCCTGGTTGACGAACTCTGCGGTGTTCGCTACGCCATATACAAGGACAATGCAACAACTCCGATTGACTCTGTCAATGATTACGGAACCGTAACATTCACCGTTCGTGGACAAGGCCCTGCTGATGTTATTACACCGGTTAAAGCCGGCCAGGGATTCCTTGAAATATTTGCCCTCAACGACACCTTGCAGGCATTCACCCTTGGTATTTTCGACAACTATTGCATTAACCGCAATCGTCCGATTGACATTGGTATGAATTTCACCGTGCCCGGAAACTATCGTTTCGTTGCTGAAATTGTTTCCTGCAGCAATGCCGGAACCAGCATCGGAAGCACGTTCACCGATCAGAATTGTGGTGGTACTGTTCACACCGATTCTGTTGCACTCGAATGCCTGAATCCAACAGTACTCAACGAAGGCATGGTTGAAACTACGGTGTGTGGCGAAGCTGAAATTTCGTATGTCAGCGGTCTTACGAATTACACCCCAGGTGATTCTGTCGAACTGATTTATTCTTTGGGCGACTTCGATAATGCCATCAATGCATCCCAATTGCCATCATGGCTCACATACTCCATCGACAATGTAGCTCACACACTCACAGTTGAAGGTGTGGCACCGACATCAAATGGTGTGTCAACAAACAGCTTTACCCTGACAACGGCTTCAACCATAAATCCATCGACATGCCCGACGGCATCTGTTGTTCAGAATATCATTATCACTGCGCCATCGGTTACCTATTCTCCGATTGATGTGATGTACAATACGACTGAAGACATCTCGACATCTGCACTTGTATTTTCAAACGGAATGGTTGATGAACTCTGCGGTGTTCGCTACGCCATATACAAGGACAATGCAACAACTCCGATTGACTCTGTCAATGATTACGGAACCGTAACATTCACCGTTCGTGGACAAGGCCCTGCTGATGTTATTACACCGGTTAAAGCCGGCCAGGGATTCCTTGAAATATTTGCCCTCAACGACACCTTGCAGGCATTCACCCTTGGTATTTTCGACAACTATTGCATTAACCGCAATCGTCCGATTGACATTGATATGAATTTCACCGTGCCCGGAAACTATCGTTTCGTTGCTGAAATAGTTTCGTGCAGCAATGCCGGAATCAGCGCCGGAAGCACGTTCACTGATCAGAATTGCGGTGGTACTGTTCACACCGATTCTGTTGCCGAGGAATGCCAGAATCCCGTCATTCTCACCGAAGAAATGGTTGAAACCACGATTTGTGGCGATGCTGAAATTGATTTTGTCGCCGGAGATCTTAATTATTTTCCCGGCCAGCCTATTGAAGTTATTTACAATGTAGGTGATTTTGATGACGGGGTAAATAGCACCTCTCTGCCTGTCTGGCTCAATTCCAGCGTTGACACCGCGAATAATACGATTACCATCACTGGAACTGCTCCTGCTTATGACCCGCTCAATACATCCTATAATATAACCTTAACGACAACTTCATCTGAAAATCCGTCCACCTGCCCGACGGCATCCTCAAATCTTGTTATTCAGGTAACGGAAGGGCCTGAAATAACCTATACTGCTCTTGATACCATTTATTATGTGGGGGATAGTTTAAATACTACAGCAAAGATATATTCTCATGGATATGTGGATGAGCTGTCAGCTATCAGGTATAACATTTACAGAAATTCGGACCCGATCAGTCAGATAAGCGATTACGGACATATTGATTACAAAGTACGTGTTACGGGAGCACTGTATGACACCACACAGATTGAAACAGGAAGCGGTTTTATCACAATGAAACCTGGCACCGATACCCTTCGTGCATTTACACTTGGCATATTCGATAATTCCTGTGTAAACCGTAATCGTCCGGTGGACCTTTTCCTTACCTTTGAAAAGCCCGGTGAATACAATTTCAACAGCGAACTCGTATCATGTTCCAATGAGGGAACTGCTATCGGAACATCCTTTATAGCAGCCAGCTGCGACAACCTTACCCACTATGATTCCGTTGCAGAAAACTGCATTGGGCCTGAATTGTTGTTTTCTCAAGCCATTGGCTTCACGGTTTGTGGAAAATCAAAGATTACTTATTCAAACGGCTCTGACAGCTACTGCGAAGGCACTCAGATCAATCTTGTTTACAACGTTGGCGAATTTGACGATGGATTAAATACATCATCATTCCCATCATGGCTGACGTATTCGACAGATATGAACCATCATGCCATTTCACTACATGGAACTGTTCCGGAATATGATCCTCTGAATCCGGCGTATTCAATTACCCTGACTACTTCTTCAAGCGAAAATCCGGCATCATGCCCCACCGCTAGCCTGGTGCAGGCAATTTCGGTGAAAGAAAGCTTCAGAGACACCATTACTGAAGTTATATGTGAAGGCGACAGCATCACTATTATGGCTTTCACATATGACACCACAGGTATTTACACAAATACTTTCACTGCCTCTAACGGATGCGACAGTGTCGTTGTGATCGATCTCACCGTAAATCCAACGCTCTATAGTGAATTTACAGAAATAACAGATAGCGCAACCTATACCTGGAACACATTCTCTTACAATGTCTCCGGTGATTACACTCAAACATTGACCTCAACAATAACCGGCTGCGACAGCATTGTTACATTACACCTCACCATCACGGCAGGATTTGAGGAATTGATCAACGATAAATTTTCTGTTTATCCCAATCCAACCGATAGATTTATTAATGTTGAATTGACAACTGATATTCAGTCGGAATGCCGGATTGACCTGTATGATGTATTTGGCCAACTAATGAGTTCAACAGTTATCACTGATACGCGGGCTATGATTGATCTTTCAGAAATGGCTTCAGGCATTTATTTCCTGAAAGTTGTAACCGAAGGAAATATCCTCGAAACAACTCTTATAACAAAACAATAAATTTTTCCCTCTATCAGGGAGTAATGCAAAATTGCATTCTCCCTGATATTTCATGAATGAACTAACAAACTTTTGTATGATGCGAAAAATAAAACTTTCCTCGGTTCTGGTATTTGTGCTGTTATTCGGGTATACAATGAAAGGATTTGCGCAGATTCCAACTGTTCAATACACCCCGTTGGCGGCTCATTATTATACACACAGCACGATTCTCGATACAGCCCGTGTATATTCCAACGGCCTTATTGATCAGCTTTGCTCTATTTATTATTCCATCTTTAAAAATGACACACTCACACCCGTTACTAATGTGGCAGATTTCGGAAGCATTGAATATACGGTCAGAAGTTACAGTTCCAATTACCTCACCCAATCGATCACAAATGGTACCGGATACCTAAGTGTAAAACCGTTATTTACCTCCTATAATGCATTTACTCTTGGTATTTTTGACAATTATTGTGTAGCACGCAACCGGCCTGTGATGCTGGAAATGGTGTTTGATAAGCCCGGGTACTATAAGTTTTATTGTGAAATACAATCCTGTTCAAACTCAGGAAGTTCTACTGGAACGAGTTTTACCGCCAATGGAGCGCCTAGCTGCGGAACCGGATCTCATACCGATTACTGTGCAAGCAGTTGCACAAATCCTACACCCTTGTATGGCGAAGCCTTATATTTGACTATTTGTGAGCAGGGCTCTATTGCTTTTTCAGGTGGAAACACTTCTTACTGCCCTGGGGAAGCTGTTTCGCTCGTATATACCCTTAATAATTTCAATTATCAGATTGACACAGCCGGCTTGCCTTTGTGGTTAACACCCGTGATTGATACCGTGGCCAATACCCTTACACTCACAGGAATTGCGCCACCTTATAATCCGCTGCACCCATCCTACACCTTTCCGGTTTCAGCAAAAATATCGGTGAACCCCATTGCTTGTCCCGGGTCTTCTATTAATCAGACCATCACGATTATTAATGCACCAAGTCCGGTTATCAGCGGAACTAACAATATTTGCGAAGGCAGCTCGGTTGAATTATTATCCAATCTGAAAGGAACCTGGAGCAGCTCAAATACCACTATTGCTGAAATCACGCAATCGGCGCCTGATTCAACAGTCATCATCACAGGACTATCTGACGGAAACGTTAACATTTTTTGCGAAACAAGTACCGGCGAATGCACCGTCAATAGTTTACCTTTTGCATTTACCGTAAATCCGGTATTTAAAAACACGGTTTCTGCAACAATTTGTTCGAATGAGTATTACAATATTGGTTCATCTTCATATGATATTGAAGGAACATACACCAATACACTCACTTCTGGTAGCGGCTGCGACAGCATTATTATATTGAATCTGGCAGTAAATGATACTGCATTTTATGAGTTCTGGATGACGGATACCAGTTATACCTGGAATACAATTACCTATCCCGTGACCGGAGATTACACTCAAAACTTTGTTGCATCGAACGGATGCGACAGTGTTGTAACCCTCCATCTAACAATCACTGCAGGAATTGACAATCTTGATTATGAAATCCGGGTTTTCCCAAATCCCGCTCAGGATGATATTCATATCGATTTCGGGAAAGTCCCGGAAGCAGAAATTGCAATTAACATTTTCGATACCTATGGTCGCAAAGTATATCAGTCTCTGATGTCTAAGCAAGAGAATTTGATTGATGTTAGTAGCTTTACAACCGGAATTTATATTATGGAAGTTAACACAGACAAATACCTATATCACTACCAGTTCAGAAAATTTTAAGGCGAAATTTCTCAAAAAAAAACCGGTATCGTTGATGCCGGTTTTTTTTATTCCTTTTATCACTGTTGAGTTTCCCTGAATTTTTGAATTTTTGTTTTACAGGAGGCGCAGACTTCAATTTTTTCTTCGTCAACAGTTTTAATAGTCCCTTCAGCATCCTGCATCATACAATTTGGGGTCGGGCAATGGTCCAGGCCAATATTATGCCCTAATTCATGCAGGACAACCTTAATCACACGTTCCTGAAATTGTTCTTCTGATTTCATGTTTCTTTTCAGGCGAAAGGTTGAGATCACACACGATTTCCCCGGCATAAAACCCAGGCCAAATACACCCCAGTCTTCGTATGGTTCGCTGGTACAGGAAATATCTTTATCCGTTATTCCGATCATATAATCGTATTTTTCAGGCCTGATCCTTAAAAGATAATTAAGCAGCGTATCAGCCCGGTATCGGTTCCTGGGCTTATAAAAGGAACATTCCGGCAACTTTGTTTCAGTCAAAACTTCTGCTTTAAACCCATAAAAAAGCGCAATTTGCCCTGTTACGATTTCACAAAGCTTTTTATCAGGGCAATCCATGGGTTGAATGGCAACTGTTATATCTTTTTTTAGGGTTGTACCTGCCGCCGGCTCTTTATCCTGCTGCTGTTTGGCGGGACTATGCAGGCAGGAACTGGCGAACAACGCAAAACAAATGAATACCATGTTTTTCATAATACGGTAAAGATAGAAATAATAAAAAAGGCACATGCCAAATTGGCATAAAATATCTTATAAACTTTGCCACCACCAAAATTTCCCATACCTTTGTTGTCGATATATTGAGTAATATGGATGTTCAGTCAATTAAACAACGGTTCGGAATTATCGGCAATTCTCCTCATTTAAATCTTGCCATTGATATTGCCCGGCAGGTTGCTCCTACTGATCTCAGTGTTCTGATAACCGGAGAAAGCGGCACAGGAAAAGAAGTGTTTCCCCAGATCATTCACCAGTTAAGCGCGCGCAAACACGGGCCTTACATTGCAGTCAACTGCGGCGCAATACCGGAAGGCACTATTGACTCCGAGTTGTTTGGTCACGAAAAAGGATCATTCACAGGAGCCTACGAAGCCAGAAAAGGATATTTTGAAGTGGTAAACGGCGGAACTATTTTTTTAGATGAGATCGCCGACATGCCATTACCCACCCAGGCACGCTTGCTCAGGGTGCTTGAATCGGGTGAATTTATTAAGGTGGGCTCCTCGAAAGTTCTCAAAACCGATGTAAGGGTGATTGCTGCCACCAATATCAATGTCGCAGAAGCAATTCAGCATAACCGGTTCAGGGTTGATCTTTATTACCGCCTTAATTCCGTTCCGATTAACATCCCGGCATTGCGTGATCGTAAGGATGATATTGTTTTGCTGTTTCGGAAATTCGCTTCAGACTTTGCTGAAAAATACAAAATGCCTGCCACCATGTTGGATGAAAGCGCCCAGGAACTGATGGTGAACTATCGCTGGCCGGGCAACATCCGCCAGTTGAAGAATATCACCGAGCAAATATCTATCATTGAAAAACAGCGTAACATTAGTGCATCCATATTGTCAAAATATCTGCCCCAGGTTACAGAAAGCAAACTCCCGGTCTTGCTCAGGCCACAAAGCGATAAAGCTGAAATATCTGAACGGGACATCCTTTACCGGGTATTGTTCGAAATGCGCAAAGATATCACCGACCTCAAACACCTTGTTGCGGATATTATCAAAGAGGGAAATGTTTCCGTAAGTACCCAGGATTTAAAAAATCAGTTTTTACAAAACTATAATCAGGATTTTTCACCTGTAAATAATGACGAACCATCCATAAAGATTACAAAGCCGGAAACCTTCGAAGCAGAGCCCATACAATATCCGGATGTTTATGAAGAATCCCTATCGTTGCAGGAACGTGAAATAGACCTGATTAAAAAAGCGCTGGACAAAAATCACGGGAAACGCAAGAATGCAGCTAAAGAACTAGGCATCTCCGAACGAACGCTGTACCGCAAAATCAAGGAATATAATATTGAAAATTAAGCAAAAAACCTCTTGAACATAGCCGTCAACACACGCTTGTTACTTGACAAACGGCTCGAAGGCATCGGGTGGTTTAGTTTTGAAACCCTTAAAAGGGTGGTGATGCAGCATCCGGAGCATACTTTTTATTTTATTTTTGACCGGCCTTACCACAAAAAATTTGTTTTTTCAGACAATGTCATACCTGTTGTTACCGGCCCTCAGGCAAGGCACCCGCTGTTGTTTTATATATGGTTCGAGTTTTCCATCCCTAAAATCCTTAAAAAGATCAAGGCCGATATTTTCATTTCACCCGATGGGTATGCTTCATTAAGAAGCAAAGTTCCCAACCTGCTCGTCATGCACGATCTGAATTTCGAACATTATCCCGATGACCTACCCTGGATCATCACAAAATACTATACTTATTTTTTTCCCAGGTTTGCAAAAAAAGCGGCACGCATTGCCACCGTATCTGAATTTTCTAAAAAAGACATCCACGAATGTTATGGATATCCCGAAAATAAAATCGATGTTATTTACAACGGTGTCAACGAAAACTATCATCCCATTTCTGATGAAGAAAAAATGGCAACCAAAAAAAAATATACGTCAGGTTGTGACTATTTTATTTACATAGGAGCCTTACTGCCGCGCAAAAACCTTAAAAACCTGTTCCTCGCTTACGATTTGTTCCGCAAACAAAATAAGTCAACCATAAAATTGCTTATCGTGGGGGCTCGTATGTGGTGGACACCGGAAATGGAGGCTACCATCAACAGTCTGGAATATAAGAACGACATTATTTTTACCGGCCGCTTAAATTCAGATGAACTGAACAATGCCCTGGGTGCCGCCCTGGCGCTAACCTATGTTTCCTATTTTGAAGGGTTTGGGATACCCCTTTTGGAAGCCTTCCGCTGCGATGTCCCGGTGATCACCTCTGATGTCACTTCTTTGCCAGAAGTAGCTGGAGACGCGGCCCTTTATACCGACCCGTTCAATCCAATTTCTATTTCGGAAGCTATGAGACAGGCCGCATCAGACGAACATCTGCGCGAAAGCCTTATCAGTAAAGCCCGCGAGCGCAGAAATTTCTTTTCATGGGATCGGACCGCAGAACTGTTTTGGCAATCGATTCAAAAAACTGTCAGCAAATAATTTTATAAAAAAATTTATGATGCAAGTGAATCCGAGCAAATCGGTTTTATTGTATATTTGTTAAAACAATAAATCTAAAACTATGGCAACAGGTCGTAAAATTCTGAAAGTTTTATTATGGATTTTTATTCCGCTTTTATTGATTGTGGGTGGAATTGCTGCTTACTTTTATTTCGGAGATTCGGGCAAGCGCAATGCGTTGTCAGTCATTCCCGAAGACGCCATTTACATCATTGAGACATCAAACCTCACCGAAGGCTGGACCACCCTGAGCGACAGCAAAATGTGGAAGCACCTGCTGGCAAACCCAAAATTCGAGGATATAAATTCCAGTGCATTGACACTCGATTCTTTGATAAAGGGCAACAAAACCCTGGATATGCTTTTTTCCGACCGTCAAATGGTGATCTCTGCACATATGACCACCTACAACGATTATGATTTTATTTTTGCCGTGGACCTGAAAAAAGCATCAAAAATATCCTTCCTGAAAAATTACATAAAAGACATCGTCGGGTATTACGATTATCAAATGGGAACCAGAAACTTTGATGGAAAAGAAATCATTGAACTCACGGATATCACCACAAAAGATGTGCTCTCGCTGTGTTTCATTGACAATATCCTGGTATGCAGCTACTCGCCCCAGCTCATTGAAAAATCCATTCAACAAAAAAATGCAGATTTCTGGACCAAAAATCCCAAGGTTCGTTTTGTTTCCACAGAAATAAAGGGGAACAAACTGTTCAATTTTTACTTCAATTACGGCCAGCTTGAAAAATTTTTAAGATGCTATCTTTCAACCCCGTCTCCCCTTGTCAAATCGTTAAGTTCCAGCCTGAACTTTTCGGCGTTTAACGTAACTTTCGATAATGAAAAAATTCAATGGGACGGATACACCAGCATTAACGACAGCTTGCCTTCCTACTTCAAAGCCTTGTCGGAAGTTTCGCCGGGCAAATGGATGGCTCATGAGATCATTTCTGATAAAGCGGCCATTTACATTTCTATGAGCTTCAATAAATCCGAAGATTTTTTTGACAAACTGACCGAGGTTTTCAAATCGGAAGACACCACTAAGGCTCAGGATTATGAAAAAACCATAAAGAAAGTCGAGAAGTTTTTAAAGGTTGATCTCAAGGAAGATTTCTTCGGCTGGATCGGTAATGAAATAGCTTTTGTAAAATTACAGCCCTCGGCTAACGCCCGCGAAACAGATGCCATTGCCATACTTCACACGTCGGATATAGAACAGGCAAAAACCAGCATGGAAAAGATCACCAAGCATGTCCGCAGACGTACGCTGGGGCTCCTCAAATTCGATGATACCGAATATAAAAATTACACATTAAAATACCTGGAATATGGCTGGTTCCTGAAACTTTTGTTCGGCAAACTCTTTAGCTCCTTCGACAAGCCTTATTATATTTACATGGAAGACTATGTCGTACTAAGCAATTCGCCCTCATGCCTGATGGATTTTATTGATGATTATACGGTGGGAAAAACCCTGGCGCATAACAAGGCCTTCATGGATTTTATTGATAATTTCGATGCCAAATCCAATATTTCGGCATTTGTACAAATGCCCAAAATCTATTCACACCTGTATTATTACAGCAAAAGCGATAAGCGTCAGGGCATACGCGACAACAAAGACCTTATTCTTAGCTTTACCCGTGTCGGACTTCAGTTCACCTCGGATGACGGCATGTTTAAAACTAAGTTGTATGCTGATTTTGATGAAGAAGCAGGTTTTGACAGTGAACTGGAAAATATTGAATCTGCTGCCGAAGAAATCTATTTTTATGAAATCGATTCCGGCAATTTCAAGGTGGTACTTGAACCCAGACAACTTGCCAGGGACGGAGGTGTCAAAATATACCATGAAGACAGCAGTACCATTAAAGCTGAGGGCCGCGTGGCAAAGGGAAAAATTGAAGGACTGTGGCGAAGCTATTACGAAGACGGACAAATCCAGAGTGCCATTACCTATAAGGATGGAATGGCCGACGGCGTGGCGCTTTTTTATTACGATAATGAAAAGCAGACCACCCGCGTGGAACTTACCTTTGCCGAAGACAAAGTTACCGGCATCTATCGCGAATTCTACGAAAACGGCAGCAGGAAAGCCATGCTGAATTTTAAAGATGGTGTGCCGGACGGAGAAGCGGAATTTTATTACGACAGCGGGGTGATCAAAATCTCAGGGCAATATAAAGACGGCGTAAAAGAAGGAAAATGGAAACATTATACCGAGACAGGTGAAATCATCAGCAAGGATAAATGGAAAAAAGGCGAGCAAAAGATTAAAGATTAATAATGCCCGACAATGAATCATTTGTGTTAATGGATCCTGCTAAACAAAATATCGGCCTGTACTTTGGCTCTTTCAATCCGATCCATAACGGGCATATTGCCATTGCCAATTATTTGCTGGGAACCGCTAAAATGGATGAGGTGTGGTTTGTTGTTTCACCCCAGAGCCCTTTTAAACAGGAGAATTCACTGCTTGATGACAACTATCGTCTAGAGATGGTTTTGCTTGCCATTAAGAATAACAAGCGTTTGCGGGCTTGTGATATTGAATTTACAATGCCCAAACCTTCGTACACTATTAATACTTTGAAGGCCCTTCATAAAAAATATCCGTCAAAGAACTTCGCGCTTATCATGGGCGCCGATAACCTCGAAACATTCCATAAGTGGAAAAACTTCGAAGAGATCATCAACCATCACTATATTTACGTTTATCCGCGCAGCCATTCTGACAAAGGCAATGTGCACGCGCACCCTTCGGTTATCATGATTGACGCGCCTTTACTGGATATTTCATCGACCAGTATTCGGGAATATGTCAGGTCAGGAAAAGATGTTGGCCCGTTTCTGCCGGAAAAAGTCCTCGAATACATCAATAAAATGGGGTTTTATAAATAAAGCCATCATCAAAAGCCCTTATCTTTCAGACTTTGCAATTTCACCGGGTATGCGTACTTTTGCATCAGAATAACCACATGGAGAAACTCCCTGCCATATATATTTCGGAATACGATTATCCGCTGCCCGAAGAAAAGATCGCCATATACCCTTTGACGGAGCGCGACACCTCAAAACTCCTGGTTTGCAGAAATGGTGAAATTACCGACAAGCGCTTTCATGATTTACCTGAATTGCTTGATCAGGAGTCCCTACTTGTCCTGAACGATTCACGGGTAATACACGCCCGCATGAATTTTCACAGGGAAAGCGGCGCACGGATTGAAATTTTTTGCCTGGAACCCGAATTCCCGGTCCGCGACATCCAGCTGGCCATGCAGCAAACCGGGAGTTGCATCTGGAAATGCTTTGTGGGCAATGCAAAAAAATGGAAAGGGGAAAAACTCTTCCTGAAAGTAACAGCTCCTGATCTTGAATACATACTTACCGCTGAACTTGTGGAACGCGGTAATGATGGCTTCCTGGTTGGGTTTAGCTGGGATCCCGCATTGTTGAATTTTTCCCAAATCATAGAAACTGCCGGTAACGTACCGCTTCCGCCTTACATTCATCGTCCCGCTGAACAAAGCGACAACGAACGATACCAGACGGTATATGCCCACGATGACGGTTCGGTGGCTGCTCCGACAGCCGGACTGCATTTCACACCGGATATCTTTAAAGAATTATCGCAAAAAAGAATTAACACGGCACGAATCACCCTGCACGTAGGCGCCGGAACTTTCAAACCGGTACAATCCGACAATATTGATCAGCATGTGATGCATTCCGAACAGGTAGTGATCCACAAACAATTGCTGGAAAACCTTATTAATGCGCCAGCAGGAATCATTGCGGTCGGTACTACAACGGTTCGTTCGCTGGAAAGCCTTTACTATGTAGCGGTAAAACTTCACAATACCGGTATTTTACCGGATCACATAAGCCAGTGGGAACCTTACGACGCCGGAATTGATTCATTGGACAGAACAATAGTTTTAAATGAACTGAAGTACTACATGGAACTTCATCACATGGAACAGTTGTCTTTTTCAACCACCATTATCATTGTTCCAGGGTATCAGTTTAAAATGATTGATGGCATGGTGACAAATTTTCATCAACCCAGAAGCACCTTATTGCTTTTGGTATCCGCATTTCTTGGTGATACATGGAAAAAAGTGTATGAGCATGCGTTGATCAACCAATACAGATTTCTGAGCTTTGGCGATGCCTGTCTTTTTATGAAATAGGATTGTCAGGTTTTTTTGCTTTTTCAGGCAGGTATAGCGCAAACAGCATCATAAAAAACAAAGAAAAAATCAAGGATATTCCGGTAACCATCAGGAGATAGTTTACCCCGAGGCTCAAAAGAAATAACCAGGGCAATACCAGCAACACCACCTGACAAATCACATAAAACAGGAACCCTCTTTTGAGCCTTCTGGTAATTAAGATAACAGCATAAATACAAAAAATGTGAACGCTGATCTTAATTATATAAAAGAAAACAGTTCCATGCTTTAACTCTTCGGCCATAATATCTATTATTGGAATGGAACTTAAAAACAAACTCGTTCTGCCACCGGCCAATATTAGCGCTGTAATGATTATTGAAAGAACATTTGAAAAAATGGACACGGCACCTACGATGAATAAAAAAACAGGCCGACGGGGCACCTTTTTGAGTATTGTTTCTTTCATTTTTTATTTTTCAGGTGTTTAAATTGCCTGGCATATAATACAATGAACAATATGCTGCCAAAAATAAACAGGGCATTAAAAAAGGTCATTACAACAAAAAAAGAAAGAAAAAGCATTATGACGTTTGCAATTAAATAGATCCAGAATCCGGACCGTCTCAGCCGGAACATAAGCAACACCCCGGTAAAGGAGCTGCAAAAAAGAATAAACATCCCCAGAAAAAACAACAAAAAATAACTGGTCCCGATACCGTAAAACCCTTTTTCAAAAGTTTGCAGGTAGTCCGAAAGCCATCCCGAAAAAAACAAACCACCAAACGAAAAAAGCGCCATGCTCCCGCTGAAGAAAAAGGATATCAGGCACAATTTGTTAAGGGTGTCTGGCCTTTTTAACGGAGTGGAAATCCGGGCATATTGTTCTTCAAATTCCATGAAAATACTTTTTTCGGTATTGCGAAATTAATACCTCGCGAGTAAATACGCAAAACTAATTTAAAAAGGTGGCTAAAATCTATGATTTTCAGATAAAAAACAACAGGAGGATATTGATCAGGATAATTATTGAGAAGCCCGCCAGTACAGGTATTCGAATATGTTTACCCGAAAAAATCAACGAATAACAAAGCTTAAGGACATTGTTGCTTATAATTGCCTGAAAAGAAACGCGGGATAACAGTTCAATATCCACATTGAATTTACCCTGGAAAACCGAAATCAAAAACGGGTCAATATCCGTCACCCCTACTACAATGGACAGCATATTCAGCCCGAATTTTCCAAAATACTCCACCGAATAATAAGTCAGGAATGAGAACGCAACAAAAAGTACCATAAACAACAAGGCTACCTTAAACTCCAGCGGGTTTTTATCTTTGATGGTAGTAATGGCGGAGTCTTCTTCCTGTTTTCGCTTATAAAAATACACCGCTACCCCGACAGCAATAGTCAGCACAAACATAATCAGGAAATAAACAAAACTATTTTTAAAAAGTGCCGGGTTAAAAATCAGCATTAACACGGCAATACGCAGGTACATCATGGCGGTGGCAAAAATTATAGCAGACGCATAATTGTTTTTCATTATTTCGCCTTCCCTGCTCTTTTTGGCTAGTATCATGGTAGTCGCAGTACTGCTGTATAAGCCGCCAAGTATCCCTGAAATCAGAATGCCCGATTTTTTAAAAACATATTTTTTCAGCAAATAACTCAGGTATGAAATGGTGGAAATAACCACAACGGCAAACCATATTTTATAAGGTGTAATCGCCAGAAACGGGACTATTGGCTTGTTGGGAAATATGGGCAGCACAATTCCGGCAATGATCAGAAATTTTGCCAGGGTAATAAACTCTTCTTTTTCTATCTTGCGCGAAAAGGTTGAAAAAGTTTCCTTGAGCTCTGTAAAAATCAATACGGTAACGACTACAAGGATATAGAGCCATGCCGGCTGTGTGATAACCAGCGGGGCGATGCAATAGGTAATAAAAGCAATGATGATGGTTGTCAATCCAAAATCCTTGAACAACTTTATCTTATAATAAAAATTGATGGCCAGAAGCACCATAATAACAATACCTCCGCCCATATACAGGTATAAAAATTCGGGGTCAATGATGTACAATATATACCCAAGTATACCGATAAACGTGAAGGTGCGGTCGGTTCCAAACAACCAGGGATCTTCGCTTGACGGATGCAATTTTCGCTGTGACAGGCCTATCAGCAACGAAAAAACAGTCACAAGCAAAAAGTCTATAAGCTGTTTGGGAACAATTTCAAGAATCTGGTCCATGAAATAATTTTTTTGTTATACGAAAAAACTCCGGTGAAGTTCGGTATAAAACTTTTTCTAAACAAACAACTGAAAAAGAAAATAAAATACCGCTGAAAAAACCATTGAAGCAGGGATTGTAATTATCCACGCTACCACGATATTGCTTGCGAGGCCCCATTTAACGGCACTTGCTCTTTTGGTTACGCCAACCCCCATAATGGCGCCGGTTATCGTATGTGTGGTACTCACCGGGATTCCTGCCATAGTAACGCCAAATAATGTAAGCGCGGCAGAAGTCTGGGCACAAAACCCACTAATCGGTTTTAGTTTTGTAAGACCTGTCCCTAATGTTTTAATAATTTTACGGGAACCTAACAAAGTCCCTAATGCTATAGAAGTATAGCAAACCAATGCTACCCATAAAGGAATTTCGGCGTTTTGAGGTAAATATCCTGTTCCGATGAGCAACATTAAGATAATACCCATGGTTTTCTGAGCATCATTGCCGCCATGTCCCAGGCTAAAGGCTGCAAAGGAAGCGAGTTGCAGGCCCCTGAAATACCCATCCAGTTTCAACGGGGCTTTTTTCCCACACACCAGCATAACTGCATTCATAAAAAAATAGCCTATTACAAAACCTAATATCGGCGCTAAGGCAATAAAAAGAACAATGGTGAATAACCCTTTAAAATAAATTACGGCTGTGCCTCCCTTAACTAATGCCGGGCCAATTAAGCCTCCGATAAGTGCATGTGAAACACTATTTGGTATCCCATTTCGCGCGCAGAATAACACCCACAGTCCAGCACCAATCAGAGAACACAAAATAAAAAGATTGTCACCCTTTATAATATCGGCATGGACAATCCCGGTTCCGATAGTATGTGCAACAGGTGATCCATAAAAAACACCAAACGCTACAAAATTAAAAAATGCGGCCCAAAAAACCGCTATTTTCGGATTCAGCACTTTGGTTCCAACGATAGTGGCAATAGAATTTCCAGCATCGTTCATCCCGTTCAGAAAATCGTATAAAATTGCCACCGCAATAGTAACTATAACAATTACCGGCATGTTTTGCTGGGATTAAGCAATTTTTACAATAATGGATTTTAACACGTCTGCCACATCTTCTGCTTTATCCGTAGCAGTTTCCAGTGTTTTGAGAATCACATCCTTCTTTATCAGTTGGATCGCATCCTTTTCATTTTCGAAAAGATCAGAGATAGACATATAATAAAGATCGTCAACCTGGTTTTCGATCTCGTTCAGACGGATGCATGTTTTTTTAATTACCTGAGGATGTTTCAGATTGGATAATTCCCCTATGGAAATTTTCAACTCACGGCTAGCCTGAATTAACAACTCGGATATTTCAATCGTATTTATTGGCAATTCCTTGATTTTATACAATTCAATTCTCTTTGCACATGAATTAATATAATCCATTACATCATCAAGTGAAGAGGTTAATTCCTGAATATCCTCCCTGTCAAAAGGAGTTATAAAGGTTTTATTAAGCTCATCAAAAATAGTATGGGTCAAATCATCCCCATGTTCTTCGCACTTTTTGATCTGATCTATCAACCCCGGTTTTTCCTTCTCGTTTTCAATTATTAACAACAGTTTGTTGAGAAGCACTGCACCTTTTTCCAGATTTTCCGCAACTCCTTCAAACAAAGGGAAAAACTTTTTTTCTTTGGGAACGAAAAACTGAAAGACCTTATTTATGCCCATAAATTTTTTTTTGAATTGACAAATTTATTAATATAATCTTCAATTTAAATTTTTTATAAAAAAATATCTGAATTTCTTGGCAAGCATGTAATACCAAAGTATGAATTTGTAGATAATCTTTGGACTATCCGCCGCGGCGGATATTTTCCCAATCGGTACATCATGCTCAATATCAATATCATTGAGGGTTTCATCGCAAGGATTTAATTATTTTATTCAATAAGGGCATTGAAAATTCGGTCTTGCAAGATTTTATAAACGCATAAAGCTAAAATGCAGAAAGATCTTTATAAGAAAAGTGTTAACAGAAAATAAATAACCGCAGAAAAAATCATCGAAGCAGGTATGGTCACCACCCAGGCTACTACAATATTTGCAGCAAGGCTCCATTTTACACAACTGGCCCTTTTTGTAACGCCAACGCCCATGATAGCACCGGTAATGGTATGTGTGGTGCTGACCGGAATACCGGCAAGCGTAACTCCGAACAAAGTAAGGGCTCCGGCAGTTTCAGCGCAAAACCCACCAATAGGTTTCAGGTGCACCAGTCCTTTACCAAGAGTTTTTACAATTTTTCCCGAACCTAAAAAAGTCCCTAATGCTATAGATGTATAACATGCAAGTGCCACCCACAAAGGCATTTCGGAACCCTGCGGTAAATATCCTGTACCAATGAGCAGCATTAAAATAATCCCCATCGTTTTTTGGGCATCATTACCTCCGTGGCCAATACTAAAGGCTGCGGAAGAAAGCAACTGGAGCACCCTGAAAAACCTGTCGGTTACCAACGGAGGCTTTTTCCCCCAAATCAGAAGTGTCAGAACCATAAAAAAATATCCAATAACAAATCCTAATATCGGGGCAAGGGCAATAAAAATAATTATAGGAAATATCCCGCTGAAAATCACTGCTGAAGTGCCTCCTTTTATTAATGCCGGGCCAATTAACCCTCCAATTAGAGCATGTGAAACACTGTTAGGAATTCCATTCAGCGCACATATCAACACCCATGATCCGGCACCCAGCAAAGAACAAAGTATGAAAATATTATCATCCTTTATTATTCCGGGTACAATTATTCCCGTTCCGATGGTATGAGCCACCGGTGAACCATAAAAAATTATAAATGCAAGAAAATTAAAAAAGGCCGCCCACAGGACGGCTATTTTGGGTGGCAAGACATTCGTTCCAACAATGGTCGCAATAGAATTCCCGGCATCATTCATGCCGTTGAGGAAGTCATAAAGCAAGGCAACCCCAATCGTAATTATAACAAGTAACGACATAAATTTTCTTGAATTAAGCGACTTTCACGATTATTGCTTTTAAGACATCTGATACGTCTTCGGCTTTGTCTGTTGCAGTTTCCATGGTGCTAAGGATGGCATCCTTTTTTATCAGGCTGATAGGATCCTTTTCGTTTTCAAAAAGATCTGAAATAGCCATATAATAAAGATCATCAACCTGGTTTTCAATCTCATTCAAACGTACGCACGACTTTTTAATGTTCTGCGGATGTTTCAGGTTGGACAACTCACCAATGGAGGTCCTTAATTCATGGCAAGCTTCAATTAATAACTCGGAAATTTCAATGGAATTTATTGGCAGGCTTTTTATTTTATACAACTCAATTTTCTTGGCACAGGCATTTATCCAATCCATCACATCATCCAGAGAAGACGTTAACTGCTGAATATCTTCCCTGTCAAATGGGGTGATAAAAGTTTTGTTCAGTTCATCAAAAATAGTATGTGTTAAATCGTCCCCACGTTCTTCGCATTGTTTGATCTGGGCAACCAGTCCGGGTTTTGCCTCTTCATTTTCTATAGACAGAAGAAGTTTATTGAGCAAAACAGCCCCATTTTCAGCGTTTTCCGCAACTCCTTCGAACAGCGGGAAAAACTTTTTTTCCTTTGGAACAAAAAACTGAAAGACTTT
Source organism: Bacteroidales bacterium (assembly GCA_035354195.1). GTDB lineage: Bacteria > Bacteroidota > Bacteroidia > Bacteroidales > CAIWKO01 > CAIWKO01. Next base: position 5,568 of record DAOQAT010000005.1, on the reverse strand, counting down.
ATTTATACCCATAATGCATTTTTTTTATTTGAGCAAAATTAGAAATATAACGCGTACAAAAAATAAAAAATATAAAAAAAACAGCTCCGGTATTCTGAAGCTGTTTTATTGGACTTTATATAAGAAATCGGGGGTTACTCCATTTGTTTTACCAAGGACGCATACAAAATGATAAACGCAATGCTTGCAATCAGATATGCTATCCATAAAGGACTAAAGGTAACATAGATAATGACAATATTCAATATCATTAAAATACTGTTCGGGATAAGATAAAGACTAAAACCTTTTTTTTTCAACCTGAACATAAAAAATACGCCAAGAAGGGAAATGGTAAATAATATAAACAAAATGAAAGTGCTGATAATAAAAATATTAAAAGGGACTGAACTATCACCCAGGGCATATTCATTAAAAAAATGCAAAACCTTACCTGAAAATGTTATACAAATTAAAAAAAACAAAGCGCTTAGCCCGGAGGAAAGAAAACTCAGCACACATAATACCCTTAACAAAATTGGTTTTGCTGTTTCACTCTTAAATCCTATAGCTTCACTAGATTGCATGATGATCTTCCAGGTTTAAACATGCATTAATACGAATATCTGCATATTATGTTTCAAAAAGGTTAAACGCATCTGTAGAAAATATCTCATAAAAAAAATAAAAAACTTGTTTTAAGTCAAAAAAACCATTTTCTTTGTATGAGTATTAATTAAAAAAAATAATTTTATGGAAGAAAACATCAACACACAACCTCAGGCAACACCTTCAGGACCAACTCCAACAGCTGTTCCTGGTGCAGTCGTTGCTTTTGTATTTGGCATTATTGCTCTTGCAACCTGCTATTTAGGATGGTTTTTTATCATACCAGGACTTGTACCTTTGATTTTTGGTATTATCGGCTGGTCAAAAGGTAAGAAAGCCGAAAAAATCTATGCTGAAAACCCGTCAAATTATGTTAAAGCACACGGCACATTTTCAAAATTGGGTAAAATATTTGGGCTTATCGGATGGATACTTGCAGCCGTCTTCATGTTTATCGAGTTAATATTATTCCTTGTTGGCGGAACCCATATGTTTGATTAAAATTACCTGAACGTACTTAACTTTATGTCTAATCCCAAACACAGAGCCACCACCACGATCATAACAGGAACAATTTCTCTATGTTTTTGTTGGTTTTTCTGGTATCCTGTGTTTGGGATTTTTATTTCCTGCCTTTCAATAGTTTTTGCAATTATTGCAGTTGTTAATGGCAGAAAAATTATTAAAATCAATAAAAATGAACCGGAAAAATTGGATGCCGGGGTTTACCGGAACGGCAGAATAGGATATTTTTTAGGCATAGCCGGGCTGATCATTTCGTTTTTATACCTGGTTTTATCCGGGTTCTCAACATTTTATTTTAAATTTCTTATCTGATCATGGAAGAAAATACCCCTATTAACCTCCCCTCCAAAGAATTGCTCCCTGAAGCCTCAACAGCACTAACATACAGCATTTGGGGAAACGTTCTCAGTATGTTGTTTTTCATTCCGGTATTAGGAATTGCCGGTTGCATTGCCGGCCTGATCCTGTCCATAATAGGGTTAAATAAAGGTAAAAAAGGAATGGAACTTTACAGGAACGACAAACGCAAATACGAAGGAGGTTCCTTTGCAAAAACGCTTGTGTCATTTATCCTGGGAATTGTAGGCATCGTCCAGGCTGGTATCATGTCCATTTACGCAGTAATGTTCACTGTGATGATGGAAGAAATTTTCAGGTAAGCTGAAAATTAGAAAGGCAAGTCATTAACGGGATCATTATCCCACGGTAAATCAGCATTTTCGGTATTGTTTTTTTCTTCAGGGACCGGTCCGGTTCCCTGCCCCGCCAATTCAAGTTTCCAAGGTTTGACATCGGTGTACCACCTGCCGTTGTATTCGCGGCTTTCAAGATCAAAGGACACTTTCACCAGTTTGTTTTTATAATCGTCTTTCAGGCCTATTTTGTCATTCCAGTTTGCCATAATTACTTTTTTCGGAAACTGGGCCTGGGTTTCCAAAATAAATTCCTGCTTTTTCCATTCGCCTTTTGCCGAGGTGCCCGTTTGCGCCGGCATGATGTCTATTATTTTACCTGTAATTTCCATGTGTATTTTATTTTTTGTAATGTAAAAATAATATTTTTCTTTCTAAAAATCTATTTAATGAAAAGGGGGCGGAAAAAAATATTTTTCCGCCCCCTTCCAACATCAATTCTTTCTTAGTTTACAAATTGTTTTGCATAATACTTGGCCGTCAGTTTTTCGCCGGTGGCTTTTTCGATCATGTTGTTCCATTCATATTTCATACCCGGTTTAAAAACTTTTTCAATCATATACTTACCAACTTCAGGATTATTTCCAAAACTCAGGCTTTTAAGGTCTTCGGTTTTGTAATAATTTTTAGCAATATAATAACTAAACTGAGAAGCCAGCAATTCGCCCATCAGGTAATTATGATAATAACAGGGATACAAAGCCACATGGATCTTGGATGCCCAGTCAGGTTCATTCCTGCCTTCGGGACGTTTAAGCATCTGATATTTTTCAACCAGGTCCCACCACAGTTTATTCAGGTCCTGATCAGGATTTTCGTACATGCCTTTTTCAAAACGGTACATAACCTGTGCCCAACGGCTAAAGGTCAACTGTTCAAGTCGTAAGGTTTTGTAACAATCATCCGCGATTTTCTTAGCTTCTTCCGGAGAAATGCCCAGGTTTTCGATCATCCACTGCGGATTTGAAGACAACCTGCCGAAAAACATGGCTACAGCTTCGGTAGTAAACGTGTGTGCCGCATCACGTAAAAAGAACGGCAACTGGCGATCGGTATATTTTGAATAAACGGCATGGCCAAACTCATGAAGCAGCGTATTCATCCAATAAGAATTGTTTTTGGTGTTGCATAAAACACGGACATCGCCCTCCTTGTCTACATCCATACAGAAGGCATGCTGGTTTTTACCTTTGCGTTCAAACATGTCGCTTTTTTTAAGCATATCTTCTATATCCATGCCGATACCTTTGTAATAGGCTTTTGTCACTTCAATAATATCTTTTCCTTCATAATAAGTATCCAGATTTACAGGATAGATGTTCGGAGCTTCCTGGAAAAAACGGTTCTGATAATGCCAGGGCATAAGTTCTTCCTTTTTAATCTTGTACCTGTCTGCAAAATAGGTGTCAATATCGTTTTTAAGCGACTTAAATGCATCAGCAGTAAGGCTGTCGAGTTCGTTAAAGAGCTTTTCGATTTCGGCAGGATCCTGTTCGCTTAGTTTGAGGCTCATTTCATGGTAATTTTTAAAACCAAGTTCCTTTGCGGCTTCGTTTCTCATTTTAACCAATTCAATGACTTTCGCAGAAACAACAGCGCCTGATTTTTTCGAAGCGTTCCAGGTTTCCTGGAGCAATTTACTGTCGGTGCTGCTGCGTAAAATGGAGTCTACCTGGTTGTCGGACAAGGTGTCTTTCCCAACTACAGGCCTGAAGTTATTGAATTCCTGAGAAATCTTAGACTGCAGGTCTATCATGGCCTTGGTTTTCACAGAATCAATCTGCTCCCCGAGGAAGGCATTATAGATCACATCCAGCTGGCGTTTCAGCAATTCGTCTTTAATAGCGCCCGATTCTTTGAATTTTTTAACTTTCTCAAAATCTGCTTTATTAGCAAAGATCTGAGACATTTTGAATTCAAGATCAGCCGCTTTGGTATATAATTCTTCTTTGCCTGATGTTTCTGCATCCCATGATGCCATCGCTGATTCTTTGTACAAAGGCGCATATTTTGCCTCTAAACTTTTTACAAACTCTTTAAATTCCATTTCCGATTTTTTTTGTGAGTTTCCACAGCCCGTAAAAATCCACGAGCCGGTTATAATGCTTGCTGCGAGCAACAAGACTTTTACCGTGTTTTTTTTCATATGTTGGTTTTTTGGTTATTGTTTTGATTTTACAGAGATCAGTTCGACTTTAAAGATAAGTGTTGTACCGCCCGGGATCTGTCCATAGCCGTTATCACCATAGCCCAGGTCAGAAGGAATGAAGAATTCATAAACGGATCCGCTGTTCATCAGCTGCAATCCTTCCGTCCAGCCTTTTATAACACCTTTGAGCGGAAAGGTGGCCGGTTCTTTTCTATCATAGGAAGAATCAAAAACCTTCCCGTCAAGAAATTTTCCTTCATAATTAACGGTAACCTCATCGTCAGCGGTTGGTTTTACCCCTGTGCCAAGGCTGATAATTTTGTACTGCAATCCGCTCGGGAGTTCCACCACGCCTTCCTTTTTTTTGTTTTCTTGCAGAAAGGCCTCGCCGGCGAGTTTGTTTTTTTGTGTTTCTCCAAGTGTTCTGGCCTGTTGTTTGACCTGCAGCTCTTTCTGGAACCTGGTCATAAACTTCTGGCGCTGAGCCAACGAAAACAAAGTATCCTTTTCTTTCAGGCTTTTTTCAAAGGACTGAATAAACACATCCGGGTTTATTTCGATACCGTTCTTCTGAAAGTTCTCGGCCAGATCTGATCCGAGAATATAACTTACCGTATCATTCATGGTTTTGAGCTGAATAAGGTCCGTCTTTTGATTCCGGCTTGTCTGGCATGAAAACAGAAAAACGCTGAAAAAGCACGTGGCCATTATTATTAAAATACTTCTCATTAAACGAATTTTACACAAATTTATAATTATTAAACAATGCTGTAACAAATAAATACAAAAAAAGCTGCTGCATAACCTGCAACAGCTTTTTGACAATCAATTCAGACAGGTATTATTGAACCTTTACCTGTTGTTGCTGTGGATTGGGAGCACCGGCTTCCACTTTTATTAAATCTACTTTGAAGATCAGTGTAGAGCCGCCCGGTATGCTTTGGTTTCCCTGATCGCCGTAAGCAAGATCCGAAGGGATATATAATTCATAGGAACCACCTTCTTTCATAAGTTGCAGCGCTTCTGTCCATCCGGGGATAACACCGGTAACACCGAATGTTGCAGGTTCTTTACGTTCAAAGGATGAATCAAAAACGGTTCCGTCAATCAGTTTACCTTCGTAATTCACGGTTACTTTATCAGTAGCCTTAGGTGTTTTACCATTACCTTCTTTAATTACTTTATACTGTAAGCCGCTCTGGGTCTGAATTACGCCAGGCTGCTGTTTGTTTTTTTCCAAAAACTGAGCTCCGGCCTGTTTGTTTGGCGCAGCTGCTTCAGCCATTTTTTTCATTTGTTTTTCCTGCATGCTTTTCTGAAACTGCATCATGATATTTTGCTTTTCCTCTTTAGTAAAGGTTAAGCTGTCGAGGCCTTCCAAAGCGTCTTTAAAACCTTGTACCAATGCGGCAGAACTAAAATCGAGCGAGTCGTTGGCTATATTGTTTTTCAGGTTCTCGCCAATATTGGCTCCTATCACATAAGCTACTGAATCGTTTTGGGTTTTGAGATCAGCTTTTTTGTTGTTTCCACAGGAAACAAAGAGCATAGTGGCTATGGCTAAAGAACAAATTGATAAACAGATGTTTTTCATAATACGGATTTTTTTAATGA
>DAOQAT010000004.1:0-81837 GCA_035354195.1 Bacteroidales bacterium | reverse complement strand
ATTGGTAAACGATGAATATACCGGAGGAGGAACAGCTCCGTTGAACCGGACTACAGCAAGATTTTGTGTTGTGCCCGGGGCAAGGCAATTTAATCCTGTAATGGTAAAACTTGACGGCGCTGTGAAGAAATAACCTCTTACATTACTACTAAAAGTTGATGATTCTGCAGGCATGGCAGCAACACCTGATCCTCCACCTCCTCCAGTACAGGTTGATTGTGCCTCTGCATAATAGGTGGTAGTTGCTGTTGGATTTACCGTGAAGTTCAACCCACTGGAAGATGTACCTATTAGGGTGCCTCCGGTAGCTGCATCCCACCAGTAGATTGTATTTCCGGCAGATGTTGCATTCAATTGCGAAGAACCACCGGTACAAATTGATAAAGGTGTGGCTGAAACGGATGTTGGAGCATCAGGGGTAGGGCAGACCGTCACAGTTACGGGTGTTCGTGTTGTCGAAACACAAGGTGAACCTCCGTTATAATGAATGGTCCCATTCCAAATGCGAGGCGTATTAGGGGCTCCAAAAGGATATCCGCCGCCCCAGCCTTCTTCAATTTCAATATCTGCATTTGAAGTATAGACGTTTCCAACAGCAGTACCATCCGTGTAATACATGGTACCACTGGTATTCGTTATATAAAACGCATAAGTTTGTCCTGCAGTTAAATTCAGATTCAGACTTAAATTTAACGGCGTAGCGATGCCAGAACCATTACCAACAATACCTGTGGCCGTACCAATTAATGTCCAGGCAGCCGGGGTTGCTTCAAAACCGACCCAGGTACCAGTCTTATAATAAACTTCATAGTTTAACGTGGCAGCTTCGGAATTCACATCAAAGCTGTTCACTGTTATATCCTGTAAGACATTCACATCAAACATATTACCGTTAAAATTGTTTCCGGCACCGAAAGTAGTTGTGATAGTTGTGGGGCCGCCACCGCCACCTGATTGAGCTTCGGCGTAATAGGTTGTGGTCCCTGTTGCAGTTACTGAGAAATCAACACCGCTGGCGCTCGAACCCATGAATGTACCTCCTGTGGCTGCATTCCACCAGTTTATTGTATTTCCGGTGGAAGTTGCATTTAACATGGACGTTCCGCCGCCGCATATGGTTGAAGGTGTTGCCGTAACCGATGCCGGTGCTGCCGGAGGTGTGCAGGAAAGTATTCTATATGCAAGGTTGGCTGAGTTTGTGAAAGGATTGCAACCATAATGATAAACAGCTACTATGTAAGTTCCTGAAGTGGCAGGTGTCCATTCAAGGGACGCGGGTACACCAGAACAGAAAGGCCCGTTATCATCGTTGTAGGCCATTTGGTTCCAGTAAAGATCGAATATTTTAAGGTAGGTATCCTCGGTATTGTCGCAAAGACTAAAATCGTATGCTGTTCCTGCATTACCATAGAAATAATACCAGTAAAGATTACCAGCCGTATATGCCTGGTTTTGCCAGGCGGAGGTTGGGGTGATTGTGGTTCCTGAGTTTACTCCATATGGCGCCATGGTACTCCAATAGGACATGCTCCCGGAATTGGTAAAGGCCGTACAGGTATAATGACAGGCTGTGATATAATAGGTTCCTGATGTGGTACAGGTCCAACTGAGGGAGGCTGGCACGCCACTGAACAAGGGACCGTTATCATCATTTGAAGCCAACTCAGTGTAAGAGGCATCATACAAATGAAGGTAACTGTCCTCTGAATTGGAACCTAAGGTAAAGTGGTAGGTATACCCTGCAGTGGCCGTAAAAGACCAGTACGGTATTGTTCCGGCAGAATAAGCGGCTGTGCTGGTAGTGCAGGTTGAAGGCGATATAATACCCAGATCCGTATTTCCGCAACCGATAGCAAGCATGGAGCATGTGGTGCTGGCATATAAGTTAAATGCCGTGCCTTTCACATAGTCGCTACTACTATATGTGCCACATTCTATCCAATAAGAGGTTCCTGAGGTTAATGTGACAGTTATGGTTGGGTCCAACCCCCCATAACTATCATCATCAGAAGCTACTAGTGTACCACAGCACGACCCTGAAAATATTCTCATATAAGTGTCTCCGTCGCTGTTGCGCATATCAAAAGTATAACTACCGGTACAGGTGCAGTTATATAGGTAAAAAAGGTCATTATAGCCCTGCCCGGAGCAATCATCTGTACAACCCAGGGTGCCGGCAGTATTATAGGCCGCAGCTATCTGGGCGTATGTGATCTCGGTTGCACCCGCACAGGTTTCATTAGCAGGAGCAGTACAGTTGCGTATAAGGTTAAAGTTATAAGGAGAATTTCCCATGCCGGAACTTGAATAACTTCCTAATTCAAAATAGTATGTTGTTCCACCGGTTAAGGTAAGCGTGATGGTTGGATCCATATCCCCGTAACTATCGTCATCAGATGCAACAAGGGTTCCGCAGCATGATCCTGAAAAAATCCTCATGTAGGTGTCCCCTGCACTAAGTCCCATATCAGCCGTATATGTTCCGGTATAAGTTGGTGTGAACGAGTAGAAGACATCAAAATATCCTGTTCCCGAGCAATCATCGCTGCACCCCAGCACACCGCTGGTGCTGTATGGTGTGGCAGATCCTGATATAACGGTAGCTGCTGCGCAGGTTTCGTTTGCCGGTGGAGCGCAGGTGAGGCAGGAGGTTCCGTAACACCAGTTGTCAATAGTACATTGAGCATAAGATCCCACACCACATAAACCCGAATTAGTAGTTGTTGAGGTAGCTGTATAGGTGTAATCCCAGGTCCCATTCAGGTCTGTGTCAATCCTCATGGTAACGGAGGTTCCGTTATATTCTAATTGTATATTCGCATCGGTACCGAAATTTAATCCCGAAGTACCTGATGCAATAATAGTTTCATTTTCATAAATAAAATAGGAATCCCAATACCCCACCGTACCATTATCTTGAATTTTGGCCATAAGATAACTTGTTGAAGAATTATACCGGCCAACCACACCAACATATTTGGTTTCTGTTGTGCTTCCATAGGTGGCTCTGGCGGTGACACAGCCATTTGTCTGAGTACTTCCGTTAAAAGTTATATAATTCCAGACAGTTGTTGCAGGCGATAATAATGTGTTATTATTAATTGACCAATCGCCAACCTGTTCAGTCCATCCGGTAACGTTGGTTGAATTTGCGGCTGTGAAATAATCACAAGCCTGCCCCCGGACTGAAATATTTGTGGAAAGTACAAACAAAACAGTTATAACAAATATCTTTTTTATGGAAGCAAATGATTTTTTTGAAAAAAAAGTTGCTGTTTTCATAGTATCGTGTGTAAAATTTAAAAATAAATTCATTAATGATCCAATTATTTGTCTTTATTCGGCTTTGTGACATCATTGCCAGTGTTGATCGAAGATGGCACGGATTTTTTTACAGGCTGATTCAATTCAGGAGTACCCTCTTTAATGCCTGAATTTGTTGAACTATTCATCAGCGCATTATATTCTTCCGGATAATTTTTAATCCACGCCGCTTTTTTTACCACATAATCAGGATCATTCAATTCCGGTGCATGTTCAGCAACTTTTATCCCGGTTTTATTTACAATAGGATTTATACTTGTATTCATATTCGTGCAGGTCTTTGATGTGTTTTTCAGGCAGGCATTGTATTCTTCGGGATAGTCTTTGATCCAGGCCGCTTTTTTAGCTTCAAAATCCGGATCATTAATTTCGGGTGCATGTTCGCCCATTTTCTTTTTGATTGTGCCGGTGTTATTTTTTGAGGAAATGGTTTGTACAGGTTGTTGGTTGCTAACCGATTTAATATTTTCATTGGTAGTTTTGGTAGTTAAGGAATTTGAATTTGTTATTTGTTCATATTCCTGCGGATAAGTGTTGATCCATTCAGCTTTTTTAGCTTCATAATCGGGGTCATTAGTACTGGGAGCATGTTCAGCAATTTTTTGCTGATAATCAGAATTTGGATGTTTTCCTTCTGCCGTCGTCCCTTTGTTAATAACAACAATGGGTGTGGCGGTTTTTTTCAAAACGGCATTATATTCCTCAGGGTAGTTTTTAATCCATTCAATTTTTTTTGCTTCATAATCGGGGTCGTTAAATTCAGGTGCGTGTGGCCCCATTTTATTTATCGTACCGGTAGTATTACTGTTTAATACAACCGTGTGGATATTTTTTCCATTGCTACCGGACTGCGCTTTTTCAGCGTCCGGAATACTGTTGGAAGTTTGAGACTTCCCAATGGTAACAGTAAAAACGAGAATACCAACTATAAGTGCAAAGCGAATTGCACATAAAGCTGGTTCAGACTTTTTTAATCTAATAGCGAATGTTTTCATAATGTTTTTGAATGAATTAATTATAAGTTAAACCAAAAGAAAAATATTTATAAAAAGGAGGTATTTCTAATGGTAACAAAAGTACGAAAATAATATAATTAATTGTTAAATTATGAATAATTTTTATTATTCGAATTTGATGTATAGAAAATGTAGATATCAAAACATGTAAATTGTTGATAATCAATCATGGTTTGTATGGCTGTGTTAACAAAATACTCACCCTTGAACAAAATAATCCATTCCCTCTTGAACAAAATAATCCATTCCCTGGTTTTTATAAATCGTTTTTTTTGCATTTAACAGTTAATATTTTTTGTGGTAATTATATGTAACCCATTTTATATTAAAAATAATTTAATAAGGTCGGATTTCCATTTTTATTATTTTGTTGATAATCTATAATTTATTTTGAAAATTTTTGTATAATATTCCAAGTTTTATTCATATGTTTGTCGTTAATAAAAATGAATTTTAAAGAAAATTTAATATTAAATGAAAAAAAATGTTGCAACAGGAATTTCTTTCCTGTTAATTTTATTCCTTATTTCAAGTAAATTTGTTTTAGGGCAAAACCCAGGAAGGGATTATAAACTCATGTTTTCTCGCGATGCGGACGGTAAAATTGCAACGATGAATGCAGTGGGCCAGAAAGTTTTTAATTTTTCTATCGAAGGTTTAGCCAATAAGCAACATGCCGATGATTTTACAAAATCTTTAAATAATAATCCACTGGTGGTATATGTAAACCTTATTGAACCAAAGGATATAGGCGGCCAGTGGAAAGGTGTTTTTGTCCTTGAAAAGAAAACCAAATTACCTGATTTTGAGAAACTATTGTCTGATACAGGTATTGCCGGAATATACGTGGATGGGGCGTTGGTTGCTATTGAAGATCTCGAAATTCTGAAAACGAATTCAATAAACACACCGTATAAGCAAAATTGATTATCATAATTATTTTGAGGATGAAAAAAACAGTACTTTTATTTAGCTTGATTTTTTTTAGCACTGTATTGGTTAAAGCTCAATGCGGAGGCACTGTACTTACGGTCAACAACCCCTCTTTTGAAGGAACTCCGGCAGCTCATGTTACCCCTCCGGGTTGGGATATCTGCATGCCCGGCGTCACTCCTGACACACAGCCGGGTTTTTGGGGGCAAACCCTGGCTCCCTCTAATGGCTCATCGTATATTGGTCTTGTTTATGCTCCAAGTATTTCGTGGCAGGAAGGAGCAGGGCAGACATTAAGTTCTCCAATGGTTGCAGGAACTAATTATGACTTTACCATTGATCTTGCTGTGCCTGCCTCTGCAGATCCCGCAACAGGAATTATTATTCCTCCTTATTGTGCCCAGCTTCAATTATGGGGCGGTATGTCGGGAATCAACAGCGGGTGTGATCAGGCTGAACTTTTGTGGACATCACCCATAGTCACAAATACAACATGGCAGACCTATACGCTGAATTTCACCCCAACCCAAAATTGGGATCATATTCTTTTCATAATTTATTCAGTACTTCCAGCATGCAGCGATGGACAATATCTTATGATGGACAATATGACACCCATTGTTCCCCAAGCCGATGTTGCTGATTTTAGTGCGACAAGTGTCTGCGTAGGGACACCGACACAGTTTTCGGATTTGTCGTCTTCGGTAAGTGGTACCATAACCGGTTGGACGTGGGATTTTGGTGATGGAAGCCCTGCAACCAATACTCAAAACCCTTCCCATACGTTTCTTACGCCCGGAACTTATGATGTGACTCTAACGATTGTAAGTACCATCCCGTGTACCACCTCTGTAGTCAATCAGGTCGTGGTTTATGCATTCCCTACTGTGGCTGCTACAGCAGATCCTGCGAGCGTTTGCCAGGGAATGCCTGTTACATTGACAGCGACCGGAGCAACCAGCTATTCCTGGAGCAACGGATTAGGGACCTCTGCTACCGTCACCGCTTACCCGTCGACTGCTACTACTTATACGGTGACGGGTTCTGAAAATGGATGCTCCAGTACTGCCTCAGTTTCCGTTTCTGCAGGACAGCTTCAGATAAATACTTCAGTGATTAGTGACGTGTTGTGCTTTGGAGGGAACACGGGCTCAGCTGAAGTGACAATTTCCACCGGTACAGCTCCCTATACCTATTCATGGTCCCCATCCGGAGGAAGCGGATCCCTGGCATCTAACCTGACTGCAGGGACATATACCATTACTGTAGTAGATTCGGTTGGATGTCAGGCTGATACTACAATTATTATTACTGAACCTCCCTTACTCATTGCTGATATATCCGACAGCACTAATGTTGAATGTTACGGTGCTTCCACCGGAAATGCCACAGTTAGTGTGACGGGTGGCACGCCATCCTATACTTACAATTGGTCGCCTTCGGGGGGAACCGGAGCAACGACATCCGGAATCCCTGCAGGAAACTATATGGTAGTTGTAACAGATCAAAATGGTTGTTCGGCTGCTGCACAGGTTGTCATCACGCAATCTCCTGAAATACAAATTATTTTAAATCCTGAAGATGAAAAATGTCCCGGAACCTGCGATGGCTCTATTATGACAACTATTGTAGGTGGGAATCCTCCATATACTTATCTTTGGAGTACAACACCTTCACAAACATCATCCACGGCACAAGACCTGTGTACAGGAACTTATTACCTTACTGTAACGGATAGTTACAATTGTATTATGGATGCAAATGCTATTATTGAAACAAGTTCCTCTGTTAACGCAGATTTTATTGCATCACCCCCATCGGGCGTTATTCCTCTGGAAGTTAATTTTACCTTTACGGGGTCTGGTGCGGTTGAATATTTTTGGGACTTTGGTGACGGATCAAATGGCACCGGGGCAAATGTAAACCACACATATAATAATGTAGGCCAATATACGGTAATATTATATGTCAGTTCAGGAGCTCCGGAATTCTGCACCGACACCATATCATTCATTGTTGAAGCAGATCAACCGTCATTATTGATTGTTCCGAATGTATTCACGCCCAATAATGATGGATATAACGATGAATTTAAGATGGAATATGAAGCGATTGAGACTTTTACCTGTAGTATTTTCAATCGTTGGGGAAAGGAAATATATAATTGGGCGGATGTCAGCCAGGGATGGGATGGAAAGACCAGTGGCGGAAATCAGGTCGCTGATGGTGTATATTATTTTATAATTTATGCAAAAGGATTTGATGCAGTGGAATATAATTTACATGGTACCGTAACAATTATGCGTTAGAAAATTATTTTTTTATGAAAAAAATATATTTTGTTTTGTTCCTTTTTTGCAGTGTATCTTATGCCTCATATGCACAATGCGGGGGAGGCACGATACTTACTGTTACCAATCCTTCTTTTGAAGGAACTCCGGCCGCTCATGTTACGCCACCAAATTGGGACATCTGTATGCCAGGTGTCACACCCGACACACAACCGGGATTTTGGGGCCAATCTCTTGCTCCGTCCAATGGCTCGTCTTATATCGGATTGGTTTACGCACCGAGCATCTCCTGGCAGGAAGGCGCAGGGCAAACATTAAGTTCCCCCATGGTTGCCGGAACAACATACAATTTTACTATCGATCTGGCAGTACCTGCTTCTGCAGATCCGTCAACAGGAATCGTTGTCCCTCCCTATTGTGCAGTTCTTCAGCTTTGGGGCGGCATGTCAGGAGTAAACAGCGGCTGTGATCAGGCAGAACTGCTCTGGACATCACCTGTTGTTAGTAACTCAACCTGGCAAACATACAGCCTTACCTTTACTCCCACACAAAACTGGAACCATATCCTTTTTTTGATCGCCACCACGAACCCTCCTTGTACTGATGGGCAATACCTGATGATGGACAATATGACACCGATCGTTCCGCAGGCGGATGTAGCCGAATTTGGCTGGACATCCTCTGGTGCCACAACCTATATTTGCGATGGGAATATGGTAAATTTCCATGATTCATCTACTTCGGCCGATGGCACTATCATCAGCTGGGCGTGGAATTTTGGAGACGGGACCAACAGCACCACTCAAAACCCGTCACACACATTTTCAGGTCCGGGGACTTACAATGTTTCACTGACAACCATAAGCACCGTGCCATGTACCACGAATGTTGTCCATCAGGTTATTGTTTATGACGTTCCGACAGTAACTGTCAGTGGTGGTGGGTCCATTTGCAACGATGGCAGTACAACAATACCCGTAGTATTTACTTTTACAGGAACACCACCCTGGTCCATGACATACACCAATGGAACAACGCCGGTAACCGTCAATAATATAAATACCTCTCCATACACCATTAACGCTTCGTCTACAGGGACTTATTCAGTGACAAGTATATCAAACGCCCATTGTACCGGAACTTCATCAGGCTCTGCCAGCGTGTTGGTTAGCCCGCAGCCTGCTGTTACAAATATGGCAACAACTATCTGCAGCGGAGGCAGCTTTAGCCTTACACCCGTGAATGGAACGGACGGGGTTGTCCCTGCCGGAACGACATACACCTGGGCTGCCCCGGGAGTTGCAGGAATTACTGGTGCAGCAGCGGGTTTCAATGCGGCAAATGTCAGCGGTACTTTGAGTAACACCACCGGTTCACCGATAAATGTGGTCTATACAGTTACGCCTGCTGCCGGAACCTGCACAGGTCCAGCTTTTACCGTTACGGTAACCGTTAATCCACCCATAACCGTTACGGTACCCGCGGATATCACAATCTGTCCGGGACTCATTGTCGACATCGGTACATTTTCCAGTCCAACAGCAGGTGCCACTTTTGCATGGACCAATTCAAATACCGCCATTGGCCTTTCCGCCGCCAGCGGAACAGGTGATTTGCCTTCGTTCACAGCTACAAATCCGGGAGCCACAAGCATAGTTTCAACAATTACTGTTACTCCTTCCGCAAATAGTTGTAATGGAACACCGTCCTCATACACAATTACGGTGTATCCACAACCTGTTATCATATTTTCACCTTTGCCGCAGTTATGTATTTCATCACCGCTTTTATCGTTATCACAAGCTTCTCCGGCTGGTGGAACATACTCAGGCCCGGGCGTTTCCGGAACATCCTTCAACCCGGCAGTGGCCGGTGCGGGTACTCACACCATTACGTATATTTATGCTGACCCGGCAACAACCTGTTCAGATACTGCAACACAGACCATTATTGTGATTGAGAGCATCCCTGTCGGGGTCAGCGCGGCAAGTCTGGATATTTGTCCCGGATCTTCTGCCCCGATTGTTGCATATGGAGCCAATACATACAGCTGGACACCGCTAAACGGATTAGACCAATATTCCGGCTCATCGGTGGTAGCTTCACCTGAAAGCAGCACCGTTTATACTGTTGTTGGTACCAACGATATTGGATGTACCGGCTCAAATACTGTTAATGTAAACATTTACAACACTTCTGTGGTGGAAATTGTGGCCTCACCGCCAGTGGGATGTGAGCCTTTACATGTTACCATGTCCTTCGAGCCGGAAGGACTTGTTGCCGACTCAACCTGGTTTTGGCATTTTGGTGATTTAGGAAGTACAGGTAATATCTCTCATGATAAAAACCCTGAGCATATTTTTGAATCAGAAGGTGATTATTTGGTAACATTTACTGCTTTAGATATTAACGGTTGTTCTATAATGGACACCATGAGGATTCATGTTTATGTTGTCCCCAATGCGGATTTTTACAATAATCCTGAGGTGGGATATGCCGGTATCACAGATATGGATTTTATTGATGTGTCAACCGATGCCAATTATTGGTTTTGGGACTTCGGAGACCCGGAATCGCATAACAATAACACATCTTATATACAAAACCCATCTCACATATATGCTGATTCAGGAACGTATACAGTACAACTGATTGTAACAAACTCAGGTGTTTGTTCGGATACTGCCATAAAGCAAGTCGTGATTTACCCGGAAGCTATCATTTACGTTCCAAATGCTTTTACCCCGAACGAAGATAGCCGAAATGATTTCTTTGGCCCGGTAATAACAGGATTCGACAAGTCAACCTATAAATTTTACATCTACGACAGATGGGGACGCGAAATATTTTATTCGGAAGATATTTACACAGGTTGGGATGGCAAGGATAAAAATAAATATGCTGCTCAGGGAATTTATGTTTACCTGATTTATTTCAGTGAATATACAGGTAAGGAACATAAGGTTAAAGGATATGTTACGTTAATCAGATAATGATTAAATCTCTTTGATTGGATTTATTAATTTTACAGAATTAAATGAAGAAGCCGGATCTGTAATAATTTGAGCTTGACTTTTCTGTGTTTTGAACTAATGCATAATGAAGACGAAAAAACCTGATAGATCACAATCAGAAAAACATAAAAACAAAAAAATACCAGAAGCAAAGCCTGCAGGAATAAAAATTTCGGGTAACATTAAAGTTTTGTTATTCCTTCTGGTACTGGTGTTTGTCCTTTACGGAAATACCATTCCCAACCATTATGCCCTCGATGACGAATTTGTAACCGATAATAATCCCGTAATTCATAAGGGATTAAAAGCCATTCCCGAGATTTTTACAACCCGTTATGTGAGTAATGATGAGCAAAATTATGACTACCGGCCGGTTGTCAAGCTCAGCTTTGCTCTTGAATATGCCTTGTTTAAAGACAACCCGCATGCAAGTCATTTTATTAATGTGCTGTTGTATTTTCTTTTATGTTTTCTCTTATTTGTCATTTTAAAATTATTATTGCAGCAGTACCATCCCTGGCTTCCTTTGATGATCATCATATTGTTTGCAGCCCATCCCGTACATACCGAGGTTGTTGCCAGCCTGAAAAACCGTGATGAACTTCTGAGTATGATTGGTGCGCTGGCCACCTGGTATTTTATCATTGAATTTGTTGATAACCGGAAATGGTACTGGTTACCCCTTGCTTTTGTATTCTTTTTTCTTGGTTATTTTTCCAAATCGAATATTATTGTTTATGCGGCAATCATCCCGCTCAGCCTTTACTTTTTCAGGGAGGTTAAGCTTTCAAAAGTACTGATGATTTTCGCAGCACTGTTTGTTATTTCCATGCTTTTCAATTATTTTCCACGGGTATTTCTTTCACCACCTCATCGTGAAATGTTATATTTTGAGAATCCGTTAAATTTTGAAAAAGGCCTTTGGCTGAGATTAGGGACAGGACTGGTTGTCGTTTTATTTTATATCAGATTGCTTATATTTCCGCATCCGCTGCTGTTTTATTATGGTTATGATATGATCCCGGTAGTCACGCCTTTTAATACCTGGGCCATAGTCTCGTTCATTATATGTCTTGCAGCGCTGGCGGTTGCGCTGTACTTTTTCAGGCGGAGGCATATAATAAGTTTCGGCATATTGTTTTTTTTCATTACCATTTCTGCATTTGCGAATATCATCAAACCTCCGCCGGGCATTGTTGCCGAGCGATTTGCCCTTTCGGCCTCGCTGGGATTTGTCATAGTAATTTGTGCGCTTATTTTCATAGTTTTCAAACTTGATATTTTTCAAAAGACAAAATATCAGAATAGGGCGATAAAATATCCGTTGATCGTGTTTCTACTGATCCTGATTCCTTATACCCTTCGCACGATCATCCGGAACAAAGACTGGAAGGATTATAAGACCCTTTACAGCCATGATATCGGTTACCTCGGGAAATCGGCCAAGGCAAATGTAATGTATGCGTCATTAAAAAACCATGAACTATACCGCATTAAAGACCCGCAAAAGCAAAGAGCAGTTGCAGAGGAAGCAAAAAAACATTATGAACTGGCTCTGAAAATTTATCCCGGATATGCCATTGCGCAAAACAACCTTGGAATCATTTATTTCAGGTATTTGAATGAGACCTTCAAAGCATTAAATTGCTGGAAAAAGGCTGCAGCTTCTGAATCAACCTGTGCCGATGCATTCATGAATATGGCGACCGCCTTTGATGAAATGAAAATATCCGATTCAGCGGAGTTTTATTACAAGGCAACGATCAGGGTTCAGAAAAAACCTACGATAGCCTGCAGCAAACTGGGAGATCTTTATTACAGGCAGGGAAAAGTTCAGGAGGCCATCGCCATGAATGAGAAAATTATGGAAACCGATGATGCTACCGATGTCCCATACATTAACATTGGTAACTATTATATGCTTGGAAAAGATACCATAAATGCCATTGCTATGTGGGAAAAAGCGATTGAAAAACAACCCGGTAATCCTAAACTATGCACAAACCTTGCAAGGTATTTTGAGCATATTGGTGACTTCAAAAAAGCGGATTATTATTACCGCTTGTCGCAAAAAAGTAACTCAAAGAAATAGCTTTTCCGCTTTTTTAGTTCCGGCTGTTCAAGAAGTTCATAGGTTGGAGGACAGACTATAATCTGAATAATTTTTTTGCGTTTGCTGAAGTTTTTTCAGCAACTTCTTCGATAGGTATACTTTTTAACTGAGCAATATAGTCGGCAATTAAAGGAATATAGGAGCTTTCGTTGCGTCTGCCGCGAAAAGGGACTGGCGTAAGGTAAGGAGCATCGGTTTCAAGTACCAGGTGTGAGAGGTCAAAGTGCCTGACAACTTCTGCCATCGATGAATTTTTGTACGTCACAACGCCACCGATACCGATATAAAAACCCATATCAATAAGCGGTTCAGCCTCCCTGATGTTGCCCGGAAAACAATGAAAAACACCTGTCAGGCCTTTGTTCTTATAATTTTTTAAAATAGAAATTATTTCATTGAGCGACTTGCGTGAATGAATAACGATAGGAAGATGGTGTTGTAATGCAAGTTCAATCTGAAATGTAAAGGACTCTATTTGTTCATTGATGAACGTCTTGTCCCAGTAAAGATCAATGCCGGTTTCCCCAATCCCGAAAAATTTGTGGCTGCAGATTGCGTTTTCAATCTCCTTTAATTCTTCTTTAAAATCTTCTTTTACAGAAGTCGGATGCAGGCCGATCATCGGGAGGCAGGCATCAGGAAATTTTTTGCTCAATGCCAGCATTTCCGGCCTGGTGCTTCGGTCAATATCGGGTAACAAAAGGGTGGTGACATTTTTATCCAATGCCCGCTGAATTACAATATCAATATCTTCCGAAAATTCTTCAGCGTAAAGATGGGTGTGGGTGTCGATGAAAAACATGTATCAGCGGATAATAACAGCCAACAAAAAATTTATTTGCATTTAAAAAGTCCGTATTTAAGTATGCAGAAAATCGCCCTGAATCCGTCTTTCCAGTTGATTTTTTTTCCTTCGGCATAGGTGCGGCCATAATAAGATATTCCAACCTCATAGATCCTGATGTTTTTTATACGCGCTATTTTTGAGGTTACTTCAGGCTCAAAGCCGAACCGGTTTTCACGCAGTTTGATGCTTTGTATAAAATCCCGGCGAAAGAGTTTGTAACAGGTCTCCATGTCGGTGAGGTTCAGGTTGGTGAAAATATTTAAAAGGCGCGTCAGGAAACGATTCCCGATAGAATGCCAGAAAAACAATATGCGGTGCGGCTTCCCGCCTATAAACCTTGAACCATAAACCACATCAGCAAAACCTTTAATGATAGGTTTAAGTATTATATTGTATTCCTCAGGATCATATTCAAGGTCGGCATCCTGGATGATCAGAAAATCGCCCGTCGCTTTTGCAATGCCTGTATGAAGCGCAGCGCCTTTTCCTGAGTTCTTTTCGTGTATGTAATATTGTATGTTAAGTTCAGGATGAGCATTCTTATAATTCAATACAGCTTCTTCCGTATTATCCTGCGAACAGTCATTGACAATGATTATTTCCTTTTCAATATTTTCAACAAGTACTACCGCACCCACCTTGTCAAGGATCAAATGTATGGTGCGCCCTTCGTTGTATGCAGGTATAATAATGGATAATACCGCCATATTGAAAAATTTAATTTTACAAAAGTATCAATAATAACTAATGTATGGTCAATAATTTATTAGACAGAATAATTAAAACATAATTTCGTTTGTATCTTTGCTCAAATTTCTGATGGATGCGCCAAAAACATGGAATACTTTTTTTACTGGGGCTGATTTTTGTTTTTGCATTATTTTTTCTTTACCTGGTTTATGACCAGAAGTACCATGTTTTTTATCCGAAACCTCCTGTGGTGTTATCCCTGATTCCCGCCTCAGACAGTTCTTCTTACCCGGGTGTATATCAATTTGATTTTGAAAATATAAATGACAACAGGATTGTTGTCAACGAACTGGCATTTTCAGGTAAACATGCTCTTAAGGTTGCCGGAAGAAGAAGTTATAGCCCTGCCGTTCAGATCCCGCTTAATGATCAGCTTCAGAAATCCCAAAGCGCCCTTTTTGGCGCATGGCTTTTTGTTGGCGATTCTTCCGGGGACCTTGAAGGCAAACTGATATTTCAGATCGTTGATAGATCAAACAAACTGAAGTTTTCAGCAGCTTCGGAAATAAAGGAAGGGAACAATAAAAGCAGGCAATGGTTTTACGCATGCGGTATTGCAGATTGGAAAGACACAAAAATCTTACCCACTGATTTTGTGAAAATATACTATTGGAACAATTGTAAAAACACGGTATTTGTTGACAATGTTCAGGTCATATTTGGTAAGCAATTGATCAAAGGAGAAAAACCGCTAGCAGATAATACTTCGCATCAGTTTCAATTTATTCAGGCTGCAGACCGGCCGCCTTATCCATCTGTGTTTTTTGAAAAAGAATTTTCAGGCAATGTAAAAAATACCACTATATATACAACTGATGGAAAAGATGCGCTGAAAATGAATAACGAAGACGAATTTGTAAGCGGAAGGTTTGTAAAAGGCAGTAACAACATTGATCAACTTTTGGTTGTCAGGAATAGTAAACCGTTTGCACTTGTTTGGTATGACCGATTAAAATACCAGTTTATGTTTCAGCGTTGTTCAGGGGAAAGTGATAAAAGACTTTCTTTAAAATTTCCATATACAGTTGCTGATGTAAATGGTGACGGCCTAGATGAACTCATTACCTGCACACCATTATCGGTGATCAACATTTTTAAGTTTCAATTTCAAACACGCAGTTTTGGGCCTGTTTTTTCGGGAACTCCAGAGGGCTTGGCTCCAGATGTTTTTTTTGATCAAATAACTGGAATATCCAAAAAAGGTGTAAAAGAAAAATGTATGATGGTATTAGACAAAAAGGGGAATATTATACTAATAAAATACCGCAATGATAAGTTAATTGCATCCAATATGGGCATGTATAAAGAAGTTTCGGATAATAAATACGCATGCAAAATAATATGTGGAAATTTTTTTAAAAACGATAAAAATGAGAACCTGTTATTACTTTATTCAGAACAAAAAACAGGAAGATGTTTTTACAAAATGTTTGAAGTAGATCAAGAAGAGAGCGGTCTGCATCGTTTATTTGATGGAAATTTTGAAAATAAATGCGACACCTTACGCCCTGATAACAGTTATTTTACCTGTGATTTTAATAATGATAAAATAGATGAACTGATTTCTTTTTCCAACGGATGGCGGTATGATGCTAAACTGGTTTCTTTTACCAAAGAAGGATATGCTATCCTTGCAAACATTGATTTTACAGGCTACCCGAAAGACTTTAATCCGAAATATTTCGAAAAACAGGCCATGGTGCCGGGAAATTATAATGGAAATGGGTCACCTGCGATTTTTACTTTTTGTGGTTCAGATAAAAGAAACCCGGTTTCATCCGGTGACATGACACCATATATTGGAATTTTCAGTTTTAAAAACAATAAATAATGAAGTTGAACCTCGCAAAAAACCTGATTGTTGTTTTTCTCTGCTCCATACTACTGGCGGCTTGCCAAAGAAATATGCCGGCGACTGACGGGTCTTTTGAGGTCACCGGCTTTAAAACGCTCACCAACTGGAATTTTTTTTCCGACAAAAATCCTTCACAAAAACTCATTTATCTGGACTATAACAACGCTATCAATGGATTCACCATCCCTACAGTCCGGCAGACATCAGATGGATTTTTCCATTTTGAATTTTCAATTAAAAACCGGTCTGGTTCAGCACAGAAGTTTTACTATAATCTATACTACCAGAATGAGAGCTATAAATTTCCTGAATGTATCGGCACCGGTACAAAATGGAACCCATACGCACAGGAGAATTTTTATGGAAGCCGGAGTGCTGATTCCCTCGCATTTGCTGAAACGCCTGTTATTCCTGCCGATGGAAAGTTTCATAAAGTAACTTTCAGAATGAAGATCGAAGGGAATCCCCGCAACGAAAAAAGATATTTTGATGGACTCAACAATCAACGCTGGAAAAGGAATCCCAGGACAGGGGAGTATAGTTTCCTGCTCGTTGTTAGTGCCGCCGATAATATCAATAAAAAAAATATTCCGGATTATATTGCCGACGTCAGTAAAATGAAGGACAGCGCTTTTATTAATCCTTATTATTATTTTTTATACGGTGACGGGAAAAGCATCCATAACCTCGTTTCCGTCCATTCCGGTAATGTCCTCCGGATTATAGCCAGGCCGGGCCTTGAAACCGGAATTTATATTGACCCTAAACAATTTGTCCCGGAAAAATACCTTCCTGCTGTGAGTAAATATTGCAACAGCAGCGATGAATTATACCGGAATGCCCCGTTGAGGCCTTTTGCAAGCTTTGTTGATACTTCTTCGAGATTTTCAAATATCCCGGTGATTGCGGATGTGACAAACGGAGAATATACGTTACGCGATTTTAACTGGAACCGGACATTTCACAAAAAAGAAGAATTGATAGCTACCAAGCCTGGCAATTCAGATTGTCCCTGCAGCCAGATCAAAGTGGATACGGTGAAGCCCTCGGTTACCATGCGTAATGAGGCCGCCAGCTATGGCAAGTGGAACAAGTTCAGCACCGGGGTGATGACCCGCCACGGGCTAACATATGGGAAGTATACCATTAAGGTAAAAATGACGGAACTGCTTAATAAGTATGGCATCTGGAACGGGATTACCAACTCGGTATGGCTGGTGTCGCAAAAGGATGAGCCATGGAACAACTGCCGGGCCTGTCAGAAAGAGGGTTATCTTTCCAAATATTGGGGATCTTCAAAAACCGATCGGTCAAAGGTTACCGGTTATTCAGAAATCGACTTTGAGATTCTTAAAACAGTCAGCTATTGCCCCTTTTATCAGTTTCCTCCTTCCTATTACTATCCGGTGGCCGATCGTTATAAAACATCATTCTGGAATGTTCCTCAACCCCTGGCCATGCAACGAGATTCCGCCAATATCATGGTTTGCTGCACCAACTGGGATATGGCTTGTCCCGACCCTGAAAAATACGATGTCGGATGCAAACCCGTTACCTATGGCAACGAGACTTTTCTTGCACACCGCTGGGATTATTGGTACCGGAACCTGAGCATACGTACTCCTGCCTCTGATGATGAACTTTTTGGTTCCGAATATTATTATTTTCAGATCGAATGGAAACCCGATGAAATAATATGGCGTATTGGCCCACAGAAAAACAATATGAGGGTGGTGGCTTATATGAACAGCACCGTTACCTGTATTCCCAACAATCAGATGATCATAATCATCTCTCAGGAATTTCATGATACGGTTTGGTGGCACGGAAGCCCGTTCGATCAGAGTTTCATTCCTTTTCCGAAAAATGATCTGTTCGGTACCGTTTATGAAATCACCATTGAGTAATCAAGCCGGGAATTCAATTTTTCAAAACGCCTCTTTTTATTCAATGCTCCAGTCGGTGCCTTCTTTGGTGTCTTTAATGCTGATATGTAAACCTTGCAGTTTATTCCGTATCAGATCCGATGTGGCAAAATCTTTTTTATTTTTTGCATCCCGGCGTATCGAAAGAATGAGCTCCATAAGGTCATCGGTCAGCTGAACATTTTGCTGAACGGGCTCTTGGGCGATACCAAGCACATCAAACAATATATTCTCAAAATCAAAAATGAGTTTTTCCTTGTCTGCCTGATTTATACTGATCTTGTTTTCTTTCAGTGCGTTGATCCATTTGACGGCTTCGAACAAATGGGCAATAACCATAGGGCTGTTGAAGTCATCGTTCATAGCTTCAAAGCATTTATCCCGCAGCGATTGGATGTAATTACCAAATTCAGGGTCTGTGCTGCTGCCGGCAGGAATTTTTACCAGAGTATCCAGCGCACTTAAAAGTTTTTTTAAGCCTTTTTCAGAGGCCTGAATGGCTTCATTCGAAAAATCAAGCGTGCTGCGGTAATGTGCCTGTAGTATGAAAAACCGGATGCTCATCGGGCTGTATGCCTGTGTCAGCAAAGGGTGTTTCCCGGTAAAAAACTCTTCAAGGGTGATAAAATTATTCAACGACTTTCCCATCTTCTGCCCGTTGATGGTGATCATGTTGTTGTGTATCCAGTATTTGCAGGGATCAGTACCGTTAGCTGCGGTAGATTGGGCTATTTCAGATTCATGGTGCGGAAAGAGCAGGTCCATGCCGCCGCCATGGATGTCAAATTGTTCACCAAGGTATTTGGCGCTCATAGCAGAGCATTCCAGGTGCCATCCCGGGAATCCAATGCTCCACGGGGAGTTCCATCGCATGATGTGTTCCGGGCTGGCTTTTTTCCAAAGCGCAAAATCATATGGATTTTGTTTTTCATCCTGGCCTTCCAGATCACGCGTGTTGGCAAGTAGTTCTTCAAGTACCCTGCCCGAAAGTTTTCCGTATTGGTGAAATTCGTTGTATTTTTTTACGTCAAAATACACCGAACCATTTGAGATATAGGCATAGCCTGCATCCAGAATTTTCTGTACCAGTTCCATCTGTTCAATGATATGCCCTGAAGCCTTTGGCTCTATACTGGGCGAAAGTACATTGAGCAGGCGCATGCTGTCATGATACCGGTTGGTGTAATATTGTGCCACTTCCATCGGTTCCAGATTTTCAAGGCGTGCTTTTTTTGCAATTTTATCTTCTCCGGCATCCGCATCATGTTCCAGGTGGCCGACATCGGTAATATTTCTAACGTAGCGGACCTTATAGCCAGACTGTTTCAGAAATCTGAAGATCAGGTCAAAAGTTATAGCCGGGCGGGCATGGCCAAGGTGTGGATCCCCATAAACGGTGGGCCCACAGACATACATGCCGCAATGAGGAGGATTCAGTGGTTCAAAAACCTCTTTTTTGCGGTTCAACGTGTTGTAAACTTGTAATTTGTGATTCATCAATGTTCGATTGGTTATGCAAAGTAACACAATTTTATCGAATTTCTATTTCCCAAAAAGTTTATATCTTTGCAAAATATTTTACCCCCGCTTAGATTCTTTTTGAATTTTAAGATTTCAAAATTTTAGTTAAGAACAAAAAATAGAAAAGATGAAAATTTTAGTTTGTTTGAGCAATGTACCTGATACAACAACGAAAATCCGCCTGACTCCCGACAATCAAAACATCGATGTGGCAGGTGTACAGTGGATCATTAATCCATGGGATGAACTGGCGTTGTCAAGGGCCATTGAATTGAAAGAAAAAAATCCCGCTGTAATTGAAAAAATAACGGTGATCACTGTGGGTAACAAAGATACGGAACCTACTATCCGCAAGGCTCTTGCCATGGGCGCTGACGACGCGATCAGGATAAATGCCGAACCCCGCGATGCCTATTTTGTTGCCGGCCAGCTTGCTGAAGCTATTAAAAGTCAACCATACGATATTATTTTGTGCGGTATTGAATCCAGCGACCATAACGGCTGTGCTGTTGGCGCTATGCTTTCCGAGTTTCTTGAGCTCCCCTCGGTCTCATCCGTTTCTTTTCTTGATGCAGAAAACGGAACTATCAGCCTGAACCGCGAGGTAGACGGCGGATACGAAAAAATCCAGACCTCACTGCCTTTTGTGGCCGTCGTTCAGAAGGGTATTGCACTGGAACCAAAAATTGCTGCTATGCGTGGCATCATGGCTGCACGCACCAAACCGTTACAGGTTATTGAGCCTGCCAATATCGAACCTCTTACCGAAGTTTCGGCTTACGAACTCCCTGCTGCAAAGGCCTCCTGCAAAATGATAGGGGCTGACAATATCGCACAATTGGTTGATCTGCTGCGGAACGAAGCCAAAGTAATTTAATTAAGTAATTCTTGATTTTTAATTTTTAAAACTGAAAAAAATGTCTGTATTAGTATATATCGAAAATTGGGATGGTAAATTCAAAAAACTGAGTTTTGAATTGTTGTCGTATTCATATGGAATCGCCAAACAACTGAATACTTCCGTGGTGGCATTATCTATAGGAAATGTGGCTGAAGAAGAATTGAAAAAAGCAGGAAATTACGGTGTTTCCAAAGTAATTTCTGTTAATGATGCCAGGCTCGGCCAGCTGGTTAACCAGGCTTATGCTTCTGTGATCTCTGAGGTGGCAACTAAAGAAAATGCATCCGTCGTGGTTTTTGCCAATAACATGACCGGAAAAGCTGTGGCTCCCAGGGTTTCTGTGAAGCTGAAAGCCGGTATGGTAAGTGGTGCTGTTGCACTGCCTGTTTCAACCGAACCATTTATTGTAAAGAAAAAGATTTATACAGGAAAAGCTATTGCTTCGGTTGCAGTGAAATCGGCCATAAAAATAATTACCCTGGCCCAGAATTCTTTCGGCCTTGTTGAAAACCCTGCAGAGGTTACCATCGAGAACCATACGCCGGCCCTGGCTGATAAAGATTTTGCAACGTCGGTTGTTGAATCCAACAAACAAACCGGTAAAATTCTTCTTACCGATGCAGAAATTGTGGTTTCCGGAGGCCGTGGCATGAAAGGCCCGGAATGCTGGCCACCCATTGAAGAACTGGCAACATTACTGGGAGGCGCTACCGCCTGTTCGCGCCCTGTCGCCGATGAAGGCTGGCGCCCGCATCATGAACATGTGGGCCAGACCGGTAAAATCATTGCCCCTAATGTATATTTTGCTTTCGGTATTTCCGGCGCCATCCAGCATCTCGGAGGTGTCAGCTCATCGAAGGTTATTGTAGCGGTGAATAAAGACAAAGATGCTCCGATATTCGAAGCAGCTGATTATGGTGTCGTTGGCGATGTAAATGTCGTGTTGCCGGAATTGATAAAACTGATCAGGGAAGCCAAAGGCCAATAGGTTTTCTGTCTTTACTTATTATAGTTGCTGAAGGTTCGCCCGTGTTTTTTTTGACATGGGCGAACTGATTTTAATACTAACTTTGTCCCATAATTCTTTGGGATGATCAAATATTCTCGGTTTGTACTCGAAAACGGATTACGGGTGATTGTTCATCAGGATAAATCTACGCCTGTTGTCGCTGTTAATATATTGTATGATGTCGGAGCAAAAGACGAGCATCCCGAAAAAACAGGCTTTGCGCATTTATTCGAGCATCTGATGTTTGGCGGTTCCGTGAATATTCCATCCTACGACACGCCCATACAGAATGCGGGAGGTGAAAATAATGCATTTACCAACAATGATTTTACCAATTATTACCTGACTATACCCCTGAAAAACATCGAAACGGCGTTCTGGCTTGAATCGGACCGTATGCTTGACCTGGCTTTTTCTCCAAAAAGCCTTGATGTGCAACGCAACGTAGTGATTGAAGAATTCAGGCAGCGATACCTGAACCAGCCTTACGGCGATATCTGGCTGCAGCTGCGTCCGCATGCATATAAAAAACATCCTTACCGGTGGTCAACCATCGGAAAAGATATCAGCCATATTGCCAATGCTACCATGGAGGATGTGCGCGCCTTTTATAAAAAATTTTACCATCCGCATAATGCCATATTATCCATAGTAGGTAATGTGACTGAAAAGGAAGTGCGCCTGCTTTGCGACAAATGGTTCAACCCAATAAAAAAAGGAGAGAAATATTTCAGGAATATTCCGAAGGAGCCGGTTCAGCGGAAAAAAAGAGTGCTGGAAATAGAACGGGATGTCCCGTTTGATATGATCTGCAAGGCTTATCACATGTGTGCACGGATGGACAACGATTATTATGCCACAGATTTACTTTCAGATGTCCTTTCCGGCGGTAGTTCTTCACGCTTATACAACAGGCTTGTGAAAGAAAAGCAGCTTTTCAGTGAGCTGGATGCATACATAACCGGCGATATTGATGAAGGATTGTTTGTGTTCAGCGGAAAACTCATGCATGGTGTCACTATGGAGGTTGCCGAAAATGCTATTCAGCAAGAAATTGATGCTATCAAAAAGAAAAAAATTCCGGAAAATGAGTTTAAAAAAGTAACCAACAAGGTGGAGGCTTCCGTAGAATTTTCAAACATCAGCATCCTGAACCGGGCATTAAAACTGGGGATTTCGGAATTATTGGGCGATATCGAACTGATTAATACAGAAGCGCAGAAATATAAAAGTGTCACAGCGGCCGAAGTCCGGGAATTGGCCAATAAAATTCTGGTTGAGGATAATTGTTCAGTCATGTATTATAAAGCAGCAGAGACGCATAAAAACAAATGATGGTCAACAGGAAACAACAACCGGAACTGAAAAAAATCGAATCGATTGACATTCTTGAACCTGAAACAGGAAGGCTCGACAATGGCATTCCGGTTTATCTTTTCAATGCAGGCGACGTGGGCGTTACCAGGCTGGATTTTATTTTTGAAGCCGGCAGCCAGTTTCAGACTCAACCCCTGGTTGCGTCCTACACAAATAAAATGCTGACCGAAGGAACATTATCCTACTCCTCGTTTGATATAGCCCGGAAACTCGATTATTATGGCGCCTATATTAACAATACAACGTCCAAAGATACGGCGGTTGTTTCTTTAACAGCGCTCAACAAGCATCTTAAATATGTATTGCCCGTTTTGAACGAGATCATCAACCATCCCAAATTTCCTGAGAACGAACTGAAAATTCATACACAAAAAGACAAACAGGGCTTTATTGATGATTGCTGCAAAGTAAATGAAGTAGCTGTGATGAATTTCAATCGTCAGCTTTTTGGCAGCAAACACCCATACGGAACGCTTGTACGCGCTGAGGATTTTGATAATCAGCAGGTTGGCCGGCTATCTGCTTTTCATAACGAAAGATACACCGCTAAACATTGTAAGATAATAGCCTCCGGGAAAATGAGCAAAGACATATTATCACAACTGAATTACTTTTTTGGCTATACGAAAAAAAGTTGCGAGGATACAAATACAAGAATTTCCGGTAAAATAATTCCCGGCCAACAGAAACAGTTTATTGAAATGCCTTCTTCGGTTCAATCGGCCATAAGAATTGGAAAAATATCTGTCAATAAAGCGCATAAGGATTATATGAAATTATACATCCTGAACATGGTTTTTGGCGGGTATTTCGGTTCGCGGCTTATGAAAAATATCCGGGAAGACAAAGGTTATACCTATGGGATTTATTCGATATTATTGTCGTTTCAAAAGTCGGCGGCATTTATCATTGCATCCGAGGTGGGATCAGATGTTTGTTGCAAAGCGATTGACGAAATTTATAAAGAGCTCAGGATCCTGAATTCAGAAATGATAAGTACCAAAGAACTTGAACTGGTGAAAAAATACATGACCGGAACACTGGTGCGAAATTTTGACGGGCCCTTTCAGATGGCCGACCGGTTCAAAAGCGTGATTGAATATGGAATCGATTATAAGAAATTCTATTCAGAATTTTTACATGTCATCAATACGGTTACGCCTGAAGACCTGATGGTTATCTCAAAAATGCACCTCAACCCTGATACCATGCAGGAACTTGTGGCCGGGAAAAAATAACTGTAATTTTTTGGATATTCTTTTTTACAAACAAATTTTTTTAGGGGAATAATCGTTATTAGGTTGTTTGATAATTTTTTACTATTAAAAAGCATGATTTTCGGTTTTTTTTTCGTTACTTTGCAGTATAATTAATCCATTATAATACATACAGATGATAAAGCCACTGAAACTATTTTTATTATTCTTTTTCCTAACTGCCAGTCAACTTTTTGCTTCACATTATATGGGTGGTGAAATTACATGGGAATGCTTATCCAACGGGCGTTTTAGATTTACCATGAAATTATACAGGGAGTGCAATGGGATTACCTATAACACAACCGAAACAATAAATGTGTCAAATTATCCGGGATTAACTTCCATTACCATGAATCTGAAACCCGGCGCCAACCCTCATGATGGCGATGACGGGACTGTTGACGGAAAGACAGACATCTCACCGAATTGTTATAACGAGGCGTTGTCTATAAAATGCACTCCTTCTCCTGCAACAGCCAACACGGGCGCTATTGAGGAATGGTATTTCACCTCGGATATTTCAAACCCTATGGGAGTTTTGCTTAGCGGAGTACCACCGGCTGCCGGTTGGATCTTTTCAAATACCGGTTGTTGCCGTAATCCGAGCGTAAACATGGTAACTCCCACAAGTGAAGATTGGTTCCTCAGGGCCATCATGTACCCTTATCAGGGACAAAATACCTTTCCATGTTATGACAACAGCCCGGTTTTTGC
Source organism: Bacteroidales bacterium (assembly GCA_035354195.1). Lineage (GTDB taxonomy): Bacteria > Bacteroidota > Bacteroidia > Bacteroidales > CAIWKO01 > CAIWKO01. Next base: position 56,988 of record DAOQAT010000004.1, on the reverse strand, counting down.
CGAAGTCCCTTCTACGGTGATCTGCACGGGATACCCTTTCAAGTACAACCACAACGCTACAGATAAAGAACTTGACTCCCTGGCATTTCAATGGGCACCGGCATTACAAAGTGCTACAACCCCTATGGGATACACCGCAACTTATTCATACAGCAGTCCATTGCCCGGCACAGCTCAAAACCCGTTGAATGTCCCTGCAGCGATGAATCCTTATAATGGTGAAATTTCTTATACCTCGTATACCAGCGGCGCCTTTGTTACGGTAACTAAAGTAACTGAATACCGCTGCGGAATTAAAATCGGTGAGATTTTCAGGGAAATGCAGATAGTATTGCTGGCCTGTCCTGGCTCTAATACTCCACCAACGGTTCAAGGACCTTTTTACAACCCAGCTACCGGAATATATGAATTTGTTGATACCGTTTATGCAGGGGATGTGGTCGATTTTAACATAACAGGGATTGATTATGAAACCCTGCCTGGCGGCAACCCCCAAACAGTAACGCTTGAAGCATCCGGGCAGGATTTCGGTGCCGGATTTACCAATGCAGCAGCAGGTTGCCCAAGGCCCCCCTGCGCAACGCTAAACCCCCCGCCGACCTTATCTGCGATGTTTGCTGTTTCCACGCATTTTCACTGGCAGACCAGTTGTGACCATCTCACGCATCCTGCATCCATTACCGGAATACCTGGAATCTGCGGAACCATGTTTAATGTTCATAATTTTGTAATTAAAGTTTCTGATGATTTCTGCCCGGCGCCCGGGATTAAAATTGCAACGATTTCTATCGTGGTACTTCCTGTGGATGTCCTTGATCCGCCTGAGTTGAAATGTACTGAGGTACATGCAAATGGGGATGTTACGCTCACATGGATCCCTCCTGAAGATCCGCACAACACCTTCAACAGTTACCATGTGTATACCTCAAACTCACCGACAGGGCCTTTTGTCAAGATCGACAGTATATTTACCTATGGTACGACTTCAAAAACGTATTCCGGTTTAGATGCAAATAATGGGCAACGCTATTTTTATATGACTACCCGGTCAGGTTGCTATGGGTTGTATTATTCAAATGTAACCAGTGATACCGTGAGCACCATTTTCCTTGATGTAGCAGCAATTGGCGGAGGACAAATTGCCGAATTAAACTGGAATCCAATACACAACCCATTGTTTGGCAGTTCTTCATCGTGGTATCAAATATACCGAGAGTTTCCTGCGGGAACATGGAGCTTTTTGGATTCAACCAATCAACTTTCCTATTTAGACACCGTAACAATCTGCAATGCTTTCATTAACTATAGGGTGGAAATTTCAGATACCACCGGATGTACATCCGTTTCTTCTGTTGATGGTGACCAATTACATGACGGGTTCCCTCCAAATTTACAATTACTTGATTCGGTGAGCGTGGATCCGGTAACAACCAAAGTTATACTTGGATGGCAACCCAATACCTCACCAGATGCTGTGAAATATTACATCTATCGTCAGGATATAGGAACTGGTGTCTGGAATATTAGAGATTCCGTTGATATTCCTGCAACTTCATACATTGATTTGACCTCCAATCCGCAAGCTACTTTTGAAACCTATCGAATTGCAGCTGTTGACAGTTGTAAAAAGCTGAGCCCCATGAGCCCTGAACATCGGACTATTTTCCTTTCACCACCGGTTATCAATGCCTGTGCTGATAAAATCTCTCTTAATTGGACAACCTATATTAATTTTACGGATCCTGGGTTGAAAGGATATCGTATTATGATGAGTGAAAACGGCGGGGCTTTTTCGTTGCTCGCTGATCTGCCTGTAAACATTACTTCCTATGAGTTGACAGACTTAATTAATGGCGCTGAATATTGTTTCACCATTAAAGCATACGATTCCCTCAATCAAAAAACATCAACATCAAACCAGCAGTGTGTTGTTGTGGCAAAGCCCAATCAACCCCGATTCGTTTACCTGAGGTATGCCACCATCAGAAATGATAATTATGTACGCATTGGATTTTATGTAGATACTGCAGCTTACATTACCAAATTCAAAGTATTGCGGTCGCTGGATGGGACTGATTATGATACTATTGCTGAATTTCCTCCGGATTATTCAGATGCCAATGTAACTTATGACGATAATACGGCAGAGGTTCATAAAATGAGTTATTACTACAAAGTAGTCGTTGCCGACAGTTGTTCCCTTGATGTATTGATGTCTAATGTCGGGCGCACTATATATCTGGATGGTTATGTGGCAGACTACCTGTATAACTATATCAACTGGAATAATTATGAAAGCCGTACGCCGCTGGAATACAACATCCTTCGTGAAGTTGAGGAGTATGAACCGTATATGAAAATTCAATCATTGGTTATGAACGAAACATCCTTTACCGATGATGTTGAGAGTTATACCGAGAGCGGAGGACGATTCAAATATACCATAGAAGCGCCACTTTTTGATGTATTTGACAGCACTATTATCTTCACCGATACAGTTTATTCCAATGAACTGATGCTTTTGCAGCCTCCGCGTTTATATGTACCCAATGCCTTTGCCCCCGATGGACTGAACAGCATTTTTAAGCCGGTGGGCGTTTTTACGGATAAGGATAATTACAACATGATCATTTATGACCGCTGGGGCCGTAAGGTTTTTGAAACCACAGATTATGAAACCGGCTGGAATGGCCAATATGACGGCAATAAGTGTCCGTTTGGTGTGTATACTTACTATATTAAAATTACCAACGCTTTTAATAAGACGTTTATGAAACGGGGGATAGTTACCCTTGTGAGGTAATGAAAAAGCCAGCTTGAACAAAGCTGGTTTTTTTTATGCCATGCTTGGAAATATATTCCTTTAAATTACTATTTTTCATATTTTTGCAGACTTAAAAAAAATAACATGGAATCAGAATCAGAAAAATTTGTTGGCGAAGGTTTGACATATGATGATGTATTATTAGTTCCTGCTTACTCAGAGATCCTGCCCCGTCTGGTAAATGTGTCCACACAGTTTACCCGGAATATAAAATTGAATATTCCCATCGTTTCAGCTGCGATGGATACCGTGACCGAATCTTATATGGCCATAGCCATTGCCCAGGAAGGCGGAATCGGCGTGCTTCATAAAAATATGCCCATTGAAGAACAGGCCAATGAAGTGAGTAAAGTTAAACGTGCAGAAAACGGGATGATTATTGATCCCATTACCCTCAAAAAAGATGCTTGTGTTCACGATGCCCTGGAATTAATGCGCGAGTATAAGATCGGGGGCATTCCGGTTGTTGACGATAATAAACATCTGGTTGGTATAATTACAAACCGCGATCTGCGTTTTGAGCGTGATGACAGCCGCCCGGTGTCCGAAGTGATGACCAAAGAAAACCTGATTACCACAAACGAATTCACAGATTTTGAGAAAGCCGCTGACATTCTTCAGCAACATAAAATTGAGAAATTACCCGTTGTTGATAAAGATTTTAAACTCATCGGATTAATTACTTACAAAGATATAATCAAAATAAAAGCCCGCCCCAATGCCTGCAAAGACGCTCGTGGAAGGTTACGTGTTGCCGCCGCTTTAGGTGTTACAAAAGACATGCTTGAAAGAGCTCAGGAACTGGTAAAAGCCGGGGTGGATGCCGTGGTAATTGATACCGCTCATGGGCATTCAAAAGGCGTTATTGATGCTGCCAAGCTTTTTAAGAAAAACTATCCTGAAATAGATATGGTCCTGGGAAATATTGCTACTGCCGAAGCAGCCATAGACCTTGTAAAAGCCGGAGCTGACGCACTAAAAGTGGGTATAGGGCCGGGATCTATTTGTACCACCAGGGTAATTGCCGGTGTTGGTGTTCCTCAGCTTTATGCCATTAACGCTGTGGCCAAAGCGGTCAAAAGCTCAGGCGTGCCGGTAATTGCAGACGGTGGCATACGTTTCAGTGGCGATATCGTAAAAGCAATAGCTGCTGGCGCCCATTCCGTAATGTTGGGCTCTATGCTGGCAGGAGTTGATGAATCTCCGGGAGAAACCATTATTTTTGAAGGGCGTAAATTTAAAACGTACCGGGGAATGGGCTCCATTGAAGCCATGCAACGCGGATCGAAAGACCGCTACTTTCAGGAAAATGAAGATGATGCCTTGAAACTCGTACCCGAAGGAATTGTCGGTCGGGTGCCTTATAAGGGAACCTTGTCGGAGGTTATACATCAGATGGTTGGTGGCCTTAAAGCCGGTATGGGTTATTGCGGCTCAGAAAATATTGCGAAGCTTCAAAAAGCAAAATTCATAAAAATCACGGCGGCAAGTGTCGCTGAAAGTCATCCCCATGATGTTATTATCACCCGGGAGGCACCAAATTATAGCAGATAATTTTTGATGATGTTTTAATTAAATATATTTTTGTATTGATTTTAAAAATTTTAAAGGAACTATGAAACGTATAATAATTTATGTGGTAGCCGTAATGTTTTGCGGAGTGTTAAATGCACAGAATGGCAATGATATCCTTTTGAACGTGGCTGGTGAAAAAATCACCAAAACGGAGTTTCTTAATGTTTATAAGAAGAATAACATTAAAGGCGATGTAATGGATAAAAAATCACTGGAAGATTACCTCGGCCTGTATATCAATTTCAAACTTAAAGTAAAAGAAGCAGAAGAACAGAAACTGGATACATTTTCATCGTTTAAAAATGAACTGGCCGGCTACCGTAAACAGCTTGCACAACCCTACCTTACTGATAAGCAGGTTGACGAAAATCTGGTTCAGGAAGCCTACGACAGAATGCAGTGGGATATCAGGGCAAGCCATATTCTGATACGGGTTGGTAAGGATGCCTTACCGGAAGATACCCTGGAAGCGTACAAGAAAATAATGAAAATTCGCGACCGGATCATAAAAGGCGAATCCTTTGATAAAGTCGCCAAAGAAACTTCAGATGACCCCTCGGCCCGCGACAGGGAAGATCCGAATTCAAAAACAACCATCAAAGGAAACGGTGGCGACCTTGGATATTTCTCGGTGCTTGACATGATTTACCCGTTTGAAAACGGAGCATATAATAATAAGGTCGGCAGCGTTTCCATGCCGATCCGTACCGATTATGGCTATCATTTAATTAAGGTTACTAACAAAAAACCTGCTATGGGTAAGGCCGTGGTCGCGCATATATACATCAGCGTACCAAGAGATGCAAAACCGGAAGACCTCGCATTATACAAAACAAAAATTGATGACGCCTATGCAAAACTGAAAAATGGGGCAACTTTCGAAGATGTCGTTAAGGAAGTTTCTGACGATAAAGGTTCTGCTGCTAAAGGAGGTGTTTTGCCCGGTTTCGGCGTAAACCGAATGGTGCCTGAATTTATTGAGGCTGTGGCCAAACTAAACAAACCGGGAGATTATTCTGAACCCGTACAAACCATGTATGGCTGGCATATCATTAAACTTATCGAAAGAACACCACCGAAATCTTTTGATGAAGAAAAAACACAGCTAAAAGCACGCATCCTTAAAGACAGCCGTTCTAATAAAAGCAGGGAATCAGTGATCAACCGTATTAAAAATGAATATGGTTTTACCGAAAAGCCAGGTTTGGTAAAAGATTTTTATACGGTGGTTGATTCTACAATTTTTGAAGGAAAATGGGACATCGCCAAAGCCAACGGCATGAATAAAACCATGTTTACTATTGGCGACAAGGCATATACACAGCAGGATTTTGCAAAATTTTTCGCTGGAAAACCTGTAAAAAGAAGCAAGATAAGTATCCCCGCCTTTATTAACGAAAAATATTACGATTTTATTGATGAAAGTTGCATTCAGTATGAAGACTCAAAGCTTGAACAAAAATATCCGGAATTCAAATCCCTTATGAAAGAATACAGAGATGGCATTATGTTGTTTGAATTAACCGATAAAAAAGTGTGGTCTAAAGCCATTCAGGATACTACCGGGTTAAAAGACTTTTATGAAAAAAACAAAAACAAATACATGTGGGATGAACGCCTGGATGCCACCATCTTTACCTGTAATGATGAAGCGACCGCCAAAAGTACCAGAAAGTTGGTCAAAGATTACGAAAAAGGAAAAATTACGGAAATGGATATTCTTAAGAAAATCAACACAGATACCGTTGCAGTCCTGAAGATTGACCATAAGTTGTATTCTAAAAAAGACAACCCTCTGATCGATGGCATTAAATGGGAAAAGGGTGTTACCGATAATATGGCAAAAGATAATAAAGTGGTTTTTGTCGTGGTCAACAAAGTTGTAGCCCCGGAACCAAAACTATTAAAAGAAGCTAAGGGGCTTATTACTGCCGACTACCAAAACTACCTGGAAGAAGAATGGATAAAGCAACTGAGGTCTAAATATACGTTTGAAGTAAATCAGGAAGTTTTCGATTCCATTTTGAAATAAGCATCTGGTTTCGAAACTTATGGATTGCTTGTTTTGCAAACCATCATAATTCATTTCGTTGAAAAAGTTTGTTTATATCATCGCGTTACTTTTTTGTGCCTGTACTTCCAAACCTGACAGAGAAGGAGACGCATTAGCCCGCGTTGAAGATAAATACCTGTATGCTTCAGATATTCAGGGCGTGTTGCCATCAAATATCCCGGAAAAGGACAGCATAGAAATGGTCAACGAATATATTGACAATTGGGTGCGCCAGCAGCTGGTCATTGCGCAGGCAGAAAAAAACCTCTCCAAAGAAGAAAAAGATTTTTCAAAACAACTGGAAGATTATAAAAACTCCCTTATCATTTTTCAATATGAGTCAAAACTCATCAAGCAGAAACTCGACACCCTGGTCAGCGATGAGGAGATTTTCCAGTATTATGAGAAAAACAAAGCCAATTTTGAATTGAAAGAAAATATTGTCAAGGTCGTTTATATAAAAATACCCAAAAATACGCCAGCTGCCCTTCCGCGCCAGCTGATCCGCTCCGACAAGCCTCAGGACCTGAAAAAACTGCAGGACTTCTGTCATAAGTACGCGGTAAATTATTACCTTGACGATCAGAACTGGCTTTTGTTTAATGATATTCTTAAGGAGATCCCGATCAAAACATACAATCAGGAAGAATACCTGAAAAATAACCGGATTATCGAAATTCAGGATTCTGTTTTTACGTATTTGATGAATATCAAAGGATTTATGATCAAAGAAAGCCTGTCGCCACTGAGTTTTGAACGAAACAACATCCGCGACATTATTATCAACAGGCGTAAACTTGCTTTGATAGAAAATATGCGAAATGATGTTTATGAAAATGCTGTGAAAAAAGGAAACATCGAAATCTTTAAAAAATAGTGGAAATAATACTATTTTTGAGTAATAGAAGTTATTATCAGATAAAATACCAGAATTGATGAATAATAAAATAATTAAAACGTCGATATTTTTTTTATTGCTGTTTATAACATTTACGGGTAAGTCCCAACAAAACAATGAAAAAATTCTTATTGACGAAGTGGTTGCTGTTGTTGGCAATAATATCATCCTTTATTCCGATATCGAAAATGAATACACCCAATCATTGATGCAGGGGATAACTAAAGGATCAGGGTTGAAATGCCAGATACTTGAAGAAATGATGTTTCAGAAATTATTGCTGACCCAGGCTGAACTGGACAGTATTACCGTTACCGATAAACAGGTGGATAGCGAACTCGACAGGAGGATGCGCTATTTTATTGAACAGGTGGGCTCAAAAGAAAAGCTGGAAGAATATTTTAAGAAGTCAATTCTTGAAATAAAAGAAGATATGCGTGATAAGATCCGTGATTACTTATTGATCCAAAATGTTCAATCGAAGCTGACACAGGATGTCAAAATCACCCCGTCTGAGGTGGCGGAATTTTTTAAAAGTATTCCGGCCGATAGTTTACCCCTGATAGGGTCACAGCTTGAGGTAGTACAGATCGTTAAAAAGCCGGTCATCGCGGAGTCTGAGATCACCAGCGTAAAAGATAAACTGAACAGCCTGAAAGAGAGGGTGAAAAAAGGCGAAGACTTTGCCACCTTGGCTAACCTGTATTCTGAAGACCCCGGTTCATACACAAAAGGAGGCGAATTAGGCTTTGTGGGAAGAGGCGCGCTATATCCCGAATTTGAAGCGGCTGCATTTTCTCTGAAACCCGGAGAAATTTCTCCGATCGTTAAGACACAAAAAGGATATCATATCATTCAGATGATTGAAAGACGTGGCGAGAATATCAATGTCAGGCATATCCTTATGATACCTAAAGCATCCCAGACTGATATGATAAAATCAAAAAAAGATATTGATAAAATCGCCTCATTAATAAAGTCGGACTCTATTACTTTTGTGAAGGCCGCAACACTTTTTTCGGATGATCCTTCACGAGTGAACGGCGGGATGTTGATCAACCCCTATACCGGTGATTCGAAATTCTCACCAGATGAGATAGATCCTAATGTGTTTTTTATCATTGAAAAAATGAAGGTCGGAGATATCTCGGATCCGATGATTTTTACCAATGAGGACGGGCAGCAGGCATACCGGATGCTGATGCTTAAATCACGAACGGAGCCGCATAAAGCAAACCTCAAGGATGATTATCCCCAGATACAGAACCTTGCCCTGCAGATCAAACAAAATCAGGCAATCAATAAATGGATAGGCGAGAAATCTCAAAACACGTTTATTACTATTTCAGATAGTTATAAGGATTGCAATTTCAAGTACCAATGGGTCCACGTTAAAAATTAATAATACAGAAAACAACATGCAATTCAAATCCGATGTAGAAGCGCTGGAAGCGCTGGCTGAAAAGTTCAAAAAAGTTAAATCTGAGACGGCAAAGGTCATTATCGGCCAGGATGAGGTTGTAAGAAATATCATCATTTCCATTTTTAGTAACGGCCATGCTTTGTTGATCGGCGTTCCCGGCCTGGCAAAAACCCTTATGATTAACACTATAGCAAAATCATTGGGGCTTCAGTATTCCAGAATTCAGTTTACGCCTGACTTGATGCCTTCCGATATCATCGGTTCAGAAATTCTTGACGAGGAACGCAAATTCAGGTTTATCAAAGGCCCTGTTTTTGCGAACATCATCCTGGCTGACGAAATAAACCGTACCCCGCCCAAAACACAATCGGCCCTGCTCGAAGCGATGCAGGAAAAAGCGGTGACCGTCGCCGGAAAAACATTCAAATTGGAAGAACCATTTTTTGTGTTAGCCACCCAGAACCCGATAGAGCAGGAAGGAACATATCCGTTACCTGAAGCACAACTCGACAGGTTTATGTTCAACATCTGGCTTGATTATCCTGATTTTGATCAGGAGATCAACATTGTAAAAACCACCACGACAAATTACAACCCCAAAGTGGATGTGGTTCTCACGGCCGAAGAGATCCTGGAGTACCAGGCGGTCATTCGCAAAATTCCTGTACCTGATAATGTATACAAATACGCCATAAATCTTGCCTCCATTACCCGCCCAAAAACAGCCATAGCACACAAATGGGCTAACGATTATATTTCCTGGGGCGCCGGCCCTCGTGCATCGCAGTACCTGATCGTCGGAGCCAAATGCAGTGCGGCGATCAATGGCAAATTCTCCCCCGATATAGAAGATGTAAAACATGTAGCTCCTTTGGTTCTCAGGCATCGTATTGTAAAAAACTATAAAGCAGAAGCCGAAGGAATTTCTGTTGACACGATTGTCAGCGAACTGATGAAATAACTTAATCCGGGACATCTGATATTTAGTTAAAAATTACTACATGAGATTTTCGGAAATTTTCGGACAGCAGCAAATTAAAAATTACCTGGTAAACACGGTAAAAAACAGCCGTGTCAGCCATGCCCAGCTGTTTCTCGGCCCCGAAGGTTCAGGTAAGCTCGCCCTCGCAATTGCGTACGCGCAATTTATTTCCTGTACCAACAAACAATATTTTGGCCCCGGTTCGCCGCTGACCGGAGATTCCTGTGGCGTTTGCCCTTCATGCCTGAAATTTAATGAACTGATCCATCCCGATATTCACTTTTTCTACCCGATAACCACAACCAAGGATGTAAAAAGCAAACCGAAGAGCATCGATTTCATCAAGACCTGGCGCGAAATGCTATTGAAAAATGATTATTATATTTCACTGAACGATTGGTATGATACTATTGGGGTTGAGAATAAACAGGGAATTATCAATGCCGAGGATTGTGATGAAATAGTCCGAAAACTCAGCCTTAAATCCTATGAGTCGGAATACAAAATAATAATCCTCTGGATGGTTGAAAAACTATATCATACTGCGGCGCCCAAAATATTGAAAATACTGGAAGAACCGCCTGAAAAGACCTTGTTTATTTTAATTTCCGAAAACCACGAGCAAATCATAAATACGATCATTTCGCGCACCCAGATGGTTAAAATACCACGTTTAAGCCATAAAGATATAAGCAGTGCCTTAATCGAAAAGTATCAGGCGACCGAAATCAGTGCACGGAAAATAGCCAATGTGGCCGATGGCAACCTTGTTTTTGCAAAATCACTCTTACAGGAAGCCGAAGAAGACGGCTACCATTTTAGTTTATTTCAGCGGTGGCTGAGGCTTTGTTACAGGTTTAGCAATGAGGATGTCTTTGAGCTTACAAAATTTATTGATGAGATCTCGAAGATAGGCCGCGAAAACCAAAAAATATTTTTTAATTATGCCTTGAAAATCATAAGGAATACCTCATTGATTAATCATGGGAATGATAAACTGATGAAACTGACCGAAGAGGAAGCCGATTTTGTTTCGAATTTTTCTAAAGTAATTACGGCTCATCGGGCACCCGCTTTTTCTGAGGAGCTTAACAAGGCGGTATTTCATATAGAACGCAATGCCAATCCCAAGGTGTTATTTATGGATCTGTCTTTCAAACTGAACCAAATTATGCGCTCTTAATTTTTCATGATATCCTTAATTTGTTTACTTTTGTAATAATAAGTTAAGCCATGACAAAAGATAAAAATGAATTTCTGACAAGGGGCTGCGCTAACAAACCAAAATCGCATCAGAAAAACGATAACCTGTACGATCCATCGTGTTGTAAAAGAAATGCCTATGATTGGCTCAAAGATATTAAACCTCCTAAAACATACCCTGATTTTCCATACGCTGAAGTCCGTTTTAAAAACAGTCATAAAGATTTCTTTTTAATCGCGGATAAATCCGAATATGATGTTGGAGATATTGTAGCCGTTGAATCTTCACCGGGGCATGACCTGGGAATAATAACTTTGTTGGGTGAAGCTGCACGTTTGCAGATGAAGAAAAAACGTATTAACCTTGAAACAAGGGATATTAAAAAGATATACAGAAGGGCCAGGCCCTCGGATATTGAAAAATGGGTTTCGGTTGTTACCCCAGAAAATGAAACCCTTCAGAAAACAAAAAAAATAACTCATAATCTTAAACTTTCGATGAAAGTCAATGATGTTGAGTATCAGGGTGACGGAACCAAAGCAACCTTTTATTATACGGCCGAAGAACGTGTTGATTTCAGGGAATTGATCAAAGTGCTGGCCGAACAGTTCAGCGTACGTGTTGAAATGCGCCAGATCGGTGTGCGCCAGGAGGCCAGTACCCTGGGAGGCATAGGTACATGCGGCCGGGAGTTATGCTGTTCAAGTTGGCTCTTCGATTTTAAATCCGTGTCAACAAATACAGCCAGGGCTCAGCAGATGTCTATTAACCCTCAGAAACTTGCCGGCCAGTGTTCCAAATTGAAATGTTGCCTCAATTATGAATACGATTGTTATATTGATGCACTGAAAGAATTTCCCAACACTGATATTTTGCTGAAAACAAAAAAAGGCACAGCACATTGTCATAAAATTGATGTGATAAAAAAGATGGTTTGGTACTCGTATGTTGATGATCCTTCAAATATCCTTGCCATACCTGTAAATGTGGTGAAAAAAATCATCAGGGATAACTCGAAAGGTATAATACCGGATAAACTTGAAGATTTTGCCCAGAAAAAAGAAAAGAAAATAGAATTTGAACATTTCGAGGAAGACCTCTCAAAATACGCTGATGACTAAAATAAATACAAAATACCTTCTTGCTTTACTGCTTGTCTTTACGGGAATATTCTGCTCATGCAACTCCGGAGTTGTTATCGACAGAAATAAGAAAATTGAAAATGCGGTCTGGAAAAGCAGCGATGTCCAGAAATTTTCAATTACAATTGCCGATACCAACCAGTTGTACAATTTTTATATCAACATCCGTAATGCTACTGATTACAGGTACAGCAATATTTTTCTGTTTCTGAAAACCTTTTATCCAAACAGGTTGTATTCGGTTGACACCATTGAATGTGTGCTGGCCGATGAAGCGGGCAAATGGATGGGCAAAGAACGTGGAAAAATGGTCGATAACCGAATTTTATTCAGAAAAGGCATTCGTTTTAAATTGATAGGAAATTATTCTTTCGAATTTGAACAGGCAATGCGTGAACCTGAACTTAAGGGTATCGAAGATTTTGGTATCAGGATAGACGAATTTGAATCTGAAAAATAATATGGCAAAGAAAGCTGTAAATCAGGAATTTCATAAATATTTAAAAGTACTATGGATCGCGTATGCTTCCTTCATAGGCTTGGTTTTGATATTATTCACGTTTATTTCGCTTGGCGCTTTAGGGTTTATGCCCACCTTTGAAGAACTTGAAAACCCGCGCAGCAATCTTGCTTCGGAGATTTATTCTTCAGACCAGGTGCTTTTAGGAAAATACTATATCGAAAACCGGTCTAATGTCCATTTTGAAGAATTGTCACCTAATGTGGTAAATGCGTTGATAGCTACTGAAGATGCCCGGTTTACAGATCATTCCGGCATTGATGTCCGCAGTCTTTTCCGGGTGGTGCTAGGCGTATTTACAAGAGACCGCGGCGCAGGTGGCGGTAGTACTATAACACAACAGTTAGCCAAAAACCTTTTTCCACGTGAGGCCGATCAGGGAATCATAAAGGTTGTTATTACAAAATTCAAAGAATGGATCACCGCAGTAAAACTGGAACATAATTATACCAAACAGGAAATCATTGCGATGTACCTGAATACCGTAGATTTTGGGAACCAGTCCTATGGAATAAAGTCCGCAGCACGTACTTATTTTAATAAAACGACCGATTCACTGAATATACAGGAATCAGCTATGCTCATCGGGTTGTTAAAAGCACCTACCCGCTACAGCCCGACAAAGAACCCCGAAAATGCCATGAAACGTCGTGAAGTTGTTTTGAAGCAAATGAAAATTAATGGGTTCATCAGCCAGAAACAGTATGATTCTATTCGTGTGTTACCAATCGATTTATCACAATTCAAAATACAGGATCATAATGTCGGATTGGCAACTTATTTCAGGGAGTATCTGAAAATATTACTGACCAGGAAAAAACCTGTAGAAGAAAATTATATTGATAAAAAGATCTACCAGGAAGACCTGTACCAGTGGGATAACAATCCGCTGTATGGCTGGTGCTATAAAAACCTCAAGGCTGATGGCACTCCGTATAATATTTTCAAAGACGGATTACGCATTTACACCACGGTCAATTCTAAAATGCAGCGCTATGCCGAAGAAGCTGTTTCTGAACATTTGGGAAAAGAACTTCAGAAGGATTTTTATAAACATTGGAAAGGTGTTAAAAGAGCTCCGTACGACTATCGACTTAGTAATGAACAGGTCGACAAAATAATCATGCAGGCGGTGTACCGTTCGGATCGTTATCAGAATCTTAAAAAAGAAAATGTTTCTGATGAAATGATCATGAAAATTTTCAACACCCCCGTCGGGATGCGGGTTTTTGCGTGGGGTGGGGATAAAGATACCATAATGACACCGCTTGATTCCGTGAAATATTATAAGTGGTTTTTGCTGGCCGGCCTTATGTCGATGGAGCCACAAACCGGTTATGTCAGAGCTTATGTGGGCGGGATCAATTATAAATATTTCCAGTACGACCATGTTTGTCTTGCCAAACGTCAGGTGGGTTCTACTTTTAAACCATTTGTTTATACGGTAGCCATGCAGGAAGGAGAGTTTTCGCCCTGCACAAAAGTTCCAAATGTCCCAATTACTTTTGATTTACCTGATGGCAAGGTGTGGGAACCAAAAAATTCAAGCGATTATAAAGAAGGTGAAATGATCACGCTGAAAGAAGCGCTGGCAAACTCCATAAACTGGATCTCCGCATTTTTAATTAAACGGTATTCACCCGGCCCGGTAGTAAAAGTTGCCCATAAGATGGGTATCCGGAGCGATATACCGGAAGTTTATGCCATATGTCTTGGTACACCCGACCTGTCGCTTTATGAAATGGTAGGCGCCATAAATTCTTTTGCAAACAAAGGCGTCTATATCGAACCGATCTTTGTTACGCGTATTGACGATAAATACGGGAACACCCTTGCGACCTTCGTCCCCAAAACTCAGGAAGCCATGAGTGAAGAAACAGCCTTCCTGATGACAAGCCTGATGCAAGGTGTCGTCGAAAGCGGAACTGGCGCGCGATTAAGGGGTAAATACGCATTGACAAATCAAATAGCGGGAAAGACGGGTACTACCGATAATAATTCCGATGGATGGTTTATGGGGTTTGTTCCCAACCTTACAACAGGTGTCTGGGTTGGTTGTGAAGACCGCAGCATCCATTTCCGTAGTACATCACTGGGCCAGGGAGCAAACATGTCGTTACCGGTTTGGGCATTATATATGAAAAAAGTTTATGCTGACAAATCTTTGAATATCCGGACTACTGATAATTTTCCCAAACCGTCAAAAGAACTTTCTGTCGAGATAGATTGTCAGAAGTACAATCAGCAAAACAGCCCGGTAAATTTTGATAATAAAAACTTTTAGGTAATAATTTATTGCATAAAACCAAAAGTTGAATTTGTAATGAGTATCTGCAACATAATAACACTTAATATTTTTACACTGTATGAGTGATCCGATTAAACACGAATGCGGCATTGCTTTTATCCGATTATTAAAACCTCTTGAATATTACCAGTCGAAATATGGTAGTGCACTTTACGGACTGAACAAGTTGTCGTTGCTGATGGAAAAACAGCATAACAGGGGGCAGGATGGGGCCGGAATAGTTTGTATCAAGCTGGACCTCGAGCCGGGTATGCGTTTTATAAACAGGTTGCGCTCCAATTCGTCTACATCCATTATTGATATATTTACTCAGGCCTATTCGGATTTAAAGAATATTAAAAAAAATAAACCTTCCTTTTTTAATGACGTCAACTGGCTTAAACATAACTCCGATTTTATTGGTGAAATGTATCTTGGCCATCTGCGTTACGGGACTTTCGGAAAAAACAGCATCGAAACATGCCACCCATTTATTCGCGAAAATAACTGGAAAACCAAAAACCTGGTGCTTGCCGGAAATTTTAATCTAACCAATGTTGACGAACTCTTCAACAAACTGATCAGCCTTGGCCAGCATCCTGTTGAAACGACGGATACCATTACCATTTTGGAAAAAATCGGACATTTCCTGGATCAGGAAAACGAAGCTCTTTATCAATCATATAAAGCCCAGGGCATTAGTAAAAAGGATGTTTCAGCGCTGATCGCCAAAAATCTGGATATACAAAGAATGCTTACCCGCGCTGCCAAGGACTGGGATGGCGGCTATGTTCTGGCCGGCATGGTCGGGCATGGCGATGCGTTTATTATGCGCGATCCGGCAGGTATCCGTCCGGCGTTTTATTATGCAGATGACGAGGTGATCGTGGCTGCTTCCGAAAGGCCGGTGATCATGACCGCGTTCAATGTTTCCATAGAAAAAATCAAAGAGGTGGGTCCCGGGAAAGCGCTTATTGTGAAGAAGGACGGATCGTACAGCTTGTCAAAATTCATTGAACCGCAAAAACGAAAAGCCTGTTCGTTTGAGCATATTTATTTTTCAAGAGGGACTGACCGCGATATATACCTGGAACGTAAAAAACTCGGCAGTTTTCTGGTACCCGGTATTCTGAAGGCCATAGATTATGACCTGGAAAATACGGTGTTCTCATACATTCCCAATACCGCTTCAGTTGCTTATTACGGATTGATGCAGGCCCTGGAGGATTTTTGCAGCGGTGTGAAAAAAGATAAAATTCTTCAGGCAGGGAAAAATATTACAGCGGGCGAACTTGATCAAATCCTTGCATTTCATCCGCGGTTCGAAAAAGTGGCTGTAAAAGATATGAAGTTGCGGACATTTATCACCCAGGATAAAGACCGCGACGACCTTGTTGCCCATGTGTATGATGTTACGTATGGCATTATCCGCGATCATGTTGATAATGTTGTGGTCATTGACGATTCTATTGTTCGTGGCACGACATTGCGCCAGAGCATCATCCGCATGCTTGACCGCCTGAATCCGAAACGCATCATTATTGCTTCGTCTGCACCGCAAATCAGATATCCGGATTGTTACGGTATTGACATGGCTAAATTAAGTGATTTTGTAGCTTTTAGAGCTGCCATTGAATTGTTGGCAGAAACCGGGCAGCAAGAGGTGGTCAGCAGTGTATTTAAAAAATGTAAGGCACAGGAACATCTTCCCAAAGAACAGATGGTTAATTATGTGAAAGAAATTTATGCGCCATTTAC
Organism: Bacteroidales bacterium; assembly: GCA_035354195.1. Lineage (GTDB taxonomy): Bacteria > Bacteroidota > Bacteroidia > Bacteroidales > CAIWKO01 > CAIWKO01. Next base: position 40,322 of record DAOQAT010000004.1, on the reverse strand, counting down.
ACCTGACCGTATTTCTGAAAAGATCACAAAGCTATTGGTCCCCACTGATATTAACGCCGGAGTGCAAATAATTTTTCAGACGATTGAGGATTTGCATGCTGCCTGCCCGGATCATACCGGCGACTGGTACTTTACGGGTGATTACCCAACGCCAGGGGGTAATAAAGTTGTGAACCGCTCCTTTATCAATTATATCGAGAAAAGAGATGAACGGGGTTATCAGGAAAGGGTTCCTGGAGACTGAAAATAGTTTTCAACTGGCCTCAATGATATATAAATTTATTCTGTTTCAATACAATCGCATTCCTTACATTTGGTGACAAGCGATCCGGCAAATTATTACTTAGCTTTACCCGGGAAAATAACCGCCAAAGAAAATTAAAAATACAAGCAATTGTAAGGTAAGGTTAAAAATCCTCAATCCGGAATTCCTTCAGACCACCCATTTATTAAAGGAATTATTTGGTTATTAATAGTTCCTTGTAAATCTTTTTGGAACCTATTTTGAATAACAAAAAATAATGACCGTTTGGAATATCTCCGACAAAAAGTTTTTGAACTATCAGGGAAGAACCCGGGAACGTTTTAATTATTCTTCCATTCAAATCCAATAATTCAATATCAGATTTCAATTGGTTGTTTTTTAAATCCATGATAATTTCTGTCTGGGATGGGTTTGGATAAAAGATAATGCCAGAATTATCTACCTCAACAATACCTGTATAGACTCCAATACAATCCGAGGTATCACTGCAACCATTCTGAGAAACGATTACAGCATAATTTCCATTTACCGGAGGTGTAAAACTTTGATTGGTTTCATTATCAATGACTGCAAAGCCAAAATTGCAATTTATCCATTGGTAAGATACCCCGGAAGCTGATGCATATATAGTTGGTCCCAAAAGAATCACATTTGTATTTATAGAATCACAAATAGTTACGGCTATACAATCTGAAGTATCACTACACAAACCCTGGGTTACGATCACAGAAAAATTTCCACTTACAGGAGGCGAAAAACTTTGGTTAATTTCACCAGGTATAACAGCAAAACCATTATCGCAATTCAACCATTGGTAAGTAGCAACGGAATCCATAGCAAAAATAGTTTCCCCTGAAAGAACCACATTGGTATTTAAAGTATCACAAACGGTAACTGCTATACAATCTGATGTATCACTACACAAACCCTGGGTTACGATCACAGAATAATTTCCGCTTACTGGAGGCGTATAACTTTGGTTAGTATCACCAGGCAGAATAGCAAAACCATTATTGCAGTCTAACCATTGGTAAGAGGCGCCGGAAGCTATCGCATAGATCGTTTTTCCAATAAGCGTTGCGTTTGAATTAAAGTTGAGACATATTGGGGTATATTCCCACAATTCATCAGTAACGCCTCCTAAGCTTGGGGCATAACCCGTTCCGATGTATCCTTTGTTATTCATGGAAAAACCAACAGCCGAATAACGGGGATATGAAGGTAGGTCTTCTCTTTGTGTCCAGGTATCCATAAATGGATCGTATTCCCACAAGTCCTTGAAATATTGAGAGGCATTCATACCACCGAAAATATATGCTTTTGTACCAATAACAAAACTACTGGCATATTTACGGGCAGGGCCGGGGAAATTGTTCTTTTGAGTCCAGGTATCTGTTTCAGTGTTGTACTGCCAGATATCAAGTATATATTGTGTTACATTTGAAACCCCCAAGCCAACATAAAGAAATTTACCAATAGAAAAATTAACACAGTAACTGCGTGTACTTCCCGGCAAACTTGCTTTCTGAGTCCATTGATTGTTAGCAGGATTATATTCATACAGATCGTTGTAATACGTATTCGCTCCCGTGTTTTCCCTGTGTAGTCCCATTCCTACATATCCCTTGCCGAAAATTTCAAAACCAATGGCTCCGTTTCTCCCGGTTCCAGGGAAACTGGCTTTTTGTGTCCAGGAATTTGTTGTTGGATTGTAAGCCCACATGTCCTGATAAAAAACAAATGGCTGAGTCCCAGATGTGCCGTCCCAGTAACACCCGGAACATACATACCCGGTGTCACCGATTGAAAAACATGCTGAATATATCCTGTCGTTTGTAAAGTCACTGATCTGAACCCAGGTGTTGGTGGCGGGATCATATTTCCAAAAATCATTGTTGCTTGGACTGGTGGACGTTGCTCCAAGCCCTATATAACCGTTAAGGCCAATTCCCATTCCTGCTCCAAAATACCGGGCAGCTCCACCAAAGTCAGCTTTTTGTGTCCAATAACCTTGGGCCATACTTTCGATGGACGGATTGATGAGAATCAATACAAGTAGGACCGAAAGTTTTAACTTTTTCATTTTTAATGTAATTAGTTTGGCAAATGTAATTATTTTTTATTTGACCAAAATAAACTTTATATTTACAACTGTTAAATAGTTTGACGAGAAAGTCTGAACCTCATTTTCCGTTATTCTCAAATTGCTTTTCAATCGGAAACTGCCTGTTTAGATCCTTGTAAATTTCATCTGTTGAAAAATAATGAAATGGAGGTATGGATTTATTCCATTGGCTTGAATCATACAAATAGGAATGCAAAGGGAGAGGAGCATCCTTAAAAAATTTGTCGGCGAGTTCGCTGGTGATAAAATGAGATACGCTGTCACAATACCATTCGGAAATTTCAGAAATAGTAAATTCTTTGTTTTTGGTAAGTGAGTTGAAATAAACATTCGTGTATTTGTGACAAATTTTTTTCAAAAACCATTTTCCTTTCACTTCTTTATATTCTGAGATCAGGTTCCCATCCACAAACTCTTCATAATATTTTTTTGACGGGAGTAAGTAATTATTATTTTTCGGATAATGAAAGTCTTTATTCCGGTGCGCTGTTCTTTCGATTTTTTTAAACGCAAAGGTTTTCCGGTCAATAACAAACCTGCCCTCCTCCCAGCTTTCGCCCCTCCAATCCACATCTCTGAGGTTGCTAACCCCGTGAGTTTCACTTGAAAAATCAAAGCAGATATAATTGATGACGAAATCATCTGTTTTGTTCGCAGTATCGAAATTAAATGTATAAAAATTTAAACCGTTTGGATTCAATGAACTTTCCAGCAAATTATAGACAGGGTTTTGATTCAATAGTTCTGAATAATCCGTATCATCATACCCAAAGTCATCAATAACATATTCGTAATCGCTCCTTCGCATTTGTTCAATATCAAAACCATAGTCTGCCTTCATTTTATTTTTTGAAACCGAAAGTTTAAACGAAACCACCGATTGCGCCTCAATAAGGTTACTAAATGCTCCATTTATTTTTTCATATTGGCGGTAAAATGAAAAGGCCGCGAAACTCGAATCGGTATAGTTTACTGGGATTAATGAAATGGCTTTCTTCACGGTTTCCTTGGCGGTCAGCCCTTTAATCATAACAGTGGTAAGGGAGAGGGGCGTTTTTTCAACATAAATTTTTTCCATTCCATTGAATTTACCCTGATAACAAATGGTGTCGCGCAACCCTATGGCGAAAATTTCAAAATGTAGTTCCTTATCGTTTGAAGTGAGCCGGATTTTAAATTCCCCATTGCTTTTTGTTTCAGTGTAAATGCCTTTATCAACAAGTTTAATGATGGCATATGGCAACGGAGTGGAATCCTGTGCACTGAGCAATATCCCTTTAAAGGTGACTTGTCCCGAAACAGAAACGGAAAGAATAGAAAGAAATAGTAATAGAAAAAATTTCCTGCCGTTTGAATTTTGAATGTTCATTATAAAAACGGGTTGTTTTTCATCTCGTACCCAATGGTGCTCTTAGGCCCGTGCCCGGGATAAACGGTGTAATCATCATCCAGAATCATCAATTTATCTTTTATGCTGCTGATCAATAACTCATAATCGCCGGTTGGCAGGTCCGTGCGGCCTATGCTGCCGTTGAATAATACATCACCGGAAAAAACCATCTTTTGAGCGTGATTTACAAAACAGACACTGCCTTCTGCATGGCCCGGCGTATACAGGACATCAATTTTTTCGCTGCCAAGGCTTATCTGTTCACCTTCATTGATAAAACCTGCCGCCGAGATTACCCGCTCCACATCAAACCCGAAAACGGAAGCATAACCCACGGAAGCTCTTAAAAATTCTTTGCCTGCCGGATGTATCCAGGCCCCGACACCAAATTTGTCTTCCAGATGTGCCACGCCAAGTATATGGTCGATATGACAATGGGTGATGATGATCTTTTCAATTTTATACCCGGCAGTTTCGATAAAATCATCGAAGCGTTTTTGTTCTTCAGGTGTGTAACAACCCGGGTCAATAATAATACACTCGTTATTGTCATTTGCCAGGACATAGGTATTTACACCAAAATCGTTGAATTCGAAAGTTTTTAATGTCAGCATAATTAATAAATGTAGTTGAATTATTAGAAACTCGGGCAATTAATGGCTTTCATTTTTCTGAATTGAAGCGTAACCGTTTTCGGGTATTTTACAGTATAGCCCAGCTTCACAGTTTGAACTTTGCCGGGCTCGATAGTGAAATTCCATTTTAGTAATCCGGTTGCAATGTCGTGCTGTGCTTCTGAAACCTGGTCAATGGTTACTTCAATTTCCTGGTTGCTGCTTACAGGCACCTGGTCCTGAATTTCAACAACGATAGGCGTGGTGCGGTTGTTCTTAACCGAAATTTCATATACAAACGTCGCCTTGCGTTTTGATCCTATCAATACTTTGCTGCTGTAGTCCTTCATCTTCACGCGGTCAACCTGTATCCGGCTGTCACGGCCAAGTGAAACCTGAAGCGTATCTGAAATTTCATTCGGATTCAGATATGATTGTCCCACGTAAGTACCGTTAAGGTAGATATTGGCATTGCCCTCCACCAGGTTTAATTCTTCCCAGTCGCTGATGCAGGCAAGCAGAAATGCACTTTTTTCAGCTACCGGAACGCAAACATAACGGTATGAAGCTGCCAGCGAGTATTCGTCGATATCAACAATATAGGGTTGTGCATTGGAAGGTAAGGTGTAACGGCTTTTTATCGGGAAATTAAAACTCAACTCCGGAACCTCAATTTGTTTTGTCTGCACGGCCTGGTGTTGCTGATATTTGCTTTCTTCTTTGTTTTGATATTCAAGGTCGCTCACATTAGCATTGTTTTGCTGAAAATAACCACCTTTATCGTATTTCAATTGTCCGCCATTATAGTTATAAAGATACCAGGTTTGTATTGCGGGTAAATTGATGTCAAGCAAGGGATCGGCGGTGGATAGGGTCAGCGCCACATCCTTCCAGTCAATGCCGCAATTGTTGTAAGCCTTGGCTCTGTAATTAAGTTTCAGTGGTTTGTTGATGTCTTCACATTTCAGGTCGTAGTAAGGCATCCAGCCGGCTTCGCGCACTACATATGAAAATTCAAGCGTAGTATTTTGTGCGTTTTCGGTAATGATCAAAACGGAAACCTCCGACAGCTGGGTTTTAGAAGTGACCATCAGTTTGTCTGATTTCAACTGGAGTTTAGCCAGCGTAGCTGTCTGCATATCAGCATCAGCCGTTAATTCAGAAAAGCGTTTGTTTATCTCAAATACCTTTGCCTGGTAATAATCGGATGCTTTTTGAAGGTCAAGAAAATTCACCCCGGTGTTTTGGCCGCCCAGGGAAAGGTTTTTCAGCAACAGGTCTTTTTGAATAGTGAGTGAATTTTTTTCATCATTGATCAGGTTGATCTTTTTTGTGATCAACTTGATGGAATCATTGACTATGTCCAGTTTTGCGGCTTCGCTACCGACAAGTTCTGATGTTTTTTTATGTGTGACAGATAAAACGGTCGATTTTTCATCTGCGGTTATACGTATGCTAGAAGGATCTAGGTTTGGCGCAAGTCCTTTGATTTCGAGAAGGTTTCTGCCCGGCAGCAGGCTGGCCTGAATCTTATAACGTACCTGGGCGCCGGTTAAGTATATGATGACATTATTGACGTCAGGGCTTACTTTGATGATGTTTTCTTTCTGGGCATAGATGCCTGATGAAAACAGGATACTTACAAGTATCAGGAGCATATTTTTTTTCATAAATGTATTTTTACCAAAAATATAAAAAATAGCTAGAAATATAGATGTTCGGAAAAAAAATCGATGGGATTTTTTTAAATGAAAAATATTATTTAAAAAACTTCCTTAGATTATTGATAGTAAGCTTAAAAAAATTAATTTTGCGTGAACAATTCAATAATAAATCAAATACTAACTTATTCATCAATATGAAAAAAATACTTATTGTAGGAGCTGTTGGTCAGATCGGATCTGAACTTACCATGGAACTCCGTAGAATTTATGGTAACGACAATGTTATTGCCAGTACCCGGAAATCACCCCCATCTGAAACTGTTGCCAAATCGGGGCCTTTCGAATATTTTGACATTCTGAACAAGCAGGCTATGTATGATGTCTGCAAAAAATACAACGTAGATGCGATCATCAATATGGCAGCCATCCTTTCCGCTGTCGGCGAACAGAATCCTTTAATGGCTTGGGATATCAATATGAACGGCCTTATCAACGTGCTGGAAATTGCCCGCGAAATGAAAATGTCGCAGGTGCTTTGCCCAAGTTCCATTGCCGTATTTGGCCCAGGAACCCCGCTGGATTGCGCACCACAGGAAACCGTACTGCATCCTTCCACCATGTACGGAATTACCAAAGTCGCCGGCGAATTAGTTTGCGATTATTATGTAAAAAAATACGGGCTTGATGTCCGTGGGTTGCGTTATCCCGGCATCATCAGCAATGAAACACTTCCCGGTGGCGGAACTACTGACTACGCAGTCGCTATTTATTACGACGCTGTGAAATACGGAAAATACACTTGTTTTGTAAAAGAAGACACACGCCTTCCGATGATGTATATGCCCGACTGTCTGAAAGCCACCGTTGACCTGATGCAGGCTGATTTTTCAACCCTGAAACATCACAGCGATTTCAATGTTGGCGCTATGAGCTTTTCGGTTGCAGAAATGGCAGAAAACATTAAGAAGTACATGCCAGGGTTTACCATTGAATATAAACCCGACTTCCGTCAGGCTATTGCCGACAGCTGGCCGGATGCAGTCGACGACAGCGCCGCACGCAAAGAATGGGGCTGGAAACCCAGCTACGACCTGGATGCTATGACACAGGACATGCTGAAAGTAATCGGTGAAAAACATAAAAAAGGATTAATTTAATAATTTTATAAAAGGAGAATTTCATATGCAAACAAAAATGAAAGCTTTTCTGGGCGAAGAATTACAGAAACTTTTAGATCAAAAACTTTATAAACACGAACGTATTATTGAAAGCCCGCAAGGAGCCGAAATCGTTGTGAAAGGAAATAAATGTTTAAACTTTTGTGCTAACAATTATTTAGGGCTGTCATCACATCCCGACCTGATCGAAGCTGCACATAAAGAAATTGACCGTCGTGGTTACGGACTGTCATCAGTACGTTTTATCTGCGGTACACAGGACATTCACAAAGAACTGGAGCGCAAAGTTTCTGATTTTCTTGGCATGGAAGATACCATTCTTTTCTCATCATGCTTTGATGCTAACGGAGCAGTTTTTGAACCATTATTAGGCGAAAATGACGCTATCATCACCGACGCATTGAATCATGCTTCTATCATCGACGGTATCCGCCTTTGCAAAGCTCAGCGCTGGATTTATAAACATGGTGACATGCGTGATGTGGAAGAAATCGACCCGGCTAACGATAAAATGGCTAAAGGCCTCGAACGTTGCCTGAAAGAAGCCCGTGAAAAAGGCTGCCGCTTTATCATGGTCGCAACAGACGGCTCTTTCTCTATGGATGGCGACATCGCTAAACTGGATCAGATCTGTGACCTGGCTGAAAAATATGACGCTCTCGTAATGGTTGATGATAGCCATTCAACTGGTTTCCTTGGAAAAACCGGTCGTGGAACACACGAATACCGCGGTGTGATGGGAAGAGTTGATATCATCACCACCACATTTGGAAAAGCATTAGGTGGAGCTTCCGGTGGCTGTATTTCTTCAAGTAAAGAAATCGTTGGTTGGATGCGTAACAAAGCCCGCCCGTATCTGTTCTCAAATACCGTTGCTCCTTCAGTTGTTGGCGCTACGATTAAAGTTATTGACTTATTGACAAAATCTACAGAATTACGCGATAAACTGGAACGTAATACAAAATATTTCCGTGAAAAGATGACCGCGGCAGGTTTTGATATTATTCCCGGCGAACATCCAATTGTAGCTATCATGTTTGGGAAATATCCCGATTGTTCAAAACTGGCTGTTGATTTTGCAAACAGAATGCTCGAAGAAGGCATTTATGTTACAGCATTCTCATTCCCGGTAGTTGCTAAAGGTAAAGACCGTATCCGTGTTCAGCTTTCTGCCGGACACAGTATGGAACATATCGACAAGGCTATTGCTGCATTTACCAAAGTGGGTAAAGAATTAGGAATGATAAAGTAATTAAAGCCTCAGATGATAAAAAAGGGCAGCAATTGTTGCCCTTTTTTATTACAATTCTTACATTTGTTATAACGGATCCGGATTTATGTTTTCCAACCATATTGGCGAATTTGCTGCTTTATTCACGGCATGCTGCTGGACAGTAACGGCACTGGCTTTTGAATCGGCCAGTAATAAGGTCGGTTCTATTGCCGTAAACCTCCTTCGTTTGTTGCTGGCGCTGGTCTTTTTAAGTATTTTTTCATTTTTTATCAGAGGAAAATTTCTCCCTGTGGATGCGAGTGCTGATACCTGGATGTGGCTGTCTCTTTCAGGTTTAATAGGCTTTGTCATTGGCGATCTGTTTCTTTTTGAATCATATACCATCATTGGTTCAAGGGTTTCGATGCTCATCATGACGCTGGTCCCGCCAATAACGGCTTTATTAAGCTGGATCATGCTCGGTGAAACCCTGACGCTTTTTAATTTCCTTGGTATGTCGCTAACCTTGGGCGGTATCGCTATTGTGATCGTAAACAAAGGTACAGGTGAAAAAATGTTCTCTTTCACACATTCCATGAAGGGAATCTTTTTTGCATTTATCGGAGCCGTGGGGCAAGCGGTAGGTTTGGTGTTCAGCAAAGTGGGAATGGGCGATTACAGCGCTTTTGCAGCAACACAGATCCGGATCATTACGGGAATCGTTGGTTTTGCAATAGTTATAACCGTATGGAAAAAATGGCGAAATGTAGGTAATGCGGTTAGGAACAGGTCCGCTTTAAAGCGTATTGGTTTGGGCTCTGTTTTCGGGCCTTTTCTCGGGGTGTCATTTTCGCTGTATGCGGTTCAGCATGCGAATGCAGGGATTGCCTCGACCATAATGGCGATAGTTCCAATCCTGATAATTCCTGCCTCTTTGATTTTCCTGCATCAGAAAGTTACCCTGAAAGAAATAATTGGTGCTATTATCAGTGTTGGCGGGGTTGCTTTATTCTTTTTGTAAGTGCATCCTAATTTTTCAGGAGCTCATTTATTACGGTCCAGGCCATAAAGCCCATCCCTGTTTCGAGGGCGCTTTCGTCAATGGTAAAACCTGAAGTGTGAATATTGGAAATAGTACTGCATTTCGGATCTTTTACTCCCAGGCGGTAGAAACAGGAAGGTACGGAATGTGAATAATAAGCAAAATCTTCTGCGGTCATGCGAAGATCCATTTCCTCAACATTTTCGGCACCAAGGTAATCTTCGGCATAATGCATGATCCGGTGTGTCAGTGTTTCATCATTGAATAAAAACGGGTAGCCTTTATCTATGAATACTTTACATGTGGCGCCATAAGCTTCGGCAATATGTTCGGATATCTGGATTATTTTCTGATGTGCGATACTCCGCCATTCTTCGTCAACAGTGCGGAAGGTGCCTTCTATAAAAACTTCATCCGGAATAATATTGGTTTTTCCGTTGGCAAAAATTCTTCCGAACGAAAGAACGGTTGGTATAGTCGGAGTGGCCATGCGGCTTACGATCTCCTGAAGGCCGATGATGATGTGTGAAGCAATGACGATAGGATCTATAAGCATTTCGGGGGTGGCTGCATGTCCGCCTTTTCCTTTGACATTTATATAAACCTCGTCGGTCGAGGCCATGGATTTACCATGCTTGAATCCCAGCTTTCCCGCATCAATCGAAGGGATTACATGCTGGCCGATCATGCACGAAACCTTAGGGTTATCAAGAACACCTTCATTAATCATCATGATGGCACCTCCGGGATATTTTTCTTCAGAAGGCTGAAAAATTAGTTTTATACTGCCTTCGAAACGGTCTTTCATTTTATTTAAAATAAGCGCGGTGCCAATTAATGAAGCCATGTGTACGTCGTGTCCGCAGGCGTGCATTTTGCCTTCATGTTTTGAGGAATATTCAAGAGATGTGTTTCGTTCATTGATCTGGAGTGCATCCATATCAGCGCGGATACCGATCGTTTTTTTATCAGGGTTTTTCCCTCTAATGATGGCCACAATACCTGTTTTTGCAATACCCCGTTCAAACGGAATTCCGGCTTTTTCAAGCTCTGCCCCGACAATAACGCCGGTTTTGATTTCTTCAAAAGCAAGCTCAGGATAGGAATGCAATTGCCTGCGAAGATTGATTATATCGGGCAAATACTCTTTGGAAAGTTGTTGAATAGTTTTTTTGATTTCTTTCATAATAAAACAAACTTAGATAAGCTAAAAATCGGTGCTCAATGAAATATAGAATACAGGTTTCTGGATAATTCCGTTTTCAACGCCCCATGCGTAGTCGGCACGGATAAAATATCCGAGGATTTTTGTCCTCAGACCGACGCCGAAACCACCAATCAACGGGTCTCTTTTTTTGATAAGCGTTACCTGAATCGGGCCTTGTTGAACAATCTGTTTTGTCAGGGTGTTGTCTTCAGAATAAGGATTAAATCCGATCCATGCCGTTCCAAGGTCACCAAACCCTACGATCTGGAGGTTGGTGAAAATGTTATTCTTCAGGGGTTTGGTTGAAAAATACCGGACAATGGGAAAACGGATTTCGCTGTTGAGTACCGCAAAAGAAGGGCCGTTACGGGCATTCTGAATGAATCCCCGCATGTTGGTAGCCAAAGTCTGGTACGCGTAATTCTGTGTTTGCGAAACCTGATTTTCGGTGTTGAATTTAGGAAGGATCCAGGTGTCGACGCCACCCATATAATAAACCAGTTTATTGTTTCCGAATGACGTACTTGCTGCCAGGCGGTTGGCCCAGATAAGTGTACGGTGGATCTTTTGGCAATGGCGGAAATCGCAACCCAAAACTACCAGGTTGTTGAATTCTTTATTTATCATCTGGTAGTATTCTCCGAATATTTTCCACCGCCAGCCATAATAAATATTAATCGCTTTAAACTGGGTATTGTCATAAACAAGTTCGGCCTTTACACCTGCCCAGTATTCATTGATGTTCGGCTGTTTTAAGTTGTATACATCGGTAGAAGCAAAAATCTTCTTGTCATAACGGCCCATCACGGTACCTTTTATCGCCATCACCCGCGAGAATGGCCATTTCATTACATAAAACAGTGAATTCGACCGCAGTTTTATTATCGAATATTCGTTGGAGCTTATATTGGCCTGCCTGTAATAGAAAAAACCATGATCCAACCTTTTTTTCAGGTTTTCAAAGCCAATAAAAAATTCATTATTATCAAAACTAAATGAAATGCTGAGGCCTCCTGAGATCCGGTAATCTTCAAGCAGGTCGATCACGCCAAGTTGAAAAAACACGCTCAGCCCGGGATTAAGGAATATCGGGGAGGTGCCGCCTGTAAATTGCTGGTATGAAGTGTTCAGGTAATTAAAATCCAGCTGTCCCACGAGTTGGTTAATCGAATATTCTACGTTATAATTCTGCTGACGTGGCAGGGTAAATGTTTTCTTTACGGTCAGGATCGAGTCCTGCCCGGTGGTAACCGTGGATTTTTGTTCGTTGCTGAACACATAATTATTGATGTCAACTTTTCCGGTATCAGCAGCATTATCCATCTGATCTACAAGAACGTTGGTAACCTTTTTGGGTTTGGCTTTGGTTTTCTTGCTTTTGATCCGTTCGATTTCCTGCGTATTGATTAGTGATTTGTCCTGAATTGCTTGTTCCCGGGCGTTTTTTAAATAAATGGCACGGTTAAAGGTATTGACCGGTTTGATTTTTTTAATTTCGTTAGCCGGAACCAGGTCATTGATATAAATTTTATATTTTCCTTCCGAGAAGATTACCTCGCCTGATTTTTCAGCTTTAGTAGCTATGTCCTGTTCAAGAATGTTCCTGTTGTAATCGGATGCAGCAAAAGATGTGGTGTAGTAACGGTAATGAGTGGTGGTATCAATATAACTGATGGTGCTGTCTATACGCGCCAGGTAGCGGTTGTAAATACCGTTTTCATCGGAGAGGTAGGTGTAAAAATGATTGTCGTACTGCATGGGCATGATTTCGTTTGTGTACTCAGTATTCGTGAGCCTTCGCAGTAGTTTGCCTTTGGCCTTGTAATCGTACAGAAAAATGTCGGTATGCGGAAGAAGGTGGGTAATGGTATCTCTTTCTGTTTCCAGGTAAGTCATCACATCATATCGGATGGTGTCATCGGGACGGTTGGAACTAAAGATTATTTCCGAAGAATTGTTTACAAAACGCGGATTAAGATCGTCATAAATATCCTTGGTGATGGGTTCATACGTATGAGCAGCAAGGCTATAAACATAAATATCAGACTGTCCCTGCACTACTCCGGAGAATACAATCATTTTTCCATTTTGTGAAAACGAAAGGTCAAGGATCTTTTCAAGGTTGAACAGTTGTTGTTTTTCAAATTTTTCTTCATCCATCATGTAAGAGTACATCATGATCTTGCCTTTGGTTTCAAAGATGATCGCCAGCATTTTTCCTGACGGGTGCCAGGCCAGGAGCGGATAGGAGTAATCCACTTTTTCGTCCAGCTTGCACTCGCGTTTGAGGAGTTTTATTGCTTTGTTCTTTTCAAAATCAAAAAGCCAGACGCGGTATTGTCCCATGTAATTGGTGGTATATGCTGCATATTTCCCGTCGGGGCTTATTTTTATCTGACTGTAAACGGTGTTTTTTTTGAATTTTTTCAGCAAGGTGTTTTCTCCGGCAGATTGCCTGTTTTGATTGTCAAGGGCGTACTGCTGCTCGTAATAGGCCAGCCATTCTTTTGAAAGGTTTTTAAAGGAAACACCGAGAACATATAAAAAACCATTTTCAACATTGCGGCTGACTTTAGTAAGGTAGACAATATTGGTTATAGCCGACGGGCCGTATTTGTCGGCCACGTATTTCCAAATGGAATGCCCGGCAAACACGGCATCATCACCCGAAAGGTTGTTGTATCTTTTGTAAGCACCCCGGAGAATTGCGTCTTTAACATGGTTGTCTATCTGCGCATTCCAGTCTTCCGAAATGTAGGAAACAAGCCCCTGAGAATACCACGCAGGCAGCGAAAGCAAGGCGGAGTTCTTTATCATGGATGTGATCTTTCCGCCGTACATCATTTCATCCACGATCACCTGGGCTATTCCGGCACGGATTTGTTTTTCAAAATCCGTATGGCTGCCGTTGAAATACAAGAATACTTTGGTGCCAACGATATGGGTTACCCCGCCAATATTGTAATTGACTTCGCTGATAAGGCCGATGTTGCTTTCCTGGAGCTCGGAGAATTTATTGTAGATGATGAACTGTATCTTGTCTTCCAGCGAGTATTCAAGTTTGCCTTCGATCTCTTTCAGATATTTGTCGGCATATTTGGCGGTATAAACAGCCAGTTCTTTTCCGTTGGTATAAAAGTACGTATCGAAATTTTCAAACCGCATATACGACCAGAAACGGTCGAGATATTGAACACGGTTTTTGCCAAAACTGAGCTGGGAACCGTTATAAAACTGCGCACGTACTGATAATCCTGAACAGATCAGTAGGGAAAAAGTAAAAAGAAGGATAATTTTCCTGCGCATATTTGGGCTTTAATAATAGCGTAAAGTTACTAATTTTTTAATGAAGAATGAAAAGTGAAGAATGAAAATAATATAGATTCCAAAATCACGTGCAGTATGGCTTCGTGAAAGGTATCCGTGCAGGTAGTTTGCCATCATTACAAATCAACGTGCTTGTGAAGGGGCGGAACCCGGAAAACAATAATTTTAGTGATAGTATGACTGCTCCACAAGCAACGCGCTGGCCAGTCATACTATCACTTGCACAAGAATCAGATCATTGCTACTGCGGATTCCTGAATCCACCCGTCACTGCCGTTGGCAATTTTTATTTCGATCCATATCCCGACCTTATCGGTGATTTTCACTTTAGTGCCTTCGTGTATCACAAATATATCCTGGCTTTCAGCATCAGGTGAGCTTTTCACATTAACTGTGGGTTCGAAGATTATGGCTTCTTTGGACGACTTTAAATCACGGTACTGGCTGTAAGCATTAGAACCTGAAGCGATGGTACAAATCAGCAACAGCAGCCCAAGCCAGAAAAAAACCTTCCGTACGGCTACTGTATTTCCAATTAAATAAATCGCAACGGAAGCCAAAAAAGTAAATAGAAAAATCAGGCTGAGCACGGCCCAGGTATCCACCCCAAACCAATGCTGGAAATCGGCAAACCACCGTTTGTAAAAGGGCAGGGGCAGCTCTTCAATCTTGTCAATGATTTTGGTATTGGCAACATTAATATTAAAATTGATCTTTTCATTGCCGGGATCAAGTTTTTTTGCTTTTTCGTAATAAAGCAGTGCTGAAGGAAAGTTGTTGGTTTTAAAATAGGCATTACCCAGGTTGTAATACAACTCCGCCGACTCGAAATTACTTTTTACAATTTTCTGATAGAGTTCAATGGCAACTTTGAATTTGTTTTCGGTGTATGCTTTGTTGGCTGCGGCAATGTCTTCCTGAAATACCGAAGCATTCGCAACAAAATTGTAAAGTAAAAAGAATATGATAATGAATAACTTTTTCATAACGTTTACTTTAGCTCCCTTTCGGTTTTACTGATGATTTCAATCGCTTCGTTATATAAATTTTCCATTCCCACTGTCGCTTCAGCAGGTGCAAAACGGGCGAATTCACAATTGTCCAGTATCTCAATGAATTTATTACGGATCGTTACATCGATATTTTTTTGAGACAGCGTTTCACGCGCAGCATCCAACGACAATTCGCATAATGGTATCGAAAACTTATCACAGACATAGCCCCATAGCGCCCTTGAAAGCTCCTGATAAAAATTTTCACGCTGGTTCGCTTTCATGAACGTGTTAGCCTTTTTTAGCCGTTTGAGGGCAACCTTGGTGGCGCGTTTATGCTTGAGCAGCGATGTGTTGCTTTGTAATTTGATATAACGGCGCATCAATATAATGAAGGCTATGAAAAGCGCCACAACCAACAGCAGCAAAAATATATACAGGCGTGAACCAAAAAAGAAATATTCTGCCGGATATACCTCAAAAACTTTATTATCGATGAATTTGATATCGTTGCCGAGGTATTTGATGTCTTCCTTGCCTCCGCTGCTGCTGTAGGCGCCCCCGCTTCCATCACCTTTTCCGACTTTTAAACTGATGTCACCGGAAGTAAGGTTGACATAGGAGCGCCTGCTTTTGTCGTAATAACTTAATGTTACGGGTTTGAGTGTGAAATTCCCGGGGGTTCTCGGAATGATTAGATAGGTAAATGTTTTTGAACCGGATATTTCGTTTCCTGAAGAGATGTTTTCAGAAATCTGCGGGTCATATACTTCAAAATCCGGTGGAAATTCAATGTTCAGGTTGTCGATCAGGTTCAGGTTGCCTTTGCCGCTGAGTGTTACAGTCAGGTTGACGGCGTCGTTTGCTTTTACTTCGGATTTGTCCAGCCTGGCATCCATTTTCAGGTTGCCGACAAGCCCGCAAAAATCGTCGGGTTGCCCGGCCGGCAGGTCTGTAACGGTGATGTTCAGCGGGTTTGATTTCAGTGTTTTCTTTACTTCCTGGTAACCGCTGCTAAAAGCATTCTGAAAAAACGGATCATTGAAAAAAGGATCGTTGAAAAAATTTCCAAAAGGATTGTTGGCTTTTTTCTTCACCAGGATCTGTGCAATACACTCCACTTCCAGCGGGTCAACAGAGAGTTTGCCTGACTTTTGCGGGAAGAGCGCCACTTTGCGGATTTCTGCCACCACATATTTTTGCCCGTTTACGGTTTCATTATATTGTACCGCTTTTTCTTTGTCTTTCATCAGGTCGTAAGACCAGAACCCTGCAAAGGAGGGGAGTTTCTGAATGGCATATTGCGAAACGGGAATCCGTGTATAAATCTTGTAGGTTACGGTAAGCTGTTCGCCCTGCATGACGCTGGTTTTATCAGCAAAAACTTTTACAAAAAGGTCATCTGCAGAAGCGCCTGCAGCCTGTGTTTGCTGCGACTGCTTGTCTTGTTGCTGGTTGTTGGAGGCGCTTCCCTTATTTGAGACATCAATTGTCAGGGAATTTGAAGATATCCATTGCCCGTTCACCTTGACTTTGGCAGGGTCGATGGTTAATTTTCCGGTTTTGGCCGGTACAATAGTATAAATCCAGCTTTCGCTACCACCGCCGTCCTGGACTTTTTTTCCGTTGATGTACATCGTCATCCCGCCGCCGGAGGTTCTGGACGTTCCAATAATCGAGAAGTTACTGAATGATGGTTGCTGAAAGCCTTCGCTTTTGCCCCCCGATAATGAGTAAGTCACCTGGATCGAATTGTTCAGCCCCATGCTTGTAGCGCTTGCGGTGGCGGTGAGCTTTTGTGCATATGAAAAAAACGGAACCGCTGTGAAAAATACAGTTGATAGGAGCAAAATGAAGGAGAAATATTTTTTGAAATTATTTTTCATTTTTTCTTTTCCAACAATTTTATAAAGTTCTGTTTTGTGCTGTTTTCATTTAGTTATTACCAATCCTTTTCTGTCTTGTAATTTTGATTTGGCTGTTTTTCTTTTTCAAGTTTTTCTCTCAGGTTTTTTTCTTTGTTTTGTAAGGCATTCAACATACGGTCGGCGTCCTGTTTTGAAATCTGCTGTTGTTGTTT
This sequence comes from Bacteroidales bacterium, assembly GCA_035354195.1. Lineage (GTDB taxonomy): Bacteria > Bacteroidota > Bacteroidia > Bacteroidales > CAIWKO01 > CAIWKO01. The sequence goes on along the minus strand of DAOQAT010000004.1, from coordinate 23,225 downwards.
TTGCTGGTCCTGTTGTTTTTTATCCTGTTTCTGATCCTGTTTCTGATTCTGTTGCTGGTTTTGTTTCTGGTCCTGCTTTTGTTGATTTTGCTTGTTCTGCTGTTGTTGCTGTTGCTGTTGGATCATCTTTTTTGCATATTCAAGGTTGTATTTGGTATCAACATCCTTGGGCTTTTGTTTCAAAGCATTTTTGTATGATTCAATGCTTTCCTGGTATTTTTTCTGTTGCAGCTGACTGTTGCCGAGGTTATGATAGGCTTTGGCAGCGATATCTTTTGAAACATCCGATTCGGTTAGATTCTGAAATATTTTTTCGGACTCTTCGTATTTTCCCTGTTTGTACAAGGCGTCCCCGAGGTTGAACAAGGCTTTGTGGTAGTTGTTTTGTTTTTCAAGAGCTTTACGGTAACTGATCTCTGCAGATTTGTAGTCGGTATTTTCGAAGAGTTTGTTGCCGGCCCGGAGCTCTTTAACAGCCTTTTGGCAGTAGGTTGAGGAAGGAAGGGACAGAATCATTGCCATTACGGTAAGAAAGTAAAACCTTCTTCTTAACCTTGATCTATAATGTAATGTTCTTTGTTTCATAATAACAGTCTGACTACGAAATTATATGTTTTTTTGCAAATAGGTGTACATTGCGGGTAAGCCGGGTTTTTCTTTCCAGAATGATCAGGTCAAGGATCAATAAAATCAATGCTAATGCTACAAAATAAATGTAAGTATTGCGGTATTCTGAAAAGACCTTTGCCTCATATTCTTTTTTCTCAAGTTTATTGATCTCATCAAAAATTTTATTCAATCCGGCATCGTTGGTGGTGGCGCGCACATAAGTCCCTTTGCCCGCGGCTGCAACCTGTTGAAGCATGGTTTCATTCAGCTTGGTGACAACGGTATTTCCCGAGTTGTCTTTTTTGTATTCAATATTAAACCCCGACATTCCTAACGGTATGGGTGCGCCGGAAGCAGAACCCAGGCCGATGGTATAGACGAGGATTCCTTCCTTTGCCGCATTTCGTGCAGCTTCTACGGCGTCATCCTCATGGTTTTCGCCGTCGGAAATAACGATGATCGCTTTTTTGTTTTTACTGTTTTTATCGAAAGACACAGCCGCAAGGTTGATGGCTTCACCAATAGCTGTGCCCTGTGCTTGTATGATCTCCGGATTCGCTTCGGATGCGAGGAGCTTGGCTGCCGCATAATCCGTAGTGATTGGCAGTAATGTTTGCGCCTTACCTGCAAAAACGACAATACCGATTTGATCGTCTTCAAATTTGTCGACAAGTTTTGAGATGGCCATCTGTGAGCGCACGATACGGCTGGGTTTGATGTCCTGCGCCAGCATGCTGTTCGAAATGTCGAGCGCGATGATAATGTCAACCCCTTTACGTTTGGAGGTCCCCAACTTGGAACCTATTTTCATATTTACTACCGCAAAGACAAGCATCGTAAAAGCCAGCATCAGTACCACAAATTTCACAAGAGGCCGGGCAGGTGAATAATCAGTGATAAGCCGGAATACCACAGAATTATCACCGAATTTTTGCATGGCATTTTTCTTCCACCGAAGCATCAGCCAGAATACCAGGATAAAAACAGGTATTAATGCTAGCGCAAGTAATAATATGAGATGATCAAATGCTACCATATCCGTATCAGGGTATTTTTTTAAACACGGTCAAACGCAAAATAACTTCAAGGGCCAGCAAACATAAGGCGGCCAGTACAAAAATAAAATATTCATCCTTTTTATTCTGAAACCGTGTCACATCAATTTTCGATTTTTCCAGTTTGTTTATTTCATTATAAATTTCTTCCAGTTTCTTTTTGTTGGTCGCCCTGAAATACTTGCCACCAGTGGTTTCTGCAACATCCTTCAGAAGTTTTTCATCAATCTGGACATCGATGCTCTGGTATTGAATGCCAAAGGAGGTCTGAAACGGGTAAGGAGCTTTTCCCATGGATCCGACACCGATGGTATAAACACGGACACCAAACTTTTTCGCTATTTCAGCCGCGGTGAGCGGGTCAAGAGCACCGGTATTGTTGATACCATCGGTTAGTAAAATTATAACCTTGCTGACGGCTTTGCTTTTTTTAATATGAGCCACCGACAAGCCCAGCCCGTCGCCCAAAGCAGTACCGTCGGTGATTATGCCGCTTTTGACCTGTCCAAAAAAGGATTTGAGCACGTTGTGGTCAACAGTAAGCGGGCATTGCAGAAAAGCTTCCGAACTAAAAATCACAAGTCCGATGCGGTCGTCGGGACGGCCGTCGATAAACTGCATGGCAACCTCTTTGGAAGCCTCAAGCCTGTTGGGCCTGAAATCTTCGGCAAGCATGCTGCTTGAAATATCCAGCGAAATAAGAATGTCTATACCTTCAACTTTTATATCGCTTTTATCGAGCCTGGTCTGGGGGCGTGCGATGATAAAGATCAGCAGGGTGATGAGGATCATTCTCAGTATAAAAGGAAGGTGTATCAACCGCTGGCGGAAGGTGGGAGGGATGTTTTCAATACCTGCTGATGATGAATACCCAATATCAGGAGTGCTGTTCTTTTGCTTATAAATATAATGGATAACCAAAAGAGGAACGATAAGCAATAACAGCAAAAGCCACGGTTGTGCAAGGTATATGTTCATTATGCTCAATAACATCACTTATTCGTTTTTTAAATCGTCAGTTTTTATGTTGGGCTCACTGTTGGGTTTTGACTCAGTGATAATTTGTGGTTTTGTGTTTTCAACAAAAACAACTCCGTTTTTCAGGCTATTGTCATGTTCGTCGGGCAAGGGCTGGAACTTGGCAAATTTAACCATATCGGCAAGCGTGAGTATCTTTTCAAGCCTTTTGATTTCTTCGGCAGGCACATTAGTGGATTTTAAAGAATCGATCAAATCATACGTGATCATTTCCATGGCGTCAATGCCGAACTGTTCATTAATATAGGTGCGGATAATATCGGTAAGCCGTGAATGGAATTCTTTGTTTTTTCCTGTTTGCCACAGCTTATCGACCCGGAGGTTTTCAAGCTCCCTGAGCGCTACTTCATAAGGAGGGGCCTTAGGCTTTTGCGGCAGGTTGATGATCGGTTCTTTTTTACGGATCTTCCGGATGACATAAATCGCGACAAAAACAACAAGAATAACGCCGAGCCCCAGCAACACCCACGGCAGGATTTCCCTCCATGTCAGCGGCTCGCCCAGTGGCATTTTAATGTCTTTGAATTCTTTGGTAGTATCTACAGCCACTGTATTTACGTAAAGCATGATGGGCATGGTGCCCGCCAAATAATTTGTAGTATCACCGGGCATCTTATATGAAAAGATCAGCGATGGAATTACAAATGTACCTGAATCAAATGATGCGATATGTAATGCCTGCGTAAGTGTCGTGAACTTTTTATCTGCTGAAATTACCGTATCCATTTTCAGTCGTGCAATCACTTCAACTCCTTTTGTCAGTGTATCCGCAATGAAAGGAAGTGACGGGACAGCTTTTGACGGGTATGTAAATTTATAAGTATAGGTCACCTGGTCGCCGATAAGCACGTTGTTTGAATCGATAGATGCAGTAGCTTCGGGCTTTTGGGCAAAAGCGGACGCAGGAATTACCAGTAACAAAAGCATGAGAACAATACCCGACCAAGTTAATACCCGTTTCATAATCTTAAAATCTTGATTCGCGTTTTTTAAATAGCTTAACCAGTGGCTTTATAAAATCTTCATCCGTATTTACATCGGCAACGTCAATGCGGCTTTTTACAAAAATATCGTGCAAGGTTTTTTCATGTTGTTGCCAGCGGATTTTATGCGTTTCCTGAAATTCGCTGCCGGAGGTATCAACCCAATAAGTTTTATTGCTTTCAAAGTCTCTCAGTTTAAGCAATCCGACGGAAGGAATTTCTGCTTCACGCTTGTCGATTACCCGGATACCCACAAGGTCGTGTTTTCTGGATGCAATTTTTATCGCATCGCTGAAATTGGTATCTATGAAATCAGTCAGCAGGAAAGCGGTACACCGTTTTTTTATGGCGTTGGTCAGGAAGCGCAGGGGCTCTGATATATCCGTAAGATTACTTTGTGCTTTGAAATCCACCAATTCACGTATGATGCGTAAGATGTGTGAGGTCCCTTTCTTGGGTGGAATAAACTTTTCGATACGATCGCTGAAAAAAACCACGCCGACTTTGTCGTTGTTTTGTATGGCTGAGAAAGCAAGAACGGCGGCTATTTCGGTGATCTTTTCCGTTTTTAGTTGCTGCTGGGTCCCAAAATTATTCGAACCACTGACATCAATCAGGAGCATCACGGTGAGTTCACGTTCTTCTTCGAATATCTTAACATAAGGATGGTCAAAACGCGCCGTAACATTCCAGTCGATGGAACGGATGTCATCGCCGTAGTTGTATTCACGGACTTCGCTGAAGGCCATACCCCGGCCTTTAAAGGCGCTGTGATACTGGCCGGAAAAGATCTGGTTGGTCAATCCCCGAGACTTGATCTCAATTTTACGAACCCGTTTCAGTAATTCCGTTGTTTCCACTTATTCTTTTAGTTATCGACTGTAATAGATTTTAACGTTTGTTATTTTGCCATTGGCCACAAGCCAGAAGCCACTAATTATGGCAATTGCCTAATGCCTATTGGCTAATGGCTAATGGCTAATGGCTAATGGCTAATGGCTAAATTCTTCTCTCCTATGGCACCTCAACACTATTCAAAATTTCATTGATAATTTCTTCCGTAGTGATATTTTCGGCTTCGGCTTCGTAAGTAAGACCGATCCTGTGCCGCAGCACGTCATGGCAAACGGCCCTGATATCTTCAGGATAAACATATCCTTTCCGTTTAATAAAAGCATACGCTTTGGCAGCAAGCGCCAGGTAAATGCTGGCACGCGGCGAAGCGCCATAGCTGATAAGCCCTTCAAATTTTTTCAGGTTGTATTTTGCCGGATAACGGGTGGCAAAAACAATATCGGTAATATAATTTTCTATTTTTTCATCAATGTAAACTTCCCTGACGATGGCCCTTGCTTTCAGGATGTCATCGGTCTTGATGATGGGACTGGTAAAAACAGCTTTGTTGCTCACATTTTGACGCATGATAAGTTTTTCTTCCTCCTTGCTGGGATAACCGATCACTACTTTCAGCATGAAGCGGTCTACCTGGGCTTCAGGCAGGGGATAAGTCCCTTCCTGTTCGATAGGGTTTTGAGTGGCAAGTACCAGAAAAGGTTCTGGAAGGGCAAACGTGGTGTCACCGATCGTCACCTGGCGTTCCTGCATGGCTTCCAGCAGTGCGCTTTGAACCTTTGCCGGTGAACGGTTGATTTCATCTGCCAGGATAAAATTCGAAAATAAGGGGCCTTTCCGCACATTGAATTCTTCTTTTTTCTGTGAATAGACCATAGTTCCGACAAGGTCGGCCGGCAATAAGTCAGGGGTGAACTGAATGCGGTTAAATTTGGCGTCAATTGAGTTAGCCAGAGATTTAATAGCCAGGGTTTTTGCAAGCCCCGGGACACCTTCCAGCAGGATATGCCCGTTGGATAATAACCCGATAAGCAACCGTTCGATCATATGTTTCTGACCAATAATCACTTTTGACATTTCCATGCTGACCATATCCACAAATGCACTTTCGCGCTGAATACGATCGTTTAGTTCTCTGATATCAATTATTTCCTGCATATTTTTGTTGTTTTTTTTGGGAGCACAAAATTAAAAAAGCATACATTTTTTTTTCAAGTGTTTTTTTGTTAAAAAATGTTAATACAAACATTTGAAACACACCTACCTTAAACAGCATTTAATTAAAATTATTATTTACTGAATTATTTTTTTTCGTTTTTATCTTTTCTGTTATTCATAATGAAAATAGATTAAAATTTTTATTGTTATCTGATTGAAGTATGATATTTTTGTTGAACTAATAATGTCAGGTATTCACAAATTAATATTTTAAAAAATGATAAGAAAATTATTTTCTGTACTTTTTATTGCCGCCATTTGCTTGAATGCAAACGCACAATGGGTAAACAAAACTTTTGTTTTTGGTTCAACCAGCCGGAGTTACCGTGTTTATGTTTCACCAAATTACAGTGCTGCTAATCCGGCTTCCCTGGTGATTACATTGCATGGCCTGGGCGATAACATGACCAACTTCAGCACGCTTGGCTTTGACGATATTGCCGACACGGCAAATATCATTGTGATTTGCCCGCAGGCTGTTGATGACCCGATGGTTTCTGCGTATCTCGGTGCGGGATATGGTACAGCATGGAATTCAGGTGCAGGAATGTATGTTAGCGGTTTTGGCTGGTATTATCCGAATTCGTCTGTAAATGATATCGGGTTTATTAACGCTCTTGTTGATACTGCCAGAGCTAATTATTCCATCGACCCTTCCCGCGTGTATTTGTGCGGGTTCTCTATGGGCGGTTTTATGACGGAACGTATGGCATTGCAGTCAAACGTCTCTTTTGCAGCTTTTGCATCAATGTCGGGGACAATAGGTGCAGGTATCACAACCCTGAATCCGGGCCGCGCCGTGCCCATTGCTCATTTTCACGGAACTGCCGATTCCACCGTATATTACACAGGAAATCAGTTTGGAATTGATCCTGATTCTATGATAAACTTTTGGGTTTCAAATAATGCGTGCAATTCTGTTCCTGACTCAACCGGCTTTACTGATGCCGTTGCCGACGGTATTACCGTTGATAAATTTTCATATACGGGTTCAGGCATCGATAATGAAGTGTTGTTTTACAGGATGAATGGCGCAGGGCATACCGTTTTATTTGAGCCCAATAATGATATCAGCGAAATTATGGAGGTGTGGTTATTTTTCCTCCGCCATAAAAACCTTACAGCACAGGTCCCGCAGCAGGATATTGAAAACGGTATACAGATCTATCCTAATCCGGCAACTGATTTCATAAACGTGGTGTTGCCAAAAACATCCGAAAAGCTGCAGGTTGATTTATTCACCGTTCAAGGCGCCCGCGTATATTCAGAACAGATTCAGGATTCATTTCATCATATTTCATTGAACAAGGGTAAGTTTGGAAATGGTATATACCTGTTGAGGGTGTCCGGAGCTACCGTGAATTTCACTCAGCAAATTCTTATTCAAAAATAATTTCATTTTATCTTTTTGAATTTCAGGCTTTTTGTAAAACTTTTAAATTTATTTTCAATAAAATATAATTTAAATGTTGTTCAATTAGTTTATATGTCTATGAAATTTGTAACAATTGAGCCTGGATTTGTCTAATGTCTTGTTTAAAGCAAAAACAAAAATGAAATACTGTAAAAAAATTGTTTTCCTGTTTCTGTTATTAACTACCGGAACTCTTAGCGCCCAGATGCCTGCACGGGTAACCATAAAGGGTATAATTAAAGACAACAACAATAATGAAGCTGCTTTTGCAACTGTGATGCTGCTTAGCCCGAAAGACAGTACGCTTCAGAATTTTACTCAAAGCAACGATAAAGGGGCATTCACGTTTTCCAATGTGAAAAATACAAGCTATCTGCTTAAAGTTTCGCACATCAGTTTCCTTCCGATGCAACAGGCGTTGGAACCTTCCGGTACCGCAATCAACGACCTCGGGGTAGTTCCTATTAAACCGATTGCAAAAGAGCTTTTTGAGGTAGTGATCCATGAGGCAAAAGCACCGCTGACCATACGCGGCGATACTATCGAGTACGATGCCACCACCTTTAAAGCGCCTCCCGGTTCCACGGTGGAAGACCTGTTGCGCCGCCTGCCCGGAATAGAAGTTGACGCTTCCGGAAACCTGAAATCTCAAGGTAAAGACGTAAAACGGGTTTATGTTGACGGTAAGACTTTCTTCGGCGATGACCCTTCCGGCGCAACAAAGAATCTCGACGCCAACGCCGTTTCAAAAGTACAGGTGTTTGATGAAAAATCAGAACAGTCGAAGCTTACCGGTGTGGATGACGGCGTAAAAGAAAAAGCCATGAACCTTGAACTGAAAGACGAATTTAAAAAAGGAACCTTCGGGAAAGTCACCGTAGCAGGCGGCGCCAACGAGAAAGGCGTTCCGCGCTGGGCCGGCAGAGGGAATTTTAACCGCTTCGATAAAAAATCACAGCTTTCTTTTATTGCATACGCTAATAATATAAATGAAACCGGTGTCAACTGGGAAGATTACAGCGAGTTTAAAGGACAATCCACCTTCGACCAATACGACAACGGCGATTTTGGATTCAGCACCGGAAGAGGAAGATATTATTATATGAGTGATGAGGGAAGCCCTGTTAGTTATTTCGATGGACGTGGCTTTACTAAGAATTTCGGTGGTGGTGCAAATTATAATTTCGATAATACCAAAACAAAATTCAATGTTTCCTATTTTTATAAAAACAATAGTCAGGATTACGATCAGTTTGATTACAAGGAAACTTTTTTCAGCGACAGCTCCTTCCTAAACAACGATACCACAGGCTATTCCGATAACAGGCAGAATCATACACTGGCTGCCCGCATCGAACAAAACCTCGACTCAAACAATGTGATTATTGTGAAAGCCAATTTCAGATACAGTTCCATCGGATCCAACAGTGCGAAAACCAGTATTTATTCGCTTGTGGATAATGAAATCATCAATAATCTCTTAACTGAAAACACCTCGGATAAATACTCCTGGAAACTGACCAGTGCGGCCATTTACAGGCATAAATTCAAAACCAAAGGCCGTTCGTTTGCCATAAGCGGGGCATATAATAAAAATCCGGGCGACGAAAATGATGATTTGTATTCGTTGAACAAGTACATTATTCCTACTTACGAAGAAGTAATACATCGTTTGTCTGCAAAGGATTACGACAAGCAGCAGATCAAATCAAGCGTGTTATATACAGAACCACTTTCGAAAAAGTTTTTCATGGAGCTGTTCTTTAATTTCAATACTTCCAACAATAAGGTCAACAGGCAGATCAAAGATGCCTTGAACAGCGAAGTAAGAATTGACAGCCTGAGTGTTTTTTATACCAACAAAGTGATGATAAACCGTTTGGGAACGGATTTCCGCTACTCATACAACGGGTTGAACATCATGCTTGGCGTGGCCGGTCAATACCTGCTGATGAATGGTGAATATTCGGTGGATGAAGGCATGCCATTACTTGCCAATCCCATTGATAAAACATATTGGAGCCTGAGCCCGAAATTCACGTTCACCTACGAATTCCCGAATAATATGTGGCTCGAACTGGACTATGGCTATGATGTCACTGAGCCTTCATTTGATTACCTGCAACCGGTACCTAATGTTTCCAATCCTCTGTATCGTACAGAAGGAAATATCAACCTGAAGCCGGAAAGAACACACAACATCAGCATCAATTATAATTATTACAACCCCGCTTCATTTTCTCATGCAGGGTTCAACGCCGAATATAATTATGGCGCTAACAAAATCACGTATAATCAAAACATGGTCTGGACAGATTCATTGGGCATTGTGACCGTTTCTACGCCACAAAACAACTCGGTGGCGCACACGGTGAATTCATGGGCCTGGTTTGGCTACCCTATTATTAAAACAAAATTTACCAACGACTGGAGCCTCGGCTTTTATTATGACAATTACGGGTCGTACATTAACGACATTTATAATACGAACAACAGATACCGCTATTACCTGAATACTTCCTTCAGCATCACGCCGGTGCAGAAGTTGGTTATTGCACTCTCGGGAAATGGTACCGTGTCTGACTCAAAACTGTCCATGAACACCGACCGCAACCAAATCGTACAGGAATATACCGCTGGATTGTCCATTAAGTGGCAATTTGCTGCCAAAACATTTTTTGAAAGCAATTTTGATTATGAGTTTTACCGAAACTCTCAATACGATTATGATAAAAATATCCCTATACTCAACGCTTCGGTGCGTCAGTTGCTGGGTAAGAAAAACAATTTTGAAATCCGGCTTGCTGCTTTTGATATTTTCAACCAGCGGCAGTATATTCAGCAATACACTTACCAGAACTTTTATACGCGTAGCGTTGCCGAAACCCTTGCCCGTTATTTTATGCTGAGCTTTAGCTATAATATCAAAGGATACGAAGCAAAACTTAAAAAAGACCGGGATTTCTGGTGATCCACGATTAAAAAAATAAAACCAATTCTATGAAAAAATTTGTTCTGGCCATGGGCCTGATTTCTTTTCTGATTATTGTGTCTCAGAACTCATATGCCCAGCAAACTGAAGGTACAGTGAAATACCTGACTACCTACGACTGGGTGAAAATGCTGAATGCCTGCGACTATCTTAGCAAGGAACGCAAGGATAAGGTCTCATATATGTGGGGTAACGATTCTGACTGGAAAATGTATAACATTTTATATTTTTCTTCAACGCGATCAAAATATGAAGACTCGGAAGAAAAGGCCGATAATAGGGATGATGATAGCTATGCTGGTCGAAAAGAAACCTTTTTTATTACCTGCGATTTTGAAAAAAATATGTCATTTGACGCGATTACCATGATTGGAAAAGTATACCTGATCAGCGATACCTTAAAGAAACCTGACTGGAAAATCCTGAATGATTTGAAAGAAGTTGCCGGGCATGTTTGTATGAATGCTTCGCTGACGGATACTATACGGAATCAGAAAATTGTGGCGTGGTTTGCATTGGATATTCCGGTGCAGGCAGGGCCGGACCGTTTTTTTGGATTGCCGGGAATGATACTTGAAGTGAGCATTAACAACGGTGCAAAAGTGATAACAGCTGAAAAAATTGAAATGAAAACTCTTACTACTGAATTTGACTTGCCCAAAAAACTCAAAGGGAAAAAAGTTAATGCTACAGAATATATTGCTGTTATAAAAAAGTTCTACGACGAAAAACGCCAGGCCGAAGAATTCCCCTGGGGTGTGCCCTATTGATAAGGTTCTATGCGTTACCTTGCAATTAAAAGTTTCTCATTTCTAAGAATGTTGTTTTCCGTGCTTATTTGAACCAAATACAAACCTTCGTTAAAATTTGAAAGGTCTAATTCGGTATTCGAGCCTGAAGCCGGGATCTGGGATTTATAAACCAGTTGACCCGAAATATTATAGACCGAAACAAAAGAATGGCCTTTGATGTCCTCTGAAGTATAAGTAATAAGGCATTTTCCACTGGCAGGATTTGGGCTGATATTCATCGTCAGCGGCGAAATATCTGCATCATTTTCAATTCCGGAGATGCTTCCGCAATAAACCACCTTGTTGAATGATGCCGAAGTGTTATAAGTATAGTTAACCGTGGTACTCAGAGCATTTGCTGCAGCGACACTCATGGTCTGCGACTGAAGTGCCAGTGTTTTATGGACGTTCGACATATCAAAACTAATATCATTACACAATCCATTTCCGTTAGTGTCAATGATAGAAATAACACGGCCTTCATTAAAACCATGACCGGCATGAACGGTAGTGTTACCGTTTTGCGTAATGCCCCTGAATTCAACATTTTTATTGGTTGTGGTTGTATTTCCGGCGGCTCTTTTTTTCCAATTGATCGTTCCGGAATTTGCAAGGCTGACCATGGCAATGGTAAAAGCAGAACCATCATAAATGCTCCCGACAACAACCACGTTTTTACCGTTGTTACTGGCGGTAATATCGTTCAGTGTAAATTGTGTGTAGGTCACCGTGAGTTCATTAAAAGTAAGCAAATTCAGTGACTGATTATAAATGGCCACAAATTCAGTTTTGTTGTCGTTGGAGCTATTGTAATTGCCCAAAATTGCATACCCACCGGTACTGTTTAATTTTACTATCCTGGTCGGGACAATTTGCATTCCTGTATATGTGTATGCGCTGTGTGAATTCAAATTTCCAAGAGCATCAATTTTAAAGGTCAGCAGGGAGTTAATGTTATAGCCTGATGAAATTACGTATTCGCTACCGTCGGGAATAATACTCCAGCAGGTTATTACACCGGTGCTTAACGGGTAAAAGTATTGTTTCTGCCATTCAATGTTTCCATCAGCGTCACATTTAATGATGTAGTTATATAAGGTGCATTGGCCCCCGCCGAAAAGAAAACCATTATCACTTCCCAAAGCTTTGGAAAGGGCAATGGAGTTCATGTTGCCTGATGCCAGGTAGTATATTTTTTGCCACAGCAAAGCTCCTGACGAACTGAATTTTATTATCAGTGTAGAGCCTGTGTGTTCCAAAGAAGCCCCCATAAAATAGAAACTTCCGTCGTTGGCCTCAACGATCTTTAAACTAATTGCTGAAATGTTGGCATCGGTTAATTTATATTTCCAAACAAGGTTGAAATTATTATCCCAACGAATGATCTGAATTTTATATACACTATCCGTTCCAATGGTGATATACCCTCCTGAAGTAACATGTTCAATTTTCTCGAAAGAACCATTATCTGCTACTTTAAAATAGGCGGTGTTTTGGGCATGCAGAAAAGATATAAAAAATAACAGTACGATTGTCATAATAAGTTTTTTCATAGGTTGAATTGTTTTAATAGTTATTGATGATTTAGTGATCCGTGCCGGTAAAAGTGGAGAACATATCCCAATTATTGTTTTTAGGCGGTTGAGCCGTAATAATCAGTAGCTCTTTGGTTACAGGATGTACGAACTCAATTTTTCGTGCATGCAGGCAGATCGAACCGTCGGGGTTGGTTCGGGGAAACCCGTACTTTAAATCTCCTTTGATGGGGCAACCCATGGCCGCTAATTGTGCGCGGATCTGGTGGTGGCGCCCGGTCATCAGGTTGATTTCCAGTAAGAAATAGCGATCGCTGGCAGCGATGGTTTTGTATGACAGCATAGCAGATTGAGAATCAGCTACCGGTACGTTGTATACAATACTTTTATTCTGTTTCTGGTTCCTTAAAATGAATTGAGATAATATTCCCTCATCCTGCGGAGGTTTGTTTTTTACCACCGCCCAATAGGTTTTTTTTAATTCGTGTTTTTTCAGCATTTCGTTCAGGCGTACAAGCGCTTTACTTGTTTTGGCAAAAACCACTGCTCCGCTAACAGGGCGGTCCAGGCGGTGTGCTACACCCAGAAAGGCATCGCCGGGTTTATGGTATTGGTGCTTTAAAAATAATTTTATTTCAGTCTCCAGGGCTTCATCGCCTGTATTATCCGGCTGGACAAGCTGCCCCGGCTTTTTGTTGATGATGATTAGATGGTTGTCCTCGAACAGTATCTGCGTAAGAATATCAAAAGGCATGTTTAGTATTGTTCTTTTTTGTTCGGGAAATCACCGGATTTTACATCCGAGATGTAAGCGGCTACAGCCTCCATCACCGCTTCATTAAGATTGAGATAGCGGCGTAAAAAACGCGGAGAGAAATCGGTATTGATCCCAAGCATATCATGCAAAACAAGAACCTGGCCGTCAACATCACCGCCGGCTCCGATACCGATGATCGGGGTTTTTACTTCCTTGGTAACCTGAGCCGCCAGTTGGGCGGGTATTTTTTCAAGAACGATACCGAAACATCCTGCTTTATCAAGAAGATGGGCATCTTCGATCAGCTTCTGAGCTTCTTTTTCTTCAGTTGCCCGTACTACATATGTTCCGAATTTGTGAATAGATTGCGGTGTAAGCCCCAGGTGCCCCATCACCGGAATCCCTGCGGAGAGAATACGGTCAACCGATTCAATAACTTCACTGCCACCTTCAAGCTTCACCGCGTCAACGCCCGATTCTTTCATGATCCTGATAGCAGAAGATAACGCATTTTTTGAGTTTCCCTGGAAGGTACCAAACGGCATATCAACCACCACGAGTGCGCGGGTAACACCACGCATCACCGAAGCAGCATGGTAAATCATTTGGTCGAGCGTAATAGGAAGCGTGGAGGAATGCCCGGCCATAACATTTGATGCGGAATCACCTACAAGTATGATGTCAATTTCAGCAGCATCGAGAATTTTTGCAAATGAATAATCATAAGCGGTAAGCATCGCAATTTTTCTTCCGCGAAGCTTCATCTCGCGAATAACATGGGTGGTCATTTTTGCGATTTTTCCTGGTTCTGTTGTCATAGACTGTACTTTTTTATGCAAAGGTATGAATTCGTATAATAAATCGGCAAATTATCAGTTTTTTTACCGGATTATTATTTTAGAAATAATAATTCCATATTAGGATTTAATTTTTATTTTTGCATCAAATTCTGTTTTTATGCGCGCAATATTTTTTCCGGCTTTGTTTATTTCATTATTATTTTGCTATTCCTGCTCCACGGATTTTGATATTAATGCCGAAAAAAAAGAAATTGCGATCGTTTACGGATTATTAGATCAAACGGATACTGCCCAGTACGTTAAAATCACCAAAGCATTCCTGGGTGAGAATAATGCCCTGGAGATGGCTACAGACCCGGCATATAGTTCTTATGGCGAAGACCTTGAGGTAACGGTTACGCAAATCCACAATGGAAGTGAGGCCGGTACTTATACCCTTGATAAAGTGTGGATTAATAATAAAGATACCGGTATTTTTTATTCGCCGACGCAGGAGGTTTACAGATTTATTCCCACCACAGCTTTATCTCCCAGTGATTCTTTCAGGTTGAGGATTTACAATACTTATAGCGGCAACGTGGTTACCGCAACAACCAACTTAATTCACGACTTCAGTATCACGAAACCTGTATATAATCCGGATAATCCTCAGTTGGGCCTGGTCGGGGCCAGTTTAACCTATGGCACTTTTGAAGCAACCTGGAAATCAGCCAAAAACGGCCGCATTTATGAACCGTTATTCCGCTTTCATTACCGTGAGGTCAATATTAGTACCAATGATACTACTGATAAATTTGTTGACTGGCATTTAAACACGGTTAAATCGGAAAAATTGAACGGAGGAGAAGCATTAGCAACCAATTATAATACGGAAGATTTTTATAAGAATATTGCCGCTAAAGTCCCCGTTGATGCAAATGTAGTGCGCCTGATCGGCAAGGTCGATTTTATTATTTCTGCCGGAGGTGATGAACTAAGTATTTATATGGATCTGAACGAGCCGTCCACGTCCATCATTCAGGAACGTCCTTTGTACACCAATATTTCCAACGGTTTAGGCATTTTTTCCTGTCGTTATACGAAAAAATATTCTTATAACCTGACTGCTTTTTCCATTCAAAAATTGATGCACGGAGAATATACGTCTAATCTGGGTTTTGAATAATTTTTAAAAAATTTACAATAAATTTGTTTTCATATAAATTAATTTAGTACTTTTGCACTCCAATTTAAATCTTTAAGAGAAAATGTATTTAACAAGCGAAGTAAAGAAAAATATCTTCAAACAATACGGTAAATCAGAGTTTGACACAGGTTCCTCAGAAGGACAGGTTGCAATGTTCACATACAGGATTCAACACCTGACCAATCATTTAAAAGAAAATGATAAGGACGCTTTTACCCGCAGATCGCTGGTACGTCTGGTAGGTAAAAGAAGGCGCCTGCTTGATTACCTGAAAGAAAAAGATATTAATCGTTACAGGAATCTGATTAAAGAACTCAAGATAAGAAAGTAATTTTTCAAATACCCAAAAAAAGGCAATGTGAATTGCCTTTTTTTATTTAAAAATATAAAAACCAAAAATTATGACTGGAATAAACAAATCGTTTGATATAGGCGATGGAAGAATAATAAATATTGAAACAGGGAAACTTGCTAAGCAGGCCGATGGTTCGGTAGTAGTAAAGATGGGAGATACCATGTTGCTTGCAACCGTGGTGTCCAAAAAAGAAGCCGGTGAAAATGTTGACTTCATGCCGCTCTCTGTAGATTATCAGGAAAAATATGCAGCCACCGGCCGCTTTCCGGGAGGGTTCTTCAAACGTGAAGCCAGGCCATCAGAATATGAGATCCTTGTGTCCCGTTTAATTGACCGGGCGTTACGTCCTTTGTTCCCGGATAATTACCATGCTGAAACACAGGTGTTAGTTACCCTGATCTCCGGCGATAAAGATTGTATGCCGGACGCCTTAGCCTGCCTGGCGGCATCTTCCGCACTGACTATTTCTGATATCCCTTTCAATGGCCCGATATCCGAAGTGAGGGTTGGCAGGTTAAACGGGAAATTTGTTATTAATCCAAGTACTTCAGATATTTTACTGTCTGATTTTGACATTATTGTGGCAGCCTCCATGGATAACATCATGATGGTGGAGGGAGAGATGAAAGAAGTTTCGGAAAACGACCTCGCGGAAGCATTGAAATTTGCTCATGAAACCATCCGCATACAGTGCCACGCCCAGCTTGAACTCGCTGACATGATTGAGAAATCAAAAACCAAACGCGAATATTGTCATGAAAAGAATGATGATACTATAAAAGAAAACCTGAGAAATTTTGCGTACCAGAAAATTTATGATATTGCCAGTACTGCTTCATCGAAACACGAACGCTCAGATGCCTTCGAAAAAATAAAAGCAGATTTCCTTGAAACTATTCCTGAAGAAGAACGCGCTGAAAAAGAACCCATGATCAACCGGTATTATTTTCAGGTTGAAAAAGAAGCTGTTCGCGCTATGATGCTGAATGACAGAAAACGCCTCGACGGTCGTAAACTTGATGAAATCCGGCCTATTTGGTCCGAAGTGGATTATTTGCCCGCAGCTCACGGCTCAGCCATCTTTACACGTGGTGAAACTCAATCCCTGACGACTGTCACACTGGGTACCAAACTTGATGAACAGATCATTGATGGGGTTATTTTTGATGGAAAGAACAAATTCATGCTGCATTATAATTTTCCTCCATTTTCTACCGGTGAAGTTAAAATGTTACGCGGAACAGGCCGCAGGGAGATCGGACACGGTAACCTCGCCCATCGGGCATTGAAAAACATGATCCCCTGGGGTGAAGAGAATCCTTACACAATCAGGATCGTTTCGGACATCCTTGAATCCAACGGATCATCCTCCATGGCAACCGTATGTGCCGGAACGCTGGCTCTGATGGATGCCGGAGTAAAACTCAGAAAACCGGTTTCCGGAATTGCAATGGGCCTTATTAGCGGCAGCGATGGAAAATACGCCATACTTTCCGATATCTTAGGCGACGAAGATCATTTAGGCGATATGGACTTTAAGGTTACCGGAACAAGAGATGGCATTACCGCCTGCCAGATGGATATTAAAGTTGACGGCCTGTCGTATGAAATTTTAACCGAAGCGTTGAATCAGGCCCGTGCCGGTCGTTTACATATTTTAAATGAAATGGAAAAAACCATTTCTGCACCCAGAGAAGATTACAAACCACATGTGCCTCGTATTGTCCAGATGTCCATTCCTAAAGAATTTATCGGCGCTGTGATAGGCCCGGGCGGGAAAATAATTCAGGAAATACAAAACTCAACCGGTGCCACTATTGTGATCGAAGAGGAAGGAGAATTCGGTATTGTTGATATCGTGTCAAACGATAAAGAATCCACCGATAAGGCAATAAACTGGATAAAGAAAATTGTTGCCGTTCCTGAGGTTGGTGAGGTATATACCGGAAAAGTTCGCAACATTCAACCCTTTGGCGCTTTTATCGAAATACTGCCCGGGAAAGACGGCCTGCTTCATATTTCTGAAATAGACTGGAAAAGAACGGATGATGTCGAAAAAGTTTTCAAGATCGGAGATGAAGTCCAGGTGAAACTTATCGATATCGATAAAAAAACCGGAAAGCTGAAATTATCGCGTAAAGTTTTGTTGCCCAAACCCGACCAACAATAATTTGTAAGCAACCTTTTTTTCAAAATAATTGTCTTTATAGTTACGGATATTTTATAGAAATTTTTGCAGGTTCCTTTTTATTGAGCTTGCAAAAGTTTTCTATGTGTATCCATGTGGATTAATATTAAACATATTAAACAAAAAGGGGGATGGGTTATGAGACAATTAAAAATTGCAAAGCAGGTCACCAATCGTGACACTGCATCACTAGACAAGTACCTTCAGGAAATCAGTAAAGTAGAACTGATTACTCCTGAAGAAGAAGTAATATTAGCGCAGCGAATAAAACAGGGCGACCAGGCTGCCTTGCACAAGCTGACAAAAGCGAACCTTCGCTTTGTGGTGTCTGTTGCAAAACAATATCAAAACCAGGGATTAAGCCTTCCTGACCTTATTAATGAAGGGAATCTGGGTTTGATAAAGGCTGCCAAACGTTTTGATGAAACCAAAGGATTTAAATTTATTTCTTATGCCGTGTGGTGGATTCGCCAGTCTGTTCTGCAAGCTATTGCAGAAAATTCAAGGATTGTTCGTTTACCGCTCAATAAGATCGGGACATTAAACCGTATCAATAAAACGTACAACCTTTTTGAGCAAATGAACCAGCGGGAACCTAATTCCGATGAGATTGCTGAAATACTCGATGTTTCGGAAGTAGAAGTAAGGGACTCATTAAAAAACAGCGGAAAACATGTATCAATGGATGTCCCTATTTCCCCTGATGATGAAACTACCATGATAGACCTGCTCAAAACGGATGAATTCTACAATCCTGAAACAGGCTTGATTTTAGATTCTTTGAGAACAGAAATTGAAAGAGCTTTTTCAACACTTACATTCCGGGAAGCAGAAATACTTAGGTTTACATACGGATTAAAAGGAAGCCTGCCATTGACTCTGGACGAAATAGCAGGGAAATTCGACCTTACCCGCGAACGCGTGAGGCAAATCAGGGAAAAAGCGATCCGAAGGCTTAAAATATCATCACGAAGTAAAAATTTAAAATCTTATCTTGGTTAATAAAAGCTTTAGTTTAAATTTGCGTAAACTAAAAATCAAGAAAGATGGCATTTTTACTTTCGCCTTCCATTTTATCTGCAGATTTCGGCAAGCTTGAAGAGCAAATTGAAATTATTAACAACAGCAATGCGGACCTGATCCATGTTGATGTGATGGATGGAGTATTTGTTCCCAATATCTCATTTGGCTTTACAGTTCTGGATTCATTGGTAAAATATGCCAAAAAACCATTGGATATCCATCTGATGATTGTTGATCCGGAAAAATATATCGAGCGTTTTGCCCGGTACCATCCTGAATACCTTACAATTCATCTTGAAAGTTGCATACATGTGCACAGGGCGGTGAGTTATATTCATTCATTAGGCGTAAAAGCAGGCGTTGCACTAAACCCCCATTCAACAGTAAATCTGCTGCAGGAAATTGTTTCAGAAACAGACCTTGTTCTAATTATGTCTGTAAACCCAGGATATGGAGGACAAAAATTTATTGAAAATTCCCTGCAGAAAATCAGAAAAACACACGAATTGGTTTTAAAAAGTAATTCACATGCTTTAATTGAGGTTGATGGAGGTATAAACAGTGATAACATTAAGCAGGTGGTTAGTTCAGGCGCCGATATTGTGGTCGCAGGGAATGCTGTTTTTGGGTCCGCTGATATCAGGAAAGTAATAAATGAGTTAAAAAATTCTATTTGATCAGCTTAATTCAATTATTACAGTTTTTCCGATAAAATTATGCAGATTACTCATAAAATGGCTAATTTCGCGTATAAAATCAAAAGTCAACTTTTTTAGCCATGAAACAACAGAAAACTATTACAATATTTCCCCTTAGTTTTTTGTTGGTGCTGATACTCTTCAGCACACATTGTTTTTCACAGAATCCAATAAGTTTAGTAAACAACGGCGCCCAAATCGTGATAAAGGAAGGTGCGAATGTCATCATCGACGGCAATTACTGTAATAAAAACGACGGGACCTATGATGGGAAGATAGACCTTGACGGGAACCTGCTGTTAACGCGTAACTGGGTAAACCTGGCCAACAATGAGGTGATGACCTCGGCAGGCGCAGGCCCGGTAGGGAACGTCATCATGAACGGCGTCATCAAACAATATATAGAAGGCAGCCATCCAACATTATTTGAGAACCTGGTACTTCGAAACTCGAAGAAACTACTAGGGATCAGTAACTGCAAAGTCAACGACACGCTGGTAATCGCAGCCATCTTAAACCTGAATACACATCGGATAAAACTCTTAAAATCCAAACCATCGGCCATAAAATACGTAAGTAATTATATCCTGGGGGAAACCAACAGCCTGGAGGGATTGGGGGAAGTAGAATGGTATATCGGCCAGGATACCGATACTTATGTAGTACCGTTTGGAAGTGGTTATGATGTTTCACCCGATTTATCCGTTACTTTAAGCACGAAAAGCCCGGGATCGCCGTCAGGAGGGTCCATCGTTTTTGCCACCTACCCGACGGGGTGCCAGAATGTTCCGTTACCCTCGGTGGTAAATGAACTGGATCGCAGTTATGAATACATAGCTGATCGTTATTGGATCATAGACGCACAGTATGACGAAAAGCCGGAATCAGACCTGATATTACAATACCGGCCACAGGATATCAATGAAGGCTGTAACGGCGGATTGCAGGAGACGGAAATGCAGGCGATACGTTATAATACCGTAATGCGGACATGGAAGGACATGGCCCCCCGCGGTTATTCGAACCCGGGAGAACATAAATTTTATATCGAAGGGATATCACCGGAAGATTTTTATGCCCCGTGGTGCTTGGTAGAGGAGCTGCTGGAGTGGGAGATTTTTTTTCCCAACGCCTTTACCCCCAACGGAGACGGGACCAATGACGTTTATGCTCCGGTTGGCCTGAATCTGGACCGGCTGGACTTGAAGATGTATATATATAACCGCTGGGGGAACCTGGTTTATGTGATGGAAGATATCAATAGCCCCTGGGACGGGACGACGGGCAAATCGGACAAGATATGTCCTGAGGGCGTCTATGCCTGGATCTTGTTTTTAAAAGACTCCGAAGGTATGGACCATTCCTATAAAGGCATAGTAACCTTGGTACATTAAAATCAAATATAGAAAGATCTATGAAAATAACAACAAAACTACTATTGATAATCGGGGTTCTGCTACTAATTGTGAGAACTGGCTTTTCACAGAATAATGTAGGGATAAATGCCACGGGGGCCAATCCGCATCCAAGTGCAGCTCTGGATGTAGACGCGAATGACAAAGGGGTCCTGATACCTCGTCTAACGACAGCCCAGCGTCTATCCATAGCGAACCCGGCGAATGGGTTATTGGTCTATGATACCGATGAAAAATGTGTATTTTACTATGAGCAGACCACGGTCAGCTGGTTGTCCTTGTGTGATGGCCATGGCACAGCGGGGGTAACAGGCCCGACAGGTCCGATGGGTCCACAGGGTGTTCAGGGGACACAAGGCGTTCAGGGTGCCCAAGGCCCTCAGGGCCCGACAGGCCCGCAAGGCCCGCAGGGAGTTCAGGGAGTTGCCGGAGCTACCGGCCCGCAGGGTAGTACAGGAGCCACCGGTGCCCAGGGTCCACAAGGTATCCAGGGCGTTACCGGTCCACAAGGTATTCAGGGTGTGACTGGTGCAGTGGGCGCCACTGGCCCGCAAGGTATTCAGGGAATTGCCGGTCCGACCGGAGCAGCCGGTTCAGCTGGAGTTACCGGCCCAACAGGTCCACAAGGGCTTCAGGGTGTTGCCGGTCCTGTTGGCCCTACTGGAATAGCAGGATCAACTGGCGCGCAGGGCGTCACAGGTCCTGCCGGAGCTGTTGGAGCCACTGGCGCGCAAGGCCTTCAAGGAGTTGCCGGCCCTACCGGAGTAACCGGCCCCGCTGGAGCAGCTGGTGCGACTGGCGCTCAGGGTCTTCAAGGAATTGCTGGCCCAACCGGAGCAACAGGAGCTGCAGGGGCTCCAGGTGTCACAGGCCCTGCCGGAGCAGCCGGTGCAACAGGTCCGGCGGGAACCGTTGGCGCAACTGGTGCACAAGGCTTGCCAGGGGTTACCGGCCCTGCTGGTGCCAATGGAGCTACTGGTGCTGTCGGGCCTCAGGGATTACAGGGTATTCAGGGAAATCCAGGGGCGACAGGTCCCCAGGGTAACGCCGGCCCGACTGGCCCTCAGGGTATTGCCGGTGCTACAGGCGCTCAGGGACTTCCAGGCGCAACAGGAGTTACCGGTCCTGTATGTAATGTAACTGCCCATGAATTTAACCCGATTGGCACGTCATACGTAACAGGCTGTTCAGGAACTATAACTTCTACCAAAGGTGCATGGCTTACCACCCTGAATACTGGTTTGACTACAAATACAACAAATAAATTCGGGACCACAGATGCCATACCAATTGATTATTACTCAAATAATGTTTTAAGAGGACGAGTTTCCGCCTTAGGAGAATGGACCTGGGGCGCAACAGGTACCGCCATGGCAGGAGATTTAACCTCTACTGTTGCCAATGCAGCATTTCCTTGGGCGCTAAATGGATACACCAGCATTTCTGCTAATTCCGGGGCTGTTTATGGTTCGGCAAATGGTACAGGTGTCAATGCAATTTATTGTATTCAGGGTGAATACAACGGCGACCAGTCGAATGGTGCAGGCGTTAGGGGAATTGCATCAGATGCTTCTCATGCCAGAGGAGTCCATGGTCAGCAGTTGGATCCAACGTATACTGGTTGGGCAGGGTATTTTGATGGATTTGTTTATGGAAGTTTTGGGATTTTAGCACCCTCTGACTTAAAAATTAAGAAAAATATTGAAACAATTTCAAATCCAATAGATAAGTTAATGAAAATAAGGGGTGTTGAATATGATTTTCGTGTGGACGAATTTCCAGAGTTCTTTTTCGACAGGAGGCATAAATTTGGTGTAATTTCTCAAGAGGTTGAATTGGTTTTTCCGGATATGGTAATGGATAGGGAAATTTATTCAACAAATTGTACAAAAGACAATAAAAATCCTCATAGTACCATGAAAATTAAAACTATGGATTACATGGAACTTATACCTGTCCTGATTGAAGCCGTTAAAGAACAACAAGGAATCATAGAAAGCCTTAAAACGAAAAATGAGAGTTTAGAAAAAAGGATACAAATTCTCGAAAACAAATAGCTAATTCAGGCTGCTCCCGATATTATTAATAGCTGGAAAACATGCATTCGGCGCGATATATTTTTGAATGGGATTATAATGAAATTCAAAAATTAATGAATTTTTAAAAAAATGTTGTTTTTAACTCATAAATTATTTATATTCGCGTATTAATTAGAGTAATACCTAATTTTTCGTGGATGAATAAACAAATACCTTCATTGCTATTTCCCCTTAGTTTTTTGTTGGTGCTGATACTCTTCAGCACACATTGTTTTTC
>DAOQAT010000003.1:0-81948 GCA_035354195.1 Bacteroidales bacterium | reverse complement strand
AAATTGAAAGAATCAATTTCGCATCCACAAAAGTCCAGGCAGAATATCCTGACTTTCTTGATATTCAGATCAAAGCATTTCAGGATTTTTTCCAGTTAGAGACTACCCCTGAAAACAGGCAAAATGAGGGCTTATATAAAGTTTTCGCAGAAAACTTTCCCATTTCGGATGCACGCAATAATTTTGTTTTAGAATTTCTGGATTATTTTATCGACCCTCCAAGGTATGGACTTGAAGAATGTCTGGAACGTGGCCTCACATTCAGTGTGCCCCTGAAAGCAAAACTTAAGCTCTATTGTACCGACCCAGAACATGAGGACTTTGAAACGATAATTCAGGATGTATACCTGGGAATGATCCCGTATATGACTCCAAAAGGAACATTTGTCATTAATGGAGCTGAAAGAGTTGTCGTTTCACAGTTGCACCGTTCACCAGGCGTTTTCTTCGGAAAAACCAGACACGCCAACGGTCAGACACTGTATTCGGCTCGTATCATTCCTTTTAAAGGTTCATGGATCGAGTTTGCTACCGACATCAATAATGTGATGTACGCATACATCGACCGCAAAAAGAAATTACCGGTAACCACGCTTTTGAGAGCCATAGGTTATCAGTCAGATAAAGAGATTCTCGAGATATTTCAATTAGCAGATGAAGTTAAAGTCAGCAAATCAGCATTGAAAAAACTCGTGGGCAGAAAACTTGCTGCACGGGTGGTACGTTCGTGGATTGAAGATTTTGTTGATGAAGATACCGGAGAAGTCGTTTCTATTGAACGCACCGAAGTTCTTATTGACCGCGAAACAACGATTGAAAATGAACATATCGACACTATCATCGATGCGGGTGTTAAAACAATACTCATACACAGTGAGATAAACAGCAGCACCGACTATTCCATCATTTTCAACACCCTCCAGAAAGATACCGCCAACTCAGAAAAAGAAGCGGTGGAATTCATCTATCGCTTGCTCAGAAATGCAGAACCACCTGACGAAGACACCGCTAGAGGTATCATCGATAAATTATTCTTTTCAGATAAACGATATGACCTGGGTGATGTTGGTAGGTACAGAATCAATAAAAAATTAAATTTTGATGACAGTGTCACCACCAAGGTTCTTACGAAAGAAGACATCATCTCCATCATCAAGTATCTCGTCGAATTACAAAATCTAAAAACGGATGTTGATGATATCGACCATCTGAGCAACCGTAGGGTCCGTACCGTTGGCGAACAACTTTACGGCCAGTTTGGTGTTGGCCTTGCGCGTATGGCACGCACCATCCGTGAAAGAATGAATGTCCGCGATAACGAAGTGTTCACTCCGGCAGATCTTATTAATGCCAAAACACTTTCGTCGGTCATCAATACATTCTTCGGAACTAATCAGCTCTCGCAATTTATGGATCAGACCAATCCATTATCAGAGCTAACCCATAAAAGAAGGATTTCTGCACTGGGACCAGGAGGTTTGTCGCGCGAAAGAGCCGGTTTTGAAGTTCGTGACGTACATTATACACACTACGGACGTTTATGCACCATTGAAACTCCTGAAGGCCCCAATATCGGGCTTATTTCTTCGCTCTGCGTGTATGCAAAAATCAACAAACTCGGTTTTATTGAAACGCCTTATAACGTTGTGGAAAACGGTAAGGTAAGATTGCAGGATACTCCTGTATATCTCACAGCTGAAGAGGAAGAAGATAAGGTCATTGCTCAGGCCAGTACTCCTTATGATGCCAACGGAAAAATAGTGCATGAACAAGTAAAAGCACGTTTTCAGGCTGATTACCCCATTCTTGAACCGGCAAAGATCGGCCTGATCGATGTGGCTCCGAATCAGATTGCTTCTATTGCTGCGTCGCTTATTCCTTTCCTTGAACATGATGACGCCAACAGGGCGTTAATGGGTTCAAACATGATGCGCCAGGCAGTTCCTTTGATGGTGCCGGAAGCGCCCATCGTTCAGACCGGCCTTGAAGGCAAAGTAGCCAAAGATTCACGCGTGCTTATCAATGCCGAAGGCAATGGTGTGGTGAAGTTTGTTGATGCTACCGAAATTGTTATAGAATATGAGCGCTCAGAACGCGACAGAAAAGTCAGTTTTGAAGATGACATCAAAAAATATACACTCCCAAAATTTGTTAAAACAAACCAAAGTACCTGCGTTAACCTGAAACCTATCGTCCGCAGAGGCCAGAAAGTTAAAAAAGGCGATGTGCTTTGTGAAGGTTATGCAACTCAAAATGGCGAGCTGGCCTTGGGCCGCAACCTGAAAGTGGCGTTCATGCCCTGGAAAGGTTATAATTTTGAGGATGCTATTGTAATTTCTGAACGTATTGTCCGTGAAGATGTTTTTACTTCTTTGCATGTTGAAGAGTTTGTTCTCGAAGTAAGAGAAACAAAACGTGGCATGGAAGAACTTACCAATGATATTCCTAACGTTAGTATTGAAGCCACCAGCAACCTGGACGAAAACGGTATCATCAGGATTGGTGCTGAAGTGAACGAAGGAGACATCCTCATTGGTAAAATCACTCCGAAAGGTGAAACAGATCCCACACCGGAAGAAAAACTGCTTCGCGCTATATTTGGTGACAAAGCCGGCGATGTGAAGGATGCTTCATTGAAAGCGCCTCCATCAATGAAAGGTGTTGTCATTGATAAAAAATTGTTCTCAAGAGTTATCAGGGACAAAAAAGACAGGGTAAAAGAAAAAGAAACCCTCAAAGATTTTGAAGATCATTTTAATAAATCAAACCATGAGTTGAAATTAAAACTGGTCGACAAACTCTTAAATATCCTCGAAGGCAAAACGTCACACGGTGTTTATAATAATTTAAAAGAAGAGCTGATCCCCAAAAAGGCTAAATTCACTCACAAAGCCTTGATGGCCCTTGATTATACGGTTATAAACCCAACCAAGTGGACGGCCGATAAAGATGTGAACGACCTTGTAAAACTCCTGTTGCACAACTATACGATTAAGTATCGTGAGCTTCTGGGTGTTTTTAACAGGAACAAATTTATTGAAACGGTCGGTGATGATCTACCATCAGGAATTGTAAAGCTTGCAAAAGTTTATATTGCTAAAAAACGCAAACTTAAAGTTGGTGATAAAATGGCCGGACGCCATGGTAACAAAGGTATTGTTGCCCGTATCGTCCGCGACGAAGACATGCCGTTCCTCGAAGACGGAACACCGGTTGATGTGGTACTTAACCCACTCGGCGTACCATCGCGTATGAACCTGGGACAGATTTATGAAACTGTGTTGGGTTGGGCCGGACAAAAACTCGGTATGTCATTCGAAACCCC
Organism: Bacteroidales bacterium; assembly: GCA_035354195.1. Lineage (GTDB taxonomy): Bacteria > Bacteroidota > Bacteroidia > Bacteroidales > CAIWKO01 > CAIWKO01. Next base: position 78,623 of record DAOQAT010000003.1, on the reverse strand, counting down.
AATTTTCAACGGCGCTACACTCGAAGATATCAACGATTATATGGCTAAGGCCGGATTACCAGCTAATGGCAAGGTTTATCTTCAGGATGGCGGTACAGGCGAAAAGTTCGATCAGCCGGCAACAGTTGGTGTAATTTACATGCTGAAACTGCACCACCTGGTTGACGATAAGATGCATGCCCGTTCCATTGGCCCTTATTCGTTGATTACACAGCAACCGCTTGGAGGTAAAGCTCAATTTGGCGGCCAGCGTTTCGGTGAAATGGAAGTCTGGGCGCTCGAAGCATTCGGCGCTGCTAACATTTTGCAGGAAATCCTCACCATTAAATCTGATGATGTTACCGGACGCGCCCGTGCTTACGAATCACTGGTAAAAGGCGAAAACATGCAGATACCGGGAGTTCCCGAATCATTCAACGTGTTGGTTCACGAATTGAGAGGCTTAGGCCTGAACATTACTTTTGAAGAATAATATTTATTGTTCCTAAATTTTGGAAATAGAAAAATAACATTATGGCTTTTAGAAAAGAATTAAACACAAAAGGCAATTTTTCTAAAATAACAATAAGTTTGGCATCTCCCGAACACATCCTTGAACGTTCAAGTGGTGAGGTGCTGAAACCGGAAACTATCAATTACCGCACCTATAAACCTGAAAGAGATGGTTTGTTCTGCGAACGGATTTTCGGCCCTGTGAAAGACTGGGAATGTCATTGCGGAAAATATAAAAGGATCAGATACAAAGGTATTGTTTGTGATCGCTGCGGAGTTGAAGTTACCGAAAAGAAAGTTAGAAGAGAACGTGTAGGGCACATTCAGCTCACCGTTCCGGTTGCCCATATCTGGTTTTTCAGATCACTACCAAATAAAATTGGTGCTTTGCTCGGATTACCATCCAAGAAACTGGAAACCATCATTTATTACGAACGTTATGTGGTTATAAATCCTGGTATTAAAGAAGGTCTGAATTACCTTGATTTCCTGACAGAAGAAGAATATTTTAATATTCTCGAAGAACTGCCAAAAGAAAACCAGGCACTGGACGACACCGACCCCAATAAGTTTATTGCAAAAATGGGCGCCGAAGCTGTCTACGACCTTTTAACCCGCCTCAACCTGGATGAACTTTCATATACGCTCAGGGATAAAGCAAATAATGAAACATCACAACAGCGTAAGCAGGATGCTTTGAAACGCCTGCAGGTGGTTGAAGCTTTTCGTGAAGCCAACCTCCGCATGGAAAACAACCCCGGATGGATGATTGTTAAAGTTGTCCCGGTGATTCCGCCTGAATTGCGCCCGCTGGTTCCCCTTGATGGCGGAAGGTTTGCAACCTCCGACCTTAACGATTTATACCGCAGGGTTATCATCAGAAACAACCGTCTGAAAAGGCTAATCGAAATCAAAGCTCCGGATGTCATCCTGAGAAATGAAAAACGTATGCTCCAGGAAGCTGTTGATTCATTGTTTGACAACTCAAGAAAAGCAAAAGCTGTTAAAACAGAATCAAACCGTGCCTTAAAATCATTAAGCGACAGTTTGAAAGGTAAACAAGGCCGGTTCCGTCAGAATTTGCTCGGTAAACGTGTTGACTACTCCGGACGTTCTGTAATTGTGGTCGGCCCTGAACTGAAATTAAACGAATGCGGGATCCCCAAAGAAATGGCTTCGGAATTATTCAAGCCGTTTATCATTCGCAAAATGCTCGAAAGAGGCATTGTGAAAACGGTGAAATCAGCCAAGAAAATTGTTGACAGGAAAGACCCCGTTGTTTGGGATATTCTTGAAAACGTATTGAAGGGCCATCCTGTGATGCTCAACCGTGCTCCGACATTGCACCGCTTGGGTATTCAGGCATTTCAGCCAAAACTTATCGAAGGTAAGGCTATTCAGCTTCACCCATTGGTTTGTACCGCTTTCAACGCCGACTTTGACGGTGACCAGATGGCTGTGCACGTACCGCTGGGAAATGCAGCCGTGCTCGAAGCCCAGATATTGATGCTGGCGTCACATAATATTTTAAACCCAGCCAACGGCGCACCCGTTACTGTTCCTTCACAGGACATGGTTTTGGGTTTATATTATACCACTAAGGGAAGAAAGAGCATACCTGAGAATCCCGTCAGAGGTGAAGGGTATACGTTCTATGGCCCCGAAGAAGTGATTATTGCATTCAACGAAAAAAGGATTGACCTTCATGCTTTCATCAAAGTAAAAGTAGATGTAAAAGAAGATGGTAAAATTGTAAATAAACTTATCGAAACCACTGTTGGCAGGGTATTATTCAATCAGGTAGTTCCTAAGGAATATGGTTTTATTAATCAACTGCTGACTAAAAAAGCATTACGGGATATCATCGGAGATATTTTAAAAATAGCCGGAACCGCACGAACAGCGCAGTTTCTTGATGATATTAAAGAACTTGGTTTTACCATGGCTTTCAAAGGTGGGTTGTCATTTAACCTGGGAGACCTGGTAGTACCGGAAATTAAACCCGAAATGATTGCCAAAGCTGAGGATGAAGTTACTGAAATTAAAGGTAATTACGGCGCTGGCTTGATCACCAACAGCGAACGTTATAACCAGATCATTGACGTTTGGACACATACGAATTCACGCCTGACACAAACGCTTATGACCCAACTGTCAAAGCATATGCAGGGTTTCAATCCTGTTTATATGATGCTTGATTCAGGCGCCCGTGGTTCCAAAGAACAGATTCGTCAGCTGTGCGGAATGAGGGGATTGATGGCAAAGCCTCAAAAATCTGGCGCTACAGGTGGTGAAATTATTGAAAACCCTATTTTGTCGAATTTCCGCGAAGGGTTGTCCGTTCTTGAATATTTTATTTCAACTCACGGTGCCCGTAAAGGTCTTGCCGATACTGCTCTTAAAACTGCTGATGCCGGTTACCTTACACGACGCCTTGTTGACGTTACACAGGATGTGATTATTTCCGAACAGGATTGCGGAACCTTAAGAGGCTTGACAATTTCAGCGCTCAAAAAGAATGAAGATATTGTGGAAACCTTACATGACCGGATTCTCGGCCGTGTTACCCTTCATGATATTTATCATCCACAAACCGGAGAACTGATCATCAAAGCCGGCGAAGAACTTACCGAAGATATCTGCGATAAAATCGCTGATTCTCCTATCGACAGCGTGGAAATACGTTCCGTACTTACCTGCGAATCCCACCACGGGGTTTGTGCAAAATGTTACGGAAGGAACCTCGCCACCGCCCAACTGGTACAGAGAGGCGAAGCTGTTGGCGTTATTGCCGCACAGTCGATCGGTGAGCCTGGTACACAGCTGACCTTGCGAACATTCCACGTTGGTGGTGTTGCCGGTGTAAATATCGCTTCCATGTCGAAAATTGAAGCCAAATATGAAGGCGTACTCGAAATAGAAGAATTACGTTCTGTCCCTTATACCGACGAGGAAGGAAAATCCTTTGATGTGGTTATCGGACGTTCCGCCGAAATGAAAATCGTGGATAAGAATACACGCACAGTCCTCACTTCCAGCAATATTCCTTACGGATCAAACCTCTATTTCAAAAATGGTGATGTGGTTAAAAAGAATGATCTTATCTGCGACTGGGATCCTTTTAATGCGTTGATCGTTTCTGAAGTCAGTGGTAAAGTGGTCTATGAAGATATCGTAGAAAATGTTACCTTCCGCGAAGAGTCAGATGAACAGACAGGTTTCCACGATAAGGTGATTATTGAAACCCGTCACAAATCTAAAAACCCGTTGATTCGTATCGTAAACGAAAAAACCAAGGAAACTATCAAGCAATACGATATGCCGGTGGGGGCACACATAAAAGTTACAGAAGGCCAGAAAATTAAAGCCGGAGAAAATTTGTGCAAAATCCCACGGTCTGTTGGAAAGTCAGGTGATATCACCGGTGGTCTTCCACGTGTAACCGAGTTATTCGAAGCACGTAATCCTTCCGATCCTGCCGTAGTTTCTGAAATCGACGGTGTGGTATCTTTCGGAAAAAAACTGAAACGAGGCAGCAAGGAAATTATCATCACTTCTAAAACGGGAGAAAGCAAAAGCTACCTTATTACGACAACCAAACAAATCCTAGCTCAGGAAAACGATTATATCAAAGCCGGTGATAAACTGTCTGATGGCGCTATTACCCCTGCCGATATTCTTGCAATTAAAGGGCCTACCAATGTTCAGGAATATATCGTTAACGAGATTCAGGAAGTTTACCGCCTCCAGGGTGTAAAAATCAACGACAAGCATTTCGAAGTGGTGGTTCGCCAGATGATGAGGAAAGTTGAGATTGAAGATCCGGGCGACACACGCTTTTTGGAAGGTGAACTGGTAAATAAAATTGATTTTCAGGAAGAAAACGACTGGATCTACGGTAAAAAAGTTGTCGTAAATCCCGGCGAAGAAACCTCTTATAAACCCGGCCAGATCATTCCTGCCCGTAAACTGAGGGACGAAAATTCAATTCTGAAACGTAAGGATAAAAAGGTCATTGAAGCACGCGATGCTCATCCGGCAACTGCCCGTCAGATATTACAGGGGATCACAAGAGCCTCTCTTCAGACAAAAAGCTGGATATCTGCCGCCTCTTTCCAGGAAACCACTAAAGTACTTACGGACGCCGCAGTCTATGCAAAATCTGATGATCTGGCAGGACTGAAAGAAAATGTTATTGTCGGCCATCTGATCCCTGCAGGGACAGGCTTACGCGAATACGATAAAATGATCGTAAGCACCAGGGAAGAATATGAAACCCTGATGGCATCCAAGGAAAAAGAAGACAATAAATCAGATAACGAGTAATTTAACTTTGAGGTGCATCGTCGGCTGTAATGGCTGACGATGCATTTTTTTTAAACAAAAACCATGGAAAAGAAAAACGAACAACAGTTAAACATCGAATTGAGCGAAGAAATAGCCGAAGGTATTTACTCAAACCTGGCGGTAATTACACATTCACATTCTGAGTTCATCGTGGATTTTGTAAAAATCATGCCGGGCATTCCCAAAGCCAAAGTTAAATCACGTATTATTCTTACACCACAACATGCCAAACGCCTGCTCAATGCCCTGAAAGACAACATTTCGAAATTTGAGGATACTTTTGGCACTATCGACGATAATAATCCCGTCGACTTAACGCCATTTAATTTCGGCGGGCCTACAGCGCAGGCTTAAAATTATTTCTTGTTCAGGAAATTTGCGAGGTTATTTTCCACCCTTTGAAGTACATTTTCCGTAGGGGATTTTACAAATTTTTCTCCGGTAATACTTTCGTATAGTTCAATGTATCTTTCCGAGATGCTGGTAATGATTTGTTCGGTCATTTCCGGTACCTGCTGGCCTTCTTTTCCCTGAAATCCATTGTCCATCAGCCATTCCCTTACAAACTCCTTTGAAAGTTGTTTCTGCGGAAGGCCTTCCTTCTGACGTTCTTCATAACCTGTTTTATAAAAATAGCGCGATGAATCAGGGGTGTGAATCTCATCAATCAGTATGATCTTACCATCCTTTTTACCAAATTCATATTTGGTATCAACAAGTATGAGCCCCATTTTGGCCGCTATTTCAGTTCCCCTCTGAAATAATTTATAGGTATACTCCTCAAGTTGCTCGTAATCCGATTTTGTTACCAATCCCAGGCTAATGATTTCTTCTTTCGAAATGTCTTCATCATGCCCCACGGCTTCCTTGGTAGTAGGAGTTATGATGGGCGTTGGAAATTTATCGTTTTCCTTCATGTTTTCAGGCATCGGAACTCCGCATAACGACCGTTTCCCGGTCTTGTATTCACGCCAGGCGTGGCCGGAAAGGTATCCGCGGATCACCATTTCAACTTTGAACGGCTCGCATTTTACGCCAGCGGTTACCATCGGATCAGGAACGGCAATTTTCCAGTTCGGGACTATATCGGTTGTGGCATCGAGAAACTTTGAGGCAATCTGGTTTAATACCTGGCCTTTGTAAGGGATACCTTTTGGTAAAACCACGTCAAAAGCTGAAATCCGATCGGTAACAACCATTAATAATAGTTCGTCGTTAATATTATAAACGTCCCTGACCTTACCTTCATACAGGCTTTTCTGTCCAGGGAACTTAAAATTTGTTTTAACAATAGCGTTGCTCATTTATAATGAAATTAGTATTAATAATCGGAGTAATCGGCTAAAAGGTTGAAACGAAGCTCAAAATTGTTTGCCTCGAAATCAGTGGCGATCCATAATTCGTCATTTTTCAGGCGGAGGATTTTCCATTCAGTGGTATCCTTCAAAATGGGTATGGTGCAAAAAATATCGTTTGAGATGGATTCGTATGGAGCCAGGGGCACTAAGGCAAAAGTTATTCTTGTTTTTTTATCGTTTAATATCAAATCTGATTTTGCGATCAGGTTGCCATCGGTATGCGATATGCTGATGAAATAATCTCCACTCCAGTCAGAGTATATGCTAAACGGAAATGCTTCGAGATTGCTGGCAAAATACCCCAATGAAATATCTTTTTCGTTGAACAGGATTTTGGAAATTTCCCATTTCCCGGTGAGCCTTTTTTCAGCAGAACGAAAACTAATTGACGGCCCATCCTCATATTTATTGCATGAAACAGAAACAATGATCAGAAAAAAAATGGATAAATATTTTTTCATTTTTCAGTGGAATAAGCATTAATTATTTTCGTAATGAGCTTGTGGCGGATAATATCTGTGTTGTCAAAATTAATAATGTCCAGGCCCGGAATATTTTTTAAAATTTCAATGGCATGTACCAATCCTGAAGCCTGGTTTTTGGGAAGGTCGATCTGTGTGATATCGCCTGTTACAATAAACTTGGCGGAACGTCCCATACGTGTCAGGAACATTTTCATCTGATTGATCGTGGCATTCTGTGCTTCATCCAGAATGACAAAAGCATTGTCGAGCGTACGTCCGCGCATAAATGCCAGCGGCGCAATTTCAATGATACGCTCTTCGATATATAAGCTGAGTTTTTGAGAGGGGATCATATCCCAGAGCGCGTCGTACAGGGGCTGCAGGTACGGGTCAAGTTTATCTTTCAGGTCGCCCGGAAGAAATCCCAGATTTTCTCCGGCTTCCACAGCAGGGCGGGTGAGGATGATACGTTTTACCTCTTTATCACGTAAAGCCTTTACAGCAAGAGCTACAGCGGTATATGTTTTGCCGGTACCGGCAGGGCCAACCGCAAAAATAAGATCGTTTTTTTCGCAGCTGTCTTTCATGCGGCGCTGGTTGTGTGTCCGGGCCTTAACTAAAAGGCCTTTTTGCCCGTGCAAAATCAAATCACCCTGGTCTGCATCGGTGGCAACGGCAGCCTTGGTCCCCGCATGCAGGTATTGTTTGATGACTTCCTCCGAAATAAAGCCTTTACTGTTATAATGCTTGATCAACAACCCGATAAACTCCTCAAAAACTTTCAATTCGTTTTTATCACCAATAATTTTAATGGTGTTGTCGCGGGCAATTATTTTAATTTTTGAGAAATAGCTTCTGAGTAGCTCTATGTGCTGGTCATGAGTACCGAAAAAATCTACAGGGTCGACAAATTCTAATGTTATGATCTTTTCGCTCATCAATTGCTTTAGAGGTGAATAAATTTTTAACAAAATTAATAAAAAATGTTTTGGCGCGCTTTAAAATTCGTAATTTTGATGGTGTTATTCTTTCATTAAAAATGGCTATTGTTACATTAACAAGTGATTGGGGACTTACCGACCATTATGTTGCTGCTGTAAAAGGTGCAATAATGAGCCGTTCCCCTCAGACAACCATTGTTGATATCACCCACAGCATCACAAAATACAGCCTTCCTGAAACGGCCTTTATTATTAAAAATTCATATAAAAATTTTCCAAAAGGCAGCATTCATATCATTGGTGTAAACTCAGACGAGACCAAAGATTCAACGCACACCATTGTCTACTATGACGAACACTATTTTATTGGTGCCGACAATGGCGTGTTTTCACTGCTTTGCGAAACCAAGCCTGAAAAGATCATTTCGATCAGTAAGCTTCCCGAACCAAAATATAAAACCTTTCCTTCCCTTGAAATTTATGCTGTGGCCGCCTGCCACATTGCTGATGGAAAAAAGCCTGATGAACTGGGAGAGATAAAAAAGGAACTGTACAAGCTTTCGGGATATTTGCCCATTAGTGAAGCCAATTCGGTTAAGGGCATTATTATTTATTTTGATTCGTACGATAACGCGATTACCAACATCTCCGACAAGATATTTGAGGAAGTCGGTAAAGGACGAAAATTTTCTGCTTTTTTCAGGAACGAAGAACTTCACGAAATCAAGAAAACTTATTCTGATGTCGCTGATGCCGACATCGTGCTGGTCTTCGGAGCCACCGGATTGCTTGAAATTGCTCTCAGCAAGGGTAGTGCCCGTAACCTCCTGGGCCTAAATATCTATGACCCTATCCGCTTAGAGTTCCAGGAATAGTCCGACACATTCTTTCTTTTAAATTGCATATTCAGTAATTCAATTAATTTACAGAAATTCAGAATATTGCACGCACTTGTCATGTGTGTATTAGCTGTTGGAAATATGCAAAATCTCTTGATTTTAGGATGAAATTTCATTAACTTTGTTTTAGAAACATAAAAACTGAATTATGAATATTAACCTTTACACAAAATAATTATGAAAAATAATATTGGAGTGATTGACAGATGCATAAGGTTTGTTTTAGCATTGGTTTTTATAATGCTTTATGCCACCAGGGCTGTGGTCGGAACCTGGGGTATTGTTTTGTTGGCTTTTGCCGCAATATTTATTCTGACTAGTTTCCTCGGTACAAGTCCGCTATACCTGCTTTTTAGAATTGATACGCGTTCTCATTCTAAGAAGAAAGAAGCGGGCCACAGTAACTTGTGATCATAACTGGTTGCCAATATTCATTAAAAGCCGGTGGCATATCCGGTTTTTATTCTATCTTTAGTAGTATACCTGTCCAATAAATAAAAATGTCTATTTTTATACTACTGAAATAATACGGATACATGGCAAAAAACAGGGTTACATTAACACAAAAGCTTTTTGGTTATTATTTCGGCATTTGCATCACAACCATAATAATATTAAGCACCTACTCATATTTTACGGCTAAAAACGCGCTTATCTCACGTACCTTCGATCAATTGAACTCGGTAAAATTTGAGAAAGAAAGGAATATTGAGAACTATTTCATTGAAAGAATGGATGAGGTAATGCAAATTAGCCGCAATGAATATTGGTCCTCACTTAATGAAACAGCCGCATTATTCTATTCCGGAAAAATAGATGAAGAGCAATTAAAGGCAATAATATTTAAGGAATATTTAATCAAAATCAGTCCTCATTTTAGTGGAATTACGAATTTTAAAAGCATTACGGTAGAGACAAAAAAATTTAGTTGTTTTATTTCTTTAGGCGAAAAACTCCCGAAAGATGCCGTTATGTTTCCCGATAAATTCTCTTATCAGTTCGATAATTTTTTTAAAGAAATTAGTAAGGTAAATCATGTTTCAATAGTTGAAGATTTATCCAGAAAAAAAATTTTCATTGGAACCCCAATAAATAATAAAATTACTAATGAAAATGAAGGTGTTATATTGCTGGAAATCGATATGGCTTCCATCAACTCCATCATGTTTAACACGAACGTGATGAATGGCCTGGGGAAAACCGGCGAAGCCTATGTGGTAGGCACTGACCGTATCATGCGTACATCGTCAAGGTTTAAGAGCAATTCGGTAAATATGACGAAGGTAAAGACTTTTGGCGTTGAAAAAGCATTTCAGGATATTTCCGCTACCGGCGAGTATCGGGATTATCGTAATAAAATAGTCCTGGGTTCGTTCGGAAAAATAAAAATTCCCGGCCTGAACTGGGCGATATTGGTTGAGATAGATTTGGAAGAAGCCATGATTCCGATTTATACCTTGAGAAACAGTATTGTGATTCTCAGCCTGATTATTTCAATGCTGATATTAGGTGTTGTCTTTGTAATTTCGAAGCGTATTTCGCTACCGGTATTGAAACTGAAACAAGCAGCAGACAGCATCTCCAGTGGGAATTATGACATTTATGTTGATAATAATTCAAGAGATGAAATAGGAGAACTTTCCAATGCGTTCAACCAAATGGTTGGCAAAATCAAAGAACAAAAGAAGGAAATTTATGAGGAGCGCTCCATGCGGTTAACTTCGGTTTTTGATGGTCAGGAACAGGAACGTCAGCGGCTTGCACGCGACTTGCATGATGGGCTTGGGCAACGTATCCTGGCTGTGAAGATGCAACTCGAACGGGCAGAAAATGCCAGTATGGAACTCAAACAAAAATTGATAGCTGAAGCAAGGATTATGTTGTCTGCTATTTCGAAAGAAGTGGTCGGGATGTCTGAAAACCTTATGCCGCACGTGCTTGCAGAATTCGGACTTATAAGCGCGATTGAGAACCTTTGTGAAGAAGTTGGGGAAATCAGGGGAACAACTATTAATTTTGCCGTTAATGAAATACCTTCAGATTGCAGTGATGATGTAAAGATTTATCTTTACCGGATCATTCAGGAAGCTTTGAATAATATTGTGAAACATTCGCAGGCAAAAAATGTGGATATCAGTTTTTGTTATAAGCATCCCCTAATTGAACTAATGATTACCGATAATGGAAAAGGCTTCGATGTGCATAAAATCAGGAAAGGCAGTAATGGCATCCTTAATATGCGCGACAGGGTGGACATTTTGGGTGGAACTTTTAATATCAGTTCTGTTCCGGAAAAGGGAACTACCATCGAAGTCATTATTGATATCGAAAAAAAAATAAATCAAATTAAAACGGATTTGTGAAAACAATCAAAATAGTATTAGCCGACGACCATCAGATTTTTCGTGATGGAATAAAAGCACTGCTTTCAGATGAACAACATATCGAAGTAATTGCCGAGGCATCTAACGGGGAGGAATTGCTCAGCCTGCTGAAGGTGGTGAAACCCGATGTGCTGGTTTTAGATATTTCAATGCCCAGAATTTCCGGTATTGAACTGGCCAAGACCATCAGTGAAGCATATCCTGAAATCAGAATTTTAATATTATCCATGCACAAGAATAATGATTTTGTCATAAATGCCATGATCAACGGAGCTAAGGGCTACCTGCCGAAAGATACCTCGCGTAAAGAGCTCCTGGATGCCATTAATACTATTTATCATGGAGATGAATACCTCGGGAAACTTATTTCAACCAATATTTTGAAGAGCTACATCGGAAGGACTCATTCAGGGAATGAGTCTTTCAAAGATGAACAGCTGACATTACGTGAAAAAGATATAATCAGGCTGGTAGGGCAGGGCCTTGCAAACAAAGAAATTGCAGACAGGCTGTTTATCAGCATCCGAACGGTTGACAGTCATAAGAACCATATTATGAACAAACTCAAAATTAAATCAACGGCTGAGCTGATTATTTACGGTATAAAAAATAAAATCATCGATATTCAATAAGCCCCATGTATTTTGATTAGGTAAATTACCTATGCATAGGCATATCCTTTAGTAAAAATTACGCTATTTCTTGGAGTTAAAATTCATGTTTCAAAGAATAATTTTACTGCCGGAATTATTTTGCAGTAAAACTATTTTATGAAACGTACCATACCCGCAATTTTCCTTGTAATTGCACTTATGATCAGCTGGCAGTTGAAAGCCCAGGATGGCAATGACAAAAAGTTTAAGTTGCCTTTTAAGTTGAATGTCGGTGCCGATCTGATGAGCCGTTATGTTTGGCGGGGCCTTGATTATGGCGGATCGCCGAGCATTCAGCCGACTCTTTCATTTAGCTTGGGCGGTTTTGAAATCGGTTATTGGGGAGCCATGGCAATAACCAATAATTACGTGGAAACTGATTTGTATGCGAAATACTCCATAAAAGGCTTTACGGTAACATTAACAGATTACTATATTCCGGCATTGGCTACTCAGGTCAACGATTCGAAATTTACGTTTAGTAAAAATCCGAATAGAATTGATTTTGATACAACAAACGGCAGCAATCTGAATCGATTTACCTGCCATTCGCTTGAAGCTTCCTTGCAATACAAAGGCCCCGAAAAATTCCCATTCAGCATTTTGGTTGCAACTTATATTTCCGGTAATGATAAAAGCCCTGAGGACACCGTGTTTACACAAACAGGCCTGGTGCAAAGTGTAAATTTTAAAAACAGGTATTCCACCTACATTGAACTCGGTTATTCTTTTGCTGTCAAAAGTTTTAATTTTGATGTCTTTGCCGGAGCCACGCCCTTTTCAAGTGTATACAGCACACCGGCCTATGGGGGTGGTTTTGCCGTGGTCAATACCGGCATCACCGCATACCGTTCGGTTAAAATCACGGAAAATTATAGTTTACCACTGAAAGCTTCGGTTATTTTCAATCCGCAGGCCAGTGGTTTCCACTTTGTCTTTGGAATAACATTATAATCACAATTAATATTAATTAAATAAAGGAGGTTAAATTATGGATACAGGTTCAACAGGTTTTATGCTTCTGGCATGCAGCCTGGTAATGTTAATGACGCCCGGGCTCGCATTTTTTTATGGCGGGCTGGCAACCAAGAGGAATATTCTTGGTATCATGATACAGAGCTTTGCTTCACTGGGATGGACAACAGTCTTATGGGTAGCCTTCGGCTATTCATTATGTTTCAGTGGTGGTGCAGGCGGTATTATTGGAAATTTTGATAAAGCTTTTTTATCGGGAGTTGGAATGGATTCCATGTATACGAATGGAAAAATACCGGAATTCGTGTTTATAGCTTACCAGATGATGTTTGCGATTATCACGCCGGCTCTTATTACAGGGGCGTTTGCCAATAGGGTAAATTTTAAAGCATATATGATTTTCCTCACGTTCTGGCAGGTTTTGGTTTACTATCCGTTCGTGCATATGGTATGGGGCGGAGGCTTATTAGCCACATGGGGGATCATTGATTTTGCCGGTGGTATCGTGGTGCATGCAACGGCTGGTTTTGCAGCGCTGGCTTCTGTTTTCTATGTTGGCGCCCGGGTTGAAAAAAACAATACTCCCAACAGTATTCCGCTGGTAGCTATCGGAAGCGGGCTTTTATGGTTTGGCTGGTATGGTTTTAATGCAGGCAGCGAAGTAGCCGTTGATTTTATTACCTCATTAGCCTTCCTGAATACCGATATAGCAGCGTCTTTTGCTACCGTTACCTGGGTGGCCATTGAATGGATCCATATGAAAAAGCCCAAATTTCTCGGGATGCTGACGGGATCTATTGCAGGCCTGGCAACCATTACTCCTTGCGCCGGATTTGTTCCGCTTTGGGCTTCTCCTATTATCGGAATTGCTGCCGGTGGCGTCTGTTATCTTGCAGTCCAGTTTAAAAACAAAAGAAAATGGGATGATGCGCTGGATGTTTGGGGCGTGCATGGTGTCGGAGGATTTTTAGGGTGTGTGTTGCTTGGTGTTTTTGCATCAAAAGCAGTAAATGGGGCAGGTGCAGATGGCTTATTTTTCGGAAATGCGGCATTTTTCGGTAAAGAGGTACTTGCAGTTGTTATTGCTTCGGCTTATGCGTTCATCTTTACCTACATCATGCTGATCCTGATCAACCTGGTAACGCCTGTCAGAGTCTCGGAGACGTTCGAAAAATTAGGATTGGATGCTTCTCTTCATGGAGAACATGCCTATGATGAAGGCGCTTTATGATGCTATTCAAATTGGTTAAATGTGAACTAATTGTAGTACAAGGTTCTGTTAATTGAATTGAAGGAAGGGGAACCTTTACATTAAGTTATTTTATTATTTTAATCAGTAATTTGATTAAAGTATTTTACTGAAAAATACCTGAGATTAATCTTTGATGGAGGAAAAATGTACTTTTGCCGAAAGTATAATACTAACCATCAAAGATTAATTTTATGTATTTTTCAGGTTTAACAAAAAAGATATCATTGACATTATCTTTAGCATTAGTGTCAATGGCTTCATTTGCCAATGAAGCAGCATCAGGTGGCTTGACTGCCGAAATAATGAACGACCAGCGTTATAACCGCGCCATACACATCATGGTGATGTTGCTGATTGGTTTTGGGTTCTTAATGGTTTTTGTCCGTAAATACGGACGTTCGGCACTTACGGCTACTTTTTTATTGGTGAGCACTGCGTTGCCGCTGTATTTCATGATAAGAAGTACCAGGCTTTTTGGCGGAGTATCCGAAGAATTAGAAAAACTTATTTTGGCCGAATTTGGCGCAGCCAGTTTGTTAATTGCAGCCGGAGCTGTTTTAGGAAGGCTGAAGATGCCCCAGTACATTTTATTGGGTTTATTATTCATTCCGGCATACGCGTTTAATGAGTGGATAGTTTTAGAAGGTGGCCTTGGCTTAATTGATGCCGGAAGTGTTGTGGATACCGGAGGTTCCATTGTTATTCACGCTTTTGGCGCTATTTTCGGATTAGGTGTCGCACTCACTATGACGACCAAACAGGAAATGGAAAAAACCATTGAGTCGGATGCTACCAGCGATCGGTATTCTATGTTGGGTAGTATGGCTTTGTGGATTTTCTGGCCAAGCTTTTGTGCTGCATTGGTCAGCCCGGCAGATATGCCTCACACCGTGATCAATGTTATTTTTGCTCTTTGCGGTTCTACATTAGCAACCTATATCTTTTCCATATCCTTGCGAAAGAAAGTCAGTATCGCCGATATTGCCAATGCTGCCCTTGCCGGCGGCGTAGCCATTGGCTCGTCATGTGTAGTGGCAAGCCATTCAATGGCTGCTATCATAGGTATTATGGCAGGAGGAATTTCCACCCTTGGATTTGCGGTAATTCAGTCCCGTCAACAAAAATGGATGAAAATTATTGATACCTGCGGTGTCAGCAACCTTCATGGGATCCCGGGACTGATGGGCGGCCTGGCCGTATTACCTATTGTGCGGGGACTTAGCATTGGCAGCCAGTTGCTCGGAATTTTAATAACCATCGTCGTAGCATTTGGCAGCGGATTCGTTGTTGGGAAAATACTCCCAATACTTGGGCGTAAGACAGAAGCTTATGAAGATGCTGATGAATTTTTAGATGCGGAAGAACCAGAAGTGGTTGAAGAATTAGTTGAAAACAACGCGTGATTCATTTTTTATAAAATTCCGCCCCGGTGGTTTCGGCTGCGCTCAACCACCGGGGCGGAATTAAAAATTTTTCATCATAAGAGGATTTAATCCTCTTTCTTATAAAATCTATTTATTTCGTCTTATCCGGGAATGGCGGTATCGGTGGCAGGTTGGTGTCGGTCTTTTTAAGTTCTTCAAGAATCAGTTCAATCGCTTTGTTCAGTTGTTCGTCATCTCCTGCATATTCTTTCGCGGGATCGTTGATTATTAGCACGTCAGGATCTACGCCATGGCCCTCAATAATCCATTTTTTACCTTCGGCATCATAATGTGCAAATTCGGGTTTGTTCAGGAAGCCACCATCAATCAACGGTAATGATCCACGTATTCCGACTACGCCACCCCAGGTCCGCTGGCCAACCAGTTTGCCGATTTTTAATTCTTTAAACTGATAAGGGAAAAGGTCGCCATCCGATGCGGAGTACTGGTCGATAAGACAAATTTTAGGGCCATACTGCTGGCCAATTCCTGCTATATTCTGACTGGCATTACGCGACATTTTCATGTATACAAGTTCACGGTTCAGCCGTTCGATGATCATAGGAGAAACATTCCCGCCGCCGTTACCGCGGTCGTCGATGATCAATGCGTTTTTGCTCAACTGTGGGTAAAAATGTTTAACAAATTCATTTAGCCCGGTAACGCTCATGTCGGGAATATGGATGTATCCCACTTTGCCGTCGGTAGCTTCATTCACTTTTTTAATGTTGTTTTGAACCCAGTTATAATAATACAATTCCGATTCATCATCCACCGGAATTACGATCACCTTATGTGCCCCCTGCTCAGAAGCTGTAGTGTTGACAGTCAGTTCAACCTGCTGTCCTGCAGTATTGACAAGCAATTCATAAATGTTCTTTATACCTGTAACAGATTTTCCGTTAACAGCAACTATAAAGTCGCCTTCCCTGACGTCAACGCCCACCTCGGTCAGTGGTGAACGCGTATTGTTGGTCCAGTTTTCCCCATGGAGAATTTTTTCAATTTTAAAATATCCCGATTTGTCTTTGGTAAGCGTGGCGCCCAGCAACCCAAGTTTGATTTTAGCTGCCTCCGGTTTTTCACCGCCCCCGGTATAAGCATGGCCCACACTGAGTTCACCGATCATCTCACCGATGATATAAGTAAGATCGGCACGATGGTTCACATAAGCGGTGAGCGGTTCATATTTTTTATAAATGCTTTTCCAGTCGACCCCATGCATGCCAGGATCATAAAAGAAATCACGCATCTGCCTCCACGACTCCGTAAAGATCTGCTTCCATTCATCTTTAAGGTTAACCCACACTTTCATGTTCGAAAGGTCGGTATAATCCTTAATGTCAACTTTTGATTTTGGGAGGTCCACCACCGCATATTTTCCTTTGTCGGCGACGACCATCTTCTTTTTGTCGTTTGAGAGGATATAGCTGCTATATGCGCCCAGGTTGGTTTCTCTCTTTTCTTTCAGGTCATAGACCATAAGTGCGGCATTTGGTTCAGAAGCTGTCGTCCGGCAATAATAAATAAGGTCATCTGCACTGTTAATATTCCAGTAAGAACCGGCGCCAATAGGAAGCGCAATGATACGGTCAACAATTCCATCAATATCAACCGTTATATCACCGGTTTTATTTCCTGCTTCTTTATTTTCAGGTTCTTTGCTACCTGTTGCTATGCCAACCTCATCGTCAACCGGCTTGAACGGCGACGGTGTAGTTTTTGCCAGCGTAAGCATGTACACTTTTGTCATGTTGGTATAGGCATGGTTCCATTCTGTCCAGCTATAGGTAGGATTGAAATCACGGCTGGATGTAAAGTAAAGATATTTTCCGTCTGAGCTGAAGGTCGGTTCCCCACAGTCGTACCAACCGTCGGTTACCGGATATTTTTTCATGGAAGCCACATCATAAAGGTAAATCTTTGTTTCAGCAGATTTATCGGGCCTTGCATAAGCGATCCATTTGCTGTCTGGCGCCCAGCCAAATTCGGTAAATTCCCCGTCATTTGATTTGTCTATTTGTGTGACTTTTTTACTGTAGACATCGATATACTGAAGCCTGAGCATTTTATCGGCCCACAACAGTTTTTTACTGTCGGGCGACCAAACAGGCTGGTATTTGTAAGTGTCAGATTTCTCGGTGAGTTTAACAGGAGCGGATGTCCCATCCTGAGCGATCATATAAATCTCATCTTCCCCGGTAGCATCTGAGATATAGGCAATATATTTCCCATCGGGCGACCATGTCGCATTTCGGTCGTGTACGCCTGAGCTTTGGGTCAGGTTTCGCGTAATGCCGCTTTTTGCAGGAACGGTATAAACATCTCCTCTGCCGCTAAAAACAAGACGTTTCCCATCGGGGGAAATATCGTACGAAGTGATATTTTTAGAGGCATCTTTCATCTCGTTGCGCCCGGTGTTCAGGTCATCGGCTATCTGAATAGTTACTTTCACCGATTTTTGAGTTTTAAAATCATAGGTGTAAATATATCCGCCGTTTTCAAAAACTATGGCGCTGTCGCCCAGAGATGGGAACTTGATGTCGAATTCCGTAAAATCTGTCAGTTTTTTTATTTCTTTGGTGGCCAGGTCATAGCAGAACAAATTCATGATACGGTCCCGGTCTGAAAGAAAATAAATGTTATCACCGTGCCACATCGGGAAGATATCCTGTGCAATATTGTTGGTGATATTGAGGGTGGTTTTTTCTTTGAAATCATAGATCCAGATGTCATCAGCCATGCCTCCTTTATAGTATTTCCAGGTGCGGAATTCGCGAAAGACCTTGTTGTAAGCCAGTTTACTTTTGTCTGGTGAAAAACTGCAAAACCCGCCGCTCGGTAAAGGAAGTTCTTCGCTTAATCCACCATCGGCTGCGACCTGATAAAGCTGTCCCTTGAAATCATTAAATGATTTCATCCGTGAACGGTAAATTAGTGTTTGATCATCTTTCCAGGCCATTAGAATATTGTTCGGGCCCATACGGTCTGAAAGATCATCCCTGTTTAGTGTGGCTGTGTAGGTGAGCCGTTTGGGAACTCCGCCACTGGCCGGCATGATATAAATTTCGGTGTTCCCGTCGTATTGGGCGGTAAAACCTATGTTTTTACCGTCGGGCGAAAACTTTGCAAACATCTCATAACCGATGTCATTGGTTAGTTTGCGGGCAATACCACCTTTTTTATCGACCATATACAGGTCTCCTGCGTAAGAAAAAACGATTTTATTTCCGGAAATCGCCGGAAAACGCAACAAACGCATTTCATTCTGTGCATTAATGGCTGTAACAAAACAAAAGCATATGAGCAGGCTAAAAACTATTTTAAACTTCATAAAATAAAGCGTTTTGATTATGGGCAAAATTAATAAAATGCAGGTAAAAGCCGGGCTGTTCTGAAAGAATTATCCTTCAAATGTAAAGGAAATCTGGAAAATCTTTGAACCGAGCCGCCTTACACTGTTTGTGTAAACGGTGTTTTCAGGAACCAAAAGATTACGCAACCCGTATGACATTTTGAGTTCAATACCAAACTTAAAATAAGGAAGATAAAAGTCAACACCTGTACCCACGTCAATCATATAATCATTGCGGGCCAGTTTTATAGGTGCTTCCCCTTCCTTGTTCTTTTTCTTTGCCTGGGAGGCCATATCAATACTGTATTTGGCTCCACCGATAAGGTATGCACTGAAATTTCCTATTCGTTTCGAGGAGTATTTTAGGTATATAGGGAACGTCATAAAAGTAGATTCAATCTTTTTAGATTGGGTATAACTTATGGAATCATGGAAATTAAATGTGTATTCAACGGTGCGGTTGCCAAATGAAAGCGTTGGCACAAAACGGAGGCTGAGGTATTTTGTGAGCCGTAAACTTGAGACAATCCCTATATCGAATCCGAAATCGGGTTTTGTCAGGACATTGGTCAGAGAATCGAAAGGGGTAAGGTCCTCCACAGTTTTTATGGCAAAGTTCATCTGGTTCATACCAAGTAAAAAACCAAAATGATACATCCTTCGGTCGAATTTTGGCAGGTTCTCTGTAACCACCCTCCTGCGATTCTGTGCAAAACCCGGAGCATCTAATGCAGCCAGGAGAATTAACAGACAGGTAATATGTAGTACAATTTTTTTCAAGACTTGTTTTTGAGCCTTATATAACGCCATGTATTTAAAAGTATTGCAAAATTAAATATTTTTTTGCTTTTCACCGATATAAATTGTTGATATTCCGCCGCTAAGACGCTGTTGTTGCAAATTACAAAAACCCGCTTGTTCCATGATATTCAAGAATGACGCTCCTTCCGGAAACTCCACAACACTTTCGTGCAGGTATTTGTATGCTGCTTTATTCCCTGAAATTATCCTTCCCGCAACCGGCAGGTATAATTTGAAATATAAATGATAGATCATCTTGAAAAAGCCTCGCGGTTGTGAGAATTCAAGTATGAAAATTTTTTTTCCGGGTTTTACCACGCGAAGCATTTCTTTAAGCCCCGAACTTAGATGTTGAAAGTTGCGCACCCCAAAAGCCACTATGGCATTGTCGAAAGCGTTATCAGCGAAAGGCAGGTTTTCAGCAGCACCGGAGCGCAATTCAATGTTTTTCTCCAGGTTATACCGGCTTATTTTTTTTCTTCCTATTTCAAGCATCTTTTCAGAAATGTCAACACCTGTGAAATGGCTTCCCGGGATTTTTCGTGCCGCCATTATTGAAAGATCTGCGGTGCCGGTGGCCACATCAAGGACCGTATGTGGGTTTTCATCCTTCACTAAACGGATAATTTTTTTTCTCCAGCGTTTATCAATATTGAAAGAAAGAAAATGATTCAAAAAATCATATCTTGGAGCAATATCGTCGAACATTTTTCCGATATCCTCATTCTTTTTGCTTTTCAACAAAGAGTCCATTCAGGGTTTAATGAAACGGGTAGAAAATTATAACAAGCTTTGTAGTTCTTTGATCAGCCTGTCTTTGTTTATTGGGGCTACACCAATTTCTTCGCAAACCAGCCCGCCGGCAATATTTGCAATAAATGCGGTATCATAAAGGGGCAGGTTAAGGGCGGTGCATAATGCAGCTACCGAGATTGCCGTATCACCGGCGCCTGATACATCGGAAACATTCCTCACCCGCGACGGGATCAGCGCGCCTTCAGCAATACCGGTTTTATTGTGCGAAGACACAAAAACCCCAAGTTCTGACAACGTTACCATCATGTTTTTAATGTTCTGATGATGCTGAAATCCCGAACAGATTTTCAGCAGTTCTTCCGGCTGCCTGTGAATATTCTCAATTTTCAGGCCTTCGCAAAGCTCTTTATAGTTGGGTTTGAACAACGTTACATTTTTGTAGAAGGAGAAGTTTTTCTTTTTTGGGTCAACAACCACCGGGATTTTTAACCTTTCAGCCAGCTCAACAACCCATGTGATAAGGGCCACATTGATCACACCTTTATCATAATCTTCGAAAAGGATGGCGCCCGGCTTTTCAGCCGTGATCATACGTTCGATATGGTTATAAAAATCCCGTGTCTCTTCCTGGTTGAGTGGATGCGCCACCTCTTCGTCAACCCTCAGCATCTGATAATTATTTCCGATGATACGGAATTTTGTGGTGGTGATTCTATTATCACTCCTAACCATTCCTGCTATGCTGATATTGTTTTTCTGCAATAGCTGGTTGAACTCATCGCCTTTTTGATCATTCCCGCTGATGCTGCATAGCAGGGGTGTTGCTCCCAGCGACTGAAGATTCAGCGCTACATTGGCAGCGCCTCCCAGGCGGTTTTCACGCTTGGTGACCGAAACCACAGGTACCGGAGCTTCGGGCGATATGCGATCGACCTTACCCCAGATGTAAGAATCGATCATGATATCACCGATTACCATCACTTTCAGATGGGAAAAATCGGTGAAAAGCTTTTCAACAGATAGTTTATCAATGGTCAGCATCAGTAGCTTGATTTTAAACGTGCATACTCTGTTTTCAGGAAATTTGTTTCATTATCATAAAGAAATTTTATGGTAAAAGCAGAGTTCGCATCCTGGCTGACCTGTACCAGGCTTTTACCGATCTCTTCGGTGTCTGATGAATAAAGCAAAAGCTGCAATTCGCCTTTGAATTTCTTGGAAAAATCAATAGTCAGCGGTATCGTTTTGTTTTTATTACCGGAGGCCGAATACGTGTCAATTTTTACAAGAGAAATTCCCATATCCTTCAGGATAGGGTCGGGAATGACTTTGATGTGTATAAGGCTCTTGTCGGCGTCCTGAATAAAAC
Source organism: Bacteroidales bacterium (assembly GCA_035354195.1). Classification (GTDB taxonomy): domain Bacteria; phylum Bacteroidota; class Bacteroidia; order Bacteroidales; family CAIWKO01; genus CAIWKO01. The sequence continues at coordinate 57,153 of DAOQAT010000003.1, read as the reverse complement.
CTGTGATATAGGCTTCGCCTTTGGAAATAAATTCACCAGGTTCATAATTTGCTGTATCGCCCGGATCTTCTGGATTTTGGTACTCATCAGGAATGGTGTAGTCGTCATAATAATTTATATTGCTGCATTTGGTGTATTCAGCAGACTTTCCGATAAGGTAGGCAAATCCGGCAATGCAATACACCATGGAAAAAACCATGACCAGGATTCCGGGAACCCATTGGCCGGCTTTTTTCTGAATGCTCCCGAGAATAATCAGCAGAAGCCCCAGCCCTGCAACTAATAAAACGGATATTAAAAACAACACCCATAACAAGGTTGAACTCATAACTCTTTATTTTAAATGGCTTAATGCTTCTTTCAGCCTTTTGACGGCCTCAATTATAACATCTTTTGATGTGGCATAAGAAAAACGAAGGCAGTTGGGATCTCCGAAAGCGGTACCAGAAACCATGGCAACATAAGCTTTATTAAGCAGGTACATGCTCAGGTCTTCGCTGCCGTTGATGGTAATTTCACCGTCTTTTTTTCCAAAATAATGTTTTACATCCATAAAAACATAAAAAGCGCCGTCAGGTTTGTTGGTAATCACACCCGGGACCTCTTTCAGCAGGCCCAGCAGCAGGTCGCGGCGTTCGTGGAAGGCATCGAGCATCACCTTAAACTCAGGGGTGAGTTTCGGATCCATGTCGATAGCGGCAAAAGAAGCTTTCTGAGCGATGGAACAAGCGCCCGATGTTATCTGGCCCTGCAGTTTATTACAGGCTTTGGCAATCGGCTTTGGCGCTGCAATGTATCCGATACGCCAGCCGGTCATGGCGTAACCTTTTGAAACACCATTGATCACGATGACATTGTCCTTCATGGATTCAAACTGGGCGATGCTTTCATGTTTTCCCAGGAAATTTATGTATTCGTAAATTTCGTCGGAGATGACAAAAATATTTTTATGGCGTGCAAATACTTTCGCAAAAGCCCTGAGTTCGTCTTTGGTATAGACCGTTCCTGTTGGGTTGCACGGACTGCTGAAAATAAAAACCTTGGTTTTATCGGTAATAGCATCTTCAATTTGCTGTGGGCTGACCTTAAAATTGGTTTCAATGCTGCTTGGGAGGTACACCGCTTTTCCTTCGGCAAGTTTTACAATTTCTTTGTAGGAAACCCAGTAGGGGGCAGGTACGATAACTTCATCACCTGGATTTACCAGGGCAAGCATGACATTAGCGATGGAATGTTTTGCACCGGTAGACACTACGATCTGATCAGGTGTATAATCAAGGTTGTTATCTCTTTTAAGCTTGTTGCAGATTGCCTGCCGTAGTTCAGGATAGCCGGGGACGGGGGGGTAGTGCGTGAAATTCTTATCTATGGCATCTTTGGCGGCAGTTTTAATAAAGTCAGGGGTGTTAAAATCCGGTTCTCCGATGCTGAGGTTGATAACATCAAACCCCTGCTCTTTCAGTTCGCGGCTTTTCTGTGTCATGGCCAGGGTTTCCGACTCTGACAAATTGTTGATTCTGTTGGCTAAATAGTTCATTTCATTAAAATTTTTTGCGATTATTTTTTTTCAAAATTAGTAATATATTCTAAAATTTACCTTATTAAAACAGTTTGAAAATGTTTAAACCCTGTAGGTGTTTTTAGACACTTTTAGTCTTTAACACAGCGTACGGACATGCCGTATCCTTTGCTGTATTCATATGTATAAACAAAGCTATTTGAAGCTGAAAGCATTCTAAGAATGGCATCCGAACTGTTTTTTTCGTTAGATGTCCAGTAATAGGCTCTTTCACCGCCTTTGTAAAATTCTTCAAATACCTCTCTGGTACCACCCATTGGAGCAGCCAGACCAGTACTGGTGCCGGCCGCGCAGCTCTTTATAGCATCTCCTGCTGTTGTAAATCCACCCAAATATTCGACCAGTATATTCCACTCATTATTAGTTGCGACATGCCAGCCTTCAGGAGCAAGGCCGCGCGGATCAGATACAGCCCACCAGTTATAGAGCTTCCCGTATTTGGCTCCGTTTTTAGGATCGTTTTTATAATAACACCAGGCAGGTTTTTTGCTGTAACAGGCGTCTTTCCATTCTTTCTGGTTTTTTACTTCCGTTATTGGATCGCCATTTCTGAATGCGCTAACATTTAAGTTTTCGGCAGTCCATTCCTGGGTTCCGATCTTTACTGATGCTATAGCTGGTTTCGTTTCAGTGCTGCTTTGGCCTTTGGAATTCACTGCAAAAAATAAGGCCGACAGTAGTAATAAGTAGTTAAAAGTTTTCATAGTTTTAAGGGTTATTGAAAATTGTTGGGCAACCGTTGCCGGATTTTTTTTCAAAATTAGTAATTATATTAATATAAAATCCTCAGCCCGATTCTTGCCATTTTGAAATTATTTTTTAGCGTATATTTGCATAAAAATAAATTTTATGGAAGACTTCCTCGACATACTTAAATATACCCTGCCTTCAGGTGTTGTATTTGCCACAGCATTTTTTATTTTACGCGCTTTTTTACAGAATGGCACCCATAAAAAGCTGCTGGAGCTGAAACTTTCCAACCAGAATGTCGTCACTCCGATTCGCCTGCAGGCCTACGAAAGGGTGATATTATTGCTGGAGCGCATCTCACCTTCCAGCCTGATCATCAGGGTAGCAATGCCAGGAATGTCAGGCAGCCAGCTTCAGGCAGCCCTGGTTCAGAATATCCGCGATGAGTTTGAACACAATTTATCGCAGCAGATTTATCTTTCCTCCACCGCCTGGGACCTGACACGCAATGCCAAGGAAGAAATGATAAAACTCGTGAACCTGGCCGCCTCCCGCCTGAACGATAATGCCACAGCTACGGACCTTGGTTCGGTGATCCTGGAACTTTCCATGACTCAGGATAAACTCCCTGTGAATGCTGCCATTGAATACATTAAAAAAGAAGTCAGGCAGCTGTATTAATATTTGTAACAAGTATTGTTTTCATTTTTAATTTTTCGGTTTCTAAAGCTCAGGGGCTTGTAGAATTTCCTGCTTTTTTTGCTCCACATAAAAGGTTTGCGCTTCAGGATTCCGATACGGTATTTTTCATCATTTTTTTTCTGCGGGTCAAGCTTGTCTTTTTCCGTCAATAAGGGCTCAATGACTTTAACGATAATGGTATTTGAGAATACGGTTACAACACCTTGTCCTTCCCCGGTTGTTGTCATAACCACGCTGATTTCATCGCCATCCTTCAGGTTTTTGCCGGTGAAAATATCCGAGCCGCTACCCGCGTTTTCATCGTTGATTTTCCATTGATATTTTTGGTTTTTACCGGCATTTTCAGCGGTGGCTGCAAAAGTCAGCGCTTTTCCTTTTTGTATGGTTGAACACCCAAGCGCTTTAATACTTACGGACGGTTCTGCAGAAACCTGCACGGTCATCACTATTTCATTAGAAAGTACTTTTTGTATGACAGAACATGGATTTTTTATTGTTACGGCAAGGCTTACAATGTCGCCGTCTTTTAGGTTTGAGGCGGTAAATGTCTCCGATATGCCAACGCCGGCGCCGTTTACCATCCATTGATAACCAGATATGACTTCATTTTCGTGTGTTTCAAGCCTGAATGTAACTGCAGCTCCTTGTTTGATGACATTATTTGGGGACGCTGTTATGTTTGCAACAAAAGGAATTTCTTTGTTTATGGCCAGGTCAATACCATTGTCGCTGCCGGATATTTCGGGCAGGGAGCTTACAACCCTTACCCTGTAGTTTGAAGAAGCTGCAATATCGCAGGGAATATTGCAAGTTATCACTCCGGTGTTGGCCGAAGACATTAGGTTACCTATGTTTACGGGGTTTGAAAAATTTCCATGTTCATCAGAAAGTTGTGCGGTATAATTATTTCCGGGTGAAAAAACGCCTGTTGCTTTGAATGGAACATTTATGCCGCTGCAGGCGCAAAAAGTAGTTTCATTTATCGTTCCGGTGATGATTTGATTTTCGGAGCTGCTGAGCGAAAAATTATCAGCCTGTGCCCATTTGCTGATATCATTGGCGCCTGCCAACTGAACTGTAATAAAAAGGCCGCTTAAAGGTGCGGTGAAACTAAAACTTCGTTTTGTCCAAACGCCGGTAACGGGCATTTCACCGGTAAAGACCGGAGTGCCGAACGAACTTTTTTCATTGGAAACCCCTATTTGAAATTGCTGCGGAATAAAGCTGCTGCTACCTTTATCCCAGAAGGTTATGGCATATGTTTTTCCTGCCATAAGAGGTGACGACAACTCCATGGAAATCGCATCGGTTCCGCCACCGGTAAACGCCACGAACCATGAACCGCTTTGTGCGGCGCCGTTGTATACTGCTGAATTGATGATATCCATATCGCCATAAGTCCCAAAAGCAAAGCTATGTGCCATCATCGAATTGAAGCTGGCGTTTGACAGGTTTATCTGGTCCACACCCGCTGGAGCGGTCGTTTCTTCGAAGTCCCCGTTCAGAAACTGTTGCGAAAATGATCCTGAAACACTCGTGAAAAATAATATTGCAGTGATTAAAATCAGGTTGAATTTTTTCATGGCCGGTTTTTTTTGTTGAAAGTGTGTTATAGATGAAAAAAACCGGGGAATTCATAAAACAATAGAAAATAATTCTAATCAGCACACAAAAGGCTGATTGGATAACTCAAAAACTAATACTATCAGCGTAAATAAACTATGAATCGGGAAACAGGGCGGGGCGTTATTTTATTCCAAGTTTATCTTTTAATTCCTTAGGAATGGCATCTTTATGAACGAGGATGGCAATGGTTTTCAGGCGGACATAATTTTCAGACATGAACCAATATCCGTTGTTTCCTTTCTTTCCGCCCCACGAATTTTTTGTGAGATAATACGTTCCTCCAAAATCAGATTTGGCAATTCCGGTGATGTGCATCAGGTGGTCATCGGTTACAGAAAAATCCTCGAATGCCTTTTGGCGGTCGCTCTGTTCAATTTTCTTTTTTTCTTTCTCCAGGGTTGCCACACCGCCGTTATCAGAAAAACTAATTTCATCAGAGACATCACCGTCCCAGCAAAAAGTATATCCCTTATTTATCGAGTTGTCCATAATATTGATAAGCTCATCGATCGGCAGGTTGTAATATTTCTCAAACATCCAGTTGTCGGGCACTTCAAGAACAAATTGCTGATAAAACGGATGGTGAGAATACGAAGTCAGTTCAACATAATTATCCGGATCAATGCCAAGGCTTGCTCCAAAGCTTTGCGGTGTATAATTTTTTCCGTCGTAGTTGAATGTCTGCGGAAGCTTACCCAGGTGTACATCCATCGCGCTGTCCAAAGAGAATTTCCATTTTTCTTCCGAACCGGCCGTACCCTTTTTTACCACCTGATCCATTATGTTTAAAAGTGCATCATCCAGGTCAAGCTGATTGTGGTTTTCATTTTTTTTCAGCCCGCTGTATACCTTTTCAGGAACAGCGCCGTATTCCCTGAACAAATAGGTGATGTCGTGGGCTTGTCCGCCAGGGCCAAAATTGCACTTACCCTGGAAGTGGTAAAAATTATAGGCTTTTATCGGGTATGCTTTACGTACATAAAACATTTCCGAAAGATCGTATTCGCCTTTTCCCATGCGTAATAACTCACTTTCCAAAAAAGATATGGTGGCAAAGCTCCAGCAGGTGCTCGACATGGCCTGGTTTTTTACAGGGGTGGTTTTAAGTTCTTTGGTAATCTCTATTTTTTCTTTATTTTGTCCGAATGCTGATACGCTGATTGCCAAAATTACCAGTGCTATAAATTGTTTTTTCATGATTTATTTTTATGCAAATATAATTTTTTTAACTTCGCCGCCATTCATACATAATTGAATTTATATACAACGATGGGAATTAGCAATGAGCTTGTAAAAGAACTCTCGTTCCGGACTTCCCGCAGCTCGGGAAAGGGCGGGCAGAACGTCAATAAAGTTTCAACAAAAGTGGAGCTTATCTTTGATATAAAAGCATCGTTTTATTTTACTGAGGAAGAAAAATTGCTGATACTTTCAAAATCCGGGAAACTTTTGAAAGACGATGGTTCAATCCATATTACATGCAGTGAAGGCCGTTCGCAATACCTCAATAAAAAGAAGGCTATTGAAAAGTTTTTTCTGTTCATTGAAAAGTGCCTGAAACCTGTCAAAGAAAGGCGTAAAACCAGGATTCCGAAAGAAGAAAAAGAAAAACGTATGGCAGACAAAAAACTGCAAACTGAGAAAAAGCTGGGCAGGAAGAAGGTGGAACTTTAATAATTAATATCCTTTTTGCTTCAGTATCTTTTTGGTTTCCTTGTAACCGATATCGAACATCTTTTCTCCTTTGGCAGCATCCATCATAGAAAATTTATGTAACTCCACAGGTTCGATGAAAATGTCAAATTTGGGGATCTTGTGCGCATTGAATTTATTTAACGCCATGTTGAGCGCGCGGTCGGCAACATTCATCATCCCGTCGAATTTGGTTTCGTTGGTAATTGGGTTAACGTTGACCCCGATCAGAAATTCACAATCGTCCTCAATAGGTTCCAGTGGCAGGTTATTAAGCACACCGCCGTCAATGTAAGTAACCTCATCGATAACTATTGGCTGGAACAGTACCGGAACGGTGCATGATGCAATGATGTGTTTAGCCAGTTCACCTTGTGAAAAATAAACAGTACTGGCTTTATTCAGGTTGGTTGCTGTGATATAAAGGGGGATTTTCAAATCCTCGATATTTTTGGCGCGGAGGTTTTGAAGAAGCGTTTTATACAAGCCGGTCATGCGGACCAGTCCTTTGTTCGGGACGATGAATTCAAGAAATTTGTACAAGCTCTTGTTGACAAAAATCTTTAATATTTCTTCGGGTTTATACCCGTCGGCATACAATGCGCCAACAATAGCACCGGCGCTGACCCCTGAAACCACATCAGGGAAGATGCCCGTTTCGTTTAAGGCCTTTAAAACCCCGCCATGGGCAAATCCTCTTAAAGCTCCACCACTGAGTACTAAACCTGTTTTATATTTTTTTCGAATATTTTTCATTGCCGGTACCAATATTTTCTGGCACTAATATAAAAAAAATATGCCGTTAAAAACAATAAAAAAAACGCCCAAAATTATTCTGGATTGGAAAGTTAAAAAGAATAAAGACCGTTACTTTACTTTTAAGGCTTCAATTATTTTATCAATCGCAAGCATTTTCCGATCGAGAATATGAATTTCGCCATTGTCGAGTGTTACTAAAGCTTTATTACCGCAAACATCTTTTATCGTTTCGATTTTTTTGATGTGCTTTTTGGATAAGACCACATTATTGGGTACATGATTGGTGAAAATCGCGGAGGCGTTGAGCAATGCTTCAACACCTCCCTTAACCATGGTTTCGAAAAAAATGCGTTTGTTGGTAATGGTAATAATGCCGAAAAAACTCTGACCATTAGGAAAGGTATAGTAAAGGTCCCAGGAATCAATCCCTGTTTCATTTTTTAATAGAGGTATTTTTATTAATGCTACCATAACAATATAGATTGTTATATATATTGGCAAATATACGAAATAAATTCTCATAAGTCAAACTTTTTTTAAATTATATAAAAAATTTATTTATTAATTTTTTGTTTATTTCCTGCCTTTTTGAACCGGACATTCTTAAAATGTATAATTTTGTAAAAAAAGTAATATCCTAAAACAACTTAAATAGCTTTACGATGAAAAAAGTATTAATCCTGGGCGCCGGAATGGTTGCCAACCCGATAATTCAGCATTTACTAAGTAAAAATATCCACCTGACCGTTGCTGCCCTGAACTATGAAGAAGCAAAACGCATGGTCGGCGATGCAAAAAATGGAAAGGCTATCTACTGGACCGTTGATGAGAAAGAGGTGCTTGATAAAATGATTTCCGAACATGATGTTGTCGTGAGCCTTCTTCCGTATGCTTATCATATCATGGTTGCCAATTACTGCATCAAGAATAAGAAAGACCTTGTTACCGCTTCCTATGCAAAGCCGGAAATGTACGCGCTTGATGCACAGGCCAAAGAAGCGGGAATAATTATCCTGAATGAAGTTGGCCTCGATCCGGGTATTGACCACATGTCCGCTATGCGCATCATTGATCATGTTCATGGAAAAGGAGGAAAAATTGAAGCATTTTATTCATTATGCGGCGCGTTACCTGCACCCGAATCATGCGATAATCCTTTTAATTATAAGTTTTCATGGAGCCCTAAAGGTGTGGTACTTGCCGGAAATAATGATGCCATATACCTGATGAATGAAAAAACGGTTGAAATTCCAACTGCAGACCTGTTCAAAAACCCCATGACGCTTGATTTTCCTGGTGTTGGTGAGTTGCATGTTTATCCAAACCGCGATTCCTTGTCTTACACTAAAATATACGGAATTCCTGAAACGAAAACCATGTTCAGGGGCACATTCCGTTTCAAAGGATGGTGCGAAACACTGGATGTGATGAAAGCGCTGAAATGTACCTTGCCTGAAAAACATGATTTCACCGGTAAAACTTTCGCCGGCGCCATGGCATTGGTGAATGGTTTTAAGAATGATAACGATATTAAAAAACAAGTTGCTTCCTACCTGAAAATTGATGAAAATTCGTATGCCTTAAATGCTATGGAATGGCTGGGGCTGTTCAGCGACAAGCCTATGAACCGCAAAGAAGATTCCATGTACGAAATCACTTCTGACCTGATGATTGAAAAGATGATGATTACTGAAAATGACCGGGATATGGTGGTTATGATGCATATTTTTAAAGCTGTATATCCGGATGGTACTTCCGAAGTGATAAAATCAAGGATGCTGGATTTTGGTTCATTAAAAACAGATACGTCCATTGCCCGCACCGTTGCCTTACCTGCGGCTATTGCTGTGGAAATGATACTTCATAATGAAATAAAAGTTAAAGGTGTTTACATTCCGGTAATTCCCGAAATATATAACCCCATTCTCGACAATCTCGAAAAGCTAAACATTAAGATGATTGAAGAGTATGGACTTCCGCTTACGGAGCTTTTATAAAAATACACGCTGATGAAATTTGGAAAGTGGATTGGCGGCGGGCTGGGCTGGGCATTTGGCGGGCCTATTGGCGCCATCCTTGGTTTTGTTTTTGGTTCGGTATTGGATACTATTACCGTCACTACCTCCACTTCCCGTATGCAAACACCAACGATGCAGGGCGATTTTGTCGCCAGCCTGCTGGTGCTCACCGCCGCGGTTATGAAAGCCGACGGAAAGCTGTTGAAATCCGAACTAGATTATGTTAAGCAGACGTTTTTACAACAATTTTCGGAGGAACAGACTCGCCAGTACCTGCTGGTGCTGCGCGATATCCTTAAACAGGATATCCCCGTTCACGATGTGTGCCGGCAGATCGCTCAATACATGGATTATTCCTCGCGGCTGCAGTTGCTTCATTATTTATTCGGAATATCAACAGCTGATAAACACGCCCACCCCGATGAGGTAAGAGTTATCGGAGAAATAGCGTCGTATATGAGAATTTCACAGGCTGACTTTAATTCCATCAAAGCCATGTTTGTGAAGGAAACGGACAGCGCCTATAAAATCCTTGAAATAGAACATTCAGCCACGGATGAAGAAGTAAAAAAGGCCTATCGCAAAATGGCTGTGAAATACCATCCTGATAAGGTGAGCCATCTCGGGCCGGAAATGCAGAAAGCTGCCAATGAAAAGTTCCAGCAAGTGAATGCCGCTTACGAAGAGATCAAAAAGCAGAGAGGGATTTACTGATTTTTAAATTCGACTCTTTACTTCCGGGATTATTAGTCGTATATTTATGGCTTAAAATCCCACACCCATGAAAAAAATATTTTTTTATTCTCTTGCATTTTCTTTTGTGCTTGCTGCTTGCAGCCATGCTTCAGAAGAAAAAAGCACACTGGAAAAATCAAAACTGGATTCTGTTGCAAAAGCAACCGATGAAGAGTACATGAGCGCTGCTCCTACGGAAGAAAATGAACCGAAATCCGAAGCCGTTGAGCAGAAGGTTATCTCTGAAAAAAAAGCAGAACCCGTCTGGGATTCAGCCTTCATCAAACGGAATTCGAACCGCAAACTCATCAAAACCGCCAACCTGCGGTTTAAAGTAAGAAATGTTGAAAATGCCACGCAGCAGATCGAACAGGTCACCAGCCGTTTTGGGGGCTTCGTACTCTCATCCTCCATTAAAAACAACATTTATACCTATGATGAGTACCGTGTCAGCAAGGATTCGATGATGGTCGTCGGGGTCAATGAAATTGAAAACAATATTACTTTGAGAGTGCCGGAATTTTACCTTGATTCGGCATTGTTTTATATTGGGAAAATCTGGATCAAACTGGATGAACGCACCATTAATGCGGAGGATGTCACCATACAGATCCTATCCAATGAACTCAGGGCAAAGCTTTATCAGAAAACAGCCACCCATATCAATAATGCTGCTGACAAAAATCAAAATAAACTGAACGATGTGGTAGATGCAGAACAGGCAGCAGCCAATTACCTTGAGAATACCATCAATAAAAAAATTGAAAACCTCCAATTGCAGGATAAAATAGATTACAGCACCCTAACGCTGACTATTTATCAGGATAAGGTGTTGTACAAAGAGATGGTCGCCAATGTTGATACGGAGCAATATGCACAGAGCTTCGGCAGCGAAATGGTCGACTCGCTGGCTTTTGGCTGGAAAATATTTAAGGCTTTTCTGCTGTTTCTGGTAAAGTGCTGGTCGTTGATCCTGATTAGCATCCTTATATTTTTAGCTGTATGGTTTACCATTAAGTTTTTTGTAAATCGCGGGCAAAAGAGAAGGGCACGTCTGGAAAAGAAATGATCCTGTTTTTTATGGTTGTAGGACAGGATACTACAAATTGTTGATTGTATCAAGTCTTGTTATTAGTTGCAGGGTTTCTCTATTTCTTCCAAAGGTCGTCATTATGATAATCCTTATTATATTGTATTCCGCAACTGCAATCAAATTTGTATTTTTTCTCCGGAAAAAACTTTTTATAAAGTTTAAGCCGAGTCTCTAAGTCCACATTTAATGGGTCAATTCTATTATTCAACCACATTCCGATTATCAATATTGGTTCGTGTTTTGGTGGGCGCCAACCATCCCAGATCATCTCAATTCGTGTATGATAAATGAAATGCATACCTAGAATCTTTTCAGTCATGAAATTCCTGTCAAGCTCTGTATAGTTGCTCGCTTTAAATTTCTCAATAGAGATAATAGCCTTTTTATACTCCTGTCCAATGTATACGACCGTCCCAACGCAAAGAAAAATTGCAGTTAAGAAATAGTATCTTGAAGTCTTTACTTTTGGCTTAACCAAATTTTTCCAAAAAAGTTGAATTATAAAAAAATGTGGAATATATATTACTAAACCAAGTCCGACAATAATAATAAAAAGACCAAGCAGGTTCATACCGTCGAGAAAAACAACACAGTAGAGAAAAACAAAAAACGTTATGCCGTTAATAAAACTTGTCAAAGGAGCTATGCCGGTATTTTCGAGAATAGGGTATAGAATTGTGTTTGTAAAGCAAATTGCAAGCACTATAATCGCCCAGGTTGTGGGAATACAAAATGATTGAAAGTAAATATTGAAGGCAATTATTATTGAAATCAAACCCCCGTTCAGAATAGCCAGTTTTGTTGACTTGGAAAAGAGTTTGTAATTTCTCTTTATCATTCTAATAGTTTAGAATGTATAACTCTGTCGTAGACTTTTTATTGCTGTGGTAAGGCGGTATCTGGTTCACCCAACCTTTCAATTACCATGTTTATCGAGGTAATACCTTACCATGGGCCTGTTTTTAGATGTCCTGTCTGCAATTTCAAACCCGGCACGTTCAAACGTTTTGTATAATCCGATCCAGGCAAAAGAGTCGGGGAGTTTTTCCTGTGTGGGAATGGTCGGATAGGCTTCAATGATCTTTATGCCGGTTGCTCTGGCATAAAGAATTACACCTTTTAAAAGTTCCACAGAAACCCCATGCCTCCTGAAGTCTTTATGAATAAAAAAACAAGGGATCGACCAGACAGCCTTATCATCAATACGTTTATGAACGCGGGATTTTTCCAGTTTTATGAAATCTTCGCGGGGAGCAAAGGCGCACCAGGCTATGGGCTGGCCCTCATAAAAGCCAAGAATACCCACCGGTATGTTTTTCCAGACCAGATCCTTCATGGCATTTTTATTTCCATCGTCAAATTTTCCTTCCTGAAAGTCAGATTTCTTAAGCCTGTAATACATGCACCAGCAGTTACCACATGCACCTTTGTTACCGAAGAGCTCGATAAATTTGTTCCAGTTATTTTTTGTTAAGGGTTCAAAAGTGAGCTGTTCTAAAAATTCCCGATCGGTATCATTTTTCGTCATATCAATTGTATTAAACAAATGATGGCTGCGTGAAATTATTCCTGTACTTCTTTGTATCTCGGGCAGGTTACAAGGTGGTCGTTCACCATGCCGGCTGCCTGCATAAAGGCATAACAGATCGTGGAGCCCACAAATGAAAAACCTCTTTTTTTCAGTTCCTTGCTCATGGCATCAGATTCGGGGCTTTTGGCGGCTATTTCGGCTAATGTTTTACATTTATTCAGTTTCATTTTACCGTTGGTGAATTGCCAGATGAAGGCATCGAAACTTCCGAATTCTTTTTGGATCAACAGTAAACTCTTCGCATTTTTTATAGTGGAGAGAATTTTTAGTTTATTGCGGATGATGCCGGCATTTTGCATTAATTCTTCAACCTTTGGTTCACCGTATTTCGAAATTTTTCCTGGATCAAAATCATCAAAAGCAATCCGGAAAGCTTCGCGTTTATGCAGAATAGTTTTCCAGCTTAACCCTGCCTGAAAGGCATCGAGTACCAAAAATTCAAACAGTTTCCGGTCGTCGTGCACAGGAACGCCCCATTCCGTATCGTGGTAATGGATCATCAGTGCATCGTCAGCCGGCCATGGACAGCGGTTTTTCATGATGGTATTGTTAATACTTTTAATCTTAATTAGCCCAATATATTTAATCTTCAATGTTGAGAATGTGCCCCATCTTGTCCTGTTTGGTTTTCAGATAGGTTTTGTTGTATTTATTGGGTTTTATGACAATAGGTATATTATCTATGATTTCAATGCCGTAACCTGTGAGCCCGCTTTTTTTCTTAGGGTTATTGGTGATCAGTTTTATTTTGGTGGCATTGAGATCGCGTAATATTTGTGCGCCGATACCGTAATCCCGTTCATCAGGCTTGAACCCGAGTTTTACGTTGGCTTCGATGGTGTCGTAACCAATTTCCTGAAGGTGGTATGATTTCAGTTTGTTTGCGAGTCCGATGCCGCGTCCTTCCTGATTCATATAAATAATTACGCCTTTGCCTTCTTTTTCAACCATTTGCATGGCCTTATGCAGTTGTGTGCCGCAGTCGCAACGGCATGATCCGAAAATATCTCCAGTCATACAGGATGAATGCACCCGGACCAGAATAGGTTCGCCTTTTTCCCATGTTCCTTTTGTAAGCGCCATATGCAATTGTCCTGAGGTAATTTCGCGGTATAAGGTAAGTTTGAAATTTCCCCATTCTGTAGGCAGTTCAACGGTTTCTTCCTTTTCGATCAGGCTCTCATTTTTAATGCGGTAGGCGATCAGGTCTTTAATAGATATCATTTTCAGTTTGAACCGGTCCCTGATCTCATAAAGGTCCATCAGCCGGGCCATGGTTCCGTCTTCGTTCATGATCTCAACAAGAGCGCCGACAGGTTTCAAACCGGCTAGCCTTGCCATATCAATGGTGGCTTCAGTATGCCCGGCACGTCTGAGTACGCCTCCGTCTTTGGCACGCAACGGAAAAATATGCCCGGGCCTGCCGAGGTCTTCAGGTTTGGTATCTTCTTTCGAAAGCGCTGTTATCGTTTTGGCCCTGTCACTGGCGGAAATTCCGGTAGTACAGCCATGGCCAAGTAAATCAACAGAAACGGTGAACTGCGTTTCATGTGTCGAAGTGTTTTTAGCCACCATCATCTCAAGGTTCAATTTGTCGCAAAGGCCGGCGGATATGGGAGCGCAGATCAGTCCCCTGCCGTGTTTGGCCATAAAATTTACTTTTTCAGGAGTGATGGTTTCGGCGGCCGTAATAAAATCACCTTCATTTTCGCGGTCTTCATCATCAACGATGATAATGATCTTTCCCTGCCTGAATTCTTCAATAGCTTCCTCTATAGTGTTCAATTTGTATTCCATGGGTTATGTTTTGCCTTTGCAAAGTTAAAAACATTCGCAGAAACAGCGAAAAATAAACGGATAAACTTAATGAATCCAGAAGCCTTTTTGCCACAAAGCTGAAAGGTCCATTGAGAGCGCAACAACATAATGTATGGCCACACCCATCCATATCGACCGGCTTTTCAGGCTGAGCGTCCCTAATATGATTCCGGCAATAATGGCTGCCATCGTTTCAGGGAAAGGCTTACCGAAATGTATCATGCAATATGGAATGACCATGATGAAAATACTGTAATATCCGAATTGTTTTTTCAAACCGTGAACCATAAAGCCACGGAAGAAAAATTCCAGGGCGATGAATTGAAAAAAGTATAACACCTGCCAGATAAAGAAATTTGGCCATAGCGGCTCGTTGGTTTGCAGGTGATAAAAGGGATAGCGTAGTTGGAAACTTTCGGTGGTGGAAAAGATCAGCACCAGCGGTACCATGATGATAAGGAACAAGGTGAAGATCTTGCGTTCTTTGAAGACATGGCCGCCGTATAAACCATAATCACGCAATTTTTCCCTGAAAACAAATTTTATCGTCAGCGTCGGGATCAGAAAATAAAATATCAGGATGGTAAAAACCCAATATCCAAGCGAGAATAACTGGTGGTTGGTTTCATGTTCGATGAAAAATCGTATCCGGTCTGAACTTTCTGCAAACCCAAGAAACTTGAAGAATCTCAATACAAGGTAATATCCGTCATTTTTTCCGATATACTCGATACAGGCCAGGGAAACGCATACAATTACCGCAATGATGAGGATTTTTTTGTTAAAAGTACCATTACCGTTAGCCCTGATGTATGCTTCATGTTCTTTTTGAATCGCATGAAAAGTTTCTGTAAAAGTCTGTCTTGCTAATCGTTTCATCATCAGGCAAAAAAAAATCCTCTGCTTCAGCAGAGGATTTGGTTAGTATTAACGCTAAATTATCTTGGTTCTAAAGTAAAGTCGGTCTTGGTGACATACGTAATAAAATTAATGTTTTCGGATTTTTCCATTCTTAGGACAATCTTATCTTTTTTGAGTGTTAAAATTTGGTATATATCAAGGGTGTTATTTCCTTGATAGATAGTGCTGTATATATTTCCAAAATTCGTATTGTATGACAGTTTGTTTACCTGCATTGCCAGGAGGTCGTCAAGGCCATATTCGGAGCTGTGGTTGGCATCAGTAAAATACCAATTGCCATCAATTCCAATAGTTTCAGTGACTCCTGTCGTATTATTTTTAAATGTTTCGGTGTAAACATAAGTACCGTCGGTGTGATAATCGGTAGCGATTTCGCCTGTATAAGTCGTGGTCTCATAATATGTTATTGTGGAATCGTGCGGTGTTGGATTGGGAACCGTAATGACCGTATCTGACACCGAATAAGTATAAGTTTTCGTATATCCGTCAAACGAGGTTTCATATTTCTGATTTTTATAAGCATAGCTGCTTGTCAGTGAAACCACTTTCCAGTCACCGGCCAGTTTATTGGTGTCAGCTTTCTGACAGGAAAAAAAAGTTGAGGACAGAATAATTGAAATAACAATTACGACTGTGAGCGATATGTTTTTTTTCATTTTCATATTTTTTTACTTTTTGAAAACTATGATTTATTGGGCTCCCATGGTCAGGTTGATCACGGTAGTTTCAATGTCGAGCACGGTTTGGCCGCCTTCAATATACTGCCGTTCAACTTTTGATTCCATTTTTACTTCGTCTTTGGCAAGTTTGATAAGCCGGTAAACAGTGGTTCCCAGGTTGCCGGATGCAGAATAATTATCGGTGGTGGTAATTCCGCCGACCTGAAGTGTCTTGGTATGGGAAGTCTTTTGCAAGGCAAGGAGTTCTTTGAAATTGGTTTCGCCGCCCCCGGTAAAATACCAGTATCCTTCTTCTTTATAGGTATAAACCGAGGTGTCGTTCGAAATTTGCTCATTCCAGGTATAAGTGCCTTTTTTATTAAAGGTAATTCCCATAATGGCAGATGAAATATAGGAATGATTACCATAAACCGTAATGTATGATGAACCGTCGTATTCATTAGAAACAATAGTATCATTATGCTGAACGGTGTGTTTGTAATAGGAAAAACTCCAGTCCTGGCACAGGCGGACCTTTCTGGTATAAAAAGTAAAATCCGAATCTTCATCACCGACTTTGCAGGAATTAACCATCGGTATAATTAGAATTCCGCAGATTATGAGCAACAAAAATCTTTTGGCATTTTTCATAGTTTTCTTATTTGGAATAAAATTCGAACAAATTTAAAATTTTTTTTAAATAAAATAAAAAATTATCTTTTTTACGAAAAAAAATTAATAAAGTTTTATCTGCTCTTCCGCCTTACAGTCGTATTCCATTTTTTGGGCAGCCTTTTTGTGCCCCAGGCCCGCAGCAGATTCCAGATCCTCACACATTCCTTTTTTGTCTTTTAAGGATTCTTTGCAAAGCGACCTTTGAAAGTACCATTCAGGGTCTGGTACCGATTTGATGGCAATGTTCCAGTCCTGGATCGCCTGTTCATATTTCTGCTGGTTGAAAAATATTTTTGCTCTTCCAGCATAAGCCCTGTAATTACCGGGATTGACCGAAATAGCTTTGTTGTAAAAGACCTGGGCATTCTTAAGGTTGTTTTGATCGGCATATAAATTAGCAATTCTGACAAGGGCGGAATCATTTTTTGGGTTGAGCTGTGTTGCTTTTGTCAGGTCTTTCAGGGCTTCATCAGATTTTCCCGTGTTGCTGTAACAAACACCTCTGTTGTAAAACAAGTCCGGTTCATTAACTTCATAGGTACTGAACAAAACAGTGTATGCATCGATGGCCTCAACCCAATTTCCGGTCTTAAAAGCTGCCAGCGCTTTGCAGGTATATATATCTTTATTAAGAATTTTGAGTTCAATGGCCTTGTCAAAATCCTTTAATGCTTCTGAATAGTTGTTAAGTTTTACATATTGTTTTCCCCGCTGGTAGTATGCTTCGGTATATTCAGGTTTAAGCCTTATCGCCGTTGAAAAATCGGAAATGGCTTCTTTGTCTTTTTTTTGTTTTTCGTAAACCTGTGCCCGTTGGAAAAAAACCTCAGCACTTTGACTGCTCAACTTGGTGGCGGTGTTCAGGTCGTTGAGCGCCTGTTTCAATTCATTGTTTTTTTGATATAATTTCGACCGGCACAGGTATGCTTCCACATTGTCTTTATTGATCTCGATGGCCCTGCCATAATCAGCAAATGCTTTCTTGTCATCTCCTGACAAGGAATAAGCTTCAGCCCGTTTGATATATGCCGGGTAATAATTCGGGTATATGTCCAGCGCTTTTGAAAAGTCTTTCAATGCCTCATTGAATTTTTTTTGCGCAATATAGCAATCACCGCGGCTGATGTACGCATCATAAAAGATCTCATTTTTTGCGATACACTTGGTAAACTCGGTGATGGCCCCGTTCAAATCATTTTGTTTATACTTGGAAATGCCGCCTTCATAAAGGGAATTGGCTGTTTGTGCATTTAATAAGTTTATCAGCGAGGATAAGAAAAAGATTGAAATAATAAAACAGCGGTGTATCATTTTAAGTACCTTTGAAATAGTATACAAAATAAAGCATTTTATTTTTATGGTCCATCAGACAGAAATAATTTTACCGCCTTACGGGCGCGGCTTCCATCAGATAACGGAAATTATTAATAAAAGCTTACCATCCTTACCAAGAACCGGGATCGTAAATATCTTCCTGCAACATACTTCAGCAGGTCTTGCCATAAATGAAAATTTTGACAGGTCGGTGCCTGCAGATTTATCGAATGCTTTCAACCGGCTTGTTCCGGAGGGTACGCATCTTTACCAGCATACTGACGAAGGTGCAGATGACATGCCGGCCCACATAAAATCTGCAATGGTGGGTGTTTCGCTAAGCATTCCAATACTGGAATACCGATTAGGGCTGGGAAGGTGGCAGGGGATCTATTTGTGTGAATTCAGAAATGAAGCACACAAGAGAAAAATTGTAATAACGGTGATTAGTTAGAGAAAACTCTTATTTAATACAGTTATCAACGAATTCAACGAGCTTGTTTATGGCATCGGGTTTCAATGAATAAAAGGTCATTTTACCACTTCTGCGTCTGTTTAAAACTCCGTGAGTTCTGAGCAGATTCAGATGTAAAGATGCTGCCGCTTGTTCGATATTTAATTTTTCATAAATCTGGGTAACATTCATTTCTTTGTTTGCTTCCAGAAGTTCAATAATTCCGATTCTCATAGGGTGAGCTATCGACCTTATTTTTCTTGCGGCCATATCAAACTTGTTTACGTCAATTTGTTTACTTAGTGTCATTGGTTGTTTTTTTTCTCGGTTTATTACTTAACTTGATTTTTAATTTAATATTGTTGAAGGCTTGTTTATTTTTCTGTCTTATTAAGATATTTAAATTTATCAATCTGTTTTTTAATAGCAATAATGGATATATTATGAAATCAAAATGTTTTTATTTGTAGTGAAACT
The DNA here is from genome assembly GCA_035354195.1 of Bacteroidales bacterium. Classification (GTDB taxonomy): domain Bacteria; phylum Bacteroidota; class Bacteroidia; order Bacteroidales; family CAIWKO01; genus CAIWKO01. The sequence continues at coordinate 38,350 of DAOQAT010000003.1, read as the reverse complement.
CAATTATATCTAAGAAAGAATAACCTCGTTCAGGTGCATTATTAAAATTGTGTGCAAATGTATAATAATTATTTAATAAAACAAAAAACAAGAGCGCCCAAAACTTTTTATAAAAAAATAGTTGGATATATGGATATATCTATGTATCTTAAATTTTTCATGATTTGCCTGCTAAAAACATTCACTTGTAACAAATATCAAATATTATTTCAGGTGGTTTCCGAATGGGACTAATTAAAAATATTTAAAACTTGCAAAAGGAAAAGAATAAAAAAAAAGTAACTACTGCGGATACTTTATTTTAGGGGCTTTTTGAAAAGAAACAATCATTGTTTCAGCCATCAAGGTAATCCGTGTGTTTATTAGATTAACAATGTTTAAGAAGCTATTGAGAAAAATGTTTTTATAGATCTGCGAAAGTGACACTTCTAAATTATACTCGGTGAACCATATTAAAAGCACACAATATTAATTAAAAAAAACCTGTTATTTCAGACTAAAAAAATAGTGGTATTTTTACATTTTTATTGACCGATGGAAGAAACCAGTCTGATTAACAGTATTATTACAGGAGATGAAGGGGCATTCCGAACTTTTGTAGATAAATATTCAGTCTTGGTTTTCCGTGTTATTGTGAGTTTCGGAATTCGCAGGGAGGATGCTGAAGATCTGAGCCAGGAAGTTTTTATTGATGTTTACCACAACATAAAGAAATTCAGAAAAGAATCTGAAATTTCTACATGGCTGTATCGTATAGCGATTAATAAAACGATTAATCACATCAAAAAAAACAAACAACCCGCATGGACGGGAAAGAGTGCTGACGATATCGCGGATATGGATAACTATGTTCAGGTGGAGAGCAGCGAAACAAAATTTGTGAGTGAAGAACAACGGGTAATTTTATACAACAGCATTAACCGCTTGTCTAAAAATCAAAAGATCGCATTTACATTAAATAAACTGGACGAGCTCTCATATAAAGAAATTGCTGTGATCATGAATATTTCGGTTTCGTCGGTTGAATCGTTGTTGCACAGAGCGAAGAAGAACCTGCAAAAAAGCCTTTTGAATTTTTTTAAATAAAATTTTTTAGTACCCGCAAGTTTTCAAATAAAAATTTGTCAAACAAGTAATCTGTTTTTTATGATTTGTAAAAATTTTAAAAATAATATCCTGAATTATTATTACGGCGAAAGTGAACCGGATACTGCAAGGGAAATGAAGGAGCACCTGGCTACTTGCCACGAATGTGCTGTGCTTTTCCAACAACTTACCGGTGTGCTTGGCTCTGCAGATCATATTAAAGAAGCAGCGCCAAATCCATTTTTCTATACGCGTCTTTCAGCAAAAATACATAATCAAAAGCCTGTGAGCATATACACCCGGATGATTACGAGGCTGGTACAACCGCTAATGGCCGCATGCCTCGCCGCATTGGGAATATTTATAGGTGTGAAAATTGCCGGAAACCTGTCGGAAAATTATTTTGTTGAAACAAAAAGTACTCAGAGCGAAGTTGCCGAGATGCAGCTGGCTAATGAATATTTTCCGAAATCCGGCGATGAAGAACTGATTGAAACTTTCTATTTAAATGATAAATAAAAAACATGAGCTATTTTAATAAAAAGCATCTGATGTTATGGGTTGTAATTGCCGTGATCGTTATAAACTTTGGAGCAATCGGAGCAATCATTTATAAGTTATACCAAAACCCAAAACATGAAACGGGCAGGCCCGAAAGGCCCTGTGCGCAAGCTTATCTGGAGAGCGAATTGCACCTGTCACCTGTTCAGGCACAGGAATTCAAAAAACTTAAAAAAGCCCATCATGACAGCGTTTTTGTTATACATAATTTAATGAGAGAAAAACGTGGTATTATCAGCTCAAACATGATAAAGCCGGATCCGGACACCACTTTGTTATTCAAAACTGCAGATGAACTGGGAATGCTGTTTGCCCAGACACGAAAGTTATATATCCGCCATTATTTTGAGTTGCGCAAGGTATGCAATCCCGGGCAGCAGGAAAAACTTGCCGGAATTTATACCAAACTTTTTTGTCAGGGCGAAGGTTGTTCTGTTCCTCAGGACACTGGATGCGGCAATGGGAATAAACGGCATAGAGGGCACAAAGGACATAAAGGTTGTCAACAGGAGCCTTTTGAGATGAATTAATCATAAAACTACAACCAAATAAATAAAAACTAAAAACAGAAAACATGAAAACTAAAAAAATGAAATTATTGGCGGCTTTTTTTATTGCCAGTGTAATGGTGTTTGCAACAACTGCAACTTATGCACAATGCCAGGGCCAGAAACAAATGGGGCAACAACAGGAACAGCAGCAAGTAACAACCGGTATGTCCGGGCAGGGATGCTGTGGAATCAAAGACCTGACACCTGAACAGGAAAAACAGATGAAAGCATTGCATCAAAAAATGATGAAAGAAGTGTTACCGATTAAAAATCAGATTGCTGAAAAGAAAGCACACCTTAAAACGATTTCAACAGGCGACAATGTGGATCTGGTTGCTGTAAATAAAACCATTGATGAATTATATGCTCTTAAAGCGGAAATCGAAAAAAAGAAACAAGCATTACAGCAAGATGTAAGAAAACTGCTGAACGATGAACAAAAGTTAATGTTTGATATGCATCATGCAAAAGGCGATGGTATGGGCTGTAAGCAAGATAAGGGCATGGGATACCATGGTAAAACTCAGGGAAAAGGTTGTGGCATGGGCCAAGGCATGCAAGGTTGCGGAATGGGTCAAGGTATGGGCGCTGCAGGTTGTAATATGGGACAGGCTAAAACCGGAACCGGATGCAGCGGCATGGGCCAAGAAATGGGCGCTGGCAAAGGTGGTTGTAAAGAGAAAGCAGCTGAAGGTACTGGTGCTCAAACACCTGGCTGTTGTAAACAAAAAAAATAATCCTGAAAAAGGAATACAAGCCCGGCGTCAGTTTGATTCCGGGTTTGTTTTTTATATATAAATTTACTGAAAGAACGAAGAATGAAGAGATTGGTTTGTATTATCCTGGCCTTATATTATTCGATAAATTTTGTAACGGCACAAAATAAACCCGGTGGTAACAATGGAAACGGAAATTCGCCAAAAGGCAGCATTACCGGGGTGGTGCACGATTTTAAAACAGACGCCCCCATTGAATTCGCCAACGTAATAGTTTGTAAAAATGCAGATTCAGCAATGGTCACCGGTGGGCTAACAAATGCCAAAGGAAAATTCATAATTGAAAATGTACCTTACGGAAAATATTATGTCAAAATCAATTTTATCGGTTATGGCACCAAGACAATCTCTAATGTTAACCTCAATGACGATAATGCTTATTTAAACCTGCACACCATTGTGCTTGAAACAACCGCCACAAACCTTGACGCCGTCACCATCAGCGGGCAGAAAGACCAGGTGGAATATAACCTGGATAAAAAAGTTATCAATGTCGACAAGAATTTGCTGACTTCCGGAGGAACCGCGCTGGATATTATGCAAACCATACCTTCCGTTGATGTCGATATTGAAGGAAATGTTAGTTTACGAGGCTCTTCAAATGTTACCATTTTTATTGATGGCCGCCCTTCAGGCCTGACCAGCCTCGACCAGATGCCGGCAAGCATGATTGAAAAAGTGGAGATCGTCACCAACCCTTCCGCACGATACGATCCCGATGGAATGTCCGGCATTATTAATATTGTTACTAAAAGAAAAAAAGAAGCCGGTTATTCGGCCATGATCTCCGCCAACATCGGAACTGGCGGAAAATACTCCGGATCGCTAAACCTCGGATATAACGTAAAGAAATTCAACATTTATACAAACCTCGATGGCCGTATGTTTAGCATGAAGTCCTATACCGATTCTTACCGGGAGGTTTATGAAAACGATACCACCTATTATTATAAACAATCGTCTGAATCGCAGCGGAAAGGATATTTTGGTAATATTAAACTGGGGGCAGATTATTTTATTAATAGCAAAAACATCTTGTCGGTTTATGGGGAATATAATATCAGGAGTTTTAACCCCAACGATTCTACAGCTTACTTAAATTATGATTACAACAACACGCTGAGTAATTATTATAACCGGATAAATAAGATGTCCGGGTCTCACGGAGGTTATGAACTGGGCCTCGATTACAAATTGACATTCAATAAAAAGGGCAGGGAACTTACGGCCAGTTTCTTTTATTCCAATTCTCCGTCGAAAGACCAGACAAATATGACCACCAGCTATTACAACACAGATATGACACCCAGCGGTCAGCCGTCCTGGGTGCAAAAAAATACCAGTGATGAAAAAAATATTCGCTTTTACGGCCAGGTCGATTATATTCATCCGATGGATAAATGGGGCAGGATAGAAGCAGGGTATAAGTGGCAATACCGCTCAAATTACGAGGATTTTCAGTCTTTTTATCAGGATAGTGCCGGTGTGTTGCAGTATGATTCCATGCCAAGCAATATTTTTGAAAATACACAGCAGATCCATTCCGGCTATCTGATCTACGCCAATAATATCAGTAAGTTCAAGTTCCAGCTTGGCCTGCGTATGGAAGATGCCATTACCATATCTGACCAGCAGACCATGGATTCAACGTATAAAAGTGATTACTTTAATCTTTTTCCAACAGCTCATCTTAAGTACGAGTTTACCGATCGGCATGCCATACAGATAAGCTACAGCCGCAGGGTTAACCGCCCTCGTTCCGGCAACCTGAATCCATTTATTGATTACTCAGATCCCATGAACCTCTCGGCAGGTAACCCTTATCTGAAACCGGAATTTACAAACTCTTTCGAACTTGGGCATCTGATAAGTTTTAAATCCACTTCGTTTAACACTACCTTATTCTACCGGGAAACAAACAATATGATAACCCGTGTGCTGAATGTACTTGACAGTGGAATGACCTTCACCTCCTATCAAAACCTTGATAAAGGAAGCTCCTTTGGGCTGGAGTTTATTTATACGCAGGGAATTTTTAAATGGTGGAAGATCAATTCAAACTTCAGTATTTTCGGTACAAAATATTACGGATCATCGGATATACAAGGATTCAACGACATACATCCGAGCTGGACCGCCAAGATCAATTCATCCATGACTTTCTGGAAATCATTTGATGTTCAGCTTGGTTTTAATTACATGTCGTCCACCATTACCGTGCAGAGTCGTGGTTGGGGCCCCGGAGGAATGGGCGGCTCCGATGCACAGGGGAAGCGATTGGCAAATTACGCCTTTGATATTGGGCTGAAAAAAGATTTCTTTAAGAACATGCTTACACTGACACTCAGGTTGAGCGATGTTTTCAATACCAGAAAATCTGAAGTGCTCACCAATGCCACGGACTATTATTCGGATGTCAAGCGCTGGAGCGATTCACGTGTGCTCTATTTCGGTGCTTCGTTTAAAATAATGAAAGGAATAAAACCTAAAAAGAAAAGCCCGCAACAGCAGGATGATAACCAGGAGGAATACGATTATTAATTTCTTTTGTTAGGTAAATTTTATTTGTTTTCAGTGAATTAAAATTAACCTTATTTTTGAAAAAAATTCCTGAGTGAGACCTGGACTTTTTTTGGTGCCATTGGCTTTTGGCAGCAAAACAACCAACGCTCATGACATTCGGAACAGCGTTTATAAAATAAAATTAACCCTAAAAATCGACCCAATAACTGATCAGATGATAAAAAGAACCGTATTGTTTATATTTTTCTGTTGTGTTTGTTATTTTTCTTATTCACAAACACAGGCTATTGAATACGCCAAACAAGGAATGAACCTTTTTGATGAGGGGAAATATGCCGATGCCATTGAAAAATACAAAAAAGGTATGTTGCTGGAACCTACGAATTCATTGTTTTCATATGAAATTGCACTTTCCTATTTTATGCTGAAAGATTATCCTTTAAGTATTTCCACCCTGGATTCCGTTATGAAAAGGCCCGATGTCAACGATCAGTTTTATCAACTGTTGGGCGATGATTATGATATGGCCGGCCAGCCCGATTCTGCCATAAAAATACTCACATCCGGTATGACAAAATTTCCTAAAGCTGCCAACTTAAGCATGGAAGCCGGGGTCGTTGAATTCAGCAGAAAAAATTATGACGCAGCACATAATTACTGGATAAGCGGGATCAATATGAACCTGGCATTTGCTGAAAATTACTACCACCTCGCCAACTTTTATTCGGACTCTTCAAACAGAGCAACTTCCATGTTATATGCAGAAATTTATCTCAATCTGCAGTCAAATAAAGCCCAGGCTGCTGAGGTAAACAAGTTGATCTGTAAATTATACAATCAAAGTATCATGATGATGGCCGACAGCACTGTTAAATTGCATGTTTCCGATAGAAATACGGATCAATTCAGCAAGGCTGATAGCGCGGCAAATTTCTGTGAAGCCGTCAATAAAACATATTATATTTCCGCTACCAAACTTAAAGGGAAGAAGCTGAAACCCGGAATTGAAGCCGTGATAACGGTGAGGGAAACGTTTATAAAAACCTGGTTTGAACAAAAATACAACCTGAAATTTCCGTTTTCTTTGTTTGATTATGAAAAACAGCTGCTTGATGCCGGGCATTTTGGCAGTTATTCGCAATGGGTGATGATGAAATGCAATATGGCTGATTTTCAAATCTGGTACAAAGAGCATTCACAGCAATATGCTGATTTTGTTGCATGGTACAAAAAGCATCCGTTAAAATTACAAAATACTCAGGAAATTCAATACTGCAGGTAAAACGGCCTTATTTTAGAACTTTGCTACCAGTTTAATATTAAATAAACGTTTGGTAAGTTCATTAGGAACAGCATACTGACGGTTGTTCACGTCTTTTACCCACAGGTATGAGATGGTGTTCAGGCGCCCGAACAAATTGAAAACTTCGCCCGAAATCCACAACGATTTGATAAAACGGAACGGATTCTTCTTCCTTAAAATGGTGCTTTCGTCAATGATGGATTTTGAAAAGCCGATGTCAACCCGAAAATACGCCGGCATTCTTAACGTGTCCATGTATCTTTTATGCTCAGGCGGGCCAAAGGTAAGCGGGCTGGCGTACACCATGTTCAGATGCATTTTAAAGGTAGGCCACCGCGGAAAATGGTCCTGGAAAAATAAATTGATGTTCAGCAACTGGTCGGTAGGGCGCGGAATGTACCCGGGCTGGTGAACTACACTATCAACAACTATATTATCAACAGTATAGCCTGCAATGATCTTTTCGCCACTCGCATTATAATAATCCGTATAGGTTTCACCGGAAATTTTTTCGCGGGTCTGCATAATCGAAATGCCAAGCCATGATTCATCTCCTTTTACAAACTCCCCGTTGATCTTCAGATCCAGACCTGTGGCGTAACCCTTGCCGTTATTGTTGGCAAAATATCGTATCCTTACGTTGTCAATCTCATACGGGACAAGATTGTCCAGAATTTTATAATATACTTCGCCGACAAGTTTAAACGGACGGTCCCACAACTTGAAGTTCCAGTCGCTTCCAAGCAAAAAATGTATCGAACGCTGAGCTTTAACATCCGGATGTATCGTTCCGTCGAAAGCCCTGATTTCTTTGTAGAAGGGTGGTTGGTAGTACATTCCTCCTGAAAACCTAAACACAATATCTTTTTTCCAGTGAGGTTTCAACGAGAGCGTAATTCTCGGGCTTACACAAACTTGCTTGTTATAATCCCAGTAAACAGCCCTGACGCCTCCGGTCAGAAGCAATTGAGCGCTGTCAATATTAAAGGTCCACGTATCCTGTATAAACCCTGATAAACGGTTACTTTGCAGGTCGACTTTACTGTTGACAACCTCCTGCAAAACCAATGGGTTTTCAGGCTGGAAGGAAGGGTTCGTATAGCCGACAGAATCAGAAGGGCGCGGGACCGTGAACCCCGATGAATCTACCATTTCCCATTCTTTAAGTTGGTCGTTGATGATCTCATGCTGGTATTTTACGCCAAACTGCAAATAATGATTCTTTTTGGTGTAGCCGCCTTTAACTTCTGAATTAAGGACTGTGGCAATAAGCTCGTCACGCGCATGCTGTATATGTGTACCCACACCCATTACCTCTTTCATTTCACCGAAGTCTTCATCGCCGAAATCAGCCTCCAGCTTACCGATAAGGTATTGTCCCTGAATGTCGTAGCTCTGTGATTCCCGAGTCTGATATCCTGAATTGATCCATTTGAAAAATAATTCTGACTTTGGTTTGTAGGTAAGTGTGAGAGCGCCAAGAAACGTATTGATATAATCAACTTCCCTCCCGTCGAAATAAATTTTCAGCTGGTAGGACTCTTTAACAGTGCCGAACTGGGTTTCGCGTGATTCGGGGACAACCTGGTATTTATTGCGTGCGTAATTTCCCAAAAGACTGATCTCAAGTTTTTTACTGATCTGATAGGTGGTATAAAGCTGGACATCGGTAAAGGATGGTTTATATTGTCCTTTTGTTTCTAAGGCATTAAGCACATATTGATTTGATTTTTGCCGAACACCGAGCAGGAAGGTAAAACGTTCATCTTTTGAGGCAGCTTCAAGATGCCCTGAAGCTCCCAACAGGCTCAGCATGACGGAACCTGCTAATTTGGTTGGTTTTTTATATTGAATGTCAAGCACCGAAGACATCTTATCGCCGTATTTGGCATCAAATCCGCCTGAGGAGAACAGTACCGATGAGGTGAGGTCAGAATTGACAAAACTCAGGCCTTCCTGTTGTCCCGACCGGAGCAATAATGGACGGTAAACTTCCACATCGTTGACGTAAACCAGGTTTTCATCATAATTGCCACCCCTGACCGAATATGCCGAACTGAGTTCGTTGCTGGAATATACACCCAGACTGGTTTTTTTTATCAGTTCTTCGATGGCATTGCCCGAAGTGGACGGAATAAATTCGGCTTGCTTGTGGTCTATGCGCGTTATTACCGCTCTTTCGTCTTTGGCAATGAACTCAAAGGTGGGTATCTCGGTAGTGGTGGAAACGATGATCTGGTTCATTTGCCTTGATTCATTGGGCAAAAGCGTTATTTTGTGGGATACTTTCTGATAACCGATGAACGAAAATACGATGGTGATTTCCTGGTTTGCGGGTACACTAAGATGAAAATAACCATTTTTATCTGTGGTGGTGCCGGTGGTGGTCCCTAAAACAGCAACATTGACAAGGTCAATGGGCGCATATTTTTCGTTGGTAACTTTTCCAAAAATGGCTGCTTTTTCTTGCGCTGCAACAGAAATTACAAGAATGGAAAAAACGATATAGAACAGGCACTTTTTCATTTATAGTTAATCGTCTCGTTTTTTGACCTTAAACTTTCCTTCGCGCCATGCTTTAATAAATTGCGCCCAGGCAAATGGATTCAGCAGATTGTTGGGAGGCGTTTGTCCGGCATAATACAACTGACTAACATGTTTGTCAATATAATTGCGGTAATTCATGGAGCTTCCCATAGCAACATTATCAAACAATACACGTTTTTCTATCTCATCAATATTTTTTCTGGCACGTTCCAGCTCGTCATCGGGTATCGATAGATCGGCAAACGCCTGTTTGAACTGTTCATAGGTCGGCCACGGATAAATTACGGTTTCGTTCATCACCAGGGTGTCCGGCCGCATGACCTGAATCAGAGAATAACGGTTAACCGTGAGCGTATCAGGTATGGTATAAAAGGCGGTTTTATAACCCAGGGCATTAAAGACAATTACATCTTTTGGGTGAGCCACAAAAGAAAAAAAACCATAAAGATCGGTGATGGTTCCATGCCAGGTGTCTTTTATCAGGATGTTCACAAATGGCAAAGGCTTCAGGCTGTCTGCCGTAAGAACGATACCTGAAAACTGAACGAGGGCTGTATCGGGAATTACCTGTGATGAACCGCGGGCCGAGATCAGCAGCAAAGCAAAGAAGGCGGATATGCGTAAGTTTTTTTTCAGGTTTTTTAACATGTAAGTTTGTTTGCTGCGAACAGGGAAAAAGATTTTAACGAATTAAACGAAGTAAATATAAAATTATTTCACGTGAAAAAGTAAAAAAAAATGCTGCTACAAAAGTGCAGCAGCATCTCAAAAATATTTTTTTGGTAAGCTTATTTCGTCAGAAAGCCTTTTTCGCGGGCTTCTTTGATACAAGCGGAGATGCCTTTTTTGTTAATCGTACGCAATGCAGCTACAGAGATTTTTAATGTTACCCACTTGTTTTCTTCAGGAATGAAGAATTTTTTTGTCTGCAGATTGGGTACAAACTGACGTTTGGTTTTAATATTTGAGTGTGATACGTTATTTCCAACAATCACTCTTTTTCCGGTTAATTCACAAATTCTTGACATGGTGCAATTTTTTTCTTAGTGAGACCTTTTCAAAATGGGGTGCAAAGATCAGAAATATTTTCGAGAATACAAAATATGTTTGAAAAAATATTTTTAGTGCACTTTCAAGTTGCCATTGTGGCCACCATATGCAAATTAAAAAATAGATTTCCCGCCTTTGATCTTTTTCCCGAGCAAAACTCCGAACAATCCGCGTGTTACTTCGCGCAATACGGTCTTGGTGATGCTGCTATTTGCAATTTTCTTTAAAGTTTTACCCGCATCAGAAGTTGTTGGTTTTGGCGCCGGTTGGCTTTTGGGAATTTTAACTTTTATTTCGGGATACGTTGTTTTTTGGGGCTGGGGGACAGGCTGCTGAACCGGCTGATCGGCAGGGGCAATTTTTGCTTTCAGCATTTCGTAAGCACTTTCACGGTCAATCACTTCATTATAGAATCTGGCAATTTTGGAAGCAGCTATTTTTTCATCCTGTTCCTCCGGGGTGATAATGTCCATCCTTGATTGCGGGGCGCACATCATGGTATGTACCAGTGGCGTCGGGGTTCCTTTTTCGCTTAAAACCGTAACAAGAGCTTCTCCGGTGCCAAGTTCAGTGATAAGTTGGTCTGTCACATAAAAATCGGTTAGTGGGAAATTCTCCGCAACCAGTTTGATGTCTTTGCGGTCCTTGGCGGTGAAAGCCCGCAGCGCGTGCTGTATCTTGGTGCCAAGCTGGCTCAGTATAATATTGGGGATGTCTGTCGGGGCCTGGGTGCAGAAGAAAATGCCAACACCTTTGCTGCGGATGAGTTTAATGATCGTCTCTATCTGGTCCATCAGGGCCTCTGAAGCTTCTCTGAAGATCAGATGGGCCTCATCAATGAAGATGGCCAGTTTAGGCTCACCTTTGTCACCAACTTCGGGGAACTTATTGTAAATTTCAGCCAGCAGGCATAACATAAAGGTCGAGAACAGTTTAGGCCTGTCTTGTATGTCGGTGAGCCTCAATATGTTGATGTACGCTTTGCCGTCGCTGGTTTTTTGAAGAAGGTCCTCCACTTCAAAGGATTTTTCACCAAAAAACAGATCGCCGCCCTGTTGTTCTAGCTCGAGCAGTTTGCGCATAACAACCCCTGCTGAGGTGGGAGATATTAATCCATAGTTTTCCTCAACTTCCTTTTTGCCGTCACCGGTGGTGACAAAATTCAGTGTGGCGCGAAAATCTTTGATGTCGAGCAGGGGCAACTGGTGGTCGTCACAATATTTGAAAACAATCGCCACAGTTCCTTCCTGATTTTCGTTTAATTCAAGGATCTTAGAAAACAGGACAGGACCGAATTCGGAAACGGTGGCTCTGAGCCGCAACCCTTTCTCGCCGGAGATGGTCATGAGTTCAGTGGGATACTCTTGCGGAGCCCAGGGAAGGCCTACCATACCCATACGTTCTTTGATTTTAGGATTTTCCGTTCCGGCTTTTGAGATGCCGCTGATGTCACCCTTGATGTCCATCAGTAACACGTTAACACCCAGTTCCGACAAGGATTCGGCGATTCGTTGTATGGATTTTGTCTTTCCGGTACCGGTAGCACCGGCCACAAGCCCATGACGGTTAACCGTTGCCAGCGGCAACCTGACAATCAGCCCGGGCACCGGTTTTTTATCATAAACACTGCCGCCAAGTATGACACTCCTTCCCGTAAATGTATATTCGGCCTGAATCTGCGCTGTGAATTTTTCCTGTGACATGATAAAAAATTTTAAATATTCGCTTGTTCAAAGATAGGGATTTTTATTTCTCAAAAATTACTAAATCCAAATTGAAGAAATGGGGTTTATGTATTAATGCCTTAGTGGGTATAAGGAATCTCAAACTATTGCCTCAAATCGTTAGAAGTGAAATATTGTTAAAACATTGGAAAAAAGTAACAAGCGGCTCCAGCGGAACCGCTTGTTAAAGCAAAACAAGAATAACTACTCAAAAACTACCTTGGCCGAACATGGCATCACTCCGTAGGAGTGAAATATTGGTAGGCATTGGAAAAAAATGTAAAAAGCGGCTCCAGCGGAGCCGGACAAAAGGCAGGTGGTATCCATAGTTGGAGTATTCTAGTTAAAGGTGTTTCCTTAACAAGTTCATTGCGGCCAAGCTTGCCCGTCGTATGTTACGTTCACGGTCGTTGCCAAGCATCAGCTTTTCAGCTATTATTTTTTTTGGGGTGGCCAGGGCGATCCAGACGGTCCCTACAGGTTTTTCAGGGGTGCCGCCATCAGGGCCTGCAATTCCTGAAGTTGAAAGCGCATAATCGGTCTTTAAAAGCTTTTGTGCTCCAAAGGCCATGGCTTTTACAACTTCTTCACTCACGGCGCCGTGTTTTCTGATCAGTTTCGGGTCAATGCCGAGGACCCCGGTCTTAACAGCATTGTCGTAAGCAATAACAGAACCTTTATAGTATTTCGAACTGCCGGAAACAGACGTGATCATATGTGCAATGAGGCCTCCTGTGCAACTTTCGGCTGTTGAAAGTGTTGCGGTTTTTTTTAAAAGCATTTTACCAACGACCGACTGCAGTGTGTCGTTTTCAACACCAAAAATCAGATCAGGAATGAGGCTTCTTAATTTTTTTACCTGCGCGTCGATCATTCTTTTTGTTTTTGGGTCCGCGGCATTATAACAGGATAATCGCAATTTTACGATGCCGGGCTCAGGCAGGTAAGCTAATTTAATCGTGGAAGGTAAATTTATTTCCCAATCACTGATAAGTTCCGCCAGTGCTGACTCGCCGATTCCTGTGGTCAGTAACGTCTTGTGAACGATAGGTGTTGAGATACGGAGTTTGGCCAGCGCCGGGATGATTTCATCCGTCAACATGGCTTTCATTTCAAAAGGCACGCCGGGCATGGAAATAATATGTTTTTTATCTTTCTGAAACCACATTCCCGGAGCGGTACCCACGGCATTTTTGATGGGTTTGCAATTATTTGGTATCAGTGCCTGGTCCCGGTTTACGCCGGTGACAGTCACGCCTCTTTTGTAAAACAGTTCCTGGATATTTTTTAAGGAAGGCTGATGCAGGACTAATTTAGAATGGAAATATTCACAAAGGGCATTTTTGGTGATATCATCTTTCGTTGGCCCCAGTCCGCCCGTTATTATTATGAACTCCGCTTGTTGTGACGCTTGCTTTAGTGTAAGTAAAATGTCTTCCCTGATATCAGCAATAGTATAGACACTTTTTACAATAATACCTGCATTATTCAGTTCAGAGGCAATAAAAGAAGCGTTGGTGTTGACTGTTTGTCCTATAAGCAGTTCGTCGCCAATGCTAATAATAGATGCTGTCATTTGAAAGACAAGGTCTCTCCCATGTCCTTGGGGATGATCGACATTACCGGAAAGTCGGATTTACGGATCATTTCTGTGGCATGTGAGTTTACAAAGAAAGGAATCAGGCCTGTTTCCTGCTGTGTCATGATCAGGATGAGGTCGATATCTCCCTGTTGTTTGGCGTAAACAAGCATGGTGGGTATCTGTTCGGATTCTTTTGAAGCTTCGATCATTTCAGCTGTACATTTGACGTTGCGTTCTTCAATAAAATTTTTCACCTGGAGCATTTTTGCTTTGAGCGATGTGGCAATTTCTTTGTGATTTACGGACCAAAGTACCGTGATAACTTTTATGGTTGATCCGAACATTTTTGCAAGATCAATAGCCCAACCCACTTTCTGGCGGCTTTCCTGGGTGAGGTCGAGTGGAAGCAGAATACTGCGGCATCCGTCATAATGAGTTTCAGAACTGATGGTGATAACCGGGCAATTGGAATGGCGTATCACCCTTGAGGTATTTGCACCAACGCCGGGTTCTTCGGTATTAATATTGCTTTCTTTTCCCATGATGATAAACGCCTGTATCATATCTGCAACTTCCACGATCTTTGCATATACTTTGCCACGGGCAACCATATAATTAATATTCAGGCCGGTTTCTTTAGATTTTTCTGCTGCTAAAGCTGAAAGTTCAGCTTCCATCTTGGCAATGAGTTCATCGCTCTGATCGGCTGAAAAAAGCTTGTTTAACATCCTGCCTTCTTCATAGACATATAATAAAGTAATATCAAGTTTTAACAGGCGTGCCAGGTTATAAGACTGTCCGAGGGCAATTTCTGCCTGCTCGTTGAAATCATAAGGGACTAAGATATTTCTGAAATTTTCCATAAATTTATTTATTTTTGTAAGCGGATAAAAATATATCAAATCACAGTTTTATACAAGAAAAAAATTATTTATTTTTAAACTGTGGATTTGTGATTTAAATTGTTTTAAATTTTTGTAAAACGGGCGCAAAGATAACTAAAAATTTTATAATGAAAAGAATATTTGAAGAATCGGAATTAATTTTAATAGCTGAAAAAAAAATCTATCATCTGAATCTACATCCGGATGAAATTGCAGACACCATAATAGTTGTCGGAGATCCGGGACGTGTAGCCAATATCTCAAAACATTTTGACAGCATCGATGTTAAGGTTCAGAACCGGGAACTTGTCACGCATACGGGCTTCTTTAATAAGATGCGCATCAGCGCGTTGTCAACCGGTATGGGACCAGATAATATCGATATCGTTTTAAACGAACTCGATGCACTGGCCAATATTGATCTCGAAAAACGCGTCCCAAAAGCATCACACCGAAAACTAAATATCATACGGCTGGGTACATCAGGCGCCATGCAAAAAGATATTCCCGTTGATTCTTTTGTTGCATCAGCCTATGGTTTGGGAATTGACGGTGTCATGAATTTTTACAAAAAGACACCTGAAATTATAGAAAATGAAATGAACACTGATTTTATCAGGCAGACAAACTGGCCTTCCTTTCTGGCCAGGCCATATATTGTAAAAGCCTCTGATGAACTCCTGAAAAAGGTTGCTTTTGATATGAAGCAGGGTATAACCGCTACGGCTCCGGGATTTTTCGGGCCACAGGGCCGGGAGTTAAGGGGCGAACTTGCTTTCCCTGAACTTAATGATGTCCTCACTCAGTTTACTTTTAAAGACCATAAAATAACCAACTTTGAGATGGAAACATCGGCTTTATACGGACTGGGAAAAATTCTCGGACACGAGACACTCACCGTTTGTGTAATTATTGCAAACCGTATTGCAAAACAATTCAGCAAAAATTACAAGCCGTTAATGGAGAAGCTGATTATTACAACACTCGAACGATTGACAGCCTGATAACTTTTCTGATAGAAAAAATCAACAATTTTATTTTTTTCAGTTTTAAACAGTATTTTTGAAGACAAAAAAAATGCGGAAAATATACTGTTTCGGAGAAGCTGTCTACGATATTATTTTTAAAGATGAGAAACCCGTGGAAGCCAAACCCGGTGGCGCCATGGTCAATGTGGCTGTTACCCTTGGCCGGCTTGGGTTGCCGGTACATTTTATTGGTGATTTTGCAAACGACAGGGTAGGGAACATCATTAAGAATTTTCTTAGTGAAAATAATGTCAATACGTCCCACATCACGATGTATACCAATGCCAAATCCAGAATTGCGCTGGCATTTCTGGATGAAAAAAATAATGCCGATTATTCTTTTTATAAAATCAGGGTTGATGATACGCTTCATCTTGATTTCCCGCAATTACAAGCCGATGATATATTGCTGTTCGGATCTTATTATGCTATTAAACCTGAGATCAGGCAAATGGTGACAACTTTTTTGAAACAGTCCAGAGAAAATAATTCCATCATTATTTATGACCCGAATTTCAGGCTGGCGCATTTAAAAATGCTCAACCAACTGAAACCATTTATTGAAGAAAATATATCTTTTGCAAATATTACAAAAGGTTCTGATGAAGATTTCAGGAATATTTTTAATACCCATGATATCGCTGAAACCTTTGATATCGTTCGAAAGATTGGTTGCCATTCGCTAATCTATACAAAAAACAGATATGGAGTGGATCTTCAAACAGATGCCTGCAAAGATCATTTCAATGCTATCGGTGTTAAACCTTTAAGTACGGTCGGAGCCGGCGATACTTTTACCGCAGGTATGGCTTATTGGCTTTTTAGCAACAATATCTTGCTTAACGATTTGAAAAGCCTTACACTTCAACAGTATGAAATGATGATAACCACCGCCATTGAATTTGCCACCGACGTGTGCAAGAGCTATGATAATTATATTTCAAAGGATTTTGTCTCTACGTATTTACAAAACTGTAAGTAAGATACACTTTGCAAAATTTCTCAATGAAAGTGGCACATTTCAAGAAATAGTTTTAAAAAACGAGTGGGTCTGTTTGGCTTTTTCATCAGACAGCCAGCAAAATGAAATTGATAAATCCTGATAAATAAAAGGGGCATATTTAATTATTTATTTAAATTTGCATAGAATAATGGTAAGGCTTTTAGGTGAATAAATGAGCAAGGCAAAGAGATTGTGGTTGTGTGTTGGATGAGGCAATAACGATTTTTTATTTATTTAACCAACCGTCCTAAGAATTGCTTCATCAATTTTAACCTCACCCATGAAAAAAGTTTGTTATGGGCACCAAGTTTTTAGAAAAAGAATGCGTTTAACATTTAAATTGAGCATATGAACTCCGGAAAAGAGCTGAAGGAAGTAATTAAATTATGCAGGGAAGGGGATTCGCGTGCTCAGGAAAAATTGTATAAGATGTTTTACGGTGCGATGATGAATATTTGTCTGAGGTACGCAAAAAACAGCGATGATGCGGTAGAGGTTTTAAATACAGGTTTTTTGAAAGTATTCCAGAACATCGACAAATATGTGGGCGACGGAGAATATCTGAATGCCTGGATACGGAAGATAATGGTAAATACTGCCCTGGATAAAATCCGGTTTGAGAAAAACCGCTATAATAATACGGTACCGCTTAACATCAACAATGATTCTATGCGTATTGAGAACGACGCGATCAGCAAGTTTGGTGAGGAGGACCTGCTCAGGATGATACAGGAATTACCCCCTGCCAGCCGTTCCGTTTTTAATATGTATGTTTTTGAGAATTATAACCATAAAGAGATCAGCGAAGAACTTAATATTACCGAAAGCACTTCCCAGTGGCATCTGCTTAATGCTCGCCGGATATTAATGAATCGCATCCAGAAACTTAAACTAAAGGAGTCGGTGATAAATGGATAAAAACAATCAAATAGACGAATTGTTCCGCGAAAAACTCGGTAATTACCAGCCCGAGTATGTTCCGGAACATTGGCAAATGATGAAATCCGCCATTGCGAATCCCAGGGTCATGAATTACAAAAGTAACAGGCTCAGCATCGCAAACATCATTATGATATTGTCTGCCATATTAATCGTAACTTCTGGTATTGTTACGTATGTGGTTTCTGAAAGAACCCGCCAGGAAAATGTCAGCGAACAACAGATGGCCATAAATACTCAGCCAGTGAATAAAATTTCTGAACAAACAGCAAATAATGTTAAATCATTTAATGAAGATAAAAACCTTACTGCAGATAAAAATCTTAATGAAAATAAAAGCATCACAAATAATCACCCGGTAAATTCAGAAAAAATCAACCAGAAAAATAACGCTGCAAATAATGTAAATAATAACACCATAAAATCTGCAAATAATCAGGATAATGTTGTCAAGACCAACCGCAACGCTTTTGAAAAGAAAAATACAGCAGCGGTAATAGATAAAAAGCTTGCAAAAAAATCAGAACCAATCAAAACAGCAAGCGCACAAACTGATAAAAAATCTGTTGAAAGTATTGTTACAAATAATAAAAATGAGATTATAAACAATGTTAAAGCTGAAGATAATTTTGTCAATGGCGTTAAGGTTGATCATAAGGTGATTAATTCTGACGAAGAAATTGTTATTAGCAGCAAATCAGGGATTACAGATAAAGAGAAATTTATGGCAGGTTCCAGTGAATCTGAATTAAACAACCCCGTAATTAGTGAAAATGTTGATTACTCCAGCGTAATCGATGATTATAATGCAGATAAAAATAAAGCGGAAGGGAACAAAAAACAAAACCGCAAGTCCAGTTCCTCAAAGAAGAAAAACCTGGAAGCAGCTCCCGATTATAAAGTGGGCGTGGTAAATAATACAGCTGTTAATCCCGCGTATGCAGGCTTTAACCAGCATCACACCATAAATGTTTCAACAATGGTTAATAAACCTCTATACAAACCGGGTAATGATTTCAACGTTCCTTTTGAGTATAGTTTTGCTTATGATTTCAATTTTGGCAAAAGAAAAAATTGCGGTGTCGGGCTGGATTACACTCGTTTTATTGGTGCTGCAGAAGGCACAAAGGTTGTGAACCTGACTTTTGCTTATCGTTTTAACCTGGCAAAATACCACAACCTTCGGGTGGGAGCTTCTCTTTCATATTATTCGAGCGATTTAAATAAAAATGACCTGAGTTTTCCTGATATGATAGATGAGAACCATGGTTTTGTTTTTGGTACATCTGAAGCAATCCCTGACAAAACCACAAAAAACAAATTTGATATGGGATTTGGTGTCTGGTACAGTTGGAGATCTTTGTATGTTGGTGTTTCGGCCATTCACCTGACCTCACCAGACATTGGTGTCATCGGATCAAATAATTTGCCGCGTGAATACCTGCTTAAATCGGGATATAATTATGCCATTAATGACAACTACAGTATGCTTTCTGCCGTTGAGTTGAGGTACAACGAAAAGACCTTCAACTTTACGCCAAGTGTGCTATTTACTTTCAACAAGTGGCTCCTTTTTGGTACCGAATTCAGAAACCTGAGGGATGCCGGCGTAGTCCTGGGATTTAACATGAAGGACAATGTGATCATTAATATTCATTCCGGAGTACCTATGAACAGGATTTTGATGAATAATTTCGGGATAATTGACTATGCAGCAATTTCGGTTCGTTTACAATTCTAAAAGGTTACGGCAACAATTGTTATGAAAAAAATATTCAACTTTGTTTTGTTTTTGTCCTTATTGGCGCTTACCCTTTTTTCATGTAAAAAGCAGGACGATCCTTCGCCGGAAACTATTTATGACACCTTAAAAGTAAACACGTCCTATACCGAATATACGCTGAAAGAAAGCACTATTCTCACACTTGATGCGACCATGGCTGATGCCATTTCTTACCTCTGGACACCCGGGAATAACACTACCGCCATGATCAACATAACCGATGAAAATTATTATTCGGTTAAGATTACTACGCCTGTTGAGGAATTTAATTATGGGGTGTTGATACTTTTCGAAGGCAGCGACTGTTATATTCCCAATTCTTTTACACCCAACAACGACAACCTCAATGATACCTGGCATCCCTTTTTTACTGAGATAAGCGAAGAAAATTACCTGTTAAAAATTTATGATAAAGAAAATGTGAAGTTGTTTTCCACGCAAAATTATCAGGATGCCTGGGATGGCTATTACAATGGTAACTTAATGCCGGCGGATTATTATTATTATGTACTTTCTTATCAGACACTTTCCGGCGAAACCAAAACCCGTAACGGGATGCTTCAATTGGTATTATAGTTCCAGGTTTACAAATCTCTTGACTTATTGACCTCTTAGTACAGGATATTCATCCGATGACTATTTTTAGCGCTGGCCGCGAGTCTTCGGATGAATAACAGCAAAATATTTCAACTCGTGTTATAATCCGGGGTTTACAATTTTACAAGTTTCTGAAGGTTACGTTTTTTTCCGTCGGTGATCTCCATGATATAAATACCTGATTTCAGCTGGCTGATATCCAGTGAATTCTGTTCGGCGGTTTTTGAAAATACCAAACCACCCAATGTGTTGAAAATGTTGATGACCAAGGGATTTGTTTCCTCTTCCCCGATAATATAAACCATATCACCAGCAGGATTAGGATAGATAAGAAAATTATCTTGCGTTGGATTCTCGGCAATGCCGGTATAAGCCATTTTTACTGCCCTCCAGGCATTCACCTTGCCCCAGCCCCAGCGGATACTTCCGGTATCAGGAATAACACCTGTCCGGACATCTTCCCGGGCGGTATTGATTATGATTTCTTTTACCTGCTGGGCTGTGAGTGTCGGATTAGCTTGAAGCATAAGGGCTACAATGCCTGTAACCATGGGCGATGACATGGACGTGCCTGAAAATGCAACAAATTTGTAGGTCCTCCCGCCAAAATCCACGGTAGCATTGGGAGATGGCAGCGACTGGTTGGTGAAGGAGGAAACAGAAGAAATAACGCCCACTCCGGGGGCCGAGATATCCGGTTTGAGCCTGCCGTCGTATGTAGGCCCATAGCTTGAAAAACCGGCTATGGCACCACCCACAATATTGCCATTGATAAGTTCAATTTCAGAGGTATGGGCAGCAGTTGAGATGACACTTTTGGTACACGCAGGTTCCCCGATTCCGCAATAAAAATCACCGTTGTCCCATCCAACCAAAGCAGCACTTAATGGTGAACCCCAATTGCCTACTTCATTAGTAAGTTCAATAATATTCCAGCAATGGATGGTCCCGGCTGAAGCGTTGGCAAAAAGGGCGATTTTGTACAGAGAAGTATTTAGGTTTCGTACCCGGACACGCATGTGCGGCCTGTCATTTAAGGGGTTGGCCGAATCAGAGGCCAGGTTGTAAAAAACAGTGTCGGTTCCGATAATAATCTGCCCTTCCGAATAAGATGCCGTGTCGTTTGTTGAATAAGGTATTGATGTTGCGATGATTTCGTTGGCGTTATTCAAAACTTTTAATGAAATATCAAAACTATTCCCCGGTTCGCCCCAGATGGTTACTGATTGCCCCCACATAGTTGGATAATAACTGTAGTTGTCAAATTCAATCTGCGTTTTCATGGTGTCTTCGAGGCTGGTAAACGTGTGTTTCAAATGAAAATACACATCCCCGTTATTTCCTCCGCTGGAAACAAAAACAACACCGTTTGCCGAATGCAGGTCAATTGCCTGGCTCAGCAATGATGTCCCATCCAGATTTCCTGTCCAGTACAATCCCCAGCTCTGGTTAATAACCAATCGTTTGCCAACACTTTGTGCATAATCGTACATCCAGTTGTAAGCATCAAGAACGGCTGCCATATCCACCAGAAAAGTAGCCATGAGGTAGTTGGCTTCGAAAGCTATGCCACGGTATATTGTTCCGGCACCGCTACCGCCACAGATCCCTGCCACATGCGAACCATGAGTTGCCCATTGGTATATATTAAAGGTATCGCATTGCATTTGTAACAAATTTGGTTCGCCAACAATTTCAGTTCCGTAGGAAAACCCGGCTGGTGGCGGACCTGAGTTGCGAAACTGGTCCCAGGCTTTAATGATGCGGGTATAAGACATGGTAGTGTCGTAAAAATTGGGATTGGTATAATCAAATCCCCAGTCGGTAATGCCAATCAAAACATCTTTTCCTGTAAAAGGCTGGGGAAGCAAAATCCCTTTCCACACACTATCCACGCGTGTATCTTTTACTGCGCGGTCGAGCAGCGGGCCTGCTTTTCCGGCAACTTCAATATAGGAGATGCCGGGAATATCCATTTTTTCATGAAAGCTCTCGATCGGAATTCGGATGGTAATAATATTTCCTGTTTGAGAACCGATGCGCATTCCCAGCGATTCGAGCTTATCACGGTTATAGCTCTCATTAATTTTTGCCAGGCAGGAAACCAGGTATTTTCCGTTCACTGTATGAACCGGATATTTTTCAAGGAATTGTTTATTGAAGGATGCACCGTTACCGGCCTTGTTCTTATTCAGATCCGACATAAAAAGGCGTGAATCAGCAGAAAAGCGGGTTTGAGCAGAGAGGTTTAATACCAGCAGTGTAAAAACTGTGATGAGACAGCATTTTTTCATAAAAAACAATTTGGTACCGTACAAAAAGACAGGGATTTATATATAAGTTTGGCTATTTTATTTCACGTCCAAGTATTAAGTAGACAGGGAAATGATCGCTGTAGCCCATAAGGTATTGACCGCCTGCTGCGGTTCTCCAGGGATATCCGGCAAAGGTTCCGGTCTTTTGCTTCAGGAATTGTTCGTTAAAAATTTTAGCTTTCAACAATTTGTAAGTGCTTAAATCGGAACCGGTAAGTGCAAATGAAACGATCATCTGGTCATATAAGTCCCATGAATCGCGGTAAGCATAAGAACCTATCCCATCCTGGAAAAGTTTGTACATAGGGTCGTACAAATCACCCGGAACGACGTTATCGAGCTTCCCTTTAGCCTGGAGGTGCTTGACGATACTGGCATTATTGGGGTTATCATTCAGGTCGCCCATAATAATAAGCTTAGTATTTGGATTCATGGCTACCAAAGAATCACTGATATGTTTTACAAGCAGGGCTGCTTCCTTGCGTTTTGGAGCGCTGCGCTGTTCTCCTCCACGACGGGAAGGCCAGTGGTTAACCAGGAAATATAATTCCTCGCCATCAAGTTTTCCCCAAACCAGAAGTTGATCGCGGGTGCGGAATGAAGTATCGGCAGTTTTTAACGCGAATGGCTTACTCCCCTCAACAATAAAACGGTTTTTCTGATAAAGCAGGGCTACGTCCACACCACGGCGGTCGGGTGAATTGTACTGGACTATCCCGTAATTTTTTGATTTCAATAATTCGGAATTTACTAAATCTTCCAGCACAAACCGGTTTTCAATTTCAGACAATCCGATAACTACCGGCCCGCCGGGAACCACTTCCTGTCCTATTTTAGAGATTACTTCAGAGATGCGTTCTATTTTTAAATTGTATTTTGCAGAATTCCAGTTTTGGATGCCATCAGGTAAGAATTCTTTATCATCCGTAATGGGGTCGTCGATAGTGTCGTATAAGTTTTCAACGTTGTAGAAGGCAACAATAGCGATGTTGAGTTTTTTATCCTGTGCAGATAATGTGATATTAATCAGGAGGATAAAGATAAGGGGCATGAATTTTTTGAACATAAGGTCAGAATTTTTGAAGTGAAATAATAAACAAAAATAGTGATTATCGCAATAAAAAAAATGAAAATCTCATATTTAAAAATTTTTATTTATCTTTGCAGGCTATTTTTTAAAATAGCAATGTAAAAATTGTACATTAAATATTCTTAGTTCCAAATATTATTTCTGGTCTTTGTATTTTTTTCCTAATAATTTTGATATAAATTTAAGTTGATTTGTATTATGATAAAAAAGCTATTCTTAATCCTGCTTGTATCTCTGAGCGCAACGTATTTACAAGCACAAGTTGCCACCATCAGCGGATCGCTGACTGACGTTGAGGGAAAACCCCTTGCTAATGCAACTATTACGATCGGTATCCAACAATTTATTTCAAACACAGAAGGTAAGTTTGCGGCCACAGGCATTTCTTATGGGAAAACCGATCTCATTATTGATCGGTCAGGCTTTGAAAGTAAAACTATGACCATAGATGTGAATGCACCTGCCATGAACGTCGGTATGATACAGTTGAAAGCAACCGGATTCGATAAATCTGGTATTGATCAGACTGAGATTAGTTCAACGAGCATCGAATCTGAAGATGAAGTAAAGGACCAATATGTTGCAGGCCTGTTGCATTCGTCAAATGATGTTTTTGTGTCTATAGCCGGATACACGTTGAGCGCTGGTTATTTCCGCCCGCGTGGTTACGATAATGAATATTCAGAAGTCATGATCGGCGGCCTTGCGCTGAACGATCCTGAAACAGGCCGTCCTAATTTTTCAGACTGGGGTGGGTTGAACGATGCTACGCGATTTAAAGAAAGCAGCTACGGATTAAATCCGACCAGATTTTCTTTCGGAACCTTATCGGGTACTTCTGATATTGATGTAAGAGCTTCGCACCAGCGGAAACAAATAAAGGCTTCCTATGCATTTTCAAATCGTTCCTACCAGCATCGCGTGATGCTTACCGGTTCGACAGGGCTGATGAAAAACGGATGGGCCGTTACCGCATCCTTATCTACACGCCAGGGCAACCATGGTTTTGTTGAAGGAACTTTTTATGATGCCTATTCATATTTTCTTTCCGTTGAGAAAAAGATCGGGAAAAAGCATTTTATTTCGTTTACAGGTTTTGGCGCTCCGGCTAAACGGGGCATGCAGTCGGCATCTGTTCAGGAAATATATGATATTTTAGGTGATAATTATTACAATTCAAACTGGGGATACCAGAACGGAGAAGTCAGAAATGCAAAAGTCCGTAACTCGCACGAACCGGTGTTGTTGCTGTCTCATTTCTATGATATCACCGATAAAATAAAACTCACCACCACCTTAGGATATAGTTTTGGCCGTACAGGGACCACTTCGCTGAACTGGTATAATGCTCCTGATCCGCGTCCCGATTATTACCGTTATTTGCCAAGCTGGCAGGAAAATTCCGATCAGTTAAATCCGGCAAACCCGGATATGGTGGCCGCTATAACCTCATTATGGCAAAACGATGAAAGTTATAGCCAGATCAACTGGGACCACTTATACCAGGTAAATTATTTAAGTTTGTTAAGCGGCGAACAATCCCGCTATGTAGTGGAAGAACGCCGCCTCACACACTCTCAGATCGGCCTGGCCTCTCACCTGAATTATGAAATCAATAAAAACATTTTCTTATCAGGCGGATTTAGTTTGAATATTTATAAAAGCAGAAACTTCAAAGTGATGAGCGATATGCTCGATGGAAACGGGCAGGAAGGGTATTGGCTGGATATTGATCAATATTCCCAGCGTGATTTTCCCACAGACACCATCAAGTTTCAAAACGATCTGAACAATCCCAACAGAGTTATTAAAAAGGGAGATGTTTTCGGTTATGATTATGATATTCATATTAATACCGGGCTTTTATGGGGCTTAAGCGAATTCACCTATAACCATTTTGATTTTTATGTAGGCCTTAAAGTTACAGGAACCCAATTTTGGAGAGTTGGTAATATGAACAACGGCCGTTACCCGGAAGAATCCTACGGGAAATCCGCAAAATACAGCTTTTGCGATTATGCTGCTAAAGCAGGAGCTACCTATAAGATATCCGGCCGTCACTTTTTAGTATTAAATTTAAGTTACGCCACCATGGCGCCTTCATTCAGCGATGTGTTTTTAGCACCGCGTGTCAGAAATGGGGTTATTCCTGATATAAAAAAGAAAAACGTGTTTAGCGGGGATTTAAGCTATATCATCAGATACCCAAAAGTTACAGCCCGGTTAACTGCTTTCAACACCAATTTTGAAAATGATACAAAAGTGATTTACTATTTTATGGATACCTATGACGGGAGCACTGAAACTTTTGTAAACTATTTTATCACGGGAATTAACAAAGTCCATCAGGGAATTGAATTTGGAGTGGAAGTAAAAGCACTGCCAGTTCTTTCTGTTGTTGCCGCAGGATCGATCGGAAATTATCGTTATACAAACCGGCCAACCGCATACATTACCTCTGAAAGCGGATTGATCCCTGACTCAACACAATTGGTTTACTGCAAGAATTTTTATGTAAGCGGCTCACCGCAGACAGCGGGTTCTCTGGGATTAAAATTCGGACCATGGAAATACTGGTATGCCAATGTGAATGCCAATCTTTTTGCTAATAACTGGGTGGATTTTGCTCCCAACCGCCGTACGGTTGAGGCATTTGAAAACACAGGCATTTATCCGGGTGATGACAGGCTTATCCTTCTGACAGAGCAGCATAAAACAAATGAAAAACCTCAGTTTACCCTTGATGTATCGGTAAGTAAAACATTTTTAATTAAGAAACTCTATCTGGGCCTTAATCTTAGTTGCAGCAATATTCTCAACAATACCAACATGATCACTTCAGGTTACGAACAAGCACGTACCGATGTTATTAATTATGGTGTTAATGGATTCCCTGCAAAATATTACTATGGGTTTGGACGTACGTTCTTTTTAATGGCATCCATAAGATTTTAAATTCAATTTGATAAACCTAAAAAACAAATAATATGAAATCATTCAGCGTAATTAGAAAAATTTCTTTTCTTCTTTTAATTGCTCCAGCAATTTTCATGGCAGGATGCTCAAAAGACTTTGATGTACCTGAAGTACAAATTCCCTCATTCACATTGCCTGAAGGTGCAACCATCATAAGCATCAAAGAACTTAAAGCAAGGCACACCGTTCTTGGAGCAGTTGACAGTATTAACGATAATGTTTATGTTACCGGAAAGGTAATTTCCAGTGATGAAAGCGGAAATATTTATAAAAGCCTGTACATTCAGGATACATCAGGTGGATTGTTACTTTCCCTTGATGCCACAAGTTTGTATACCACATACCGTTTAGGCCAAAGAATGTATGTGAAATGCCAGGGCCTGTTTTTAGGCGATTATAACGGAATGACTCAGCTTGGTGTTATGGATAACGGAGAAATAGGCCGGATCCCTTCACCTGTAATTAAAAATTATTTATTCCTTGATTCTCTTCCGGGACCTGTTCCAGCTGCAAAGGTAATTACCATTCCAAGCATTACTGCCGATGACCTCGGTATGCTGGTAAAATTTGAAAATGTCAGCTTTGTGGATGTCGGCCTCCCGTTTTCAGACCCCGGAGCAAGTACAAACCGTTATATAACAGATGGTTCAAATACTTTAATATTACGAAACAGCAATTACGCAACTTTTGCCGATGAGCTGATCCCCGACGGTACAGGTTCAATTACGGGTATTTTAGGTGTATTTGGTAGCGATAATCAGTTATACATCCGCGATCTGAACGACCTGGTTGGATTTGATTATTCTTCAAAATTGATCATTAATGAAAGTTTTGCCGCTTCAGGTTCTCTTGGAACATTTACGCAATACAGTGTTCTTGGTGACCAGATATGGGCACAATCCTCATTTAGCGGTTCCACATTTGCCAAAATGTCGGGCTATTTCAGCGGTTCATACTATGCCAATGAAGACTGGCTGATTTCTCCATCGATGAACTTTGATGCTTATACAGGCGAAACTTTAAAGTTCTTTTCCATGATGAACTATGGTACGGCCGGTGATGGCTCTCTGAAAGTTTATTATTCAACAGATTATAGCTCAGGCGCACCTTCGACAGGTACGTGGACCGAGTTAACAGGATTGACCCTTTCAGGTGGTGCATGGGCCAGCGTTTCTTCAGGTGACGTGGATGTGTCATTTGTTAACGGTACAAATGTCCATATTGCATTTGTTTATACCTGCTCAACTACCAATGTGTCAACATGGGAAATTGGCGGCATCCTTGTAAAAGGGATACAAAACTGATCATAACAGCATATTCTAAAAAAGGTTATTTCGTTTATGGAGATAACCTTTTTTTATTTTATTCAAGGCTATACGGACCTTCTTTTTGATTAAATTTATACAATGAAAACCCTTCTTAATATGAGAGGCAAAAAGAAACACATTTTGTTCTGCATTTTATTTGTTTTCATGTCGTTTTGCATTCAGGCGCAAACCTCCTTGCCGACATCCTGGGATTGCACTCCGGGGACACTGCCAGCAGGATGGACAACTAATATCACCGGATATTACACTTCAGCCAGTTACATTCATTCTGCACCGAATGCTGCAAAGTTTGATGCCACCGGAATTTTTCTGACCATAAATTTTGTTGATGAGCCGGATACCTTGATTTATTACTTGCGGGGAGCCTCTTTTTCGGGAGGTACTTTTACGGTCGAGCAATCGGTTAATGGGCTTACCTGGGCTGCCGTGCGGACTTTTACCGGCGCAAACATTCCCAATACCAGCCTGGCAAGCGCTGCGCCATTCAAAGACGCATTATTGAAAAGCAGCCGTTTTGTCCGTTTTATCTATACCAATAAATCGGTTGGTAATGTTGCTGTTGACGATATCAGCATCACGTTGCGGCCGCCCGGCCCTGAAGCCAACATAAAAATAAAATTCAACAATTTACTGGTTCCGTCAGGTGGAACATTGGTGGCAGGCAACGACACTGCTTTTTCAATAAGGGTTTTTAATTCCGGGACTGATTCCACATTAAAACTCACTTCTGCCGTATTTAGCGGAACCAATCAATCCATGTTCAGTCAGACCAACATCCCGCTAAGTATCGGGCCTGTAGATTCTGCTGATGTAGTAATTCACTTTTCACCTTCGGGCGCTGATGGCACCAAAACGGCGACATTAACTATCGCCAACAATGTTCCCGATAAAGACCCATACATCGTAAATATCTGGGCGGTAAAAGGTTGTTGTGCAACGGAGCCGTTGCAAGCTGCGGCAAACCTGAGTTTTTCATATGTAAAATCATACAAATTCAGGGTGAACTTTGCTGATGGGACGAATCCGCCTGAGAAATACCTGGTGTTGAAGAAAGATGCGCCTATCACAGAAGAACCCGTGGACGGGCAAACCTACCTTAAGGGTGATTATATAGGCGGGGCGCAGGTGGCCTATTTGGGTGAGGCCGGATATTTTTATCCATCCAATGTGGTGGCAAACACCCATTATTATATAAAAATATTTTCGTTTAACGGTTACCCGGGATATGAAAATTACCTGACCACATCAACTCTCTCGGCAGATACCACCACATTTGAAAATATGATCGGGACCTATTATGACGGCATCAGCGAATTTTCGCCAACCTTGTGGCAGGACCTGCATACGTTGATCAATAATCATTATATGCTTTATTACAGCGATTATGCTTCCCTCATGGTCAATAACTTTGAAAGCCGGGACACGGTCCTTGCGGGCCAATCTAAAAAGGTGCTCACCTGTGCGTATTCCGGAGAAAATTATGTGTATACCGAGCCTTTTGCTTTTACCGATTACAGCCGTGAGCATGTGTTTTGTGAAAGCTGGATGCCCACTTACAACGATGCAAATTATACTTCGCTGCCTGAATACGCGGATTATCATAACCTGATGCCGGTAAACCAGAATAAAATAAATGTGTATCGGCTTAATTTCCCATTAGGCGAGGTGGTTACCATACAATATCAATATTTAGACGGAAAGAAGGGTCTTGACTCATTGGGACGTGTGGTGTTTGAACCCCGTGATAAGATCAAGGGAGATTGTGCGCGTGCCATGTTTTATCAGATCTTATGCTACGATGGCGTTAACGGATCAGACTGGTACCTGCCGGTAGTAATTGATTCGGCTACGATGTATGGACAGAGTGAAAGCCTGTTGAAGAAATGGAACCTGCAGGATCCGCCTGATAATTTTGAAATAGCCCGCAACGATTATATTCAATCTATACAAAGTAACCGCAACCCATTTATTGATCATCCCGAATGGGCAAACCGGTTTGGTTTTGGCGTATTCAGTAATACGAATGAACCTTCAATTGAACAAGCAGGATTCAGTTTATTTCCCAACCCTGCTTCAGGAAACATATCGGTTTGGTACGAAAATTCACAAAATGCCATTTTTGAATTGTTCGACCTTAACGGTATACAGATTTATGCGAAGGAAATACAAAGCAATGTTTTGAATCAAATCGATCTGAGCAGTATGGCTCCCGGCATATATTTTTACAGATTATTAAATGCTGAGATTTTTATAAAAAGCGGGAAGCTGATTATTGAAAAATAGCTCCCATAGGATGTAAAAAAAGCTGCTCCGTTTCCGAAGCAGCTTTTTTGATTTTGCAGATTGACGGTTATTGTTTGATGAATTTTCTTGTACCGGCAATGCTATTGTCTTTAATAAAGGTAACGAAATAGATACCGCTCTGCAGTTTTGCAACATTTAAGCTGGAATTGTTTCCGTTAACTTTTTGGGTCATGATGGTTTCACCAAGGATGTTTGAAATCGTTACCTGGTCAATTCCTTCAATATTGCTGATGTTTAAATTAGCAGAAACCGGGTTCGGATAAATGCTGAAAGCCTGTGCTGCTGTTTCATTGATACCTACGTGAACCTGAATATCGTTAACGTCTCTGGGTTCTACGGTAAATTGGTTAAATGTATAATTTACACAACCGGTAACATCATAATAGGTTCCAATAACAGCGCCCGGGAATGGGTACATTAATTTTCCGATTTCACAGGTGTCTGTTGCCTGGAGTACTTTCCACCAGCCGGCGGCGTTGTTTACCACGCACTGAGCGTTGTTCAGATTAACAAGCATACCTTCGTATTGTTCGCTTTTAACCGTTGCCGTGGTAAGTGGGATTGAGGCAGGTATTGGTTTGCCGGTAGCATTTGTGATAAGGGAAGCGATAGTTTTTAATTCGGTATAGTTATAATATTCACTAACTGTACCAACTACTGTTATGCTATCACCCAATGCCGGGGCGTGTGTGTTATCATAGACATAAAGCCCGTTCCATGGATCGGTGCCATCCTGAATAAAATATCCGGAAGCATAAGAAGCCGTAACCACACCTGAAGTGGTAACGATAGAATCCATCAGTGGTGAATCGCCTGTTGGCAGTGTAGTATATTGAATTTGATAAATTGTTTTGTAAGCCGGTGGAACTAAATTCACGTTGAAGTTTACACTATCTGCAGCATTGGGTGTCAGAGGATTGTGGCTTGGGTCAACCAGGGTTACCACAACTTTATGTGCTCCAGTGGTAAGTCCTGTAAGAGCAATCGGATCCGTTAAGGTATATTCATTTGAGCTTCCACCGTCAAGGGTGTAATGAATATGTCCATCGGTATTCATAACAAAATTATAAAGGGTAAAAGCAACATTCACATCAGCGGTGTAAATGGTTGCACCTTCAGCGGGAGAAGAAATAAGAACAGTAGGGGTGGTAACGCCACCGGAAAGATGATAGCCAAGGCGTTCGATGGTATTTAATGCAGCTCCGTCAACAGCGGCGTTTGTTACCGTAGTCCATTCGCCTTCTGTAAAAGTAGTGTTTGGGGCTGTTATAACGGCATTTCTGTAATAGGATTGATTTGAATACTGAAAAGTGCCCCATGCGAAAACGTCCACAAGGGTGGTTCCATTATACAGAGCAACAATATCTGTATTTGCAATCGGAGTGCCGGTACCGGCGCCGTTGAAATTTGCAGCCTTACTACTGGTGTCTCCGGGTGTATAAGTTAATGCATAAGATGGTGTGGTGGCAGATCCATGTCTTAATAGAAAACACTGGCCTGCATTTAGTGTGATGGCCAGATTATAGGTGCCTGTTGGGGTGTTTGTCCCGATTTCAGATTTGTTCGAAAAAAGCTGAATGCTGTAACCGGTCAAATCTACTGAAGTACTTCCGAGGTTTGTAATTTCAACATATTTGTTATACGAAGTCCCTTCGTAAATTTGTGAAATGATCACCTGTCCGCTTGAGGCAAAGATGCCAGAGAACAGAACTGCAATTAAAAGTAAAAATTTCTTTTTCATAATGGTTTGTTTTTAATTAGTATTTTTTTCAATGTTGGATTATAAAAGTTGGATACAACTTACAAAATTAAGTAAAAAAACGATAGTTTTCATGTAAACAGATATTTATTTTGATAAATTATCGATTTTATTTTGACAAACTATCAATTTGTTATACATTTGTTTCCTTTCAATTTAAAAAAATCACAAGTGATAGACAGCATTGTAATAATCCCGACGTACAACGAAAAGGAAAACATTGAAAAGATCATCAGGAAAGTCTTTTCGCTGCCCAAGGAATTCAATATTCTGATCATTGAAGATAATTCTCCCGATGGAACAGCTGCCATTGTGAAAAATCTCATGACTGAGTTCCCGGACCGTTTATTTATTGAAGAACGCAAGGGCAAACTTGGCCTGGGAACCGCATACATCCACGGTTTTAAGTGGGCATTGGCGCACCATTATGATTATATTTTTGAAATGGATGCCGACTTTTCACATAACCCCGATGACCTGATCCGCTTATATCAGGCATGTGCTCAAGATGGCGCTGACATGGCCATTGGTTCGCGTTATATCAACGGTGTTAATGTCGTGAACTGGCCAATGGGCCGGGTGCTGATGTCTTATTATGCTTCCGCTTATGTGCGCTTTGTTACCGGGATGAAAATCCGGGATACTACGGCCGGTTTTAAATGTTATACACGGAAAGTACTTGAAACCATCAACCTCGAAAAAATTCATTTTATTGGATATGCCTTTCAGATCGAAATGAAATTCACCACCTGGAAACATGGTTTTAAGATCATGGAGGTACCAATTATTTTTACAGACCGCACCGAAGGACAGTCCAAGATGAGTAAGGGCATTTTTAAAGAAGCTGTTTTTGGCGTTATATCTTTAAAAGTAAGAAGCTGGTTCCGCACATATAAAAAAGTTGCCTAGCGGGTTCGCGATATTCTTCGTTTTTGTTAATCTGATCCATGAACCGCAATTACCTGATAAAAAACGCGCTGGCCATCAATGAGGGCCAAATAATTAGGAGCGATGTCCTGGTCCTTGATGGCCTGATTGCAGATATGGATGGGAGGATTGAGCTTCCCGACGATTTTATACAGCAACATGATTTGGAAATCATAGATGCATCAGGCAAATACCTGTTGCCCGGGGTTATTGATGACCAGGTTCATTTTCGGGAACCGGGTATGGAGTACAAAGCCGATATAGCCTCTGAATCGGCTGCCGCGGTTGCCGGCGGCGTGACCAGCTACATGGAAATGCCTAACACCAAGCCCCCTGCCACGACGATCGAACTTCTGGAACAGAAATATTCCCTGGCCGCTGAAAAATCCCTGGCTAATTTTTCGTTTTACCTTGGCGGAACAAATGATAATTATGATCAGTTATTGAAATTTGACCCGGCAAACCATTGCGGAATAAAAGTTTTTCTGGGATCCTCCACCGGCAATTTACTGACGGATGATCCGGAGGCCCTGCAAAAGATTTTTAGCCTTCCTTACCTGATTGCCGTGCATTCCGAAGATGAGGCCACCATCAGGAAAAATGTTGAGATTTACCGGCAAAAATTCGGGGAGGATGTTCCTGTGGAATATCACCCGATGATCCGGAGTGCCGAAGCTTGTTATATATCTACCAAAAGAGCCGTGGCGCTTGCCGAAAAAAACAATACGCGCCTTCATATTCTGCATTTATCAACAGCTGCAGAGCTTGGCCTGCTGAAAAGGAACGTCCCTCTCTCAGAAAAAAGAATTACAACAGAGGTTTGCGTGCATCATTTGTGG
The DNA here is from genome assembly GCA_035354195.1 of Bacteroidales bacterium. GTDB lineage: Bacteria > Bacteroidota > Bacteroidia > Bacteroidales > CAIWKO01 > CAIWKO01. The sequence continues at coordinate 4,875 of DAOQAT010000003.1, read as the reverse complement.
TTCAACGATACCGCATACAAGTCCAAGGGAAACTTTGTCAAATGGAACCCCGCCATAAAAACGGAGCAGGACCGCCAGGCGCTGTTTGATGCCATTCTTGACGGAACCATTGATATTGTGGCCACCGACCACGCTCCGCACACCCTGGAGGAAAAACAGCAATTATATTTTAAAGCGCCTTCGGGAGGCCCGTTGATCCAACACTCACTTCAGATGATGCTTGAGTTTTATTTCAAAAAACAAATATCACTCGAAAAAATTGTTGAACTGATGTGCCATAAACCGGCAACATGTTTTAATGTGGAGAACAGAGGGTATCTCCGGAAAAATTATTTTGCCGACCTCGTGGTGGCCGACCTGCAATCAACAACCACCGTAGGCAATGACAATATTTTATACAAATGTAAATGGTCACCTCTTGAAGGACAGTTGTTTCATTCCGAAATATCGCATACCTTTGTAAACGGCCATTTGGTTTATGACGGTCAGCAGGTTTCAGATAAAATAAAAGGTATGAGGCTGCGTTTTAAATCCAAATGAAAATTTCATCCTGAACATGATAAAAAAGATCCTGATATTGCTGGTGTGCCTGGTTGCAGTGACGGCCTGTTCCAAAGAAAAAAAAGTCAGCATACCACCGGAAGTGATACCTCCTGACCAGATGGTACAGGTGCTGGTTGATTTTCATCTTGCCGAAGCTTCTCTGGTACAGGCTTCCCTGGATCAGAAAAATGTCGATTCCCTGAACAATCTTTACTTTTACCAGATACTTCAAAAGCATCAGATAAACTATAAAAAATACAATGAAAGCCTGAAGTTCTATTCTTCAAACCTGGAGGAATTACACAAGATCTATGGCGATGTTGTTTCGGAGTTGAGTAAAACGCAGACAAGGATTGTCAGCAGAAATTTTTAGTTACTTGGTATAGGTTGCGTTGATGGTGTCAATATCGGCGCCATCATTAACATAATATTTCAACGTAAATTTATTGTCGTTAACCAGGGTTCCCGAACCGTGCACAGTATTACCGCATATTACTTGTGACGGCAGGGTCAGGTTGTTTGCAGTGGCTATGGCATAAGCCTTTTCGTTGGCGCCATAAAAATGGAAATTTCCGATAAGTATTTGTGTGCTGTTGGCCTGGTCGAGCGTAACGGTGACGTTGTATGTCATGCCGGATAACTCGGTACATAACCAGGTTCCCAGGTAAGGCGCCCTGACATCCTGATCGGGATCGATGCCTTCATTAGGATCACAGGAACTCAGCGCCAAAAGGCCGATAATCAGAAAAAATGCGGTATATTTTAACAGGCTTTTCATAGGTAATTTTTTTAGGGCAACATGAATCACAAATATTGTTCCAGAGAATTATATCAGCTTGTTTATCAAATCATCATCGGCAAAATTAGGGAATGTCACCTGAAGTTTTGGTTCATTTTTCATAGCTCTTTGAATGGCAAACATGGCGCCCGGATTACGGGCCCAGCTGCGGCGGCTGATGCCGTTATTTACATCCCAGAACAGCATTGATTTTAAGCGTCGGTCAGCATCTCCGGAACCATCCAGTACCATCCCGAAGCCGCCGTTGATCACTTCACCCCAGCCAACGCCGCCGCCGTTATGCACCGACACCCAGGTGGCGCCCCGGAACGAATCGCCGATGACATTCTGAACGGCCATATCGGCGGTAAACCGTGAGCCGTCATAGATATTTGACGTTTCGCGGTACGGTGAATCTGTCCCGGAAACATCATGGTGGTCGCGGCCAATAACAACAGGAGCGGAGATTTCACCTTTTTGGACGGCCGTGTTAAATGCTTCGGCAATGTTGGTGCGTCCCTGGGCATCGGCATAAAGTATGCGTGCCTGAGAACCGACCACCAGTTTGTTTTTCTTTGCCTCCCTGATCCAGCGGATGTTATCTTTCATCTGTTGCTGAATTTCTGCGGGTGATGTTTCGGCAATTTTTTCAAGGACCTGCATGGCGATCTGGTCCGTTTTATCAAGGTCTTCCGGTTTGCCGGAGGTGCATACCCAGCGGAACGGCCCAAATCCGTAGTCAAAGCACATGGGGCCCATGATGTCCTGAACATACGAAGGATAGATAAAATCTCCGTTTGCTTTCATGATATCGGCGCCTGCACGGCCTGCTTCCAGTAAAAAGGCATTGCCGTAATCAAAAAAATACATTCCTTCAGCCGCCAGCGTGTTGATAGCCTTCACTTGTCTGCGCAAGGATTCACGGACTTTTTCACGGAACATGTCAGGCTGTTCAGCCATCATTTTTTTCGATTCTTCGAAAGATAATCCTGCAGGATAATAACCTCCTGACCACGGGTTATGCAGCGAGGTCTGGTCGGAACCAAGATCCACATGGATATTTTCATTTGCAAGTTTTTCCCAGAGGTCCACAATATTACCCTGGTAAGCAAGCGACACGGCTTCCTTGTTTTCTTTTGCTTTTTTGATGCGTAGTATTAGTTCGTCAAGATCGGTATGTACCTCATCGACCCAGCCCTGGCTGAAGCGTGTTTGCACGGCTTTTGGGTTGATCTCGGCAATGACTCCGATGACACCGGCGATGACAGCTGCTTTGGGTTGTGCGCCCGACATGCCGCCGAGGCCCGAGGTTACGAATAATTTTCCGGAAAGGCCTTCGCCGGTTTTATCAATTTTTCTTCCTGCGTTAAGTACGGTAATGGTGGTGCCGTGAACAATTCCCTGAGGGCCGATATACATGTATGAACCGGCGGTCATTTGCCCGTACTGGGAAACACCGAGGGCGTTGAACCGTTCCCAGTCGTCGGGTTTGGAATAGTTGGGAATAACCATGCCGTTGGTAACCACCACCCGTGGCGCATCTTTATGCGAAGGGAACAATCCCATAGGATGCCCGGAATACATGACCAGTGTCTGATCGTCGGCCATGGTGGCGAGGTATTTCATCGTCAGCAGGTACTGTGCCCAGTTTTGGAATACTGCGCCGTTGCCTCCGTAGGTGATCAGTTCGTGCGGATGTTGTGCCACGGCAGGGTCCAGGTTGTTTTGGATCATAACCATGATGGCAGCGGCCTGATGTGATTTGCACGGATAATCAGTGATTGGCCTGGCAAACATCTTATATGTTGGGCGGAAGCGGTACATGTAAATACGTCCGTATTCATTCAATTCATTCAGGAATTCGGGTGCAAGTATTTCGTGGTGTTTTTTATCGAAATAACGTAAGGCATTTTTTAAGGCAAGTTTTTTTTCCTCCTGCGTAAGTATGTCTTTACGTTTTGGTGCATGGTTAACGGAATTATCATAAGGTTGTGGGTCCGGTAGCAGATCGGGTATTCCCTGCAGAATCGTCTGTTGAAATTCTTGAGTATTCATAGGTGGTTTTGTTTTGATAAAAATGGATTTATTTATCCATCAAAAATTTAACGCGGAAAAATTATTGCGAAACAAAATTACAAAAAATATGTCAAATGAATTTTTCTGTGGTACAGTCTTTACAAAGTATTGATTTTTCTGTTATTTTTGTACATATGAATTATCTGGCCCACGCTTATCTTTCTTTCGATAAAGGCGACATCCTTGTTGGGAATTTTATTGCTGACACATTGAAAGGCAGCCCGGCAAGGTATAACGAGCAAATCAGAAACGGCATCCGGCTCCACCATCAGATCGATGATTTTACGGATAACAATGAGCATTTTAAGAAGAGCGTGAGCCGCATCGACAGCCGGTTTAGCCTGTATGCCCCCGTTATTGTTGACATGTTTTACGATCATTTTCTGGCTGCAAACTGGAGCCGTTATCACAGCGAAAATTTGTCGCTTTTTGTTGCAGGCATTTATAAATCATTGTTGTCAGAATATTCTATCCTGCCGATACGCATGAAACGTATGCTTCCGCATATGGTCTCCACCAACTGGCTTGAATACTACGGCAATCCCAACAGTTTCAGGCTTTTTTTCCGGGGCCTTTCGTTCCGGACGCGTTATGCAAAAAACCTGAATGAAGCTGCCGGAGAAATTTTTAAGCATTATCATGAATTTGATCATGATTTTTATAATTTTATGAACGAGATAATCCCTTTTGTCAAAGGGCTTCAGATAAATTAAAACCGTATCCATGAGAAAAAATTTTTTTTTGGTTTCTGTTGCAGCCGTGATGCTGTGGAGCTGTTCGGGCAATAAAAATTCCGGGCAGGTTGAAATAAAAGGCGATACAAGTATTGCATTTGTTGATAAGGTTCCGGCTGATCTAAAGAAAATTGATTTAAAGTCTGCGATTATACACATGAAGTCCTCCACATTTGGGATGACACAGCAAATTGTGATGTACATGGACGACTACGGAGAAAAGCAGCTGACTGAAGTCAGCCAGGAGATGATGGGCATGAAGGTACGGCAATGTACGCTTTCTGATTCGTTGTACGTGTATATGTATAATCCTGATGATAAGACCGGGAAACGTTCGTTGGTAGACAAAAAAAATCCGAACAATATCCATTTTAATGCGATCACAAAGGAAATGGCCCGGGAGTTCCATATTAAAAAGAATGGAACAGCGATGATACTTGGCCGCAGCTGTGATGTCTACACCATGGAGATTGCATCTGCAAAGCTGAAAGGGACTTATTATGTGTGGAAGGGGATCACCTTAAAGACTGATTCAGAGGTTGGCGGGATAAGCATCAGCATGGAAGCTACCAAAATCGAGGAGAATGTAGCTATACCTCACGAAAAGTTTGCGATCCCGAAGGATATTAAATTTGAGGAAACAGCTGAAATCACCAAATAATTGCGAATTTTTTTGTATCTTTGCACCGCAGGGGCTGACCGGTTTTGACAGCGAGGTTAGTGGACCTGTAAGCATGCCGGGCG
>DAOQAT010000002.1:0-91562 GCA_035354195.1 Bacteroidales bacterium | reverse complement strand
TTTTTTCCCTACGTTTCCGCGAAGGAAACCGCTCATTGATACTGTTCTCATAATTTTAAAATTTAATTGTTTGTAACTATTTGTTTTTATTTATTGCATAGAAGTAAACTGAAAATGCGAACTGATCGACTCACAATTTACCACGCTGTTGATTACGTCAGCAAAAAGATTTGCCGTGGACAGCACTTTAATTTTTTTATTTTGCTGGGATTCTTCACTCAAAGGAATGGTATCGGTAACGATCAGTTCTGTGAGGGCAGATTCCCGGACTTTTTTGCAGGCATTACCGGATAAAATAGCATGGGTACACATGGCCCTTACGCTGGCAGCGCCTTGTTCCATGATTAGATCGGCCGCTTTGGTAATCGTGCCGGCGGTATCGATAATATCATCAACCAGCACCACATTTTTGTCTTTCACATCGCCGATGACCACCATGTTGCCCACCTGATTTGGTTTTGAGCGCTGTTTAAAGCAGATGACCAGTTCTGCTTCGAGGTATTTTGCATACGTTCCGGCCCTTCTTGTCCCGCCGGTGTCGGGTGACGACATGGTCAGGTTTGCAAGATTAAGGCTTTTGAGGTAAGGAACGAAAATCGTGGAAGCATATAAATGGTCAACAGGAATATCAAAATAGCCTTGCAGCTGGTCTGCGTGCAGGTCCATGGTGATGAGCCTGTTGATCCCCGACGCGGTAAGCAGGTTGGCAATAAGTTTTGATGTGATGGGTACGCGAGGTTTGTCTTTCCTGTCCTGGCGCGCAAATCCAAAGTAAGGTATAACGGCAATGATATTTCGTGCTGATGCGCGTTTGGCAGCGTCAATCATCATGAACATTTCAAGGAGGTTCTCTGCTGGTGGAAACGTGGACTGGATAATAAAGACCTCATCACCCCTGATGGTTTCATCGAAGGAGGGCCGAAATTCGCCATCACTGAAAACGGCATATGAAACGTCACCAAGTTTTTTCCCGTAGCTTAAAGCTATCTTTTCCGAAAGATAACGCGTTGCCCTGCCTGAAAAAAGAGAAATTCCTGAAGCCATATTTTTTATTTTGATGGTGCAAAAGTAGAAAAAAATGAGCAATTAAAACAGGAATCATTTTTTTAATTATAAAAAAAGGCTGCCCTTATGAGACAGCCTTCTTCAAAAACTGAAAATAAAATTATCTGATAACAGAAATTTTTCCGGTTGAGATCCCATTATCTGTCAATACCTGCACAATATAATAACCTTCTTCAAAATCGCTTGTATTGATGGTTGTGGCTATGAAATTTACATTTTCCTCATAAACCAATTGCCCTGAAACTGAAAAGACTTTAACACTTTTTATCGTTTCATGATTTTTTGAAATAACACTGATCTTGTCAGATGCCGGATTTGGAAAAAGGGAGAAGTTACGTTCGTTAAATTCTTCAGTATTTGTTATAGGTTCATAAGGTGTTTTTATTCCAACTCCAACAACCTGTGTGTTAGCAACGGGGAAGCCTCCTAAAAGAGTGGCAGTACCTGTTGATGTATTAATGGTGTATAGGCCATCCAGAACACCGCTTGTCCCCATTGAAGCTGTATAATACAAAATATCATCCGGAGCAAATTCAATATCCTGAAAATTTGCAGATGAAATACTACCCAGATCAATACCAATAAGGGTAAATGCAGCAGTTGTTTTATCTATGGACCACAACCTGCCGTTTGCAGATGGTCTGTGTTCAATAGCATACATTTGCCCTAATGAATTGCAGGCGATTTCAATGAATGTTCCCGTGCTATCGCCGTTTGCCACCAACGTTGCTGCCCCAGTGCTCATACTAACTGTATAAAGGCTAAATGTGAAATCAGGATACGAGCCGTTAAGTGCAGCGGCATATAATGTCGAGGTTGACTTGTCGTAAGTTAATCCGGAACAAAAAGCTGGCGCTATTCCCAAAGGCCCAATCAGGGTAGTAACACCTGTTAGCGTGTCAACCGAGTAAAGGTTGAAATCAGAACCCAGGACATACCAACTATAGGTGTCTGCACCCGTTGCAATATACGATCCGCCTCTTGCATACCAGGAAACTGCAGAACCCATATCTTGAAAGCCCATATCTGGGGCTTGCAGGTAAAATTTTGAAGGTTGCAGATTATTCTTAAAACAAAAAGCAGTTGTTAATGATGAAAAAACATTGATACTCTTTTGAAGTGAATCGTTCGAGGCATTTGCATCACCTGCCAAAAGTGTTTTTGCAGTAGCTGTCCATGCCCCGAGAGGCGCTGTCCATGCCGGGAAGGTAACCTGGGTTGTTGCTCCCGGAGCGAGGCTGCTGGTAACCATCACCGTTTGGTCGTATGGAACGGTCGAATTAATTTTCATTTGCACATTGAAATTATTTTGGGCAACACTCCCATTATTAATAATTGTGGCTTTTGGGATTACACTTCCCGGAGTCACTGCAAGGTTTATATCTATAGATTGCATGGCAAGGTCATTTGCTTCAGGTTCATAAACTTTAACGTCGTCGACAGCCCAATACCAGGCATAATCTCCAACGAAATTCCATTTAATTTTCACCTGGGAATGGCCGGCTGCAACTGCAGAAATATCATATTCTGCAACTTCGGCATTCGCAGTACCAGTGGTAGTCCATGACTGCAGAACGGTCCAGGTACTTCCATTATCACCGCTGACAGATACGGTTGCCGTACTGTTGGAATACTCATAATAATAATGTTCAAAAGAAAGTTTTACGACGGTTAATGCAGAACAATTTATTTCGGGAGTGATCAGATCAGCATTTTCAGTAACCCCATCATTACCATAGTGATCACTATCAAAAATAGCAAAGCCGTTTGCAGCTGTTGTGGTATTAATAGAACGGCCACCAGGATTATTAAATTCCCAAACACCACCCGTTGTATTATCTATGGTATCCCATCCTACCGGTAACACTCCGGTTCCGAACGTCTCGGAAAAAATCACCGCTTTTGCTTTCTGATGATTATTTTGTTTTACGATTTTACCCTCTGTCATAACCTTATGATTAGAGTTGTCAAATGTTAAAAAACCGGCATTTGTCACACCAGGGTTACTTTGCGGGATTTCATTTTGTGCATTTAAGCTAAAGCATATGGCTACAAAAAAAGCCATGAACAAATAAATTTTTTTCATATAATTTTTAATTTAAATAATCGACAAATGTAGCATTTTTATTCAAAATACATCTATAAGAGTTTTTAATAAAAATAATTTCAGGGCGGCTAAAAACATAAAAAAAGCTGCCCTATTTCTAAAGCAGCTTGGTTTTTATCAAAATCAAAATGACTAAACCGCTTGCGTAATTGGATTTACAAAAATACGGGTTTTCAACTCGCGGTCAAGCAACAATAATCCCTGGCCTTTACCTTCAACAATCTTTAGCTGTTCTAAAATTTCCGTAGCGTTAGCCTCTTCTTCAACCTGTTCGGCAATAAACCACTGCAGTTTGTTATTGGTTGCGTGGTCTTTTTCCTCTATGGCAATATTTACCAGGTTATTGATCAACGAAGTTACTTTTTGCTCATGTTTCAATACTTCTTCAAAAACTTCGATGGGCCCATTCCATTCAAATGCCGGTTTTTCGATTGCCTGTAATTCTATATTGCCGCCGCGTTCATTGACAAAATTGAAGAATATCATACCGTGTGCATTTTCTTCCTGAGATTGGATATTCATCCAATGTGCAAAACCCGGAAGGTTTTTCCTTGTAAAGTAAGCAGCCATTGATAAGTATAAGTATGATGAAAATAATTCAGCATTGATCTGATCGTTCAAGGCTTTTTCCATTTTTTTTGAAAACATATTATCCTCCTTTTTAAAAATTATGTGATACAAATGTACAAAATTGTTTTATATAAAATGGTATCTGAATATTTGTTTTTACAAAATTTACTGCATAAAAAAAACCCGCATGAAATGTCGGGTTTTTTTTATTATTGTGAAATGAGGTTAACCCTTCAGGGCATTTACCCCGCTGACGATTTCGATAATCTCATTGGTAATGGTTGCCTGGCGCGCCTTGTTATAAGAAAGTTTTAGCGATTTCATCAGTTCCTCCGCATTATCGGTGGCTTTTTGCATGGCCGACATACGGGCGCCCTGTTCTGAAGCCCATGAATCGAGGATGGCTTTATACACCTGAATTTTCAAGGATTTTGGCACTAATTCTTTTAAGATGATTTCCTTATCCGGCTCAAAAATATAATCAGTATTTGCCTGCGAAACATTACTTTTTTGATTTATTTTTTCAATGGGTAAAAATTGTTCCGTGGTAAGGATTTGTGAAACGGCATTTTTAAACTGGTTGTAAATTATTTCAATCCTGTCGTAAGCCCCGGAGGTGTAAAGATCCATAAGCTTATTAGCGAATTCACTGGTTTTTTCGTATGTAAGATTATCGTAAATACTGTCAGCGTGTTCAATCACCTTAAAATTACGTTTTGTAAAAAAATCAGTAGCTTTTTTTCCAACAGTCAGCAAATGCAGGTTCCCTTTTTCATTCAATTCGCGATAATCGGCTTGGATATGCGCCATGACCGCTTTGATGATATTCGTATTAAAAGCACCGCACAATCCCCGGTTCGAATTGATCACTACGAGTAAAACCTTATGAATTTTTCTTTTTTTAAAGTACAAGATATCCTCCGGCATATTGTTACTGCCGCTTAATTCCGAAAGGAGGCCGCTTAGTTTGTTTGCATAAGGGCGAAGTTTCAGGATGGCGCCCTGTGCACGCCTAAGCTTGGCTGCCGAAACCATTTTCATGGCGCTGGTTACCTGCTTCGTGGTGTTAACAGAGGCAATCCGAATTCGTACTTCTTTTAATCCTGCCATGTATTATTCTGAATTACATTCTAAAAATTACGCTTCGTATTTATGAATAATGTCTTTTGCAGCGTCCTCCAGTTCTTTGGTCATTTCATCCGTCAGCACGCCTTTGCTGAGGTTCACCAGCAGTTCGCTGTGATAGCTGTCAAGATGATTCAGGAAATCATCCTGAAAATTGACGACATTTTTCACAGGGACCTTTTGTAATAACCCTTTGGTTCCGCAATAGATGATGGCAATCTGGTGCTCCACCCTCATTGGGGAATATTGTGGTTGTTTCAGGATTTCCACGTTTCTTGCCCCTTTGTCGAGAACGGCTTTGGTCGCGGCATCAAGGTCGGAGCCGAATTTAAGGAATGACTCTAATTCGCGGTATTGAGCCTGGTCGAGTTTCAGGGTACCGGCAATTTTTTTCATAGGTTTGATCTGGGCGCTTCCTCCAACGCGCGATACCGAAATACCCACATTGATAGCCGGCCTTATACCGGAGTTAAACAGGGTGGTTTCAAGGAATATCTGACCGTCGGTAATAGAAATTACGTTGGTAGGAATGTACGCAGAAACGTCTCCCGCCTGTGTTTCAATAATAGGCAATGCCGTCAGCGAACCACCGCCTTTCACCATAGGCCTGATGGATTCCGGGAGGTCGTTCATTTTCTGTGCGATTTTGTCAGAAGTGATCACGCGGGCAGCACGTTCGAGCAATCTTGAGTGCAGATAAAACACGTCGCCGGGGTAAGCTTCACGTCCGGGCGGGCGGCGAAGCAAAAGCGACACTTCGCGGTAAGCAACAGCCTGTTTGGATAAATCATCATAAACCACTAATGCAGAGCGTCCGGTGTCTCTAAAGAATTCACCGATGGCCGCGCCGGCATAAGGAGCATAAAACTGCATGGCTGCAGGGTCAGAGGCAGTCGCTGAAACGATGACCGTATAAGGCATGGCGCCTTTTTCTTCCAGGGTTTTTACAATATTGGCCACAGAAGAGCCTTTTTGGCCGACGGCAACATAAATACAATAGACCGGTTCCCCTTTTTCGTAAAAAGATTTTTGATTGATGATGGTATCAATAGCGATAGCTGTTTTACCGGTCTGGCGGTCGCCGATGATAAGCTCACGCTGGCCGCGTCCGATCGGGATCATGGCGTCGATGGCCTTTATACCGGTTTGTAACGGCTGGTTTACGGGCTGCCTGAAGATAACGCTCGGGGCTTTACGTTCGATGGGCATCTCATAAACGGGACCTTCAATCGGCCCTTTGCCGTCGATAGGCTCGCCGATGGTGTTAATAACCCTGCCGAGCATGCCTTCACCGACATTTATTGAAGCGATACGGAGGGTTCGTTTTACGATATCCCCTTCGATAATATTATCCGATTCGCCCAACAAAACGACACCTACATTGTCTTCTTCAAGATTCAGAACGACACCTTTAACCCCTGTTTTTTCAAATTCCACCAATTCGCCGGAACCTACTTTGGTAAGGCCGTAAACACGGGCAATGCCGTCTCCTACCTGAAGCACAGTGCCGACTTCTTCAAGTTCAGATTCATATTTGAACCCGGCCAGTTGCTGGCGTAAAATTGCAGTTACTTCTGCTGGTTTAATTTCTGACATTCAAAAAAATATTTAAAATTTGGGTACATAAATATTTACATTGTATTCCTTTTTCAGGCGGTTGATATTTCTTCTGACCGTGGCATCATATTGCAGATCGTCCACATTAAAAACAAAGCCGCCGATGAGGTTTTCGTTTACTTCGCTGATCAACTCTATTTTTGAAGAAAACACTTTGCTCAATGCGTCTTTCAGCAATTGAATATTTTTTTCATTTGGAGCAGCAGCGGTTTTAAAATATACCGTCTTGATGTTGTGATGTTCCTTATAAAGCCGAATAAATTCAACAGCAATTTCCCGGATCATCATCTCCCGGCGTTTCCTGATAAGGATTTCAAGAAATTGAAAGGATAGCGGATTTAATTTTCCGGAAAACACCGCATTAAAAACGGACAACTTCTTTGAATTGGTTATTACCGGATTATTTAAAAAATGGACCAAATCCTTGCTGCTGGCACACACTTCTTCAAGGAGCACCATATCTTTATGGATTTCCTCAAGCAGGTTTTTTTCCAGTGCGAAAGAAAGGAGCGCCCTGGCATATCGGTTGGCAATTCGTTCGGTTTTCATTACACTAGTTGTTTCTTAGTTGAAATTGATATCGCTCAGAAACTTTTCAATCAGTTTATTCTGCTTATCATCTTTTGAAAGTTCTTGCTGAATTAACTTTTCAGCGATATCAACCGACAACAAAGCAATCTGGTTTTTCAGGTCGGTGAGGGCTTCCAGTTTTTCGTATTTAATGCTTTCTTTGGCAGATTCAACAATACGGTCGGCTTCTTCCGTGGCTTTTGTCCGTGCTTCTTCAATAAGTTTTTCCCTGATAACCCTGGCATCACGAAGAATATTATCCCGCTCGTTTTTTGCTTCTCTCAGCAGTTCTTCGTTGCTGAATTTTAATTGCTTCATTTCCTCATGAGCTTTTTCGGCCTGCTGCAAAGAATCTTCGATTTTATCCTCACGTTCTTTGAGCATTTTCAACACCGGTTTCCAGGCATACTTTTTCAAAATAAGCAGCAAAAACAGGAATGAAAGCGTCATCCAGAATATAAGTCCGATACCGGGAGTTACTAGTTCCATATTATTTAACTTTTATAGTTAATGTCAAAACAATAATGCTCCTGAAATCACGGTCAGGAGTTTTTGCCACATAAATGCTTGTTAGATGAAAAGTATAAGCAAGCAAACAACGATAGCAAAAAATGCAACACCTTCGATAAGGGCTGCCGCCACAATCATATTTGAACGGATATCACCTACGGCTTCAGGCTGTCTGCCGATAGATTCCATGGCGCCTTTTCCGATATTTCCAATACCAAGGCCTGCGCCAATTGAAGCGATTCCTGCCCCGATGCCTGCGCCCATTTTTGCTATAGGAGCAAAATCAGCGGCTGCTTGTAATAAAACTGACATTAATGACATAATTTTTAATTTAAGTTAATTTATTTTATTTTTTATTAATGTGCTGATTCATGATGTTCTGCTATCGCCATTCCAAAATACAGTGACGAAAGCAAGGTGAAAACATAAGCCTGGATGAAGGCGACCAGTAACTCCAGTAATCCCATAAAAATATAAAAGAAAACCGAGATGATCGAAAAACCGTATCCTGCACCGGGCGACATCTGACCGAATATAAAGATCAGGCTGATAAAACCAAGGGCGATGATATGCCCGGCAGTGATGTTGGCAAAGAGACGGACCATCAGAACAAATGGCTTTGTGACAACCCCGACGATTTCCACGATGGGCATTAACGGTATTGCCTTCAACCACCAGGGCACGCCGGGTGCGTTATATATTTCTTTCCAGTAATGTTTATTTCCGCTGATCGTGGTGATTATAAATGTAAACAATGCCAGCACCATCGTTACCGCTATATTTCCGGTAAGGTTTGCCCCACCAGGGAAAAACGGTATCAGGCCAAGCAGGTTGTTTATAAAAATAAAAAAGAAAATAGTCAGCAGGTAGGGCATGTATTTTTCATATCGTTTTTCACCTATGGCAGGCCTAGCGATATCATCGCGGACAAAAAGTATCAGCGGTTCCAGCCACGACTGTAAGCCTTTTGGCGCTTCGTTCTGATGTTTCTTGAATCTGCGGGCTATTGAAATGAATATCCAGCAAATCAGAATGACGCTAATAAAAAGAGAGACGACATTTTTCGTAATGGAAAAATCCAGGGGCGGTTTTGCGCTTTCATCCACCTTTATGATTTTTCCCTTTTCGTCAAGCTTATATCCTTTATATTCGGCTGTCCCATGATGAAATTTTGACGACATGAACGCAACAATTTTTCCATCATCATAAAGTATCACTGGCAGGGGAATGCTGATATGCTTTTCGCCGAATTTGGCAATATGCCATTCGTGAGCATCGACGATATGCTCAATAATGGTTTTACCGGCATTAAATCCTTGTTCTTCGTGTTCTGATGCTTTTTTATCCTCACAAAATGCTTTCTGCGAAAGAAAAAAAGTTAAAAAAAATAAGGTAAATAAAATATAACCCTTTGATTTCAATGTATTTGCCAACATTTATTCAGATAACTTCATATTGTTAGTACAGGAGGCAAATATAAACATTTTATAAAAAAAACATAATAATAAATTTTTTTTTAAAAAATGAATGAAATGATGAGATGAAATTTAACCATCTGATGAGAGGATCTTTTATGGTGAGAAAAAAATTGAAAAGTTCAGATCTGAAAAAAATTACTTTTTCTTCGGCAATGATTGCAACAAAATGATCACGTCGAAAACAAGGAATAATACAAAAAGCACCAAAAAGCTGAACATAAACCTGACCGCATCATCACGTTGCAGCATTACATAAGCAACCAGAACAATAATGTATAAGAAAAATTTCAGGAAGGTGGCCATCATAAATATCCTGACGAATTTATTCGGATTTTCGGCCGGAACAGACAGTAACCACAAGTTTGAAAGTATGGATACCGAAAAGAAAAAGGGCACCAGAAAGGGCAGGGCCGGTGTGATGATTTCCCCGGACATGGATACCGTCATTATTACAGCAATAATTTCCAATAAAATAGAAAATGCCAGCGTATTAATCAGTAATTTTCTTTTTGACAACATTTATTTCTTTTTAAAAAAATCTTTAATTACAATATAAATTGCAGCGGCAACCGAAACTATTGAAAGCAGTATGGTAAAGACGGGAAATTTCCATCCGATCCACTGGTCAAGCAGGTAACCGCCCACCACGCCCAGCACAATGATAACCAGCATCTGGAGTGCGATGCTGGAATAGCGGGCGTAATCGTTAAGCGGGAGTTTCTGTTTTTTCATCAGATACAGGCGGCATGGAAGCTTGTCTGTGGGGGGAATCTGTCATTTTGCAGGTGCCGGAAAATTTTGCACCGGGCTCCACAGAGAGTTTTCCCGTAATAATGTCGCCAAGGATCTGTGCCGAAGCTTTCATTGCCAGCAATTCGGTGACGGTAATTTTTCCCTGAAGGGTTCCCGAAAAATCCGCATTCTGACAAACGATTTCACCCTCAACGCTTCCGGTGCTACCAATGACAACCTTGCCCTTCGAATTTATGGAACCTGTGAGTTTGCCGTCGATACGCATATCGCCACTGGCGTTAATGTCTCCTTTTATATTTGTTCCGCCGCCAATAATATTAATGACCGGATTTTCAATTTCGATATTTTTGGCCATAAGGTGTAGATTTTTTACTTATACGTTTATATTACTGTAAAAATAACTTTTATTTCTTATAATTTTTATTGAAAAAGTCGAGGTATTTATTCACATCCTTACTTTTATAAAATACCGGGTAGTTAGAGGCAGAGATAATAAAATGCCTGTATGCGGCTTTTTGTAATTTCGGTTGTAGTTCTTTGTTATTTTCAATGGCCATCAAATAGTCCATGGCATCGTTTTTATTGTTAAAGCGGTTTACATTCAACACTTCGTGTTTGTCATCCAGGAACCAGGTGTCAATTTTGTAGTTTTTGGTTGAAAAAAATTTCAAATTCAAATCCGAATAAGAAATTCTGATGTCATTGATGTTTACATCCTTCATTTCCAACACCGCGATATAAAAATGAAATGCTTCCGGTTCGTATTTGTAGATTTCCTTTTCGGGGGCTTTAACACTATCCTGTGTGGAAACCTGATCCTGATTTACAGCCGTGATTTTTGGCCTTTTTAGGGCATCAAGAATTTCCTGGGCTTTTTTAGAAACATCTGTCCCGGGGTATTTGCTGACAATACTGTTGAGTGATGTTTCAAAAACCGGAACCGGCTGTGTCTTCCCAATAGACAACGCTTTCAGCAGTTCAAATTTTGGCAGGAGAATTTTATCTTTTTGTGTTTGAAGCACACTGTCGGCGTTTTTTATCACCGCTGAATAACGACCTGAATCATAGGCGAGGTAGGTTTCTTTATAAAACACCGACAGCCGGTTGTTTCGTTCTTCAAGCTTGGCGTAATAATTCGGGTCGAGGATGATCTGAGCATAGTCACTGCCAGGGTATTTCGTTATAATTAAATTTTTGTAATAATCGGCTTTGGGAAGGTTTTCCTGAAACGTATAAATCTGATACAGGTTGAAATAAGAAGGAAGAATTTGTTTGCACGAAGGGAACCGTTTTTCCAGCTTGCCAAAAGCTTCTATGGCCTTATCATAATCGGATAAAGCCTCTTTATAAATGTACCCGATATTGAACAGTGCGTTGCAAATCAAAAGGTCCGAAGTGTCAAAGTCGGCCTGGGTTTTCGGCAGTTTTGAAATGTAATAGTTGCGGTCTTTCAGGTTAACCACTACGGTATCCTTGTTCATTCCGCTGCTATCAACTTCATCTGCTATTTCCTGATACTGAATTTCGGTAACAGCTTTATTACTTAACCGCCACAAGTCTTCATACTTGCGGTTGCCCCATTTTCTAACAAAGTCGGTATATCCCAGGGCCATGGTTGACGGATTGTAAAAATACCAGGACCCTGAATTCTGAATACTCATGTTGTTTACATTGTTCTGCTGGGCCAGCGCCAGGTTGTTCGCGCGGTCAATTTCTTCCTGCTGCTTACGTTGTTCTTCTTTGATTATTTCGGCAATGATATCATCAATTTTTTTGTTGCGTTCCCCGGCAGGTAATTTTGCCAACATTTGCATGCTGTCCTGAAGTTCTACCACCTTAATGTTTTTAACAAGCTCATTCAGGGTGTTTTTTTTGTTTTCGATCAGGCTGTAATTCGGGTAATTTTTTGGAAGAAATATGACGCAGCTATCATAATATACCTGAGCGTCCTTATAAAGGGGTTCTGCAAAATACAGGTCGGCAAGTTTCAGATACGATATTGATTTCTGGTAATCATTCGAAACACTGGTATGCGCTGATTTTTTCAGATTCTCCATGGCTCCCGGGACATCATTCTCTTTCAGTGAAATTTCCGCCAGCGCATAGTAAATCTGATCGAGATATTCCTTGTTTTTATCATCCCGCAGCATCTTGTTAAGTAATTTCTTAATATCCTTACTTTCGCCCATGGTGACATCATAACTTTTTGCCAGGTTGATTTTCGCGGCAAATTCCATGTCGTATATGGGATTCATATTGATAACCTTCTTGAAGTATTCGCTTGATTTTTGTGGATTCCCCGACCGCTGGTAGGTTTGGGCAAGAATAAAATACAGCCTGGTCCGGATGTGTTTGGATTTGTTAAGGTCGACCGCCTGTTTCAGGTAATCTATAGATTCTTCATATTTTTCCTGTTTCAGCAGCACATCGCTGTAAGCCAAAGGGTATAATTTTTCGGCAACCCGGGTGCTTTTGTTTTTTTCAATCTTTTTTTCAATCGAAGCAAGCAGCGCTTCTGCGTCGTCAAGTTTGCCCTGTTGAACTAATACCATTGATTTCCAAATGGTGGCCTCATATTTTATGCTGTTATTTTTAAAACGGTTCAGCACAAAATTGAAGGTCTGCATCGCCAGGTCATATTCCTGTTTGTAAAAATAAGATTTTCCAATAAGCATATAGCCGTCGTCAATCCACCGGATGTATTCGACACCTTTAATAAATATGGAATGTTTCTGAACCACGATGGAACCTTTTTCAAGAGACCTGTCCAGCAGGTTATAAACAGACTGTGCATCGGCTTTTGTTCCAAGTTCAAAAACAGGGAGTACTTTGGTATAATCATCCTTGTTTTTCTTACCCAACTCAATGACGCCTTCTTTTAAGGCTTCCTTGCCGTTAAAATAAGCATTGTAATGTGCGGTGAGATTGTGATAAACCCTTCTGGTAAAGGTGTTTTTCTTTGTTGAACATGAAAAAGAAATGATCATAAAACAACAAAAAACACACAAGAGAGTTTTATACAAAGATTTTGAATGCACGGTTGAAGGGTTAAAGATAAAATAACTTAATTTTTACAAAATTATTTTATTTTTTTAATTATTCCCGGATTTTTAATGTTAATTTGCCTCGCTGGTCAAAAGTATGACAATAATTTCGGATATTTGTACCCATATTTTATTATGGTAACAGAACCACAATCCCGCTGGAAACGATTCCTTAAAAAACTTCATGATAAATACCGCCTGGTAATCATGAATGATTCGACTTTTGAACGTATGGTATCGTTCAGGTTGTCAAGGATGAATGTGTTTGTTGTGGTAGGCGCAGCCGTGATATTGCTCATTGTGGCCACTACTTTTATTATTGCCTATACGCCTTTGCGCGAATATATTCCCGGATACGGAGATGTGGGCTTGCAGCGGGATGTATACAAACTCATGCTGAAAACCGACTCACTCGAAAAAGAGCTTGCCCGCAGAAGCTTATACATGGAAAACCTGAAATATATTATCGAAGGCAAAGACTTTCCTGAACCAGACCTGAAAAAACCTTCCGACAGCACCATGCCAAAATATAAGGCGCTTGATTTTGAAGTTTCTCCTGAAGATTCAGCGTTGCGCAGCGAGTTTGAGAACGTCGACCGGTACAACCTGACATTTTCAGAAGAATCAGAAGGCCAAAGCAGCATCAGTAATTTTTTCTTTTTTACTCCGCTGAAGGGCATCGTGGACAATGGGTTCAATCCCGCAAAGAAGCATTACGGCATTGATATTCTGGGTAATAAAAATGATGCGGTAAAAGCCACCCTGAGCGGGACGGTGATCTTTAACGGGTGGACCGTGGAAACCGGCTATGTGATTGCTGTGCAGCACGCAAATAATATTATCTCTGTTTACAAGCATAATTCCTTTTTGCTTAAGAGAAGCGGGGATTATGTTTATGCCGGCGAACCAATTGCTATCATTGGTGAAACGGGCGAGCTGAGTACAGGTCCCCACCTTCATTTTGAACTTTGGTACAACGGAACGGCCATAAACCCCAAAGAATACATGTCTTTTAAATAACCATTTATCTTTTGAAAAAAAGAATTGCCATATTAGGATCAACAGGCTCCATCGGAACACAAGCCCTTGAAATCATCAGGGAGTTTCCGGATGCTTTTTCGGCTGAGGTCCTTACCGCTGATTCCAATGCCGGCCTGTTGATAGAACAATCACTGGAATTTATGCCCAACGCGGTGGTTATCACGAATGAAAAATTTTATCATCAGGTAAAATCTGCGCTCGAGCAACATGATATCAAAGTGTTTGCCGGTAATGAATCGTTGGAACAAATTGTTGAATCAGATCAAATTGACATGGTGCTGGCTGCTATTGTGGGGTTTGCCGGTTTGCGCCCGACACTGAATGCTATCCGGCATAAAAAACCAATAGCGCTGGCAAATAAAGAAACTCTGGTGGTAGCAGGCGAAATCATTACCCGTACAGCCAGAGAAGAAGCGGTAAATATTTACCCTGTTGATTCTGAACATTCAGCAATTTTTCAGTCCCTGGCCGGGGAATTTCACAACCCGGTTGAAAAGATTATCTTAACTGCGTCAGGCGGCCCTTTCAGGGGTAAGGACCGTGCGGCTCTGGCCAACATTACCAAGGCTGAAGCGCTGAATCACCCCAACTGGGTGATGGGTGATAAAATCACCATCGATTCGGCCACAATGATGAACAAAGGCCTTGAAGTAATTGAAGCGCGGTGGCTTTTCAATCTGAACCCTGAACAAATTGAAGTGTTGGTGCATCCGCAGTCCATCATACATTCCATGGTACAATTTACAGATGGAGCTGTAAAAGCCCAGCTGGGAATGCCGGATATGCGGCTTCCGATTTTGTATGCCTTCAGTTATCCTGATAGGTTTAATACAAAACTGCCGAGGATCGACTGGCAGCAGATCCGTGAATTTACTTTTGAAACACCCGATACCGACACGTTTCACAATATTGTTCTCGCTTATGAGGCGCTGAAGACCGGCGGTAACATGCCCTGCATACTAAATGCCGCTAACGAAATAGCTGTCAGGGCCTTTTTACACGACACCATAAAATTTCTGGACATAGCAAACATCATCGAACACAGTATGCAAAAATCGTCCTTTATAAAAAACCCTTCGCTGGATGATTATTTCCGGAGCGACCGGGAAACAAGAGAAATCACAAAAGAAATAATAAAAAATAAACAGAAATGAGTACGATTATTATGATTGCCCAGCTAATTCTGGGCTTGTCAATATTGGTTTTTATCCATGAACTGGGACATTATTTAGCCGCACGGGCATTCAAGATCCGGGTTGAAAAGTTTTATTTATTTTTTGATGCCTGGAAATTCAGGATCTTTAAATTCAAAAAAGGAGATACGGAATACGGCATGGGCTGGCTTCCGTTGGGCGGATATGTAAAAATTGCCGGCATGATTGATGAGTCTATGGACAAAGAACAGATGAAACAACCGCCCCAACCCTGGGAGTTCCGCTCTAAACCTGCTTGGCAACGCTTGATCGTCATGCTGGCGGGAGTCTTTATGAATCTGATCCTTGGAATGGTCATTTTTGCAGGCGTTATCTGGTATTATGAAAAAGAGTATCTGCCATGCGATCAGGTAGTGAACGGAATCTATGCTTATCCGGCAGGCCGCGAAATCGGATTTCAGACGGGCGATAAGATCCTTATGGTAAACGGTAAAAAAGTGGAACGTTTTAAAGATGTTGCTTCAGCGAATGTGCTGATGGGCTCGGTCATTACCGTCGACCGAAACGGAAAAACCATTGATATCAATGTTCCGGACACCATGTACCGCAACTACAATAAAAACATCCGCGATTTTTTCGTTGAAGCCCATAATTTCGACTTCGCTGTTGACAGTGTCCTCGACACCATTGTTTATAAAGATAATACCAAAAAAGCCAGCTCAGCCTTTATGGCCGGATTGAAAAAAGGTGATAAAATCCTGTTTGTTGATTCCACAAAAATTACCAGTTATGGCTTGTTTCGGGAGCTGATCTGGTCATTGAAATCAAAAACAGCAGCTTTAAAAGTACTGCGTAATGCCGATACACTTAACCTATCGTTGGCGGTTGATTCAACGGGATATATCGGTATTACGAGTAAAAATCCTTATAAAACCAAGGCTTACGGTTTTGGTTCCGGCATCAAATACGGCGTAAAAGATGCGATGGGAAACCTTTGGGCTAACATACGCGGCCTCGGGAAAATTTTTGCCGGAAAAGAAAGCGCCAGCGAATCCATACAAGGGCCCATCGGGATCATGAAAATTTATGGCGGAATCTGGGATTGGCACAGGTTCTGGCTTATAACTGGCCTGATCTCCGTGGTACTGGCATTTATGAATATCCTGCCGATTCCCGCACTGGACGGAGGGCATGTGATTTTCACCACCTGGGAGCTGATCACCGGAAGAAAATTGTCTCAAAAATTTCTGGAGCGTTCGCAGGTTATCGGCATGATCATTCTGATCGCTATTATGGTTTTCGCCGTATTCAATGATGTCTGGAAGCATTTTATCCGTTAAGGCCGGATCTCATTCCGGCTGACACATTTTATGAATGATGTAAATGAAAAATTATCCGGACTAAAAACCATCTTGCATAAAGCGCAGGCATACTGTGCGTATCAGGAACGATGTACACAGGAAGTGGTTCAAAAACTCCGCGACTGGAAGGTGGACGAAAACCGGATCCCAAAGATCATCGAACAACTCACGGCAGAGAATTTTATTAACGATGTTCGTTTTACAGAGACATTTGTAAGAAGCAAATTTAAGCTGAAAAAATGGGGAAAAAACAAGGTCGCTTATGAACTTAGATTAAAAAAAATTCCGGATCCGATTATTTCACAAAGCCTGCAGGCGATAGATGACCAGGAGTACCGGGCAACACTTCAGCATTTGAAAGGACAGAAATCAAAAGAAACCAAAGAAAAAGATCTTTTTAAAAAAAAACAAAAAATAATTAGATTCCTTGTTTCCCGCGGATTTGAGATGGAATTGGTCATGGAGATTTTCAAACGCAATAATGAACGATAGTGCGTTACTTTAAACTTATACCATGAAAAAACTGTTCATGAAATCAATAGAACAAATTAAAAGACTTTTTCATCATCGTGTCTTAAAAAAATGTTTATTGTATACGGCCATTGCTATTGTTCTGCTGCTGCTTGCCTTTTTTATGTTCCGCAATACCATCCTGCATGCCATTATTGACAGCAAATGCAAGGCTTTTAAAGAAAAGTACCATGCGACCCTTGCGGTTGAAAAGTCTTCTTTTAAAGGATTTACAGGTGTTACGATTGAGGATATTTCCATTGTCCCCGATCAGCGTGAAGTGTTATTCCGAAGCGGCAAAATATATGCGCATGTGCGGTTTTTTCCTTTGCTGGCAGGATCGGTGCGCATTAACGAACTGACAATTGAAAACACGATGGTCAACCTTTCCAGGCATGGGAAAATAAATAATTACAGTTTTTTGTTTACTCCTCATAAAGACACCACCGCTCAGGAGGGCGATACTTCATACAACTATGCGGCACGCTTTGATAAAATTTTTTCCGGTGTTTTTTCCAACATCCCCGATAACATAGAAATTTCTAATTTTCTGATTAAAGCAACGGCTGACTCCAACTCGTTTTCGGCCTTTTTGCCGGCATTGCGGATCGAAGATCAAAAATTTCTTTCTGCTGTTGCTGTCCGGGAAAAAGGAAAGCAGCGAGTGTGTTTCGTTAAAGGCGAAATCATTAAAAACCGCAAGATACTGAATATTATGATTTTTGCACCGGCCGGCCAAAAAGTGCATATTCCATACCTCCAGGCAAAATATGGCCTCCGTTGTGATTTCGATACACTTTATTCCGGAATTTCTGCTGAAGGAAACAGTTCAAAATTTAACATCACCGTTGAAAATCTCATTTGTGGATTAGTACTCAATCATAAAAAAATTGCGCTCACCGATGTGGCGTTCAATAAAATTGCCTTAAAGCTTAACATCACTGCTTATGAGGATTATGTAGAGCTTGACAGTACTTCGGTCATTGCCCACCACCGTTTTTTTATCAATCCTTTTATCAGGGCAAGCCATAAGCCGGTAGTCAAAGTAACATTGAAAATCCATAAAGATTTTGTGGCGCAGGATATGTTTGAATCCATACCCGGCGGCATGTTTGGTAATTTTGAAGGGATTAAAACGAAAGGGAAACTTAGGTTGTGCGTGAATTTTGATCTTGATATGCATCAGCCAGACTCGTTGAAATTTGATGCAACACTTACCGGAAAAGATTTTTCAATTGTTAAATACGGGGTTACCGATTTTCGTAAGATCAACGGAACCTTCAGCTATACGGCTTATGTCAACGATATGCCCGTCCGCACCTTTGAGGTCGGCCCTGAAAATCCATCCTACACCACACTTGAAGCTATTTCTCCTTACCTGAAAGATGCGGTGCTTATCTCCGAAAACGGTGGATTCTTTTATGGAGACGGTTTCAATCCGGAAGCTTTCAGGGAGTCCATTATTGCAAATATAAAAGCGGGGCGTTTTGTCCGTGGAGGCAGCACCATCGACATGCAGCTGGTAAAAAATGTTTTTCTGAGCAAGAATAAAACGATTGTGCGTAAAGCGGAAGAAATTCTGATTGCCTGGCTGATCAACAACAACAACCTTTGTTCAAAAGAAAAAATGTACGAAGTGTATCTGAACCTTATTGAGTGGGGCCCCGGAATTTATGGTATTTCAGAAGCTTCGGATTATTATTTTCAAAAGAAACCCGCGCAGCTCAGCCTTGCCGAAAGCATTTACCTGGCCAGCATCATCCCGAAGCCACGCTGGTTTAAATCTTCGTTTGATGAAAACGGAAAACTCTCCCTGAGGTACCAGCCTTATTTCAGCCTGGTTGCAAAAAAGATGATCGATAAGGG
Source organism: Bacteroidales bacterium (assembly GCA_035354195.1). Lineage (GTDB taxonomy): Bacteria > Bacteroidota > Bacteroidia > Bacteroidales > CAIWKO01 > CAIWKO01. The sequence continues at coordinate 72,791 of DAOQAT010000002.1, read as the reverse complement.
AAGCGCCATGCCGCAGGATACGTTGGATATGATAAATAAGGTTGAGATCAGGGGCTCTGCAAAGGCATATATGGCAAAGGATACGGTGAGGTTTAATATTGAAGTTGAATAATCCGTGTGTCATTTTAAAAAAATAAAGCGGGAGTCTGAGCCGAACGGGGCAAGGCATAATATTCATTTAAGTTGCCCGGTGCCAATATTCTGTTGTCCTTCCACCGTTAACCTCCTAAACAGCTAACAGCATGATAGTCTATACTCCTAAATAAAAAACCCACCTGTTTCTTACTAATTCTGATTAAAAAAATTAATTTTGCACGGTTAAAATTTAAATTATATGAAAAAGATCGCAAATTTACTTATGGCATTATCAGCCATGACATTTATGTATGCTTGTTCCGGCAATAAAGACACAGAAAAAACAGAAAACAAACTTGTCTACTCAAGCGATATGGAGTATGAAAAATGGATTAATGGCCAGTCACTGGTAAATGAAAGAGCTCATTCAGGAAAATTTTCAAGTAAAGTGGACTCCACAAACAATTATAGTTTTGGTTTTACTGAAAATTTTAAAAACATATCCGATAAGGCACCGGCTTTTGCAAATGTCAGTGTATGGATCAATTACCCGGTAACCGGAATAAAAAGCACACTTGTTGTCAGTGTTGATGCTCCCGACCAGAACATCTTCTGGGCAGGTACAGAATTATTGGATTCGGTAAAAGAAGCCAACAAATGGAAAGAAATCAGAAGTCTCATTACATTACCTGCCGTGATCCAGCCAGATTATAAGATTTCTGTTTATGTCTGGAGTAATGATAAAAAACCATTTTACGTGGATGATTTAAAAGTTGAATTTCTAAATAAATAACAGCAACTTATTTTTATTTTCTTTTGTTGCCGGGCCTTCTGCGCTTTTTTTTCGGCGATATCTGTCTGTCTATCATTTGGATTAAAACAAACCTGAAAAAAGCTGTGTTTTCTTTGCGTGCATGCCGGCCACTTTTATGAAAAAGACTTCCGATCCATAGAAATCACTACCTTTGCACTTCAAACCATATTTTATGATCACCAACGAAAATATCAGAGATCTTGAAAGGCGCCTGGAAGACCTTAGGAGGTTTCTTTGACATTGATGGCAAACTCACTCAAATAGCAGAAGGCGAAAAGACCACCCAACAGCCCGGTTTTTGGGACGATCCCAAAAAGGCCGAGCAATTAATGAAAAGTATACAGGAAAAAAAGACCTGGACCGAGGCCTATCAAAAAGCAAAAAGCGCTTATGATGACATCGTTGTGATGTGGGGCTTTTATTCCGATGGAGAAGCCGACGAGGATGATGTCCAGAAACAATTTACCGAAGCAACACTCCAGATCGAGAAGCTTGAATTCAAAAAAATGCTTCGTGGAGAGGAAGACAAACTAAGCGCTATTGTTAATATCAACCCGGGTGCAGGCGGCACCGAAAGCCAGGATTGGGCGTCGATGCTGATGCGTATGTACCTGCGCTGGGGTGAACGCAATAATTATAAAGTCAAAATCATCAGTGTTCAGGATGGAGATACCGCTGGCATAAAATCAGCTTCCATTGAATTTGAAGGTGAATATGCTTTTGGTTACCTTAAGGGTGAAAATGGCGTCCACCGCCTGGTAAGGCTGTCCCCTTTTGATGCCGCCAACCGCAGGCATACCTCTTTTGCTTCGGTTTATGCGTATCCGGTGATTGATGACACTATTGTGATTGACGTAAATCCCTCGGAGGTTGAATTTGATACGTTCCGATCGAGCGGGCCCGGCGGACAAAACGTGAATAAAGTAGAAACTGCCGTCCGGTTAAAACACATCCCTACGGGCATCATCGTGGAATGCCAGGAAACACGTTCACAAGGCCAAAACCGTGAAAAAGCCATGCAAATGCTGAAATCACAGCTTTATGAGATCGAGCTCCGCAAGAAAAAAGAAAAGATCGACGAGATCGAAAGCAACAAGAAAAGAATCGAATGGGGCTCACAAATCCGCAGCTATGTAATGCATCCGTACAAAATGGTGAAAGACCTGCGCACCGGAGTGGAAACATCAGATGTTCAAAAAGTGATGGACGGCGATCTGGAGGAATTCACCAAAGCCTTCCTCATACAATACGGTTGATGCATAGATACTGTTTTTCATTTTTGTTGTTAATCAGCATGACAAACAGGTTAGTATTGTTTTTTTAATTGGTGAAATTGTTTTTTCTGTATTTTAGCAAAAAATAAAACAACATGAAAAAACAATTACTTTTTTCCTTGATTCTTCTTTTCTCTTTTTCAGTTTCCTTCACCCAGGTCGTTCCTATAGAAACAGCGCGCCAGGTTGCGAAGAATATTTATTTTGAAAGAGCCAACATTGAAAGAAGTATACCTTACAAAGAGGTAGCTTTTAATAATGAAATGACCATTTCGGAAAATGGCCAGCCGCTTTATTATATTTATAATGTTTCGCAAGACCGCGGCTTTGTCATTGTTTCTGCCGAAAAGCGCACCATGCCGGTTTTGTTTTACACCTTTGATGGAAACTATTCTTCCGAAAATCAAAACGAAAATTTTGCATACTGGCTGGGTTTGTATAAAAAGCAGATTGAGTTTGTACGGACACAGAATGTACCGAAGGATATGAACGTTGAAAAATTCTGGGATTATTATACTGCCGAATCTGTCGCTCTGGCAAAAGATGTGGACGCTGTTTCCCCGCTGTTGACAACCAACTGGAACCAGGATTGTTATTATAACGGGTCTTGTCCTTCTGCCACTTTCGGGCCCTGCGGAAAAGTTTACGCGGGTTGTGTGGCGGATGCCATGGCCATGGTAATGAAATATCATAATTATCCTACACACGGATACGGGACGCACAGTTATGCGCATACGACAGCCAATGGTTTTGCCAACAATTATGGAACATTAACGGCAAATTATGGCGCAACCACCTATAACTGGGCTTCGATGCCCAACAATGTAACCTCATTTAATTCGGCTGTTGCTACATTGATATATCAGTGCGGAGTTTCTGTGAACATGAATTATGATGATCAGGGTTCCGGAGCCTATTTGTCAGATGTGCCGGAAGCTATGAATTATCATTTCACATACTCCACACAGTACGCTGATCGCGTGATGTACAGCGACGACGATTGGGCACTACTGATAAAAAACAGCCTTGATTCATTAAGGCCGGTGCTTTACGGAGGGAATGATGCCAGCATGGGCGGGCATGCCTTTGTGTGCGACGGTTATCAAAACAGCGGCACTTACAGCAATATGTTTCATTTTAACTGGGGCTGGAGCGGATCGTCCAACGGTTATGTGTATCTTAGCGATATTGCTCCAAGCAGCAGCGGTTATCATTTCAACGATTACCAGGAAATTGTATATAATGCTTATCCAAAGCCGGCCACTGTTCCCGTAGCCGATTTTAGCGCAAATGTTACTTCCGTGCTGGTGAACGGTATTGTTGTTTTTTTCAACAACTCAACGAATAATCCACTGGATTATTTATGGTCTGTTACGCCCAGTGCCGGAACGTCATACGTAGCCGGGTCAACATCAGCTTCTGAAAGCGCTAAAATAAAATTTACCATTCCCGGGTATTACACGATTTCATTAACGGTAACAAATTCTGCAGGAACTGATACAGAAACAAAAACCAGTTATATTTACGTTTATTCTACTGCAGGTGTTGACGAAAACATGATTTCTAAAAACATGCTGGTCTATCCCTGCCCGGCAACCGATCTGGTAACATTGGAAACAGGTACTATTCCCGCCGCAGACATTAATTTTCAAATCTATAATGTTCTTGGAGATCAGGTAGCTGACGAGCGCAACGGAAATATTACCGATAACAACCGGATGGCACTGGATCTTTCGAATTTACAAAAGGGAATATATTTTATAAAAATCAGCCGGGGAGAACAATCAACAACAAAGAAAATCGTTCTGAACTGACCTATTTTTTTATGGAATAGCTTGCCGGGACTGAAAACGGTGAGTTCTCCTTTTTTTCCGGGCTTATTCGTGTAAAAACAATGCCGGCATTTATTGTCCTGGTATCGCTAAGTTGAATGTCAAGTTTCTGAGGAAATTTTTGTCCTTCAAAATCCATAAATTCCGAATAGGCGGCTTCCATAGTTTTTAAAGTACTGTCGGTGGTTTTCGACATAGTGTTCTTAATGATTTTGTAATCTCCGGTTCTGATCATAATTTTCTGGTTCAACGAATCTGAAACAAATATTCCGGCTTGTTTTTTCCTGTTTTCATTGCTCAGTACATACGTTTCATTTTCTTTTTCTGCGATAAAACCGGTACTTTCGTATTTTTCCATGTCGTTTCCGGTAATTACAGCCTGCAATAAATCAAAGTCAAAACTTGATTTCAGCATTTGGCTGAGGACAAAATAATCACCTGCGATATACATCTTGTTAATACGGTCCAGCATTTTTACTGAATCGGGCGTTAATAAAATCCGGAATGCTTCCATGCCCATTTTCTGGACTGAGACCCAGATCGTGCTGTCTTTTACGATGTAAATATTTCCGGAAAAATTGTTGGTTTCCTCCCCGTTTTGTACATCGGCATTGAATTTTAATGAAAGCGTTTTATAATGAAACTGATTTTTTTTCATCAGCGTCATAATATCCTCTGAGGGTTGTTTATTTACAGGTTCAGTGACGGCAAGATGTTTCGTTTTGCAGGAAACATGCACCATCAGGCAAATAAAAAAACAGGCAGCAAAAAACAGTTTATTATTCATAAAGTTTTTTGTCGTTGATTTTTTTATCAAGTATTTCAGAATTCATCCCGTTTTCTTTTGCTTTTTTCCAGGCTTCAACCGCAAGGTCGGCCTGGTTCAAAGAAAATAAAATATCTCCGTAATGGTCCAGTATAGCTGCATTTTTATTATTACTGGCGGCAACAGCTTTTTCGATCCATTTTTTGGCGTCATCAAATTTTTTCTGTTTGTAAAGCACCCAGGCGTATGTATCCTGAAATGTCGGGTTGTCGGGCTGTAACGACAGGAGCCGTTCACAGAGTTGCTCGGCGCGGCCCAGGTTGGTGTTTTGTAAGGCAAGATAGAAACTGTAATTATTCAACACGTAAGTATTGTTTGGCTCAATACTGAGTGATTTTTCATAGACCTCAAAACACAAGTCGTATTTCTTGATTTTATAATAGGAATCAGCAAGGGCGGTATAAAACTTCAGCAACATTTTGTCTTCAATAGCAAAGTTTTTCCCGTTGTTCAAGGTGCTTATCGCCAGATCATAGTCTCCGGACTTCATTTTTGAAATAGCATATAAAAGATAGGGTTCTGGCTGTTCGGGAAAAAGTTCCATAGCGGTTTTGCTTTCAGCGGCAAGGGCTTCATAATCTTCGAGTTCTCTATCAATTTGAAGCAGTTGTTGCCAGACCACGAATTTGCTGTTATCAAGTTCTGTTACCTTGCGGAATGCGCTGCGCGCACCTTCCAGGTCTTTCTGCTGGTATAAGATATCGCCATAAATAGAAAAGGCCTTAGGCTCATTTGGGGAGGAAACGGTAGCCAATCTGGCAAGTTCAGGCAATACGGGCACATATTCTTTGCTCTGTGATGGCGTATTGAGTATGCCTAACAGGATTTTTACCTTTGAATCAACATCCAGCTCCTCCGAAGCAAATGCTATTTTCAGCTCCGCGATGGCTTTTTCGCTATTATTCTGAACCCGGTAATAATCTGCAAGAGAAAGGTGTACGTAAGGCTCAGACGGATTTATTTTCAATATTTTATCATATTCTTCAAAAGCCTTTAACGGCTGATTTGAGGACATATATAGGTCTGCAAGTGCGCCATAATATTGTGTTTCTAAGGGAAACGCATTGATCAGGGCCTCTAGTTCCTCGATGGCTTTGTTCGTTTTTCCAAGCTGCATATAAAGCTTTTGCTTTTGCAATGTTGACTCAGGCTGGCGGCTGAATCTTTTTTCCATCAGGTCGTAAACTTTGATAGCGCCTTCGTAGTTTTTTTGAAGAATGCATACATCGGCCCATTCATAGTATACTTCAGCTTTATCAGGATTTTTTTCAACAACATCTTTATATACTTTTCCGGCATTTTCATAATCTTTCTGTGCGGTGTATATTTGTGCAAGCAACAAGGAGTACCATATGTTTTGAGGTTTTTTGTTGGCAGCATCTTTTGCAAGTACGAGAGCATCGGAGTATTTCTTGGCATCAAACAACAAAAAAGCCATTTCGTATAAGGCCCCGTCGTTTCCCGGGTTTTGCCGGATACACTGGGCCAACAGGCCGACCGCTTTTTCGTAATTGCCAAGGTATTTTTCCCTTAACCCGTCCATAAACAAGGCTGAATTCTGAAGCAATTGTTCCTGGGTGAGTTTTTTTGGATTGGAAATCAGATCTGTATCTGCAGTTGTTTTGGTTGTTTTACAGGCATAGAAAAATACCGGCAGCAGCAAACAGCTGAAATAAAAAATGAATTTAAAGAATTTCTTCATAACTATTTTCTAGCTCATGGTCGTATAGTCGCCAATACTCAACTCATACAGCTTACCCTTAAAATCGACAAAACTCCCAATCATTGAATTATCAAGGTTGGCATCATTAATAATTGAATTTTCCTGGATGATGCTGTTGGTGATGATTGAATTTTGTATCTGTGTGTTTTTTCCAACCGATACATGCGGCCCGATGACAGAATCCTCTATCATTACATTATCGCCAATAAAACAGGGTTCTTTGATGACCGAATTGATAATTTTTGCCGTTTTGGAAACCAGCGGCTCGCCTTTAAGCATTTCCAGTACCCGCTGATTTGTATGAACCGTGGCGTCTTTGTTGCCGCAGTCAAGCCATTCGTCAACATATTGCGTATAAAAGCCCATACCTTTTGCAAGCATGTTTTTCAACGCATCGGTCAGTTGATATTCCCCTGATTTAATAATATTGTTATCAATTAAAAACCTAAGTTCGCGGCAAAGATTTTCGCCGCTTTTAAAATAATAGATACCGATGATCGCGAGATCAGAAACAAATTCTGTTGGTTTTTCAACAAATCCGGTAATGGCGTTATCAGCGCCTGTGGTCACAACGCCAAACTCGGAAGGGTTTTGTACTTTATGGACCCAGATGATACTGTCTTTATTACCATCTATTTTAAATCCTGCCTTGAACAGCGTATCTGCAAAAGCAATAATTACCGGGCCTTTTAGGGATTCTTCCGCACATAATATGGCATGAGCGGTGCCCAGGGCTTCATTCTGGTAATAAATTTTTCCTTTTATTCCAAGTTGATCGCTGATGTCCATCAATTTTTTTTCTGCCTCATGGCCGAAATTTCCAATGATGAAGGCTACTTCTTCAGGTGTTTCGCTGCAGGATTTTATGAGGCTTTCGGCAAGATGCTGAACAATTGGTTTGCCGGCAACAGGTATCAGTGGTTTGGGAATGGTAAGCGTATGGGGGCGCATGCGCTTTCCGATGCCTGCCATAGGAATAATTATTTTCATAAACTATCGTTTTATACAGCAAATACTTATGCTAATTCAACCTTACAAAAGTACGAATAATTATGGTTTGTTTATGACAAATTCAAAACCGTGGAGGGTTCTTATAAACATTGGGTTGTTTGTAGTTTTTTCTTTTGTAAAACAAGGCTTTTTGAAAAAGAATTATTTTTACACTGTATAATTTTATTCTGATGATGACTGAAGGAAACAAGGTAAAGATTTTTTTATTGGTGTTTTGCTTTTTTTCCATAATTGCAGGTGTCTGGTTCATGCCCTATGCACAAAACCAACAAAACAAAGACAAGCTTCTCGATAAGAAAAAAAAGATCGAAGAAGAAATCTCCTATTATAAAAAACTGCTGAACGAAACCAGTAAAAATAAGGACCTGTCGCTGAACCAGCTGGTGTTATTAAAAAACCAGATTTCGAAACGTGAAGAGCTCATTGACGGAATTAATGAAGAAATATTCGGGCTGGAACTGAAGATTTCAAAAAACAACCAGGATATACAACGATCCAATGAGCAACTGGCGTCTATGAAAGACGAATATGCTTTGCTGATTTACAACGCGTATAAAAACAGGAGTTCCTACAACCGCCTCATGCTTATTTTTGCCGCAAAAGATTTTAATCAGGGGTTTCAGCGCATTAAATATTTTCAACAATACAACGAATACCTGCGGAGGCAGGTTGCCCTGATCCAGGATACCAAAGAATATATCGCCCAAAAGAACAAAGAACTGGTTCAGCAAAAGCTATCCAAAGAGGATCTGTTGCAGAACAGTCAGGAAGAAAAAAACAAACTCAGCGAAGAAAAAGCCCAAAAAGATAATGACCTGAATAAACTCAAGAAAAAAGAGGCGGATTTGAGAAAAAAACTCAAGAAAAAAGAGGCAGAAGCCAACACCCTTAAGAAGAAGATTGAAGCCGCCATCTCCAGTGAAATTACCAAATCAGCCAGTAAATCCAATAAAACGGTCACCAATGCCACCACCGTAAAAAATGTACTAACACCGGAAGAAAAGGTTGTTTCCGATAATTTCACGAATAATAAAGGCAAACTTCCATGGCCTGTTGAACGTGGCGTTATCACAAGTTATTTTGGAGAACACCCGCACCCGGTGCTTGATGGCATAAAAGTAAAAAACAATGGTATTGACATATCCACCACTCAGGGTTCTGCAGCTCGGGCCGTTCTTAGCGGCACGGTGTCAAGTATCGTGACGATCACAAATAACAATATGGCCGTCATCATCCGTCACGGTGAATTCTTTACCGTATACTCCAACCTTGGATCTGTGTGTGTCAGTAAAAATCAATCCGTATCAACCAAACAAAGCATTGGAACTGTTTATACAAATTCCGATGAAGGAAAAACAGAATTGCATTTCGAAATATGGCAGGGGAAGGTTATCTGCAATCCCACCGAATGGATAGCTAAAAGATAATTTCTTACTGAACCGCGATCTTTTTAACCATCGTATTTCCGTCAAAGGATGCTTTAATAAAATATATCCCGCTGCTTCCGAAAACAGATTTGTTCAGTTCAATGGTTTGCGGCCCTTCCTTTAGCATGCCGTCAACCAATTTGGTAACTTCATTTCCCAGCATATCATAAATGGTGATGTTAACCCGTGCCGGAACCTCCATATTAAATTTTATCAGAGCGATATTTGTCAACGGATTGGGCTGTACCGAGAAATTTAAAGTTCCCATCATTTGTTCTTCAAATCCTACAACGGAAGATGTTACATTAATGTCATCGATGTAAATATTGTTTCCGCCGTTAGAATGAAATACAAATTTAAACATGACATGATCGTATGAAAGATAAGCGTAAGGCATCGGGCGTGAAATTTCTTTCCATTGATTAAGCGAATCGGGAGCAAAGCTGGTTTCCACCGCATCGGCGCTGGTAAGGGCCAGGCCGCTTCCGGCAAATTTTTCTGTCCAGCTTTCACCGCAGTCTGTGGAAACATACATTTTTAATGCGTCAAATGCGGTATCAGCCTCGGTAAGGCCTAACGTTCCGGGTATGATTTTTCCCGCATACGCAAGTTTGAAATTCACGAAGGGTGTTCCTCCGGTGGGCAGGCCGGTAAAGTCATACGCAGGTGTAATAAACTCATCATAGCTTCCGGAATTATTTCCGGTATAATTTTTCAGGCGTATCGATTTGGAGGTTGAATAAGAAGCCGTATCGGTAATTTCCCATGAATTTCCGGCATCATTGTTAACGATCCAGCCATTGTTGAGGGTCACAGCCTCAAAGTCTTCGACAAATGGTGTCAGTATGCCGGCAGTTATTGGTTTAACCGTGATCATGTCTTGTTTAACCAGTGAATCCGCGCCATTTGCATTGCTTACTTTTAGTTTAACATAAAAAATACCAGGTGTGCTGTATGTGATCAAAGGATTCTGGTCTGTAGATGTTGAAGGAGTTCCACCCTCAAAGGTCCACATCCAGTTTTGTGCAGGTCCTGAATAAGAATAGTCTGTAAATTGAATATTTCCACCGGCACAAACCAAACCAGAATTTGATATAAATTCAGCTATTGGAGCACAGACAGATGCATTGGTGTCTAATACACCGGTAAAAATAAGGTTTTCTTTCGACCATAATTTTTTACGGTCAGTTTGCATGGTGGCATATATTCTGTCATACTGCCCCAGCGTAAATAAATTAGTGCAGAATCCCCACTGGTAATCCATATAGTTTTCAATCATATCGGGAAGGTCCGGGCTGTCGTTGGTGCAGGTGTTGCGGCTTCCCGGCACATAACAGTTTATGGTGGTGTTTTGTGCTGCCGCTTGAACAGGGGGCGTATCATCAACTTCGTCGCCGCAACCCAACACAGAAGAACCGCATCCGTCTAACCCAAACAGGGTACAAAGAACACCAGTCTGAAAAGGATGGTACAAGTTGAAATAATGCCCGCTTTCGTGAGTGAATGTGCGGTTCATCGCATTGATAGGCATGCCGCCCATGGCTACAGCAGTTCCTATACTTCCAATACAATCATGCCTGATCAGGACCCCGTCGGCTAAAGTGTCGCCACCGGTAAGTGCCTGTGATAATGTATTGCTAGGAGGAAATGGCGACATGCCTCCTATAAAAGCTCCATCAGGAAGGGACATGCCTTCGGGATAGATGAAATTAACCGTGAAAATATTCATGTAGCGGCTGGGCGTCCAGCAATAATCAGACATGGTCTGAAAATATCCGTAATTGGTTTGCGGATCATAATGCCTTACAATACCATCGGTGCAATTTCCGTTTGGGTCAATTTTGGCAAGCCGGAATTCAATCTTACAATCAGCCCTTAAAGCATTAAAAGCCGGGTAGGTATAACCGGCCGTGGTATCAGCATTTAGTTTGTTGTAATCAATATTCATACGATTGATAGCATCTTCAATCTGGTCTTTGCTTATATTTTCAACGCCACCCTGATGAACAATATGAAATACGACGGGAACAATCATTTTGCCGTCAATGAAGGTGTCGGTCTTGGCAATGGTTTCTCCTTTATTTGCTTTCAGTGCCTGGATCACGCTTTTAAAATTTTCTTCATAAAACACATATTTCGGTGCAAGACCAGGATCTTCAGCGCTGATCTTTTTTATTAAAACATCATCATAAGGATACAAATAGGGAGCAATTGTGTTTTTTTCCTGTGCAAAACCAGTTGAAAAAACAAACAATAAAATGGCGTAGAAAGTTATCTTTTTCATAAAATTTATTTTTTCAAAAATAATATTTTTATTAGAAAAGTCAGGAATACAAACTTGTTTTTTAGTATTTTTGAAAAAAAAATGCTCATAATTGGAATTGCAGGTGGCTCCGGCTCAGGGAAGACCACCGTAGTAAAAAAAATAGCAAACAGCCTTCCCGCCAGCTCTGTAACCATCATTTCACAGGACGCCTATTATAAGGATAACGGCCATCTCAGCGTTGAAGCCCGCTCAAAAATAAATTTCGATGCTCCATCTTCGATTGAATTCGGGTTACTTATCAAGCATCTTGATATGCTAAAAAAGGGCGATCCTATTGAAATGCCTATCTATTCTTACCTCACCTGTGCAAGGGCCAAAGAAACCATTCCCATACAACCTAAAAGGGTGATCATCGTGGAAGGCATCCTGATATTTACCAACGCCAAGCTTTTAGACCGGTTCAATATTAAGGTTTTTGTTGATGCCGAACCCGACGAACGACTGATGCGGATCATCAAGCGTGATATGGAAGAACGCGGGCGTTCGCTTTCGGATGTGCTGAATCATTATGAAAAATGGGTAAAACCCATGCACTTCAAATATATTGAACCGACAAAACGGGTGGCCGATATTGTGGTTCCTCAGGGTGGGGCCAATCATGTGGCTATTGATGTGATTTCGTCAAAGATAAAAATGAAATTAGCGCAATAAATTTCATACTTTTTATTTTTTTATTACCTTTGCCGAAGAATTTCTCGGGATGTAGCGCAGTTGGCTAGCGTACCACGTTCGGGACGTGGGGGTCGGAAGTTCGAGTCTTCTCATCCCGACCGAAAGCCCTCAGGGGCTTTTTTCTTTCGTTCTTTCTATAGATTGCCACTTTAGCTCAGTTGGTAGAGCGACGCATTCGTAATGCGTAGGTCGGGGGTTCGATCCCCCTGAGTGGCTCGAAATTAAAAGCCCGTGGAATTTTTCATGGGCTTTTTTGTTTTAAAATGTTTCCTGAAAATTGTAAACGGTATTGTAAAAAAATCAATTGATCACTACCGTTCTTATGGATTTACCACAACCTTAAAGGTTTCAAAACTATCCGTGCTGCTAATTTTTGCCAGATAAACAGAAGGTTGTAATGCTAAAAGTTTGATCTGTATGATTTTTTCTTCTGACAAAATATCTTTTTGAAATATTATTGATCCCTTTAAATCATACAACTCTATCCGGACAATTTTTCTTCCCGCCGGATTTTCAATTTGAATCTGGTTTTGCAACGGATCATAAAATAAACCAAACGAAGAGCCGTCGGCAGATTCAATTCCGGCCAGCATCTCATTATACCGGCTCATGAATTCTTCGTAATACATGGCGGCAATTTGCCCGTCATGGATGATGAGCGTGTTCTCATCATAATCTTCTTCGGCAGAGTTTGTCCAGTTATGCGATCCTGTGATTACCAAAGGATCTGAAGCCTGGTTAGTGGCATCGGCCACCCCGTATTTATGGTGAAAAGAATTCGGAATGCTCTCATGCGAAAGTACAGGGATACCGGCAGATACAAGCGAGGAGTATTCAGAGCCGAAATACGAAACATTTTCAATGATCCCTTTTACCATAGCCCCGGCATTATGTACACCGATCACGGCATCGCCGATGTCGTTATGTATAAAGGTGAACATGGCAAAACTAAAATCACTTTGTGCTGTATTTATCGCATTGACAATATGTGATGAAGTGCCGTCGCTGGGAGAAAAATATAATTCAATGGTTTTTCCTCCAACCGCAAAACTGTGTGGCGTATTGTCTGTTTTTGCAGCGCCAAATTTTGAATTTGTCAGGTTCGGCGCTGCACCCGAAGAGCCCCACATTTCTTCGAATTCGGTAGTATAGGCCAGCGCCAGGGTTTTATCCTGTATGAAAACGACATTGTTCGGATCAACCGTAAGATTATCGGGTGTATGATTGGCGGAACCGGTGATCAGCCATGAATTATTTTCGCTGTCCCGGTCGATGATCACAAATTTGTTGTGCATGACATTGGTCCCGTCGTCTCTTTTAAGTAACGGAATGGAAGCGTTCAGGTTTGACAATGAATAATTCAATGAGGTGGTTTCTGAAATAAAGCGTACCGTCACGCCTCTGGTATAAGCCTGGTTGACGGCACTTATGATGGCATCGCTCCGGTTATCATAAACGCACATATCAAGTGTAGCCTGAGCTTTGTTGATATACGCCACAATGGTGTCCTCCATGTGCGGGTTATAAATACCATCCGCATAAGAAGATATGGAATTTTCAACCGTGTTGGTAAAATAAACCCGGATAATTCCGGAGGATTTATCACCACCGTCCTGGGAAAAAAGTTGCTGAGGGATAAAAACGAAAACAACCCCAACAAAAAACCATTGGCGGAGTTTTCGGAAATAGCTCTTAAGAAATTTTTTAAAAATATTTTCAGGAATGAAAAACATCAACCTTTCAGGTTAATTTTTAATTTTTGTCCGGGATAAATGACGGTCTTTGTTGAAAGATTGTTTAATCTGCGGATTTCTTCTACGGTAACGCCTTTATACCTTCCGGCAATGCTCCATAAACTGTCGCCTTTCTGAACGGTATGATAGACGAACTTGCCGGATGTAGTGGCTTTTGGTGTTGCCGGTTTTGTAACGGCCTGTTCGGGTTTGTTTCCCTGAGTTTCAGTTTTTGCCGTTGTTTGTGTTGTTACCGTTTTAGCCTTTGCCATAACCGGGCTGGGAGCCGTTTTTGTGGAGGACATTAATTTCAGTTGTTCCTGATACTTAGCTTCCTGAGGTGTTTTATAACAATAGATAGCATTTTCATTATTGATAAAATCATCCATGTATTGGTGCGGCAGGCACAACACATAAGGATTTTCTTTCGTGGCGGGAATTATTCCTTTTTTGTAAGCAGGATTAAGCAATTTAATATCTTCTGCCGGAATACACAAGTAGGATGAAATTTGATTGATATTAAAATCCTGTGTGACTTTTATTGTGTCTAATTCACAATGCATAACCGGCGGCTGAACCGGATAAAGATTATGCTCGGTGGCATAAGTCATGGTATAAGAAGCGCCAATAAAAGCAGGTACATAATTTTGAGTTTCCACCGGAAGATATTTTTGTATTTTCCAGTAGGTGATACGTTCGCTTGTATCCAGATTTGCCGTACGTATGGCCCGGTTAATACACCCGGCGCCGGCGTTGTATGCAGCAAGTACGATGGCCCAGTCGTGATAGATGTTATAAAGGTCACTAAGATGTTCACATGCCGCAACCGTTGATTTATAAGGGTCAAGGCGGTCATCTACATAAGAAGTAACTTTCAGATCATACATTTTGCCGGTGTTCAGCATAAACTGCCACAAACCGCTGGCGCCGCATCTTGATCTGGCAATAGGATTCAATGCCGATTCAATAATGGCCAGGTATTTTAACTCAAGCGGAAGGTTGTGTTTGTCGAGTTGTTCTTCAAAAAGCGGAAAATAAATTTCAGCCATACCTAACAAACGGGAGGTCAGTTTCCGTTTTTTTACCGAATAAACATCGATATAGTTTCTTACCTGCTGATTATAAACATATTCAAATGGCGAGTTGATCCCCATCGTCTGTATGCGCTTGCTGTAAACGCTATCATCGTAAACGGGAACCGAGTCGGCAGGAAATTTATAAATGTTCAGTTTGGAAACATCCGTGGTAAACGTCGAATTGGTAAAGAATGCAAGCGTAGCAAGGCTGTCGAGCTGGGCAACCACCGGATTGTCTTTTAAAAAAGAAGAATCAGGAGGGCGTTGCGGAAAGGATGTAAAAAGCGGAAAAGCTGACGCTGAAAAATGAATAATCGACGATAAAACAAATAATAAAATACCCTTTTTGTGTAAATGCATGCTCTATAAGATTGGTTTTGTGACTGTTGTGTTATAAAGCCCCAAGTTTCATTTTACAAATAAACAAATTTTATTTGTAAAACCAAAACTATTTTTCAGTTTTTTTGAAAAAAAGAAGACCTAAAGGTCAGAAAATCAGAATGGAGTTTTGATATATTGGGAAAGGTATTTATCGGTAAACTCACGCACACAGCCTTTTCCGCCGTGCACCGATAAAATGATGTTGACATGTTCTTTTACTTCATCCGCTGCATCTGCCGGACAGGCCGATAAGCCGACTTTTTTAATTACGGGAATGTCATTGAGGTCATCGCCCATATAAGCAACGTTTTCAAGTGAAATGTTCAGTTCTTTACACCATTTTTCAAGGATCTCCATTTTTTTCCAGGTGCCGACATACACTTTCTGTACACCCAGAACCTTAGCACGGCGGTTGATCATATTTTCCCTGAACCCGGAACTGAGAAAGCCAACCTGATAACCGGCATTCACCAGGCTGATGATCGAAAGCCCGTCCCTGGCATTGAATTTTTTTATTTCATCTCCCGACTCGGTATAAATGATCCCGGCATCTGTCATAACACCATCAATATCCAGCCCCAGGAATTTAAAATCAAAATTTTTAATAATATGTTCAGCAGCTTTAATGTTTTCGGTGAGCAACCTGTTTAGCGGGTAATTCAGGTAGGAGGCAATTTTTAAAAACTGCTTTACATCTGGCAATTCTTTCTTTTCCAGAAAATCATTTATTTTTTTTTGTGAAATGCCCGTAGCTGCTGCCCATTTTGCAGGACCAATTTTTCGCTGAAGGGACAGGTATTTAAAATTTTCTGAAAAAAAACATTTCATATAATGGTACGGTTTACAGCTTTTGCAATTGGCTTTAATGTTTCAAACAACCTGCTGAACTGTTCATGGTTGAGTTGCTGCGAAGCATCAGAAAGCGCCACGGCCGGATTAGGATGGACTTCAATCAACAGGCCTTCGATGCCCATGGCCATGCAGGCGCGTGCAAGATCGGGAACACCGTAAGCATAACCCATTGCATGGCTGGGATCAAGGATGATCGGCAGGTTGGTGTTTTCTTTCAGGTATGCCGCACCGCAAAGGTCAAGCGTAAAACGGGTCTTGGTTTCAAAAGTGCGGATACCGCGTTCGCATAAGATCACATTGGGATTTCCGCCGGAAAGAATAAACTCCGAGGCCTGGACAAATTCCTGAAGGGTCGATCCAAAACCACGTTTAAGCAATATTGGCTTATGGGTTTTACTGCATTTCCGCAGGATGCCATGGTCGTACATCGACTTGGCGCCTATCTGAATGACGTCAGCATAGGCAATAACATCGTCCACGTGCGAGGAATCCCGGACTTCGGTAACAATAGTAAAACCATATTGTTGCCGGATCTTATCGAGGAGTTTCAGCCCTTCGAGTCCCAGTCCCTGAAAAGTATAAGGAGAGGTTCTTGGCTTAAAACACCCGGCCCTTAAGGATTTCAAGCCTGTTTTTTTTAAAAATTCTGCTGTTTGCGTGATCTGTTCTTCTGACTCAACAGAGCAAGGCCCGATGGTAACCAACACATTGTTTGAGTTTCCGCCAATGTAATGATCACCGATCTTTATACTTCGCTTTCCCTTGATGTACTTGTTGCTAGCCAATTGAATATCGGTGTCAAACACAAAAGATTCTTTGATAAATTGCTGATCAGCCTCATCTGTTTTTTTTAGTGCGGAAGGTGTGATCAGCACATTAAAATCCGGAGTATTCAAAATAACCGCTTCGTATCTGTCAGCCAGCTGTCTGAGTTTCTGCGGGTCAATATTCTTATCTGTATGGAGTATCATGATTCACCCTTGATTAAATTATTAAACTTAATGGTTCCGGTAATTTTTTTCTGCCCGTTCACTACCGGTAAAAACAAAACGGGAAACCGCAGGTTTTTTATGTACGACAGCACATCCGACACCGTATCATCTTCGTAAATAAATGCGGGATTTTTGTTGATCATGTCGGAAACATTGATATTGTTGAGGTTCCCGATATTCTTGATCAGGCACTTGCGCACATCGGCATTGGTGATAATTCCTGACAGGCAGCCATCTTTATCGGCGATATGGGTAAAACCCATTTTGAATTTGTCAATAGAAAGCAACACATTTTCAAAAGAAAGCTCATCTTCATAGATCACGGGGATTTCGTCAAATTCGAGCATGAAATCACGTATGCGGTAGTGCGAGCTGACATTATCACTTTTCAGGTTGAGCATGGCCGAGCCGATAAAATCATTTTTGAACAGGTAAGAACCAATCACAGCCGCGTAAACGCCCATGTTTCGCATGATAAATGACAACTCGGCATTGATACCGCCATCCACATGAATTTTTTTATCCGGATATTGGCTACGGAACTCCCTGATTTTTTTAAAATTTTGCCTGTTGAATTCTCCGCCGCTCATGCCCGGCGTGGTGGTCATGAACAGGATAAAAGAACAGACGCCGGAATAACGTTCGAAGACATTTATGTTTGTTTCGGAAGTTATGGCCAGGCCGAAATTAGCTTTTACGTAACCGGGAATGTTCAATCCGTTTTTCAGGGTCTCATATTGAAAAGTGACGTTTTCGATTTGGTGTTTTATAATAAGGTCAAAATACTTTTCGGGCTCGGGAGTGATCAGGTGTAAATCTATGGGCGTCTTGCTGATGCTGCGGATGGTAGCTATGTCATCAAAAACGTCCGGATTGTCGAGGCAATCGATATGAAAAAAATTTACGTGATAGGCGTCCAGTTCTTCAACAAGGTCTGCAAGGTCTTTTTCTTTATTTGAATATATGGATGCCGAGATTTTCATGAAGCGTTTATTTTTGCAAAACTACAAACTTTTGACTACAAAACACTATTTTTACTTATACGTATTTCTGTAAAAACTATTCATTTATGACTATAAAACAAGCCCAGCAATCCGTTGATGAGTGGATCAAAACCACCGGTGTCCGGTATTTTAACGAACTTACCAACATGGCCATCCTTACCGAAGAAGTGGGAGAAGTTGCCCGTATCATTTCCCGTACTTACGGAGAACAGTCGTTTAAAGATTCCGACCAAGGGAAAAACCTTTCCGATGAGCTGGCCGATGTGATGTTTGTGCTTATCTGCCTTGCCAACCAGACGGGCATTGACCTGACCGATGCCTTAAAAAAGAATTTGGAAAAGAAGACAGGGCGTGATGCACTGAGGCATAAAAACAACAGTAAATTGCGGTAGTTGAAAAAAAGAGGCTGAGAGTTATGCAGAAGTAGGAAAGCAAAAAGCATGGCAGCTTTGCCAATAGGTATCCTTAGAATGTGGCATTGGTAATAAAAAAAACGGGACAAAATCCTAATAAGAGGACTTGTCCCGCCTTGTACCCGAGGCCGGAATCGAACCGGCACGAGTGTAACCTCATCGGTTTTTGAGACCGACGCGTCTACCAATTCCGCCACTCGGGCGAGTGGTTAAAAGAACGATAAAATGAGGTGCAAAAGTAATGAATTGTTTTTAAGTGACAAAGAAATAACACGTAGCTTGAAAAAGAAAATCTTATGTTTTTTTTTGAGAGATGTGCTTTTTTTTTAATTTCTTGCCACTTCAGGGTTGAAATATTTTTTTTTAATAATAAGGACAAGGCATATAATCCTTCGGATATCTAATAAAACAAGCCTCATCACAATATTTAAAAAAGCTGGTTTGTTTACTGTTCCTGTCATAAATATAAAAGCCCAAATTTTTATTATGATAAAAGCCCCAGGTTTGTTTAACTTTTTGAAATAGAATAAATTTTGAGTTTTGGGAATAATTTGAGTACCTACCCCCTTCAATAATTTTTTTTCCGGTACTATCTTTTATGCTGAATTCATAGATATCAAAGATGTTCCCGGAATTGCCCCAATAAAATGCGGTTCTTTCTCCACAAAAATCGCATGACAAATAGTTTTCATTTGGACTCAAATCCAAACCAAGATAGCCCCAGCTTAAAAACTTAGACTCCATGTAAGAATCATCATCCGGGTGATCAAATATCGTGGAATAATACTTAGTTCCAAGTGTTCGAACTAAATCAGGTGAAATTTTGCAAATACCCTGAGCACCGTTTATGGTATACACAAACCCATTTATTGGTTGAGTATAATCATCCAACATTGGTTTTGACATTTTACCAATACAAGAATCTTTACCAAAATAAATCCTAAAAACATCTTGTTGGTTTATTTTATTCTCTTGATAGCAGCATAATTCTCCAGATTCAATTGAAAAAGAAATGGTCGAAATGATGGGCATCCCTTTTGATATCTTAGAAAAAACATAGCAACGAGCAATATTAGAGAAGGCGGTATCATATTCAGCTTTTATAAGATGAAAATCATATTTATTAGAATCGCCCATTGAGGCCAAATCAATGATTTTATGTTCATTTTTTTGCGAATAATTCTCAATATACAGTATGCTATTTCGCAGAAATACAATATTTTCACCATCTGCTTTAACCTTTGTTACAACAACAATGAAAAATATAAATAAGCAAAACTCCAATTTTCGCATTGCGTAATGAATTTTGTTTGCTAACAATGACATAATTCAATTGAGTAAAATTACCATTTAAATCGATATCATGAGTATTTACATCTATATCTCCTTCTTTAATCTGTGCAATTTTATTATAAACAAACTCATATTTAATTCCTTTACCAATAAATGCCAACCAGGATCAAATTGATTTTTTGACGATCGGCCATTAAGTCGTAATTTTGCCCACAACAACCATAAAACATATTTTTATTGTGAAAAAAATTATTATTTACCTCGCCTTATTTTTTATATGTACCGGAATTTTTGGCCAGACCGATTCGTCCGTTGTTTTTTTTACTAAGAATATCACACCGGAAGGCCTGTTAAAAGTTTTTTCGTATGTGGAGAACGAGACGCAAGGAAAAATAGGATTTAAGGTGCATTTCGGCGAGGAAGGAAACCAGAATTATCTTTCTCCCGAACTGATGAAACCGCTGGTACAGAAACTCAACGCCACTTTTGTGGAGACCAATGTGCTGTATGTGAGTAAACGAAGATATACGGAATCCCATATTCAGCTTGCCAAAGATCATGGTTTTACGTATGCCCCCATTGACATTCTTGATTCGGAAAAAGATACAGCCATCATTGCTGATACAAAACATTTCAATAAAGTAATTACCGGTTCGCATTTTTTCAATTACGATTCTTACGTGATCTGCTCACATTTTAAAGGCCATGGAAGCGCCGGTTTTGGTGGGGCGATAAAAAATGTAAGTATGGGAATGGCTTCTGTTGCAGGCAAAATGGCCTTACATGCTTCTGATGTTCCGGGGACAACACCTTCTAAATGCACCGGCTGCGGGGCTTGCGTCAAGGAGTGCCCGGCAGGCGCCATCACCCTGAACCCGCTGACCATCGATAAAAGCAAATGTATCGGATGCGGAAAATGCATCGGCGTGTGCCCGGCACAGTCTTTCTCAGTTCCATGGGGTTCTACAGAAGAAAGTGTATTTCTGGAACGCCTGGTTGAGTATGCAAAGGTCTTAAGCGGGCAGAAAAAAATGATCTATATCAATGTGCTGGCCAACATTTCAAGATCCTGTGATTGTGCGCGGAATGCATCCGAACCGTTTCTGGAAGATATCGGCATTCTTGTTTCCATGGATATTGTAGCTATAGAACAAGCCAGTCATGATATGGTCGACAAGGCCTGCGAATGCGACGATGCCTTTGTCAAAGCCGGAAACCCCAGCGGCAAACACCAGATTGATTACGCCGCAGAACTCAACATGGGCCGTAAAGAATACAAGCTGATTGATGTTGATAAGGTGAAAGTCAACAAGGGGAAATAATAATCATATATGCGCAGTTTTTTGTTAAGGATCGTCATCGGATGAGTTCATTTGTTCCTACAGGCGCAAATTCATTCGTATTTATAATTACTTAGATTTTTTATTTCAACGATTTCACTTTTAATTGAATCAGTATAAAGTTCATACCCCAGTAAGGTTTTAGGAAAATTAATTTTTGTACTATCAATGTGATTTTTAAAACGCATATACCCATCATAATTATTTTGGTAAAAGCTTAAAGAAAAAAGTTCTCTGTTGTTATTTGGGTACTCGAATTGAATAAATAGCTTATCAAAATTTATTTTTCTTAGATCATATGTTTGATTGCTGACAATAATTGTGGAATCTTTTGGAATAAAATAACAATCAAGGTTCATATCCAACCATGAATAGATAATATTATCAAGCGAATCTTTATTGCCATACTCTTGGCCATCTTCAAATAAATATTTCATGTTGTTTTTAACATAGTTTTTCATTGAAGGTGCGACGTATTTATGCAATTCCTTAATAACACTATCTTTGAATTGTTTATTTTGATATAGCACTCCCTTATATTCAACGCCACATCTTCCGGTTCTCTTTTCTTCTGTTTTGCTCAATGCTCGAAGATTAGACAAGATACCGTTGTCCTCACTATAACAGGATTCTGCCATATAAAATTCTATTAGAGCATCCTCACGACTCCCTTCATAAATTTTATTAACACTGAACAAAAATGAAGACGGTGTTATATAAATGTTTTTGCCGGTATTGTTCTTTATTGAATAACAGATTTCCAGATTATTGTGGTCGATATGTGTGGTAACTTTTACACAAACAGGTTTTTCGTTACAAAGATTTTTACATGACGAAGAAATTAATAACAGCAACAAACAAAAAATAGGGAAAATACTGTATTTCATTTTTATAATTATTTACTCCCTATTCTTCGAATCAATCATTATCGTTACCGGACCGTCGTTTACCAGCGCCACCTGCATATAAGCGCCAAACTCGCCGCTTACAATATTTTTATTTAACGCTGTTTTCATCGTTTGTAAAAACTTTTTATACAGAGGGATGGCAATCTCAGGTTTGGCGGCGTAAATGTAAGAAGGCCTGTTGCCCTTTTTGGTGCTGGCATGCAACGTAAACTGGCTGATCACCATCACTTCGCCGGAAACATCACAGACGGAAAGATTCATCACACCCTCATCATCATTAAAAATCCGCAGGCGTGCAATTTTTCCGCACAGCCATTCAATATCTTCATCAGTATCTGCATCTTCAATACCCAGTAATACCAATAATCCCTTACCAATGCTTCGCTTTTCGGTATTATCAATTAATACAGAAGCCTCACTAACTCTTTGGACAACAACCCTCATTATTATTTCCTTGTATGAATTAATTATTTCATCATTTTTTTACCACAAAGGAGCACGAAGTACATCACAAAGTCCGTATGGCCGGCACAAAGTGCCAAAGAATTACGTTCTTTCCAATTCATAAAAATAAATTTTCCTTAATTAAAACCTTAGTGAAAACCTTTGTGTCCTTCGTGGTAAATCACACATTTACCTTATTTATTGTACTCGTCAAAAAAGTCGTTTCCCTTATCATCCGTAAGAATGAAAGCCGGCATGTTTTCCACCCGGATCTTCCGGATCGCCTCCATGCCCAGGTCTTCAAAGTCAACGATTTCTACAGATTTTATATTTTCTGCCGCAAGCAGCGCTGCAGGCCCGCCGATAGACCCAAGGAAGAATCCGCCATATTTTTTACAGGCCTCAATTACCGATCTGTTGCGGTTTCCCTTGGCCACCATGATCAAAGATCCGCCAAGGCTCTGAAAAAGATCCACATACGTATCCATTCTTCCAGCGGTGGTTGGCCCGAAACTCCCGGACGGCATGCCATGCGGCGTTTTAGCCGGCCCGGCGTAATAAATCGGGTGGTTTTTAAAATATTCAGGCATAGGTTTACCTTCATCCAGTAGTTTTTTGATCTGGGCATGAGCAATATCCCTTGCCACAATCAGTGTTCCGGTCAGGCTGAGCCTTGTTTTCACAGGGTATTTGGTCAGTACGGCAAGGACATCCTTAATAGGCATATCCAGATTGACCTCCACCGCTTTTTCAAGTTCCGGCGCTGTTGCAGGCATAAAGCGTGCGGGATTTTTTTCCAGTTGTTCCAGGAAGATCCCGTCTTCGGTGATATGGGCTTTGATGTTTCGGTCTGCGCTGCAGCTTACGCCCATCCCTACCGGGCAGGACGCAGCATGGCGCGGAAGCCGGATCACCCGTACATCATGAACAAAATATTTTCCGCCGAACTGCGCGCCAACACCATAATCCCGGCACATCTTTTCAATCTTCTTCTCCCATTCCAAATCGCGGAAAGCGTGCCCGCTGGCATTTCCGTTTGTCGGCAGGTGGTCGTAGTAACCGGCAGAAGCTTCCTTGACAACTTTAAGCGTGGCTTCAGCGGAGGTGCCGCCAATGACAAGCGCCAGGTGGTAGGGCGGACAGGCAGAAGTGCCCAGTTCTTTGATCTTCTCTTTGACAAAGGCGGTCAGCGATTGTTCATTCAGCAGCGACTTGGTTTGCTGATACAAAAAAGTTTTATTGGCCGACCCGCCGCCTTTGGTGATAAAAAGAAAGTCATACGACATCCCTTCCGTCGAATAAATGTCAATCTGTGCCGGCAGGTTCGTGCCGCTGTTTTTCTCTTCAAACATAGTAAACGGCACTACCTGTGAATACCTCAGGTTTTTCTCGTTGTAGGTGGTGTAAATGCCTCTGGAAAGGCTTTCGGCGTCGTTTACTCCGGTCCAGACCTGTTCGCCTTTTTTACCAATCACGATGGCGGTCCCGGTATCCTGGCACCACGGGAGTTCTCCGTTGGCCGAAATAACCGTATTCCTGAGCATGTTGTAAGCAACAAAGCGGTCGTTATCGGTAGCTTCGGGATCGTCAAGGATCTTGGCCAGCTTTTCAAGATGTGCAGTGCGGAGAAAAAATGAAAGATCAAAGATTGCTTCCTTGGCAAGCAGTTCCAATCCTTTGGGGTCAACCTTCAGGATTTTTCGCCCGCAGGCTTCTGTTACCTGAACAAAGTCTTTTGTAAGCAGCCGGTAGCTGGTGGTATCCTTTTCGATTTGAAAAGGTTTTTCATAAATAAAATCTGCCATAATTTATTGATTTTAAAAAGTAAATTTCCGGGTATTTAATTTTTTCATAAAAAACTAAGAAACTGTTTTGATTTTATGTTAAATAAGATTTATGATGGATTTTTTAGCGAAACAAGGCAGATTTTGCTGACATAGTTTACCCTATGTCGAAAAATCTAACGAAGTTGCAGCAAAAAAGGCGCATAAAGATATTAAAAGATAAAATGAAAACAATTTCTAAGAAAGTTCAAACGTATAAATTTTTTTAACAATAAAAAAATATTCCGGGAAGAATATTTTTTAAAAAACCTGCTTTTTGCAAAAGGCAACAAGGTTAAGCATTTAACGCTGCTTCCGAAAAACATTTTTTACCAGGTTGTTGTATTTTTGGCCATCAGATGTTTTTAAAAATATCTTGATAAATAAAAAATTTATTAATATTACATTTTTTATACAAAATTATAGTTCAATGAAAAACCATGTTATTTTTTTGATCGCAGTTTTGTTTATTAATACCGCATCATCAGCTCAAAGATTTAAGCAGGAAGACACAGTTGTTGTGCTTCAGGTTGCCCGCGAAACCGGGAATGGTACCAGTGATCATTACCTTCCCTATAAGATCAAAAATGTGATCAACTGGGTGGATCAGCAAAATGTCCGGCATAAATCGGTGTTGCGTAAAATTAATCCGGGCTTTCTGATGCTCGACACGGCCATAGTTTATCCAACAGACATTAAAGGGGTGTCCATGGCGCCACCTTTTGGCTTTATGCCTTCACAACCGCAGATGATATCCAACGTGATCCCCGACAGTAGCGGAAAATTCCTTGTCATGACATTCATGGATTTTGAAATTCTTTCCAAAAAAGCTGTCCTTGCTTCATCGCAGCAAAATCAGAGCAGAAACCCGTTTTTCAATAATGTTAATTCCGAAAAAGAAATTGCAGATCTTGAAAAACAGAAACAGCGCAGGATTTCAATGTTTGCCGCTCTTGATACCTGTCCGGTACATTATGGTATCAGCACAAACCTTGTCCGCGACCTAACCAACGAAATCAACCTGAATTTTGAATTGCCTGTTAAGCGTAGTTTCTGTCTTGAATTCGGTGCAGGTATTCTGTATGCTACACCTGACCCCAAAGCCTGCCATTTTGCCGGGCTTTTATCGGAGAAATTTCGAATCAGGAATAGAAACCTTTCCTCGTTTGATCATTCTTACCTTTTCCGCAAAGGATTCAGCTTAGAGGTTATTCCCAAGTTCTTTCTTTCGAAAAAGAAGCACTTGTATTTGGGGCCACAACTCGGGTTTCATTATTATTACTATAGCGATAAGCTTATTTGGCTAAATGCTGATGGTTCAGATTATTACCATAGATCTTTTTATGCTTTGCAGAGCGAAAAAAGCGCAGCCGTTAATCTTAATTTTTTGCTGGGCGTTCAAACCCCGCAGATAAAAAAGTTTTTGTTTGATGCTTTTTTCTCCATTGGTATGACCTATCGGGGTGGAATTGTTACACGAAGCCTCGAGATGAGTTATGGTTCTAGTGGTTCCCATACCGATTTTTTGGATCCACCCCAAATGCTCAAGGTACAAGGTTGGGAGTTATCGGTGCAACTAGGTTTTAAAATCGGGTGGCGTTTTGGCAAGGCAAAGCTTTATGGATGAAAAAATATTATTGAATTTAAATCCTGATAATTTGGTAAGGATTGTTCCTTAATATAACGGGCAGGTTGCTAAATTAGAATGTTGTGGGCTACTAGAAAAAGTCAGCGGTTCCAAGTAGGGCCGGACATTTTTTTTGACTAAAAAGTAAGAATATGTCGAAAAAACAGTTTGAACAGTATTAGACAAAAACTATAATTTTACATATGAAAAAAATATTTTGTTTAATCGTTTCATTTGGATTGTTATTAAACCTTCAAGCGCAAACTCAAATATTTTCAGGATTTAATTCAACCCACTCCGGCAGAAGCATTACCCTCGTCGTGTCCAAAACTTTCGCCAACAGGCATGAATTTGGGGGCGGATTAAGATTTAATATTAATAAATTGGCGCATCCTGATGACCAAAACAATGTATATTTAAAAAGATTATATGCAACAAAACCCTTACATTATTTTGGTATAGAAACTTTTTATCATTTTTATTTTTTTAAGAAATGGGCTCACGTTAAACCATTTGTTTTTTACGATTTACAAGCGACTTATTCGACGACACGGAACAGAATGTTCCTTCCTTATACTTATACTACAAATGGCATTGTGTTATATAAAGAATATATTGAACTTTTTGGTCCTTTTACTTGGGTTGAACAGAATATTGGGCTGGGCTTTAAAGTGGATTTATTTAATAACTTTTTTTTACATGAAAAAATTGGGTTGGGCACCGCCTTTATATTAGGTTATGATGATATGCTATTAAACAAGACCTTTAACTGGTTTGCCTGGGAGTTTAGCCCTCTGTTAAACGTAGGAATAGGATACCGCTTTGAAAAGAAAAACAAAAAATAAGTGCTAATAATAGCAAGCCGCAGAACTTATAAGAGCTAAGGCCTAATCTTTAATTCTTTCAAATTTCCGTATGAATTTTTTAGAAAATTTTCCTTAATTATTATTGAATCTTAAAAAGTCTTCATCCTGAAAAAAGTCCCCAGTGGAAGCCTTTTTCCGCTGTGGTCGGCAAAATACAATTCTCCTAATTCTTTGGTTTGAATATTTTTTACATAATCGCAGACCAGATTTTCGGCCACAAGAGCCGAAAACCCCATGGAGTAAAGGTTTAAAATTAAAAAACTTTTTTCGGGGCTTAATAACTCCGCACAGTTTTTTATCAATTCATTGATCTGTTCTTCAAGCACCCATTTTTCTCCTTCGGGGCCACGGCCGTATGCAGGCGGGTCGAGAATAATCCCGCTGTATTTGCTTCCCCGGCGCACCTCGCGTTTTACAAATTTCATGGCGTCGTCCACGATCCAGCGGATTCCGTCCAATCCGCTGGCTTCCATGTTTTTGCGCGACCAATTCACCACCTGCCTGACCGAATCCACATGCACCACATCTGCGCCGGCAGCTTTGGCGGCAAGGGAAGCGCCGCCGGTATAAGCAAAAAGATTTAGTACCCGGGGGCTGGCGTCTTTGATTTCAGAAATTGTATCAAAAATAAAATTCCAGTTATCCGCCTGTTCCGGGAACAGCCCTACGTGTTTGAAAGCGGTGAGCCCCAGCCTGAAACGCAGGTTCATGGACTTATAAGCATAACCGACAAACCACTGTTCCTGCATTTTTTTCAGGATATGCCATTGCCCTTTTTCGCCCTGGCTGTCCTTTCCGGAGGCTTTTACAAATTTTGCATGTGCCCGTTTTTCCCATTCGGATTCGGGAAGTGCTTTGTTCCAGCACGCCTGTGGCTCAGGGCGGGCAAGGATATATTCGCCGAAACGTTCCAATTTTTCATAGGCGCCGCTGTCGATGAGCTCATAGTCATTCCAGCCGGAAGTTTTTATCAGGTTGAAACCGGCCATTATTCCTTCGTTGGGTTGTAAATATTTCCGGCAAACAAAATGCTGTTGTCCGTGTTCTCTTTGATGATAAACATAAACGGGTGGTCGGCCCTGAATTCCGGTGGCGCCACGGGCATGGACTTTACACGCATCACTACGGCTGTTGCCGCAGCAGCTTCAGTCCCCGTTTCATTTACTTCAACAAAGGCTTTATGAATGACCTTGCTTATTTTCAGGTCTTTGGTTCCGGTCATCCCTGAAAAATCCGCCCTGTCGGAAAATGCTTCGGGCATGCCCATCTGTTTGAGCATGTCGCTCAATTCAAATTCTGAAATGATCTTGAATTTCGGCAGGTATAATTTTACTTTTTTACTGACAAGAGCGCTGTTTACTTTTTTGTAAAAATCAGGATTTATTTCTTTTTTCAGCGTGCTAAAACCAGCATTGTCCTTTGGTAAGATGATCAGCATCGACATTTTCCCTGAAGAATAAGGAATTTCAATGGCTTTAAGCCCATCTTCATTTTCGTAAAACTTAAACTCCTGTTCCGCAAACATGAAATCGCAGGAAACAGCATTTGTCTCATCCATGCGAAAATCCATTTTCTGAGTCTGTTGCTTGTCAAAAGTAGTTTGCCAGTCAGCTTTGAAATAAATAGCATTTACCAATACCATTCGTGTCAGGTAATCGATAAGCCCGGGTTTTATCAGTTCTTTGATCTTTTCGTTGGTCTGGGTTTCCACCCATTTGTTGATCTGGATGCGGCTGTTTTCGGTTTCTTTAATAAAATCAACCAGGTTGACGGAGGAATTAAAACTATTTTTTAAAATTCCCATAAATTCATCCCTGAATTTAAAATCTTTTTGTGCCCAAATGGAATTAACGGTATAGATATTTACCGTGCTGCCGTTGTTCAGCGCGTTGATATTTTTTAAAACGTCATTGTATTTAGTATAAAATTCAGCGTTGTTGGCCGGAAAGTGCATCACCATCGCCATCTCGTTTTCTGTTTTCCCTTTGGCGCCCGCATAGGTCATGGCAAGGGCCGTGGAGATGCTGTATGGGGAATAAAAAAGATTTGCCTGGTTGTTGCCGATCTTTTTGTAAAGATCCAGGGCAAATAAATTATTGTTTTCCGTGATGTTCACGGGCGTTGTGTTTTCAACAACAGCCACCGTTTTGTTTTCCATAGTGCTTTTAGAACATTTGCAGGCAGGAAGGATTACAAGAAAGATGGCGCCTGCTGTTAAGATTAATTTTATTTTTTTCATATCAGAAAATTTTAAAATGTAATGCAAAATAAATTTAAGTTTCGCACATACCAAATTTTAAGCCTTTTTTTTGAAGTGCCTGATCAGAAGTTCTGCCTTTTGTGAACCGACCACCGGCTTAAGGTCTTCGAATGATGTTTTTTTAATAGTTTCGACCGATTTGAACTTTCTCAATAGTTTCTGGGCGGTTTCATAACCGATGCCTTCGATATCGGTCAACACCGATTTTACAGTCGCTTTCTGTCTTTTCTGCCGGTGGTGCGTGATCCCGAAACGGTGCGCCTCGTCGCGCAATTGCTGGATGAGTTTCAGGGTTTCCGATTTTTTATCCAGATACAACGGGATAGAATCTCCGGGAAAATATATTTCTTCGAGTTTTTTGGCGATGCCGATGATGGGAATTTTGCCTCTGAGGCCAAGTTTTTCAAGGCTGCTGACGGCAGAACTTAATTGCCCTTTGCCGCCGTCTACAATGATAAGTTTCGGCAATGGCTTGTTTTCGTCCAGAAGCCTTTTATAACGCCTGAAAACAACCTCTTCCATGGAGGCAAAATCATCCGGGCCTTCCACCGTTTTGATGTTGTAATGGCGGTATTCGCTTTTATCGGGCCGGGCGTTTTTAAAAACAACCATAGCGGCCACCGGAAAACTGCCCTGAATATTTGAATTATCAAAACATTCAATATGATCGGGGCGCTCATTCAGGTGGAGGTCGGCCATAGCCTGGTCCATGACGCGGTTCACATGCCGGTCGGGATCGATAAGTTCCTGCTGTTTTTCTTTATCCAGCTTATAATATTTGGCATTGCTGAAGGAAAGGTCGAGCAGCTTTTTTTTATCTCCTTTCTGAGGTACGGTAATTTTTGTGTCGGGGATATGGATGCTTAGCGGCACGGGCACGATGATCTCAAAAGAGTTGCTTTTTAACCGGTCACGAAGGTCGGTAATAGCAAATTCCAGCAGCTGTTCCGGTGATTCATCAAGGTGTTTGCGCAGTTCTACGGTATGCGCCTGAACGATGGCGCCGTCCACCACTTTTAAAAAATTGACATAAGCCGTTTGTTCGTCTTCAATGATACTGAACACATCCACATTGCTGATGGCAGCATTTACCACCGTTGACTTACTTTGATACCTTTTCAGCAAGTCAATTTTTTCTTTAATGATCTGAGCTTTTTCAAATTCGTAAACTTCGGCAAAATCATTCATGGTTTTTTTGAGCTGCTGCTGAACGGCATTGATATTTCCTTTGATGATTTCCCTGATATTGCCGATGGTTTCGTTGTATTCTTCTTCACCTTGAAACTTTTCGCACGGGCCTTTACAATTACCGATATGGTATTGAAGGCATACTTTGTATTTGCGGCGTTTGATATTTTCTTCCGAGAGGTTGTAATTACAGTTCCGTAGCTGGAAAATTTGAAAAATCAGCTCAAGCAATGTATTCATCATGCGGACGGAGGCATATGGCCCAAAATATTCTGAGCCGTCTTTGACGATATGGCGTGTCGGAAAAACACGTGGAAAATGTTCGTTTTTTATGCAAATCCAGGGATAAGTCTTGTCGTCCTTCAACAAAACATTGTAGCGGGGCTGATATTTTTTTATCAGGTTATTTTCGAGCAGGAGGGCTTCATATTCGTTATCAACGACAATAAATTTTATATCTGTAATTTTTTTTACAAGTACACTTACCTTCCCGGTTTGTGCAGCTTCCGGCTTAAAATAGCTGCGAACCCGTTTTTTCAGGCTTTTGGCCTTGCCAACATAGATTATGATTCCGGTATTGTTGTAAAATTGATAAACCCCGGGCTTGTCGGGGAGGGTTTTCAGGATATTCTTAATATGATCGTTCAGGGTGGTCAATCGGTTTTTTTTGATTTTCGCACAATTAACCCAACATCCATGATATCGGGTGTTTCCATCAGGGGCATCACATTCTGGATTTCGAAAACATAAGTTCCTTTAAACGGAAAACTCACACCCTGAAGCGCCGGGTATGTTACATCCCAAAGGTCGCCGGCACCATCACCTTTAAAAGAACCATCTTCATTCCGGACAAAAATATTAAACTCCTTGGTGCGCATATCGCCTGAAGGATAGGATATGGTCATGTTCACCTTGATATTGGCAAAAGCATAATACGATGAGTGCCTGATAGCAATATTTACATCGTACATACTCAGGGTGTCTTCAACAGGGACTTCAAATTTTATTACGTTGTCCCGTTTCCAGATGTTGTTTCCTGTTTTTATGTATTTTTCGAAAATTTTGTTATTGGTGCATGCTGATAGCATTAACAACAAAAGGAAAGCCAGGTATTTATATCGTGCCATTTTTGTATAATATTTTGAGTAAATTTACAATGTTTTTTTGAAACGCAATTGAGCTCCGTTAAATTATGAAAAAACAAAAATTTTATGTGGTATGGAATGGCCGAAAGCCGGGTATTTATATAAACTGGGCTGACTGCCAGGCACAGGTGGAAAAATTCGAAGGGGCTGCATACAAAGCCTTTGAAAATCAGGAAGAAGCAAAGGAGGCTTTTGCTTCCGATGCTAAAAAATATATTTATAATAAGAAAAACCGGTCTGGCAAGCCAGGCAAGCTTTTATTAGCTGATAAACCCGAAAAAAAATCGGTAAGTGTAGATGCCGCATGGAATACCAGGACAAAACTGATGGAATACCAAGGTGTATTTACGGCAACCGGCGAAAAACTTTTTATTCAAGGTCCTTTCCGGGATGCCACGAACAACATTGGTGAATTTCTGGCCATAGTTCATGCCCTTGCCTTACTCAGGCAAAAAAACAGCGCACTGCCAATATACAGCGACAGCATGACAGCAATAAAATGGGTAAAAGACAAAAAGGCAAATACCAAACTTCTACATACTGAATGTAATGCAGAACTTTTTGATCTGATTTCCAGGGCTGAAAAATGGTTATCAGACAATGCCTATACTAACAGAATCTTAAAATGGGACACAGAATCCTGGGGAGAGATCCCTGCAGATTTTGGTCGCAAATAATTCAGTTAGAAAAGATTAGCCTCCACAAAGCTCAATGCATTCAATTACTTTAGCAAGGTTTTCTTCCTTGATGGCATAGTAGGTCTTTTTCCCTGCACGCCTCGATTCCAGGAGCTTTCTGTTTTTCAGAATACTCAGGTGGTGAGATGCCGATGCCTGTTCGATCTTCAATTTTTTATAAATTTCAGTAACATTCATCTTTTTGTTTGCATGAAGCATTTCAATAATCGCAATTCTCATTGGATGAGCTATTGCTCTTAAAGTACTAGACGCATTGTCCAATCTGTCTAAATCAATTTTTTCAATTTTTAACATATATCTCTTTTTTTACAAAGATATATATTCTTAATAGAAAAAACAAGTATTTTATTAATAATTATGTACTTAACAACTAAAAATGTAATAATGAAAATATTTCGAATTCCTTATCTATCGCTGATTTCCCGTTCAAAAAACCCAGTTCGCAAATAAAATTTATTTTTATATTTTTAATAGGAAAAAGCCTGATAAGTTCAATGGCTGCTTTTGCAGATCCTCCGGTGGCAAGTAAATCATCGTGCAGCAGCACCACGTCATCCTTTTCCAGCGCATCCTGATGGATATGCAGGATATTTTCACCGTATTCCAGTGAATATGATTTTGAAAAAGTTGCTGCCGGTAATTTCCCCGGTTTACGAATAGGAACAAAACCTGCATGGAGTTTGGCAGCAAGCGCTCCGCCGAGAATAAACCCGCGGGATTCTATCCCGACAACTTTTGTAATTCCGGCATTTTTATAGTAATAATAGGTTTTTTCAAATATGTAATTATAAATTTCAGGTTTTTTCAAGGCCGTGGTTATGTCTTTAAATAATATACCGGGTTTGGGAAAGTCCGGAACATCCCTGATGGAATCCATAACGTCCTGTAATGTAATTTCTGCAATCATAGTTTAAGTGTTACGTTGTTTTTGTGCTAATTGCCCGCAGGCTGCCTGGATATCGCCGCCTTTGCTGGTCCGTAAATTTACAATTATATTTTTGTTTTTCAGAAAATCCACAAATTTTTTGGTGTTTTCAGGCCTGCTTTTATGGTAGATGCTGGTGGATGTGGAATTATAAGGAATGATATTGATCTTTACAGGAAAATTCCGGCAAAACATGGCCAGCGCCTCAGCATCTTCCATGGCATCGTTAATCTTGTCGAACAGGATGTATTCGATGGTAATCCTGTGGTGTGTTTTAGCGACATAATACGTTAATGCTTCGGTAAGTTTCAGAAGCGGGTATTTTTTTGCCACCGGCATCATGGCCTTTCTTTTATTTTCGATGGCCGAATGCAATGAAACCGCCAGGGGGTAAGGCCGGTCTTCGTCTGCCATCTGCTTAATACCGTCCACCACACCTGAAGTAGAAATGGTAATTCGTTGTGGTGAAAAATTAAGAAATTCCTTTGCAGAAATTTTATCCAATGCCGCCATGGTATTTTTATAATTCAGCATCGGTTCGCCCATTCCCATGACCACAATATTGTCCAGCTCAGTTTGATATTTTTCTTTTGCGAAATTCATCAGCATAATTATCTGATCATGGATCTCCGCCGCATCAAGATTCCTTATAAAACCGAGGCTTCCGGTGGCACAAAACCCGCAGGCAAGGGCGCAGCCTACTTGTGTTGAAATGCATGCGGTCACCCGGGAGCCCGAAGGGATCAGCACGCTTTCGATAATATTACCGCCGCTAAGATGAAAAGCATATTTTCTTGTCCCGTCGGTTGATACATATTCGTCAAAAGATTGAATGGCATTGCAAAGGAACTCTGAATGAAGTTTTTCACGGAACGGGGCCGGGATATTGGTCATTTCATTAAAAGAAACGCATCGTTTTTTCCAGATCCATTCGTAAATTTGTTTGGCGCGAAAAGCCTGAACGTTGTTTTTACTGATATAATCGGCGATTTCCTCAAAACTGAGGTTTTTTATGTGCATTTTATCCGGCAGGGTATTAGGCATTAATGTATTCGGCAACAAAATTGTCAACCATCTGTAAATAATTTGTTTTTTGCTGTTCGTCAATAAACGAAGCTTCGAAAGAATTTTTTACAAGCAGGATGATGTCGTCAACGTTAAGGTTTAAAGCCTTCTGCACGGCGAGCAGGTTCTCGTTGAGATAACCTCCGAAATAGGCCGGATCGTCAGAGTTGACGGTAACAGCAATATTTTTATCAAGAAATTTTTTCAACGGATGGTCTCTTAAATCTTTGACAACGGCCAGTTTGAGGTTCGACAGCGGACACATGGTAAGCGGGATTTTTTTTCGTGCAATTTCATCCATCAGCCCTTCGCTGTCTTTTGAATTGTTGCCATGGTCAATACGGTTGATTTTCAAAAGATCAAGCGCCTCGTGTACATAGGCCGCCGGGCCTTCTTCTCCGGCATGTGCCACGGTTAAAAACCCATATTGACGGGCTTTTTCGAAGACCCTGCGAAATTTTTCAGGAGGGTTGCCCACCTCGGAAGAATCCAGTCCGACACCAAGGATTTTGTCTTTGTAAGGTAATGACATTTCAAGCGTGTCAAAGGCTGATTTTTCGCTCAGGTGACGAAGAAAACACATAATGATTCCGCTGTGCACCGAATATAGTTTTTCAGCATCAACAACAGCGTTGTATATGCCACCGAAAAATACCGAAAAAGGAACTCCGTTATGCAAATGTGTCTGTGGGTCAAAGAAGATTTCGGTGTGTACAATATTTTGTTCGGCAGCTTTTTTCATATAAGCCATAGTCAGCTCGTAAAAATCTTTTTCCGTTTGCAGCACATAAGCGCCGGTATAATAAATATCAAGAAACTCCTGAAGGTTATTAAACTTATAGGCATTCCGGAGTTCTTCAATGGTTTGGAATTCGGTTGTGATATAATTTCTGGCGGCGATCTCAAACATTTGCTCCGGTTCGAAAGTACCCTCAATGTGCAAATGAAGCTCTGCTTTGGGTATGTTGCAGATAAAGTCGGAAATGTTATCCATAAAAAATTATTTATACAAAGATAAAAAAAGCGGATGTAACATCCGCTTGTTCTTACTTAAAAAATGTGAAAATCACCATTCATCCGGTTTGTCAACCTTAGGCACCATGCCTTTTTTCAGGCTTTTTATAATCCCGTTCACCGTAGTGTCCACCTGGTATAACCAAACTTCGCATTCCGGTTTGTATTGAGGGTCGTTTTTGTCGAGCCAGCGTTCCAGCGGGAATTTCGAAGTTGCCTGCAACGTAAAATCTGTAAAAATATAACGGTACTTACCGGGTTTGAATTCCAGTTTCAAGGTGTAATTGATAACACCGGCATCGGTTTTCAACCCTTTTTTATCAACATTTGTGATCTTAAACCTGTGATTAAGAACCAGTTTTCCGTTTTCGGGCTCACGGATGCTGGTTACTTCGTTAGGGTTTTTGTAATTGGCATTAACCCAGGCAATAGCTGTTTTATATAATTTATCTTTATCGCCTTCCTGCTGTACCACGTCCTTATATGTGATCAGTTTAGTATCTTCATCAACAGGGACAGCGGCCTTTTGTGAGAAAACAGTTTTACATGATAGCGCAGAAAAAAGAATCAATCCGGATATCAAAACAATTTTTTTCATAATATTAATTTTTTAACAAAGTTAATTTTTTTAGCGGGAGCTGCAAGCAATAATCAAACCAAAAAATTATTTTATTAAAACAGCATTATAGGTACTTTTATTATTGATTTTATCGGTAACCACAAGCTCCATTACATTTTTACCGCTGCTGAAATGATTGCTGTCAACCTTATACGTTAGCAGGTCGTTTTTGGCATCGTATGCTGCCAGCACCCAGACCCCGTTGATGGAAAGGTTATACGTGCCAATGCCTGAAAAATTATCGCTGATTTTAAAGGAGATGCTACCCTCGGGATTCACTCTCATATTGTTATAATTGGCCATTGGCTTGACCGTTGGAGCAACGGTATCTGCAACTATGGCATAATCCCCGAATTTGCGGACGCTGGCTGATAAATAACCGTTTTCCCATTTGCTTTTTATAAACGAAAAATTGGTACCAGCAATGCAGGCCAGGGTTAGCTTGGGCTTTAGATTTTCGCTCACCACCGTATCGGGCTTGATGCTTAGTGTAATATAATTATGAAGCGGTACGAACTTATGATGGATTTGATGAATCTTTGAATAACAATATTTTGTTTTAGCCATCGTGGAATATTCAAAATAGATGGAATCGTAGAGCGCATCGGAAGGCATATCAAGCAGCATGTTTTCCGCTTCAAAATGATTTTTTAATCCATACCTGAACAGAGGTAGTTTGTTTTCCACAGCAGCTTGTTCTGAAATTTCCGGAACAGCAGACTTAACCGTAAATTCAATGGAGGCTTTGTTTTTATAGAAATCCGATGCAATCATACTGATTTTATGCAGTAAGGTGTCGTTAAAATAATAGACGCCGCGGTTTTCGGATTCGGCATAAATATTCAACCGGTTGCCCCGGGTAATATAAGTCTGGATAATTTTTTTCCGGTTGATCACATATTCGGGGTAATCAATAAGTGTGTTTATGTAACGCCCTTCGTCAAAATCTATGGAATCGAAAGATATTTTATAAAACAAATGGTTGTCAATAAAAATTTCGAGCGAATAAATACCTGAATTTCCCGGAAGGTTTTGCCGGTCAGAAGTTTCGATACCAAAAGCTATTCCGCCTGAAAGGCTGATAGTATCATTTGTTTTCAGGCAATACCGGTTTTCTTTTTTAACGGCGTCAAGGCAGATTTTCTGGTGCCCCTCATTCACAATGCTGTTTGGGAATACCGGGTACAGGCAGACTTCCGAAATTACCGGGCTTTCCTTATCAGAGGGGTTGATTCCGAAAAACAATGGATTGAAAGGCCTTTCGGTAATTTCGTTGCGTATTTCGAAATGCAGGTGCGGCCCGGATGAAGAACCGGAATTGCCGGAATAGCCGGCAATATCTCCTTTTTTAAATTTAAACAATGCGGGATTTGGGAAAATTTCAATTTCAAAAGATTTTTTTTCGTATTGTTTGAGTTTAACATAGTCTTCGATCACCACATTGAACTCATTAAGGTGTGCATAAACAGAAACAAAGCCGTTTGGATGGGTAATGTACAATACCTTGCCGTAACCGCCCGGAGAAACTTTTATACGCGAGACATATCCGTCCGCAACACAATATACGTTTGCATTAAGCTTGTTTTGAGTCGCAAAGTCGATACCCGAATGAAAATGATCCGGGCGCAGTTCTCCGAAAGTACCGGTAACAACAAGGTTTATATCAAGGGGTGACCTGAAATAATTCTCAGGAAGAACTTTTTGAGCATAGGTAAAAGTCTTGCAAACAAACAACATCAACAACATCAATAATGGCCTTTTATAAACCATCGGACCGTCTTTTATAGTTTGGAAATGATTTTAACCCTCAACAAAACGCGGAGATCGTTCGATTATTTTGAAATTGTTTCTTAATCATCCAGGTCGCAGAAATTCTCCAGCAGCTTAAATGCGGGACTGTAACCTTTTTCGAAAGATGTTTTCCAGTCTTCACACGCGCCGGGGTTGTCACCCAGTTCGGCTTTACATAAACCCCGGAGGTCGTATGCTTCCGCATATTCCGGCTGCAGCGCTATGGCTTTATTGAAATCTTCCAGGGCGTCTTTGTATTGCATCAGCATGTATCTTGCCTGGCCTCTCAAAACCAGCGCATCGGCATCGTTTGGGCTGAGGCGAAGCACCATGTTGTATTTTTCAATGGCTCCATTATAATCCTTTATTTCGTATCGTTTCACACCCTGATCGAGAAATTCTGTTACTGCTTTGCTCTTATCCGAACTTGCCAGCGAACGTTTTTTTATGTCTTCCCAGGCCGGCATCAATAAAAAAAGTTTTTTCAGCTCACCTTGGTTTGCTATAAGTTTTTCAAGTATTTCGGTCGGTATGGCAAAGTTTATTCCCGGATCATCCACCAGCTGATAAACAGACAAACCGATCACATTACCCGATGCATCATAAACCGGCAATCCGCTTGCCTTAAGATGGTCGGATGATTCAAAGGACAAGAGTTTCACTTCGCCAAAATTTTTAATATCCTTCAGTTTTGCCTCCATCATTACAAGTTTGTTATCCTCTTTTTTATCCATTAGAAAAACTTTTTCCCCGATGGCAGGTATCTGAGATTTTAATACTACCGGTATGACATTAACGCTATCGGTTTTTAACAGCACCAGGTCGTTTTCGGGGTCAGCCGAAACGTATCCCAGCACCTCATGATATTTTCCATCTGCGAGAAGGACCTGTGCACTTTTGTAATTTCCGATGGTGTTGATGGTGGTAATCACCAAATCTTTTGAAACAAAAAAACCATAGCCGACAGGTGCAGCACCGGATGAAATGACGACCAGGGATGAAGAGTCTTTATTCGGCAAGAGTGTCTTATCCTGTGAAAAAACAGATAAAACAACCGACAACATTAATACCGAAGAAAAAACAATTTTTTTCATAATACTTTTTTTTCAAAATTATATGATTAATAAAAACCATTTAGAATCGTAAGTTCATAGTTATTAACAACTTTATTTACTTTACTGAAAGCTATGGTTGTGTAATAATTTTACCATGTTGTAAGGTATAAATCTGCTGTTAAAAACATATTTGTTTCCAAAATTCTGAGGTAGAAAATTGTACTTAAAAAAAGTTGTAAAATCGTATTGTTCTCACAACCTTGATGGATTTCATTTTACATTAGTTATCGCGGAAAAAATGTTTATTTATCCGTGTATAAAAAAAACGGTTTTCTGCGTTTAGTTGTTGTCCAACCATTAATTTTGTAAAAAAATCACCGTGAATGCATTAAAGGAACGGGTTAAAAATCCAAAATTCCGGCGCCGCCTGAAAAAGACTATAGTGGCGCTGGTTGTTATCTTTATGGTGCTGGGAGCTATCGGTATTTTTATCGGGTTTTATTACGAAGATACGGTTAAACACATCATTATCACCGAACTTAACAAAAGGCTGAATACGGAAATTGTGGTTCAGGATGTTGAAAACGATATACAGTTTTCTGTTTTTAAGAAATTTCCTTATGCCTCGGTCAGTTTCAGCAATGTGAAAGTTCTTGATGCTATTAAAACCAAAAAGAAAAAGGGCAACTTGCTTGAGGCTTCTTCCGTGAGTTTGCAGTTCAGTATCTGGGACATCCTTTTTGGAAAATACCGGATAAAAAAAGTAGAAGTGGAGGAAGGAAATGTCAATATTAAAATTTATAAAGACCGCTCGGATAATTTTCACTTCTGGAAACCTTCTACAGACACCACACAATCAGATTTTTCACTCGATCTTCAGAAAATTTTATTGGATGATGTCGGGATTAGCTATGTTGATTATGCGCTGCATCAGGATTTTAAAGTGTTTGCAAAAGACATTCTGTTAAAGGGAAAATTTTCAGATAAAGATTACACCCTGAACATTGATGGGAACCTGTTTGTTTACCTGATAAAAATAAAGGAAGATATTTATTTGTCGAACAAAAGCACCAATATTGATGTTACCCTTTTTGTGAATTCCAATGAGGACTATGTGGCTTTCAATGAAGGTGGTCTCAGCATGGGGAAAATGTTGTTTGACGTTACCGGTAAAATTTCATATGCCGACAGCCTCACCTACATAGACCTTCGTGTTGAAGGTAAAAAAATGAAAATACAATCCCTTATCAGCGAATTGCCGGCGCAGTATAAGAATTATTTCAGCGATTATGAGTTTAAGGGGGATTTTAATTTTATCGCCATGATAAAAGGATATTCCGGTGAGAAAAACGCCCCGTTGCTGACGGTTACTTTTGGAATGAAAGATGGCGATATTACTCAAAAACAAAATGATATTACACTCAGCCATGTTGATTTCAATGCAGATTTTACCAATGGAGCCGGGCACAATGCTGCATCATCGAGGCTTGCCGTCAGCGGATTCAAATCTCAGCTGAATGATGGTGCTATTAGCGGGGCAATTGTCATCAGTAATTTTACCCAACCGTCCGTGGATCTCACATTATCGGCCAACCTTGAACTGAATGATGTTTTTAAGTTCATCAAAGCTGATACCGTTGAATCGGCTTCCGGGAAATTACTTCTGCAGACCCATATAAAAGGCGTTATTGAAAATCCTGATGGATTTACTGCCAACGATTTTATTGCAAGTAATTCTACAGGAACGCTGGAATTGCAAAATGCAGAAATAGTTTTCAAGGGCGGAAAAAATAAATTTTCAAACCTCAATGGGACATTTTTGTTTAACAACAATGATATTGAAACCTCCCAATTCTGCGGCAATTATCTGTCGTCCGATTTTTTGCTGCGGGGGAAATTTAAAAATATAATACCGTATCTTTTCATCGATAACCAGAGCCTGCTGATAGATGCCGGTATTGAATCGAACAATATAGACATGGGTGAGATGCTGGAATATTCTTCCGGTAAAAAAGACACGGTTTACAAGATGGTGCTTCCGGACAATATTGATTTCAGCCTGACGCTTAATGTAAAGAAGTTCACATTTAAGAAGTTCTCAGCTTCCAATATTACAGGAAAAGTAACCATGAAGGACAAACAGTTCGTGGCTAAGGATATTTCACTTCGCGCGATGAATGGAAAGATCGGGTTTTCGGGCCTGATTGACGGCACTGCGTTTGACAAACTGCTTATCAGCTGTGATGCGTCTATACAGAAAGTTAATATTCAGCAGCTTTTTTCAGAGTTGGAAAATTTCGGGCAAAAGAGCCTGTGTGATAAAAACCTGAGAGGCGTACTTACCGCTAATGTGCAATTTGCCTCAGTATGGTCTTCTACGCTAAAGGTAGAAAAACCCACCATTTATGCTAAAGCTGTTATCAGCATAGAAGATGGGGCGCTGATTGATTACGAACCCTTGAGCGGACTGTCCAAATATCTTAAAAACCGCGATTTAAATAAGGTTTCTTTTGAAACCCTGAAAAATACGATCGAGATAAAAGACCAGGTGATCAATATTCCGGAAATGGAGATCAACAGCAGTGCCATTGATTTTAAGGTGAACGGCACTCATGGTTTTGACCAGACTATAGATTATCATTTGAGTGTGCTGATCTCACAACTAAAAAGCAGCGGGGAAAAACGTGATGACCAGGTGGAAGATATCGGGCAGATCACCGATGACGGATTACATAAGGAAAAATATTTTTTCAGAATCACGGGCACGGTTGACAAACCTATTTATAAAATCCTGGACAAAGAAGGATATAAAGCGAACATTAAAACGAGCCTGACCAAGGAAAAAGAAACACTTAAAGAGATCCTCAACCGTGAGTTCGGGTGGTTTAAAAAAGATTCGGTCATCTCAAAAGACCCCAATAAAAAACCGAAGAAAGAGAAGTTTGATTTTAATGTTGTTTGGGACGAAGATAAGGATACGGTTAAAGATCCGTTTGAATGAGCGCCGGAGCTTAATGAAAAGTAACCAGTAAATTCATTCCAAAATTCCAGATCATCACGGTGCCAATGGCAAAAAGCTTTGAAAGGTAAAAATGCTTGTTGAATTTGCTTACCAGCACCCAAAGTATTAAAGTGTTTATCCCCAAACCGACGAGGGAGACCATAAAAAATCTCAGGAATTCAAATGCAACCTCGGGGTCGTGGCTTTCAAAAGTCCAGATCCGGTTAAGAAAATAATTCCATGAGGCGGCAACTGTAAAACCGATCGCATTAGCGATGTATTTTGGAATTTTTACAAGTTCCTTACAGAAAAAGGTCGTTCCAAAATCAACCAAAACACCTGATAATCCTACAATTCCGAATTTGAAAAATTTTAAGAAAAAACTTTTGTTTAAAAAATTAAACATAGATATAAAATAAACTCATGCAAAAATATTTGATTTTTTTGAAATACTACTTCAATACTTCAATAGCTTTTTTAAATGTGATGTCTTCTTTTAAAATCACAGGATAAAAAGCCGGGTCATCAAAAATATTCCGGCCAACAGCTCCTTTCAATAAGGCCTTCAGGCCGGGTTCTGCCTGTTTAATACCACTTTCATCCCTTGCAACACCTTTCTTTTCTGCGTAGGTTACAAAATCGCTGAATATGTCGTTGGTAATCTGAAATTGTGAAATGAAATTTTTTGCACCCCCATACTGTTTAAGCGTTTTTCGGTGTTTGTCGGCATAATCAAAGGCATATTCATAGATAAGTCCCTTGTTGGCAATTGTGCGGTAGTAATCGGAAATAAATTCCGATTTATACGGGATGTAAATGTCCGGTACAATGCCCCCACCGCCATATACGATTTTTCCCTTCGGCGTTTTGTACCGGATGGTATCAGCAAAATTCATACTGTCGGCCGCTTCAGCGTCTTCGTCGAGCAGGCGTTTAAAAAATTCTGCATAGTATTCGTTGATATCGGCAGAGTATGGTTTTTGGATACAACGCCCGGTAGGCGTGTGATAGCGGGCAACGGTGAGCCGGATTGCTGAACCGTCATCCAACTGAGTTTGTTCCTGAACAAGGCCTTTGCCAAAAGAGCGCCGCCCGATAATTAACCCCCGGTCGTTGTCCTGTATGGCGCCGGCAAGTATTTCGCTTGCGGAAGCTGAAAATTCGTCAATGAGTACCACCAGTTTGTTGGTTTCAAATAACCCATTGTTTTTGGAATAATAATTTTGTCTGGGGCGATGAGCGCCTTCAGTGTAAACAATCATTTTGTTTGCCGGCAAAAATTCGTCCGCGATACTGATAGCCTCGTCGAGGTAACCGCCGCCGTTACCACGCAGGTCGAATATAAGCTGTGTCATTCCCTGTTTTTTCAGGGTTGATAATGCATTATAAACTTCTTCCCCTGTTGATGCTGAAAATTTGCTCAGTTTGATGTACCCTGTTTTGTTATCAACCATGTAAGCTATGTCAACAGAATAGGTCGGGATTACATTTCGTGTGATGGCAACATCAAGGTATTTGTGTTCATCCCTACGGTAAATTCTTATCTTGACAATAGTTCCGCGCGGGCCTTTCAGTTTTTTCATAACGTCCGCATCGGGTATCTTAATGCCGGCCACATTTTTTCCATCAATCTTCACAATACGGTCTCCGGCCATCACTCCCTTTTTTTCCGAAGGGCCTCCGGGAATGGTATTTATTACCACGATCGTATCCCGGATAACGCGGAATTGGATGCCGATACCGTCGAAATTGCCTTTCAACGGATCATTCGCCTCGTTAAAGTCTTCAGCAGGTATATACGCAGAATGTGGATCAAGGCTTTCTAACAGTCCGGTGATAGCTTTTTCCAGCAACGTACTTTTCTTAATGGTGTCGACATAATCATTTTCGATATAGTTTATCACATCGTTAAATTTGTCATATCGGTTGAATTTTAATAATGATTTTCCATTTTGTACGGAAGGAAGTAAAAAATTTCCAACCAGGATACCTGCGATCAGTGTCAAGGCAAAAAAGACAGGCAGGTAGATTTGGGAACGTTTGTTCATAGAAGAGGGTTTTGTAATGATTTTTTAAGGCTTCAAAAATACTTCTTATTTTATTATGGCAGCAAAAGTGGAATTAATGGATTGCATATAAAGGGGATATCAAGTAAAGCAGTTTAATGCAAATTTTTTTTAACGTATTTTGAATTTTTATAATCTGTCATGTTTATACAATAAATCCTTTGACTTATAATCAATCAAGTACTTGACAAAAAGTGGATGGAGGATTATTTTATGTTTAGCAAGCAATATTTTTTTCATTAGTAAGATGTTTTGAAAAACACGCCAGGGTTTATGGTGGATATAGATCAAAATAATTTTGCAATAACAGCTTTTTTTTCGTAAATTTGGTTTGCTGTTAATTAATTTTAAAAAGCAGGAAAGGAAATTATTAAACAAAACAGGCATTCATGCGATTGTTATTAGCGTATGTGTGTTTTTTTATTTGCGTTTATCGTGTTAAATTATGGTTAATAGGTATACGT
Source organism: Bacteroidales bacterium (assembly GCA_035354195.1). Lineage (GTDB taxonomy): Bacteria > Bacteroidota > Bacteroidia > Bacteroidales > CAIWKO01 > CAIWKO01. The sequence goes on along the minus strand of DAOQAT010000002.1, from coordinate 28,768 downwards.
ATACTTAATTAAATGTATTTTTGCAAGTTATTAATAAACAATTAAATCCAAAAAATATAAGTTATGAAAAAAGTTTTATTCTTGCTTATAATGCTAGTGGTTACAGCATTATCAAGTGCACAGACGATTGTCTTTCACGAAAATTTTGATCCGCCCAGCAATGCAGATAGTGTTACTGCAAGCGGTACGGCAAATTTTACTTTGAATACACGATTGTTTACGTCAAGCCCTCAAAGTGATTCGCTTGAAGTACCTATGAATGGATTGTGCTACCTGACTTCTCAGACATTCAGCACCCTGGGTTCTTCAAATGTTACGTTACAATTTTCGCACATTTGCAAAATTGAAATATTCGATACTGCGAAAATCCAGGTGTCAATAGATGGTGGTGCAACCTGGGTTCAATTGACCACACAATACATTAATCCGGGGGATGCTCAGTTTAGCAATCAGTCGTATCGTTTTTCGGCAAACACCTATCCAACCCTATGGATTCCGGGAACACCAACAGCAAAGCCCCAACAAAGCTGGTGGAGAAATGAGATCTTTGATATCTCAGGTATCGCTGCGAACCAGGCAAATGTCAAAGTAAGATTTATATTGATAGATGGTGACGGTGATGGTGCATCCCAAAATATGGGCTGGTATATTGATGACATCAAGGTTCAGGGTGCCATTTCAGAACTTTTCCCGCCCCAAATCACCATGAAGACTCCTATTATTCAAGATACGGTTTTTAATACCGGCCCTTTTAATATTTACGCTTATATCAAAGATGCTTCTGGAATTGATACCGCCTATTTGCAATACCAATTGAATGGAGGGGGAATCCAGTATGTTCCGATGTTATGGGTTTCAGACAGTACATACCTGGGTACGATTCCAAGCTATACCTATAATAACAGAATTGATTATAAGGTTTATGCGGTTGATAATTCATTATCACATAATTCTGCAACCAGCGCCAATTATTGGTTTTTTACAAAAAAAGTACTTTTTATTGCATTGGGGAACGGAACCTCCAGTTCCTATACATATGGCCCGATTTATAGATTATCTGCAACCAGCACAACAGATTTTTCCAGATATTTTTATCTGTTTCCGGCCAGCGAATTAACAGCTGCTGGATTACCAAATGGCGCAAATATTACCAAAGTTGAATGGTATAAAACAGATGTGAACAGCACCGTAGGTAATGCAAGTTTTAAAATTTACATGAAAAATTCTGTTCAGACGGTACTTGCCAGTACGCCATGGACAACACTTATTACGGGCGCTACTCAAGTATATAGTTCCACCACACAGGCCATTCCCGCAGTAGCAGGGTGGCTGCCATTTAGTGTGACTCCATATCCATATACTGGCCAGGGGCTGGAAATAGGCACTGATTGGGATATATCGGCTGTCGCAGGCGACCCAACAACAGGCCCGTTTAATTTCCAGTATACTACTGGCTATCCGGTGTATAATATCAGAGGAACTGGAACAACCGCTCCTGTTACATTGGGAACAACGTCTACTTACAGGCCGAATATCAGAATATTTTACACTATTCAAGGGTTAACCGAAGATGCAGGCGTTCACGAAATACTTACACCTTCTGGAACATTGATGACCGGCACAAATTATCCCGTAACACTGAACATTAAAAACTATGCCGTTGACTCCCTGAAAAAAGTTACCATTGCCTGGGAGCTGGATGGGATTTTACAAACTCCATATAACTGGGCGGGCGTTCTTTTAGAGGATGTTGTTTCTAATACGATAAATATTGGAAATGTTAACATTGGGACCATTGGCAACCACACCATCAGGGCATGGACAGAACTGCCGAACGATAGCATAGATGAGAATTTTGCAAATGACACAGCAATTATTTCATTTTATGCATGCTCCGCAGCTCTATCGGGCACGTATACTGTTGGAGGAGTTGGCGCTGATTTTCTAACTTTGACCGATGTCGTGACCGCATTGAATCATTGTGGCATTGGAAGCCCGGTTGTGTTTAAAATAAATACGGGAACTTATAATGAACAACTTACTTTTAATCAGATCCCCGGCGCTTCCGGTACCAACACTATAACTTTTATGCCGAATACCGGCGCAACGGTTGTTATAACAAGCTCATCTGCAAGTACCATAAAATTAGATGGTACCGATTATGTTATTTTCGATGGCTCAAATAATGGAACTACCACACGTGATATGACAATTTCAAATACCATCACAACAGGATCTGCAGTTATCTGGATGGTAAGTGGCGGTACCTCACAGGGGTGTGTAAACAATGTAATTAAAAACTGTAACATTATTGCCGGAGCCAATACTTCTGGAATTTATGGCATTTTTATGGGGGGCACTACTTTAGGTTCCGTAGGTGCAGACCATGATAATAATTTAATTCAGAACAATAACATCTCAAAAGCTTATGTGGGCATCTGGGCAAAAGGTGTTGATGCTACCGGAGTGATGGATAATTTGCAGATTATTGGAAATACTTTAGGTTCATCAACAGCCAGTGATTATTTGGGGCACGACGGTATCGTTCTTGCCAGCGGGACTTCCTGTACTATTCAGGGAAATACTATTTTCAATATCATTACTGGAAATAGCACGCCTGTTGGGTTAACTCTTTCAACAGGATTTGTTTCAAGTTCTGTCCTAAAAAATAATATTAATAATATTGTATATACCGGAACAGCCGGTTATGGCGGACGAGGGATCTATGTCAATACAGGTAGTGCCACCAGTAATTTGACCGTTGCTAATAACTTTGTTTCTGCCATATTCGGTGATGGGTGGACCAGTTTTTCAGGTTCTTCACCTGTAGGCATTTATGTTGATGGTATTACCGGTGGGTTGAACATATATTATAATTCTGTTTATATGAGTGGGGTTATGACCAGAAATTCAGCAACCATAACCACAGCAATTTTATTTTTTACGACCACAGTTACCGGAATTGATTTGAGGGATAATGTCTTTAAAAATGATATTACCAATACTACTAATACTTCAGCGAAGAACTATGCAATTTATTCAGTCGCGCCAAGTACCGCCTTTACGAATATAAATTATAATGATTATTTTGTTTCAGGAACACAGGGCGTACTTGGTTATCTTGGTGCAGCTCAAGCCACGCTGACTGCCTGGCAGGCTGCTACCCTACAAGATGCCAACTCTGTATCTGTGGATCCGACTTTTACCAGCACAACCGATCTCCACACATTTTTTGCGGGTCTTGATAATCTTGGCACACCAATAACCGGAATCACCGATGATATTGACGGAGAAGCAAGAAATGCTAGTACTCCGGATGTCGGTGCTGATGAATTTACACCGCTGGCTGACGACCTTGGTATTACAAGCGTTATTGCACCGGTAGGAGGTTGCGGGCTGGGAGCTGCCGAAAATGTAACCATTCAACTTAAAAACTTTGGTGGAACAACGATAACCACTGCTGATGTTTATTACGTACTTAACAACGGCACACCCGTTCATGAAGTCTTTACAGGAAGCATAGCACCTAATGCGACCTATAATTATACCTTTACCCAGCAGGTTAATTTGTCTGCCATTGCTAATTATACATTTAAATTTTATGTCGAACTGACGGGTGATGAAAATGCGCTGAATGATACCATCTCAGATTACGGAATTTCCAACGGATGGGATTTTACCGCAGCCAATTATACTATGGGGTTTGAACCTGGGGAAGATATGAGTAACTGGTCGGTAATTAATACAGATGCAAGTTCATACAAATGGGAACTGCCATATTCAAGCAGTACTTATTCACACACCGGTACGTATTCTGCAAGGTTTTATAACAATGCATCCAATACGGGTGAAGACTGGATGTTTTCGAGGTGTTTTTACCTGGAAGCCGGTAAAACGTATTCTATAAGTTTCTGGTACCGGTCGTATAGTGCAACAAGCCCCCAGACGATAACGCTGAAATATGGCAATGCTGCTAGTATCGCAGGCATGACAACCACATTGACAACTCTCACCGCCATTGTTAATACTGTCCATGCGCAATCTGTTTCGCAGTTCACAGTTCCGGCAAGTGGCGTATATTATTTCGGATGGTCAGGTGTTGCGGGCCTTGCAAATTATGCTTATATTGACGATATTAATATAAAAGTGATCCCGGATCAGGAAGCCAATTTACTTTCTATGACTGCTCCAGTCTCCTCATGTGGTTTGTCTGCGTCGGAACCAGTTACAATACAAATAAAAAATAACGGTGCGGATACAATTAACGGTAACCTGACTGCCAGTTATAAAATAAACAGTTCCACCACTGTAACAGAACCTGTCACCGGCACTATTCTGCCCGGGAACACACTGGCATTTACGTTCAGCACACCTGCAAATCTGGCTGTAATTACACACGATTCGATATTTTCATTTAAGGTATGGATAGCCCTAACAGGTGACCCGATGCCAGCAAATGATTCGCTTACTAAGACAATTATCTCTTCGCATGTTCCGGCAGCGCCATCGGTAGTAAATGATACAATTCTTTACGGAGAAACAGCAACATTGCAGGCTTTCTCTCCAGATCCTTTGTATTGGTATGACGCTCCTATAAGCGGAGCTTTACTGGATACAGGTTCAACATTTGTTACACCCAATTTGTTTATAACGACCCCTTATTATGTGGGAGCAAAAACCATGGGCGGAACTACAAGTTGGACATTCGACAGTGATCTCCAGGGATGGACCGTACAAAATCCATGTACATCAACTCAAAATTGGGGGTGGAATGCTGATGGCGGAGACGGGGCCATGTATGCACCTGATCCCACAACTTATTCTTATCAGTTAATAACTTCTCCGACTGTTACAATTAGTGGAACATCCAGCATCAATCTTTCTTTCACTCATCATTATGGTACAGAAAGTTGTTGCGATGAAGGTTATGTTGCCTATAAACTTGATAACGGACCGTGGACTCAATTTACGCCGACTGTAAATGCTTACAACGGATCTCATTCTATTGGAAATGATCCTTTAAATTCATGTGTGACAAGCACTAAAGATAGTTACTATGGTACACAAGCCTCCGCTATCACCAGCTCGGGCGCCATTAATACTTCCGGTGCTTCGGAAATTCAACTGGCTTTTGTCTTTACATCAGATGTTTCAAATGGAGGTGCCGGTTGGTTCATTAATAATGTTGTTTTGGGCGGAGGCCCCGGTGGTTGTGTCAGCCCCCGTGTTCCGGTTACAGCATATGTGCAATTGCCTGCCAATGAAATTTCAGTTACTCAGATTACGGCACCTGAAGATGCTTGTTCCTATGGTACTGAAGTAGTAAAAGCCATTTTCAGAAACTCAGGTACCGATACAATAAATACACCTTTTAGTGCGGGTTACCTGGTTTCGGGAAATCCGGTGCCGGTTATCGAAATGGTCAATACACCAATATTACCTGATGATTCCATTGAGTATACATTTACCACACTAGCCAATATGCCTGTTCTTTCCGGGGATTCAGTTTATTCGGTGAAAGTTTTTGCATCAATAGCAGGAGATCCATACCATGTCAATGATTCATTGTCGAAAGATGTTACCTTGAGTTTCACACCACCAGCGCCCTTAGGAATAGATGATACAGTAGCTTATGGTAGTTCTGCTGTCTTAACTGCTGTTTCGCCATACCACATCAGTTGGTATAATGTGCCGAGTGGAGGAACTGTCATTGATACCGGTGCAACTTATATGACTCCTCTTTTATACAGTAATACTACTTATTATGCCGAGACAAAGTCAGGTATTCAGAGCCAATATGTAGGTCCTTATGATTATTCAATAGGAACCTCAAGCACATATGCCAATACAACGTATTATTTGTATTTTGACGTTTTAGATCTGAATGGCATTACGATTCAAAGCATCGATGTTTTTCCGTCAACAGCTCCGGGAGCACCATTTACTATACAGCTTCTGAATAGCGCAGGCGGCTTGTTGCAAGAATATAGCGGTGTGACTACGGCAGCATCCGGAGCGAGAGAAACAGTCCCGGTTGATTTCACAGTTCCTTATGGAACAGATTTTCGTATCAAGTTCGGGCAAAGCTCAGGATTCTGGAGAAATACAACTGGTGCAAGCTACCCTTATGTGATACCCAATGTAATTTCAATAGATGGTAACAGTTTCTCGGGCTATCCAGAATATTATTATTTCTTTTATAACTGGCAAATCGGTGGCGGAAGTACAGGCTGTGCCAGCTTAAGAACTCCTGTTACAGCACATGTAACGGGGCAACCCAATGTTGATGCAGGATTGGTCACATTTACAGAACCTGATACCCTCATCTCATTAGGATACCATGATGTGAAAGTCATTTTGAAAAACTATGGCCTGGATACCTTACATTCTGTCACAATTAATTATTCGGTGAACGGAATAGTCCAGACACCATTTAACTGGACCGGCGCTCTTCCGACCAACACAACCGATACTGTAACTATTGCCAATCATAATTTTTTGTTTACCCCATATCCAGCCCTGAACGATTTTGTTGCCTGGACGGAAAACCCGAATTCAGTAGCAGATCCGACTACGGCAAACGATACCATCAGTACCGTGATCGATGCACATGATCCGTTAAACGGAGTATATTATATTCTTACCGCAACCCCTGACTTCAGTAGTTTTTCAGAGGCTGTTACCGTGCTGAATGCGTGGGGCATCAGTGGGCCTGTCACTATGGTCGCGGATGCGGGTACATACAATGAGCAAATATCTCTAACAGCAATACCGGGAGCTTCAGATACAAACACGGTAACCTTCCGCTCTATAAACAATATCAATACGGAAGTGTCGCTTGAATATGCCGCCACAGGTACTGCCGATAACTACGTTGTTCAACTTGATGGGGCCGATCATATCCGGTTTATGAATATGACCATTAAGTCAACCTCAACAACTACTTATGGACGAGTTGTAGAACTTAAAAATGCGGCATCAAATAATGTTTTCGAAGGGAATATCCTTGAAAGTATTGAGGCAACTGCAAGCACGGCCTCGCCTGTTTATTGTAATACCGTTGATTGCGATTTCAATACCTTTATCGGGAATGACTTGTTGAATGGTTATTACGGAGCCTATTTTTACGGAACATCCGCAAACAGGTATCAGGGACTGCAATTCATAAATAATAATGTTACCAATTACTATTATTATGGATTGTACACTTATTATACTGATTCTGTGCAGGTCATCGGAAATAAGCTGACCACCAGCTCTGTTTCCGGAACTAACTATTCGGTTTATGCTTATTATCCGGATAATAATGCCCGTTTCGAAAAGAATAAGATCGAGTACAACGGAACAGGATCTTTCTACGGTATTTATTTATATAATGGTAATGCTTCTGCAACGATACCAAACTGGGTGGTAAATAATTTTGTCAGCAATACGGGAAGTTCCGGTACCGCCTATGGCATTTATTTAAGCGGAAATAATTATGTTAATGTCTATTATAATTCTACGAATATTACAGCTGGAAGTACCACATCAAGAGGCTTATACCAGACCGGTGGAACAAGCAATGTAAATATTATGAACAATAATTTTGCAAATACGGCCGGTGGTTATTCTTTTTATGTAAGCACACCTGCTGCTGTAAATGTCTGTGATTATAATAATCTTTATACCACGGGTGCAGTGCTTGCATACTGGGGAGCAGATCGCGCAACACTTGCATTATTGCAGGCGGCGAGCGGAAAAGATGTGCACTCAAAAACATTAGTGCCGTTATATTTATCTGTTTCCGATCTTCATACGTATCAGTTTGGACTTTATGCAAGCGCTTATCCTGTTGCAGGAATTACAACGGATATCGATGGCGATACAAGAGATGCCATTGCTCCATGTATTGGCGCTGATGAATTCAAACTCCCCAAACTGGATGCCGGTGTCAGCCTTATCAACACTCCGTCAAATCCTGCTGTTGGAGGATTGCAACCCGTTAAAGTGACCATCCAGAATTTTGGTATGGACACCATTCACAATGTTGCCATTACCTACGAATTAGATGGTGTGGTTGCAGGTACTTATAACTGGGCAGGAACCTTATTGTCAAATGACACCATTATGAATGTGAATATTGGTGATGTCACACTTGTGGCAGGCAATTCGATAATCCGTGCCTGGACTTCCATGCCGAACTTTACGATGGACACTAATAATTATAATGATACCGCATCGACAAGTGTCATCGTTTGCGGTGGCCCGTTGGCAGGTACATACACCATCGGTGGTGCCAGCCCGGATTATTACACATTTAATGATGCCGTAACAGCCATGAATTATTGTGGTATTGGCGGACCTGTGGTATTTAATGTGGCCAACGGAACCTATACCGAACGCCTCAATATCGGTTTAATCACAGGCATGTCTGCTACAAACACAGTAACGTTCCAGTCGGCCACCGGCGTCAATACGGATGTGATATTGCAGGCTGCAGGTACCGGTACAACTAATAACTATGTGGTTCAGCTGAATGGGGCTATTTATACCAGCTTCAAAAATATGACCATTAAATCCATCACCACTTCAACTTATGGAAGAGTGGTTGCCCTTATAAATAATTCAGATCACAATACTTTTGAAGGAAATATAATTCAAAGTATTACGACTACTAATTCAAGTGCAGCCGCTATTTATTCTACCGGTGGTAATATGGATTACAATAAATTTGTCGGCAATGAAATAAGCGGTGGTTACTATGGTGTTTATTGGTATGCCACATCTTCAGCGCTGAATAAAACCACGGAATTTAGAAATAACAGTATTACCGGTTGGTACTATTATGGGATGTACCTGTATTATAATGATTCCATACTCGTTGACGGAAATACGATACAGAATGGTTCTAACAGTTCTACCGGATATGCGGTTTACTCCTATTATGGAGATAATGGCTGCCGTTATGAAAAGAACCATATTCATGCTACCAATACAGGCACGTTCTATGGACTTGGTATTTTATCAAACGATGGAACAACCTCAGAGCCAACCATCATTGCGAACAATATGATCAGCGAAGTTAATGGTACGGGGACGGCTTATGGCATTTATTTGTCTTCAAGCAACTACGCAAACGTATATTATAATTCTGTTAACATCAAAGGTGGCTCATCAACCGCAGGCAGATCGCTGTATGTTACCGGTGGTGGAAATATCAGATTGCTGAATAACAACCTGGTAAACTCAGGACTTGGTTATGCTTATTATAATGCAACGTCGGCCGCTATTGTTCAATCTGATTATAATAACATTTACTCAACCTCTGCAAGCGTATATGCTTATTGGGGAGCTGCCAGGATCAACCTTGATTCATTACAGGTGGCCAGCGGCCTGGATTCGAACTCTATTTCAACCGATCCGGTTTTTGTTTCTGTTTCTGATTTGCATTTATTTTCAGTAGGGCTTGATGGTAATGCTACTCCTATTGCTGAAATAACTACAGATATTGATGGAGATATCAGAAATGCATTAACACCCGATATTGGTGCTGATGAATATGATGTATTACCCAGGAATATTTCAGTAGTTGCTTTTGTACGTCCTGCTGCGCCATTTGGGCCTGTCGGTAGTAATAAAATTGTAGAGGTTCAGATCCGTAATTTAGGTTCCGATACCGTAACTACATTTGGCATCACGTATAAATATGGTACGGGAATACCTGTGGCGCAAACATGGAACGGTACATTACTTCCTAATGAAGTAATAAACCACACATTTGCGGTACAATTTACCACGCTGGATGGGTTACATAGCCTATGCGCCTATACAGCGCTTGCCGGTGACGGTGATCTTTCAAATGACACCCTGTGTATGGATTTTACAGGTGTTCCGGTAATAAGTGTTCCTTACACGGATAACTTTGAAGGACCGGTTACCTGGTTTGGTTCAGGGACAAATAATTTGTGGGAATGGGGTATTCCGGCAGCAACATTAATTGATTCTGCATACAGCCCTGTTCATGCCTGGGTGACTAACCTTGATGGCAACTATGTTAACAGTTCAACAGAGTACCTGTATTCGCCTTATTTTATGTTTAACGGTACCGACAGCGCATACCTCGAATTCTGGCATTGGTATAATACCGAATCCAATTATGATGGATGCCGCATTGAATATTCCATAAATGGAGGAACCTGGACCATATTAGGAACACAGGCAGATCCCAATGCCGTGAACTGGTATAATGCATCAATATCAAGCATCCCCTGCTGGTCTGGAAACTCAAATGGTTATATCCATTCAAAATTCCGTCTGACATCAATTCCAGCCATTGTTAATGCAATTGCACCGGTACAGTTCAGGTTTAAGTTCTTCTCCGATGTTTCAAATGTGTATGAAGGATGGGCTGTTGATAATTTTGAAATTTCGGTGCCTCCAATACCGTATGATGCCGGTGTAACAGCAATTTTACAACCCAATGCAGCCACGCAAACCGGTAGCCCGGTAACGGTACAGGTTACGATTAAAAATTACGGGACAAGCCCATTGGTCTCCATTCCTGTAAGGTATGTCGTAAACGGTGGCGCCGTAACTGCAGAAACCTGGTCCGGGACTTTGGCGCCGAATGCCACCACCAATTATACTTTTACGGCACCTTTTACTTCGCCCGGATCGACCTATGAACTTTGTGCGTTCACAAGATTGACTTACGATAACTATACGTTTAATGATTCTACCTGTGCTTCCTTTGGAACAACACCGGCACCGCATGATGTGGGAATCACTGCAATACTTTCTCCGGGACCGGTCACCACATACGGACAAGCGGATACGGTAAAAGTTCGAATTAAAAACTATGGTTTATCACCTGAAACATCCATACCATTGGTGTTTACCCGAAATTTTGTTCAGATTGGTGCAGGTATATGGACCGGAACCCTCAACGGTGGCGATTCTGTTGACTATACCTTCACAACCCTGAGTATTTCACCGATAGGCAATTACTCCCTGTGCTCCAAAACAACCATGACAGGAGATGCAAACTCAGCAAATGATGAAACCTGTATCTATGCAACCGGCCAGGTTGGTATTGAAACGTATGATTATGCAGGATTTGAACTTTATCAAAATGCTCCTAACCCTGCCGGTGACCAGACACGTATTGTATTTTATGTGCCGGAAGGAGATAACGTACATTTTGAACTCTATGATTTGTTGGGTAAGGCTATCAGATCGGAAGATATTGATGCGGTAAGAGGCGAAAACCAAATTGACCTGAATGCATCAATAATGCCTGACGGTATTTATTTCTACTCGGTGGCCTATAAAGGTCAAAAACTAACCAAACGCATGGTTGTTGCAAAATAACATGCAGGTTCCTTTTAATAAGAAAAGGCGGCCATCGGCCGCCTTTTCTTGTTTTTATGGGAATTCGTCAACAAGAATTTATTAAATTATAAAAATTCTGAGAAGGTGGAAAAATAGTATATTACAACTCCATGCTTTAGTGGAAGTGAAAATATACAGTATTTGCTTTTTATTCAAAATTTCATTACCTTTGATATACACTGGGTCTGACCTCCTGCATCCTGTCTTGATTTGACAGATAAAAAAGCGAGTTATTAAAAGTTAAAAAATGGACCATCAATCATCTGCAAACCATGAGCATATAAATCACCAACATTCAGTGCACGAACTTGGGCACGAACACCCGCAACATAAGCATCAGGAACATCAGGCCCGTGACCAGCATGCGAAACAAATGCAGAATGGACATGATAAACATGCGGGTCATAACGTTGCTGATTTTTGGAAGCGGTTTATCATTTGTTCAGTTGCCACGGTTCCGGTGCTTGCCCTGTCTCACATGATACAGCAGTTTCTGGGATTTAAATTTTCTTTTGCTGGCGACACATATGTTTTGGCTGTTCTTTCGACCTTCATTTTTATTTATGGTGGTTTCCCATTTTTAAAAGGCTTGTATGACGAAGTTAAGGACAAAGCCATTGGCATGATGACACTGATTGGTGTTGCCATTACCGTTTCCTGGGCTTACAGTGTATGCATTACTTTCGGCATGCGGGGAATGGACTTTTATTGGGAAATGGCCACATTGATAGACATCATGCTTGTTGGACATTACCTTGAAATGAAGTCGGTCAAGGGCGCTTCCCGCTCATTGGAATTACTTGTAAAGATGATGCCTTCAACGGCACATCTTGATGTGGATGGAAATTTAATTGATGTATCTGTTAGCCAACTAAAAATTGGAGATATTATTATGGTAAAACCGGGAGAAAAAGTTCCGGTTGACGGGTTGGTGACAGAAGGCGAAAGTTACGTGGATGAGAGCCTGCTCACAGGAGAAAGCAGGCCGGTGAAAAAAGAAGTAAATGACAACATCATAGGAGGGGCTTTAAATGGCAACGGATCATTAATAATTCAAGTGGGAAGTACAGGGAAAGACAGCTATCTGAGCAAAGTGGTGAAACTGGTTGAAGATGCCCAAAAGATAAAATCCAAAACACAAAATTTTGCAGACCGTGCTGCAAAGGTTTTGACATTTGTTGCTTTAGGTGGCGGTTTAATAACGCTTATTGTATGGCTATTGTTGGATTTTCCCTTTGTATTTGCACTTGAACGGATGGTAACAGTGATGGTCATTTCATGCCCTCATGCGCTGGGGTTGGCTGTCCCGCTGGTGGTTGCCATTTCAACGTCTGTTTCGGCGCAAAAAGGAATACTCATTCGTAACAGGACAGCCTTTGAAAATGCCCGTCTGATCACGACCATCATTTTCGATAAGACAGGAACCCTTACCCAAGGTTCACATGAATTGCAGAAAATTTTTGTGCTGAATAATGAATACAGTGAACATGAATTGCTCCGGCTGGCCTCAGGCCTGGAACAGCATTCAGAACATTATATAGCTTCAGGATTATTAAGAAAAGTAAAAGAATTGAATTTAGAAATTCCCAAATCCGGGAATTTCAGATACCTGCCAGGAAAAGGGGTGGAAGGTGTGGTGGAGGGAAAGCGCTTGAGAATAGTGGGGCCAGCATATCTCAGTGAACAGAAGATTCCCATTCCCCCCAATAAAGAAGATTATGCAGGAACCGTCGTATATATATTAATAGATACTGAAGTAACAGGTTATTTTATATTTTGGGACCAGATACGAAAAAGTTCCTTTCAAGCAATTCTACTCCTGAAAAAAGCCGGAATAAAAAACCTGCTTCTTACCGGCGACAATGAAAAAGTGGCAAAAAATGTAAGTGATGAATTGAAAATGGATGGATTTTTTGCTAATGTATTGCCGCATGATAAAGCAGAAAAAGTAAAAGAACTTCAGGAAAAGGGAGAATATGTTGCCATGACTGGTGATGGTGTAAATGATGCGCCTGCCCTTGCTCAAGCGGATGTTGGTATTGCTGTAGGTTCTGGTACAGATGTGGCGGCAGAAACCGCAGATATTATTTTGGTCAACTCCGACCCCAAAGACATTGCCACCCTGATTTTATTTGGTAAAGCCACCTATAATAAAATGATACAAAACCTTTGGTGGGCTGCAGGCTACAACATTTTTGCAATCCCATTGGCAGCAGGGGTATTATATACATGGGATATTATGCTGAGCCCGGCTATCGGAGCTGTATTAATGAGTTTAAGTACCATTATAGTGGCTCTAAATGCACAATTATTAAAAAGGCGGTTGATTTGAGGTATCATAATTTTCAAACACCTGCCGGAAAGAAGCATTATGAAACTACTTCCGGAAAGCGATACCTGAAAAAAGTTCTTCCAGCTTTTACATCATAAAATTTATTTACTTTTGTAAAAAATATTCTGGCCCCGTACCTGCCCGACGGTCCGCCAACCGGCGGATCAGGCGGGGTTCAACGGATACCCGCCCGAACGACTGAATCGTTCAGTCGGGCGGGGAACGGAAGTTTCCATATTTGATGCCTAATGTTTTATACATACGTAATATATAGCCGAAAATATAACCGTTATTACAAGGGACATTGCCATGATATAAATACCCGCCTTAAAGAGCATAATGCGGGGGAAACACAATCCACCAAACCATTTATTCCATGGGTGGTCATTTATTATGAAACTTTTGCAACCCTTGAAGATTCAATAAAAAGAGAAAAATATTTTAAAACTGCCTCCGGTAGGCGTTTCCTGAAAAAAGTTCTTCCAGCTTATACATCATAAAATTTATTTACTTTTGTAAAAAATATTCTGGCCCCGTAGTTCAACGGATAGAACGGAAGTTTCCTAAACTTTAAATACAGGTTCGATTCCTGTCGGGGCTACATCCAACACTCAAAAGCCTTGTAAAATCAGGGCTTTTGTTTTTTTGAGTAACGAAAATATAAAAATTTTTTATGAAAATTGGTTATGTACAAACGGATCCGTTATTTGGAGCGAAAGAGCAAAATTTTGATGAAGTTCGTAAGCTGCTAAATGGGGTAAACGCTGACCTACTGGTGTTGCCCGAATTATTCGCAACAGGATATACCTTCACATCTTTGAGTGAAGTGGAGGATATGGCTGAAACCGATCATGGCATGACAGCAGATTTTTTGAAAGAACTGTCAAAATCCACAGGCGCGGCAATTGTGGCAGGGTTTATTGAACTTGAAGCCGGTAAAATATACAACTCATCACTCATTGTTTCCGGAAATGAAATTCTTGATACCTACAGAAAAATCCACCTCTTCAACAAGGAAAAGCTTTGGTTTTCTCCCGGTGACAAAAAACTGAAGGTATATGAAATCAATGGCGTGAAAATCGGCGTCATGATTTGTTTCGACTGGATCTTCCCGGAAGTCAGCCGAACGCTGGCATTAAAGGGTATGCAAGTATTGGCCCACCCGTCAAATCTGGTTCTCCCATATTGTCAGGCTGCCATGATAACACGCTGCATTGAAAACAGAATATTTGCCGTGACGGCAAACAGGATCGGCCGTGAGAAAAGAGGCGAAGATGATTTTACATTCACCGGCTCAAGCCAGATCACCGGCGTTGACGGCGTTGTGCTTGATGCGGCACCGGCAACCAAGCCTCATGTTGCCGTAGTTGAAATTGATGAAAAACTTTCCGATCGCAAAATGATAAACTGCTATAATGATGTTATTCTGGACCGTCAGTCAAACTTTTATGAAGTCTGAAAAGACAGTTCCCGGATTATGAAAAATGCTTAAAAACATCAGATTGTATTTTCATATTGATGAAAAATATATTATATTTACAGAAAAAAAATGAAAATTCAAAATTTATTCAAAACCCTATTAATCATTTTTGTTATGATGTTGATATGTAATGCATGTTCGACCATCCCGGATGGCGCCAAAGCGGTCAAACCCTTTAAGGTAGAGAAATACCTGGGTAAATGGTACGAAATCGCCCGACTTGATTTCAAGTATGAACGCGGCTTAAACAACACTACGGCCGAGTATTCATTCAGGGATGATGGCAAGATCAAAGTGGATAACAAAGGATTTAATACGGAAACAAACGAATGGAAACAGGCGATCGGCAAAGCAAAATTTGCCGGCGATAAGGATGTGGCCATGCTGAAAGTGTCGTTTTTCGGGCCTTTTTATTCCGGTTATAACGTGATTGCATTGGATGAGGATTATAAGTATGCCCTTGTCGCCGGAAAAAATTTAAAATACCTGTGGATACTTTCGCGTGAGACTACCATACCAGATGATGTTAAACAGCATTACCTGAAAACAGCGGAAAGTATCGGCTATAAGACTTCTGACCTGATATGGGTGGTACACGATAAAAACTAAGAATTACCAGGGTTTTGAGATCGTACGGCGCTTTACAACTGCAAAGCGTATCGCATAAAGATTTGTGAACTTCAAATTATCAATTCTATGATAACTTTAACTTCAGTCTTTCCGGATCAAAACAACATTCCGGAAAAATTCAGGCTTTCAGGCCCGGTGGAGCAGTCGGAATACCTTATAAATGGCGAAATACGCGAATGGAAAGGAGATTTTCAGGATGTGTATTCACCGGTATACCTTGAAAATGAATATCCGAAACCTCATTACATCGGCAGATACCCGCTTATGGATAAAGATGAATCCCTGAAAGCCCTTGATGCGGCTGTAAAAGCCTATGACTACGGCAGAGGGGAATGGCCGTCGATGACGGTCGAACAACGAATTGGTTGCATTAAGGATTTTATTCTTTTGATGGAAGAACAAAGAAATGAAATTGTCAAACTCCTGATGTGGGAAATAGGCAAAAACCTTAAAGATTCGGAAAAGGAGTTTGACCGGACCGTTGATTACATTTTGGATACTATTGAATCATTAAAAAACCTGGACCGGGATTCATCGCGGTTTAAGATTGATCAGAATATCATAGGCCAGATCCGGAGAGCGCCCTTTGGTGTGGTGTTGTGTATGGGGCCGTTTAACTATCCGTTGAATGAAACGTTCACTACCCTGATACCCGCGCTTATCATGGGAAATACGATTATCTTCAAACCGCCTAAATTGGGTGTTTTATTGCATAAGCCGTTGTTGAGGGCCTTCAAAGAAGCATTTCCCAAAGGAGTGGTCAACACCGTTTACGGAGAAGGGCAGACCGTGATAGCGCCGCTTATGGAATCCGGAAAAATCGATGTGTTGGCTTTTATCGGTTCGAGCAAGGTTGCAGACATTTTAAAAAAACAACACCCCAAGCCTCACCGTTTAAAATGTGTGCTGGGCCTGGAAGCAAAAAACCCGGCTATCATCCTGCACGATGCAGATATTGACGCAGCCGTCAGTGAATGCATCACAGGCGCCTTATCCTTTAACGGGCAGCGGTGTACCGCCTTGAAAATAATTTTTGTCCACGAAGAGATTATCGGGCCGTTTCTTGAAAAATTCTCCGCGGAGGTTGAAAAACTTAAGGTGGGGATGCCCTGGGAAGAAGGCGTGAATATTACACCTTTGCCCGAACCAAACAAGTCAGAATACCTGGCAGATCTGATAAAGGATGCTGTGAGCCATGGCGCAAAAGTTATCAACCCGGGCGGAGGGATTTTCAACAAATCCTGCTTCTTCCCTGCAATTTTATTTCAGGTAAATGATAAAATGAGGATTTACAGGGAAGAACAGTTTGGCCCGGTGATCCCCGTTGTATGTTATAAGGATATTAAAGAACCGCTGGATTATATTATTAACTCAAATTATGGCCAGCAGGCAAGTATTTTTGGAAACGACGCGGATCAGATAGCTGAATTAATCGATACGCTGGTCAACCAGGTTTCCAGGATAAATTTGAATTCTCAATGCCAGCGCGGGCCTGACAGTTTCCCGTTTACCGGGAGAAAAGATTCAGCCGAAGGCACATTATCAGTTTCCGATGCGTTACGGGTTTTTTCCATCCGCGCCTTGTTCGCGGCAAAAGAAAACGAAGTGAACAAGAGGATTGTCAGGGAAATTATTAAGGACGACAAATCAAATTTTCTGACTACAGATTTTATTTTATAACAAATCAGTTGGAATGAATTGATTTTTTAGTTTCTGAGATTTTTTTTCATGTGGATTTTGGGTTTATTTTATACTTTTGAGGTGCAAATTGCTTTCAGATCAATTCATGGCGTTTTTCGTTAACAAGTTGCATGTGGAACATTAATATCTTATTTCACCGCGATGTCAATCAAAGTACAGAATATTACAAAGAAATACGGCAAACAAAAAGCCCTTGACAGGGTTTCTTTAGAAATTAAAAGTGGCGAGATCGTCGGGCTGTTAGGTCCGAATGGTGCCGGTAAATCAACCCTGATGAAAATTCTTACAGGATTCATTCCTCCGACCTCCGGAGATGCTTTCGTATGTGGGTTTGATGTCCGGGAACAATCACTGGAAGTCCGTAAGAAAGTGGGGTATCTTGCAGAACAGAACCCATTGTATGACGAAATGTATGTGAGGGAGTTTCTGATGTTCATTGCAGGGCTTCATAAACTCGGCAAAGATAAAAATAGCAGGGTGGACCAGATGGTTGAAATTACCGGGCTTGAAGCCGAATACAATAAAAAAATAAGTGCGCTGTCAAAAGGATACAGGCAGCGTGTGGGGCTGGCTCAGGCACTCATGCATAATCCCGAAGTGCTGATTCTTGATGAACCAACCTCCGGGCTTGACCCGAACCAGATCCTTGAGATCCGCAACCTGATAAAGAAGATTGGGAAAGAAAAAACCGTGATGCTTTCCACGCACATCATGCAGGAGGTGGAAGCCGTGTGTGACCGTTCCATTATTATTAACAAGGGAAACATCATTGCCGACGACCTCACTGCCAACATGCACCACTTGCTAAAGAAACGGAATACCATCACCGTTGAGTTTAACACCAATGTCGACAACGATTACCTGAAAAAGATCCCGGGTGTGCTGAAAGTAATCCCGAAAAGGGGTAACGTCTGGGAAATCGAATCCGATGAAAATGTCGATGTCAGAAGCGAAATTTTTAAGTTTGCCGTGAAAAGTAACCTTGAAGTACTTTCCATGCACAAAGAAACCCTGAGCATGGAAGACGTATTTCATCAGCTTACCAAAGGATAAAAAATTATTTGTTTTTCAATAAATAATTGTATTTTTGCATCTTCAAATGTGGAAAGATTTGGATTGCTTGCAACCACGGAAAAAAATGCTAAAACAAAAGTTTTCCCGCTTATACAATCCTAAACTTTTCTGAACTGAATTATTAACTTAAACAAAATTGTTATGGGATATTTATTTACATCCGAGTCCGTATCAGAAGGACATCCGGATAAAGTTGCCGATCAGATTTCAGACGCCTTACTTGATGAATTTCTCCGTTTTGACCCCGAGTCGAAAGTTGCTTGCGAAACTCTTGTAACCACCGGGCTTGCCGTGTGCAGTGGCGAAGTTAAAACTTCCGGATATGTCGATATCCAGAAAATTGTCCGCGGTGTCATTAAGCAGATCGGTTATACCAAAGCTGCTTACAACTTCGACGCCACCTCCTGCGGAGTAATTTCAACGATTCATGACCAATCGGCAGATATCAACCAGGGCGTCGTGCGCCAGAAAAAAGAAGATCAGGGAGCGGGCGACCAGGGAATGATGTTCGGTTATGCCTGCAAAGACATGGACAACTTTATGCCTATGCCTATTGAACTGGCGCATATCATGCTTCAGGAACTTGCTGCCATCCGCCGCGAAGGCAAAAAAATGAAATACCTGCGCCCGGATTCAAAATCACAGGTAACCATCGAATACGATGACGACGGAAAACCTGTAAGAATCGATACTATTGTTATCTCAACCCAGCATGACGATTTTATCTTGCCAAAAAGCGCCAGCGAAAAAGATGTAAAAATTGCAGAAAAAGCAATGCAAGACCAGATCATAAGTGATATCAGGACAACTCTTGTCCCCCGCGTGGTAAAAACGTTACCTGAACGCGTAAAGAAGTTGTTTCAAAACGACTATAAGCTCTATGTGAATCCCACAGGAAAATTTATTATTGGAGGTCCTCATGGCGATACCGGGCTTACCGGTCGAAAAATAATTGTTGATACTTACGGCGGTAAAGGAGCTCATGGCGGCGGTGCATTTTCCGGAAAAGATTCTTCCAAAGTTGACCGCTCAGCAGCCTATGCAGCACGGCATATTGCCAAGAACCTTGTGGCTGCGGGAGTTGCTGATGAAGTGCTCGTTCAGGTAGCCTATGCTATTGGCGTGGCAAAACCGGTGGGCGTTTACGTCAATACTTACGGTACGGCAAAAGTTACTGATGCAAAAGGTAAAATTCTTAAAGACGGGGAGATTGCAAAAAAGATTGAAAAGATTTTTGATTTACGCCCTTATGCCATTGTGGAGCGTTTTAGCCTGAAAAACCCAATTTTCCAAAGAACTACCACCTACGGGCATTTTGGAAGATCAAACTACTTCGAAGAAGTTGAGGTATATTACAAGGACAATACTACCGTATCCAAAAAAGTAAACGGAGTAGTCAAAAACTTCAAAAAAGTAGAATTTTTTGCCTGGGAAAAACTTGATTACGTTGACAAAATCAAAAAAGAATTTAAGCTGAAATAATACAGGCTATGTTACATAAAAAAAGCGCCACGATTTCCGCGGCGCTTTTTTATTGGTTTAAAAATTCGATGATTTATCTATGGACAACAACAAGTTTTTTCGTGTAATAGACTTTATTATTGAAGAAAAAAGAATAAAAATATATTCCTTCCGACATATCATAAGTGTCGATACGGGCCTTTCCGTCTTTTCCGTCCACAGAGATTCTCTTTACTTCGTTTCCAACCATATCGGTAACAATGATCTTGGCATTGTTGTCATTTTCGGATAATTTGTAATTGATAAAGGCAGCTTTATCAGAAGGATTGGGGAATGCAGGTGAAATGCTTAAATAATCAGCAGATTCATTTACGCCGACAGCAGTGGCAACAAATTTTGCAAACAAGCAAACCGTATCACTCACATTATTCATATCGAAAAACTTATATTTTATTATTGAAATCCCTTCAAAACCATGAGGGCTATAATCCCCGGAGAATTCAGAGGTGGTATCTCCTGCAGGAATAATTGTGGGATCCGGAGTCTGGGATGTCGTTTCCGGCCAGCACTGGCCACCCCAGCAAATAGAATTGGTGGAGCCGGGAACAATGCTTATTTCAGTCCTGCGGCATTTAACCGAAATCTCGGTGGCAGAATTATTCGTAACGTCAACGAAACACTGTAAAACATTTGTTGCGGCGCCGTTAACAGTGATGGTGTCACCATTTAAAACTGCTGCAGAATTTTTTGATAAGGTTAAACTTTGAGCAGATACGCTAAAGCCAATTGAAATTAAAATGAGCAGGAACAGTATTGTTTTTTTCATAATGGTTGTTTTATGTTATCTTTAAATTTATATGTTTTAACGTGAAAAAGTGAGCGTTTATTCTCCTTTCACAAAAATAATACAAAAAAAACCATAATGCAATATTTAACAATAAAATAACCAAATATAAATTAAAAGTAGCCCTGTTTTTGTTTATTAATGGTAAATTTGCTTTTTATAAAAAACCAACCTTATGAAACCGACCCTTTGCTTCTCACTGTTATTTTTATGTTGCATGGCAACTATTTTTGGACAAAACGAACCGGTTCCAAATCCTATAGGATTAAAAAAATTGCCGGCTGTTGAATTAAAAACCCTGGATAATAAAACATTCAACACCAAAGATATTTCAAACGACGGAAAACCCATTATTATAAGTTTCTGGGCTACCTGGTGCAAGCCTTGTGTGAATGAACTTACGACTATTTCGGACGTTTATGATGACTGGAAAGAAGAAACCGGAGTAAAGCTGATTGCGATTTCTATTGATGATTCAAAAACATCTGGGAATGTAAGCCCGCTGGTTAACGGTAAAAGCTGGGATTACGAAGTATATCTTGATATAAACAGCGATTTCAGGCGTGCCATGAATGTGAACCTGGTCCCACACACGTTTGTCATCAACGGAAATAATGAAATAGTCTGGCAGCATACTTCTTTTTCACAGGGAAGTGAACTCCAGCTGATTGATATTGTGCGAAAAGTGGCTAAAGGCCAAACCCTGCCTGCCGAATAAGTATTTAAAATGAGGATTTATTAAAGAAAGTATTTATGAACCATAAACATACTTTTTTCTTTGCTATTATTATATGCTTTATTTTTTCAATCGGACAGGGCCACGCCCAGGGGTTGGAAAAACTTTTAAGAAACAGCCAGGTCAGCGGTAACTTTCAGTTCGACGGGATGTATTATAATAAAGATTCGCTGATTGGCGCTCCGGATGTGCCTCAGAAAGTCCTGATGAACGCTTTTGCAAACATCAATTATACCAATGGACCGTTTTCAGCAGGATTCCGTTTTGAAAATTACCTGTATGCCCTGCAGGGTTTTGACCCAAGGTATAAAGGAATAGGCATTCCATACCGGTATGCCTCATTTGAAAAAGACAAATTTACCATTACCATCGGTAATTCATACGATCAGTTTGGCTCAGGGCTTGTCTACCGTGCCTGGCAGGACGCCAGCCTGGGCTATGACAATTCACTTGATGGCATCAATATCAAGGTGAATCCCTGGAAAGGCATCACCCTGAAAGGTGTTTGGGGGCAGCAGCGTTTTTACTTTGATAAGGGGCCGGGTATCGTGAGAGGAGGCGATGCAGAATTTGTGATCAACGACATGTTCAAAAAGCTTAACGATAAACCGCTACGGGTTAGTATTGGCGGAAGTTTTGTAAGCAAATACCAGGATGCCGACGACCCTGTGTTTAACCTTCCGAAAAATGTGGCTGCCTATGGCGGACGAGGATCCATAAGCTATAAGGGCTTTATGATCAACGGGGAGTATGCACACAAGATCAACGACCCATCAACGGTCAACAACCGTATTTATAAATCAGGAAACGCAACCCTGCTTCAGCTTACCTATGCACAAAAAGGACTGGGATTGTACCTTGCCGCTATCCGCACGGATAATATGAGTTTTAAATCAGACCGTGATGCCGAAGGCAACGACCTGAACATAAATTATATTCCTTCCCTGGCCAAGCAAACCACTTACAGCCTGCCCTCCATTTATACTTACGGCACACAACCCAACGGTGAGTTTGGCATGCAGGCACAAGGCATTTACACCTTTAAAAAGAAATCGGTTTTAGGCGGTAAATACGGAACGAATATTTCCTTAACGTATTCACGGTACAATGCCATAAATAAAAAGCAGGTGGATGATGATACGCCCATTGATTCAACCGGAACGCTGGGTTACAAATCCGATTATTTTAAAATAGGCAAAGAAGCCTATTACGAGAATTTTAATTTTGAGTTTTCAAAGAAATTTAATAAGACCTTTAAACTAATTGTGGATTATTTCTATATCATGTACAATGCTAAAGTCATTGAAGGACATGAGCAGCCGAATATTCATTCCCATACCGTTGTGGTTGACATGACATTTAACATCAACGAAAAACATTCGTTACGTACTGAGCTTCAGCATATGTATGCCAAACAGGGAGAAGGCTCGTGGGCGTATGCGATGGTGGAATATACCATTGCGCCAAAATGGTTTTTTTCGGTGTCTGATATGTACAATTACGGGAACAGCATTTCCGAGAAGCGCTTGCATTATTACAGCGTGGCCACAGCTTTTGCTATTGGCTCGACACGTATTTCGCTGAACTACGGCAGGCAACGGGCCGGTATTTTCTGTGTGGGTGGTGTTTGCCGGTATGTGCCCGCCGCCAACGGTTTGACATTATCTATTTCCAGCAGTTTTTAATTTTATTTGAAATGAAAAAATACTTTATAATTATAAGCTTGTTAGTGATATCGGGAATAACTGTGTTCTTTTCCTGCGACAAAATCGAACCTCCTTACATGAATGTTACGGATGTTTCAGATTGTCCGGTACCCGATTTTCCGGATGTTACCACACCTGAAAAAACAATACTAATAGAAGAATTCACCGGGCACCTGTGCGTATATTGCCCGACAGGTACCGATTATGTCCATCAGATAAAAAACCAGTCTTACGGTAACCGGGTAATTGTGCTGGCCATTCATGCAAGCGGCTTGTCGGACCCGGAACCCGGAAACTACAGCCTGGACCTGCGCCTGATACCTCACGGTGAAGAACTTTATTCATATTTTGCCATTCCTGCCGAGCCCCGCGCCGGGTTCAACCGTGAAAAGATCGACGGTACCAATAATTTTTATGGAACACCTTCTACCTGGCAGGCTAAGGCAGAACAAGTGCTTGCCCAGGCCCCGGTGATGACCCTGCAGATCATTAACAATTACGATTCTGCGACCCGTAAATTGTGCGCTCATATTAAGACAAAATTTCTTGCCCCAAACACCCAAAACCTTAAAATTGCCTTATTCCTCTCGGAAGACAGCATTGTCGGTTATCAGAAGAATAACAACAACGCCGTTGGTACCATGCCCGACATTGTTGATTATGTTTTTATGGATGTGATGCGGGATGATTTCACCGGCACCTTCGGCGAGGTTTTAACATCCGGAAGTGTTGCTCAGGATTCGGCAGTTATCCGGACTTACAAAAAGATCCTGGACCCCGGCTTTAATGCAAAGCATTGCAAAGTCGTGGCCTACGTGTATGACGCTGACACCGATGTGGTGCTGCAGGCTGCTGAAGAAAAAGTCTATTAAAAGTTGTAAAGGACGGAGCAACTTTTTTATTTTTTAAATCAAAATCATTTTATTTTAATATCGAACAAGCCCGCCTGATCCGCCAAGGCTTGGCGGGCAGGGATTAACGAATGAAGATAAAAAATCGTTAATCATCAATCGATCCACCGCAGTGTATATTTCTTATGATGATCTTAGACTCATAGCGCAGTATCAGAAGAATATTCTTAACCCGAAATCAGCGTAAAAGGCATCAGTAATCGTAATGCCGGTCGGGGATAGACATTTTTAAATATTCCGAAGGTGGTTTAACGTGATTAATTCACAGTTTGGACTAAAGTCCAGATTATTAGTTTGTTAATTAACCCCGCCCTTAAGGGCGGGGTTAATGACACCTATGATAATAATGGGCTTCAGCCCTGAAAGTTTTGTTTGAATTAATTGCCTACGGCAACGATTAACAGATTAATAATCGTAATGCCGGTCGGGGATTGACATTTTCACGCCCAACGAAACCACATGGGCATAATTATTTTTTAATTCGGATGTGGAACTGCGGTAATAATAATTAAACACCAGGCGCAGGTTGTTTTTCGGATTTAAAAGGTAAGCCACATTAAGGGAATAATAACCGATGTGGGTTTTTATGCCCTGCCCGATTTCATTGAAATAGGGCTTTAACACCACATTGTTGATCGAAGGTTCATAAGCATCCCAGGCGGGTTTGTAAATATCCTGGCCGAAATCGGAATGCAAGCTGTCGAGGCCGGTGGTGGTATAATTCATGTGTGCCTCAAAAAACCAACGGTGGTAACTGTATCGCAGAAAAACCACGGTTTCATAGAAATTTGCCCCGGCAGGGTGGGCCAGCGGCTGGTTGTAGTGCCCGTAATTCTGGGCAACAATACGGTGTGCATAAGTATACGGCCGGGCAAAATTAAATTCGAGCTGTGCCGAAAGGTTTTTAATCTTGAAAATATCGTACGATTTTACGCCGACCTGCCATGCCTGTTTATTGGTCCAGAAGCCGTAGGTCAACGTACTGTCGCCGGGGTGGAGCATGTGTTTGAAGCGGTTGACAATGCCATTTTTCACTTCGCTGAAAATGATATCATCGATGAGCAATTGCCCGTAAAGCGAAGTTTTTTTACCCACCTTGACCCGAAGGCTGACCCCCAGCAATGAATTGTCGGGCGAACCACGCTGAAACTCAATGGGGCGGAGGAAAATTACCGGATTCAGGTAGGCCACATCAAAGCCACGGTTGCCGTTAGCGTCTTTTCCCTGCCAGATGATGGATTCAAAAAAGCCAAGGTTCACACGCTTTGAGATATCCCAGCTCAGGTAATGAAAAGCGCCGAATTTGTTGGTCATATTTTTCCACCGGGATGAGGAAATGCCCGTCATATCTTTAAAATTGGTATACAGGTTTATAAATTTGATGTGCCAGACATTCGTGGTGAGTTTCACGTAAGGATAATTGTAAGCCGCGTCGGACAAGAAAAGTGAGCGGTAGCCATCGCCCCAGAAATTTTTTCCGAAACCCGCTTCCAGCGTAAAATATTTTAAAAACCCGAAAGACAAATAAAAGTCGTAATCCAGGTAGTTGTATCCGCCTAACGCAGAGCGGTATGCATAACTATGGCCCGGGACCGCACGGGCAGCCGATATTTTATCTTCCATAAATTCAGGGAACGACGACTGGTAATACATGATGGTTCCGGCCAAATTCACTTTTTTATAAAAACCTGCAACGATATGTGCACCGATACCGGATTCAAACAACGCTTTCTTTCCTGAAAAATCATACCCGCCCACAGCATCTATCAACGGATCGGCGGCGAGGAGCACATCCGAATCATCATACAGGAACAGGTTTTTGGTAAGAGCCTTTTTATAGAACTTTGTTTCTTTGGGGATCTTATAAATAAAAATACTGTCGAAATTTCCCGCAGCAGAAATATCCTTCTGATAATAGGGCTGTATATCAGGATGGAAGCTGGTTCCGTGCTTATATAAATGGGCGTTGAGCAACTCCTGCGCACCGGTAAATCCTGTATAATGCGAATACTGAGCCTTTGCAGGATGGAAGATGACAACAGTTATCAGCAGAAGAATAATATGTAGCGTTTTTTGCCTCAACACTTTTTGTAGTTAGAAATCATTGTAAATATTGGTCAACGATGTTTTTAATCCGAAATAAAAATAATGCGTCAGTTGGTTGCTATAGTCGTTTTTCAATTGCCGCACCGCATATCCCGCTTCGACGATCAGGTTGGTTTTGGGATTGAATAAATAACTCACTCTTATACCGCCATTTAGAATACCTGTTTTTATGCCCTGCGTGGTGTAGTTGCCATCCGTTTTGTAACCATTTTGTGCCGAGAGCTGAGAAACAAAAATGTCATGCCCCCAGTTGGAATTATTGGAATCGAGCCCTGCCAGGGCATAATTACACTGGATTTCGGCGAAAATCCTACGGTAACGGTAATTCAAAAATGTGACAACCTCCCTGAAATTGGCTCCCAGCGGGTGCGCCAGCGATTGGTTGTAGTGCGTGTAGCTTTGCAGCGGGAAAAAGTGTGAATACGAATACGGGCTCACCTGGTTATACTCAACCTGCATATTCAGGTTTTGCAGGCCAAACATGTCGAACCATTTTCCACCAAGCTGAAAACCCCAGTTATTGCCCTGATAGCCTTTGGTAAATAATTTTTTAAGCCTCAGGTTATCAACCATCAGTTGTCCATAGAAATTCAGCGTGTTCAGCGGTTTGTATTTGGCGGTAAGGCCCAGCAACACGTTATTCTGATCGAACAGGGAATAATGTACGGTGTTGACCAATATCACGGGGATCAGGCTGTTGAAATTAAATTTGGTATTTTGAGAAGAAGCTTTCCAGACGGTACCTTCGAAAAGGCCTAATTCAACTGATTTTCCGATACGGAAACCGGCATAATTAAAAGTCCCGGGTTTGGTCTGATACCCGTGATACCAGACGTAAGGTGCGTCAAGCACTCCCGCGGTGTTGAGGTTTTGAAAAGCGGTGAACAGTGTCTGATAATAAAACCACTTGTAGTTCATCAGTATTTTCAAAAAGGGATATTGATAGGTGTTGTCCGACAGCAGCAACGAGCGGTAGCCGTCGCCGATGAAGTTTTTATCAAACCCGAATTGCAGGTTCCAGTGCGGGTCGGGGCTGTAAGAGACCAGCCCGTAAGGCGTTCCGTAATCGTACCCGCCGGCTTTGAAATCTTTTACGCGTCCGGTGCCCGGCCCGACCTCATATTTTTTGACAAAATCAGTTACATAATCCGGAAACCTTGCCTGGGTTTCGTAATAGCTGCTGATGAAATATAGTTTATCGCTTATTACCCCTCTGAGCTGCACACCGCGGGTGTTAAAATACAGGTTTTTACCATCGGCAACCGAGCGGCCGTAGCCAAAGTTGAACAATGGGCTTATGTACAAATGAAAGTCGCCGTGATTTACCATAAACAGGTCTTCGCGGAAAATCTTGCGCTTAAACCAGCGTTCTTTTTCCCTGGCTTTTTTGCAGCCCGGAGTCATAGCTGAATCAAGTGTTACCACCTGATCCACAAAACTTTTGTTGTAAGGTTTTAAGGCAGTAAAAACCTGTACATTTTTATCTTTTCGGTTGAGGTATTTGTCTAAGGTGAACACAATATCCCGCTGCAGGGGAACATTCTCCTGAGCAAACGCTGTAAAAACAAACAGGTAAAATAAAAATGATATAATGATCTTTTTCGGCACCAGGTTTTATTTCCCTTCTATGACAATTACAATTTCTCCTTTAATGATTTTATCCTTCAAAGATAAAACTAATTCTCCGAGTGTGCCGCGTATCACTTCTTCGTGGATTTTTGTCAGTTCGCGTATCACGGCAGCTTTGCGGCTTTCTCCAAAAAATTCGCAGCATTGCTCAATGGTTTTATACAGGCGGTGCGGCGATTCGTAGAGCACCACCGTTGATTCGAGTTGTGCCAGTGTGGTGAGGCGTGTCTGCCGGCCTTTTTTATGGGGTAAAAACCCTTCAAAATAAAAACGGTCGCAGGGAAGCCCGGAAACTACCAGTGCCGGGACAAAAGCAGTGGGGCCGGGGAGGCATTCCACTTCGATGCCATGGCTGATACATTCGCGGACCAGTAAAAAGCCGGCGTCGGAGATTCCCGGGGTGCCGGCATCGCTGATCATGGCCATGGTTTCGCCCGACTGTATGCGGTTAACGATGGCCTGCAGGCTGCGGTGTTCATTAAACTGGTGGTAGGCGAACATTTTTGTGCCGATGTTATGGTGTTTGAGCAGGACGCTGCTGGTACGGGTATCTTCGGCCAGCACCACATCGGCTTCTTTCAGGATGCGGATGGCGCGGAGGGTAATATCTTCGAGGTTTCCAATCGGGGTAGGGACGACAAATAATTTTGACATGGTAGAAATTTGGCAGGAATAAAAGTAAAAAATTATACGCAAAAAATTTAAAATAATTTGTTTTGTAAAAATTTATTATATTTGCAGCCCGAAATGCGGAAGTAGCTCAGTTGGTAGAGCACGACCTTGCC
>DAOQAT010000001.1:0-152388 GCA_035354195.1 Bacteroidales bacterium | reverse complement strand
GTACGTGGATGCAGAATATTGCATTAAGCTGGCTGGTTTACCGGCTTTCGGGATCAGTATTTCTTTTAGGCCTGGTGGGATTTACCGGTCAGATCCCCAGCTTTATCCTTTCACCTTTTTCAGGAGTGATCAGCGACAGGTATAACCGGCTTAAAATTATGAAACTCGCCCAGGTATTTTTTATGCTCCACGCATTGACCATGGCGGTTTTGGTCCTGACAAACACCATTCAGGTATGGCATATCGTAGCATTAAGTATCGTTTTTGGCATTATCAACGCTTTTGACACACCGGCCCGGCAATCGCTGGTCATCGACCTGATTGATGACCCCAAAGACCTGGGTAATGCCATTGCATTGAATTCAGCTATTTTCAACGCCGGACGCTTAATAGGCCCTGCTATTGCCGGTATCACCATTGCCGTCGTTGGTGAAGGCATCTGCTTTCTGTTGAATGCTTTGAGTTTTGTAGCAGTTATCGCGGCGCTGTTACAGATCAAAATTCCGGCTAAACAACAATCCGTCCATCCCGAAAAATTTAAGAAGAGTTTCTCGGAAGGGTTCCATTATACCTTTCATTCCATGCCCATACGTACCTTAATTACCCTGCTGGCTGTTTTAAGCCTGATCGGCCTTCCGGTGGTGGTGCTATTACCGGCTTATGCTAAAGAAATACTTCATGGAAGTGCCGACACTCTTGGCTACCTGATGTCGGCCCTGGGCGCCGGGGCACTGTGCGGTGCGCTGTATATGGCATCAAGAAGAACCGTACTGGGGCTTGCCAAAATAATTTCCATCAGTATTGGCGTTTATGGCCTGGCTTTGACCTTAGCATCTTTTTCGCAGGCAACCTATGTTTCAATGATGATTTTTTTCTTCACGGGGCTTACCATGGTTCTTTCATTATCGTCTATTAATACGATGTTACAGACCATTGCTGATGAAGACAAACGGGGCCGGGTGATGAGTTTTTATGCCATGGCGCTGATGGGAACGACACCCATTGGCAACCTCCTGTCGGGAACGCTGGCCAGCGGGATTGGCATACCTTATACGCTGCTGATTTCGGGCACCATTACCATATTATCCGGCGTATGGCTTTGGTTCAACCTCAAAACGCTCAGGAAATACGTGCGCCCTATTTACATTAATAAAGGTATACTCCCGGGATTACCACATGATATAAATTGATACGGACCAAAAGCATTTTAAGGGATTACGGCAAGGCACGGTAATCAATAATCATTTGTAAACCAAATCATTTAAAGCATATAATAAATGATGCTTGTCTAATTCAAAAAAATCACTTAGGTTTGCACCAAATTTAAAACTATTA
The DNA here is from genome assembly GCA_035354195.1 of Bacteroidales bacterium. Classification (GTDB taxonomy): domain Bacteria; phylum Bacteroidota; class Bacteroidia; order Bacteroidales; family CAIWKO01; genus CAIWKO01. The sequence continues at coordinate 151,053 of DAOQAT010000001.1, read as the reverse complement.
TTATATGTTTAAAAATCATCCTAAAGGGTTATTAGCTGCAGCGCTGGCTAATATGGGCGAACGTTTCGGCTTTTATACCATGATGGCCATACTTGTACTTTTTCTACAGGCAAAATTCGGTCTTTCAGGCCCCAATGCCGGAGTCATTTATTCCATCTTTTACTTTTCAATTTACGTGCTTGCCTTTGTTGGTGGCCTCATCGCCGATAAAACAAAAAACTTCAAGGGCACAATACTGGTCGGATTAATATTGATGGCGGTTGGCTATTTACTGATTGCTATCCCAACACCGACACCTGTTCCTGCAAATTCATATACACTGTTGCTTGGAATGACTTGCGCCGGGCTTTTTGTAATTGCCTTCGGAAACGGTTTATTTAAAGGTAACTTACAAGCTCTCGTCGGCCAAATGTATGACAACCCGCAATATGGGAAAATGAGAGACGCCGGTTTTTCACTTTTTTACATGTTCATAAATGTGGGGGCTATCTTTGCTCCTCTTGCAGCTGTTGGTGTAAGAAACTGGTGGGTTACTTCTCATGGATTTGCCTATAATTCTTCATTACCTGAGCTCTGTCATGCTCATTTAAATAATACTATTAGTAGTGAAGGTGCGGTAAAACTTCTGGAAAATGCCACAAATGCAGGTTGTACCGGAACGGATATGTCAGCCTTTTCACAGGAATACCTTAATGTGTTTACGACTGGGTTCCACTATGCATTTGCAGTAGCGATTGGCGCTATGCTAATTTCATTGATAATATACCTTACCAATAAAAAGAAATTCCCGAACCCCAAAACAAAAGAAGAAGTTGCAAATTCAAAGGTTGTAGATATGGATCCCAAAGAAATCAAACAGCGTTTGTATGCTTTGTTTGCAGTATTTGCCGTTGTTATTTTCTTTTGGTTCTCCTTCCATCAGAACGGCTTGACACTCACCTATTTTGCCAAAGACTACACCGATTTAAGTAAGATTAGCATTAATCTGGGTTTTACCACCATTGTCGGTGCAGAATTATTCCAATCGATCAACCCGTTTTTTGTGGTATTTCTGACACCGGTTATTTTAGCTGTTTTCAGCGCGCTGCGGGTCCGGGGCAAAGAACCATCAACTCCGAAAAAGATTGCCATCGGTATGGGGATTGCCGCATGTGCCTACGTATTAATGGCGTTGGGATCAATGGGGCTTCCTACAAAAAGTGCAGTCACAGAAATGGGCGGACTTGCAGATGCAGAACGCGTAACTCCGTTCCTGCTCCTGGGCACTTACTTTATTCTGACTGTGGCTGAACTATTTATTTCACCTTTAGGGATATCTTTCGTTTCTAAAGTTGCTCCTCCCAAATATCAGGGAATGATGCAGGGACTTTGGCTGTGTGCTACGGCTGTAGGAAATTCACTGCTGTTTATCGGGGCTGTTTTATATGATATCATCCCGATATCCGGGGTATGGACTGTTTTCATTGTTGCCTGCTGTATTTCAATGGGCACCATGTTTTTCATGTTACGATGGCTTGAGAAAGTTGCAAAATGATAAAAAAAGAGGTGCTTGCACCTCTTTTTTTTATTAATTTCGGAACCAAAACCATCCTGATCATGAAAAAAATTTTATCAGTCCTATCATTTTTATCATTATGCTTAGGTTCATTTGCCCAGTACCCGATTGGGCACCGTACCATCACATATCAGGATCCGGCACGCAGTAACCGTGATATTGAAACCGAGATTTATTATCCGGCCATTACAGCCGGTGATAATACTGATGTTGCAAGCGGGCAATTCCCAATAATTGTTTTCGGGCATGGGTTTGTGATGTCGGTGTCATCATACGAAAATATCTGGACGGCGCTTGCTCCGCTTGGATATATTGTTGCGCTGCCCACCACTGAAGGTGGCGCCCCCAGCCATTCAAATTTTGGACTTGACCTGGCTTTTCTTATAAATAAAATCAAATCGGAAGGAGCAAATTCATCTTCGCCGTTTTATCAGAAAGTTGCTGCAACATCAGCGGTGATGGGGCACTCCATGGGTGGCGGTTCTTCCTTCCTTGCTTGTGAAAACAACACGGCACCCACGGTGATGATCACCTTGGCGGCGGCCGTTACCGATCCTTCTTCTGTCACAGCGGCAACTCATGTCACGATTCCAACCCTGGTAATTTCCGGAGCCGAAGATTGCGTAGCTCCGCCAAACGAGCACCAGGTACCTATGTTCGATTCTCTGGCTTCAGAATGTAAAGTTTATATCAGCATTAACGGCGGTGGCCATTGTAATTTTGCCAATTACAATTTCGCCTGCACCTTTGGCGAAGAGACCTGCAATCCCGGAGGCGCCACACTGGAACAAACCGAACAACAGGCAACCACCATGAATTTTGTAAAACCTTACCTTGATTATTTTTTAAACGGAACTATTGCTTCCTGGAATAGTTTTGTGGACTCTCTGAATAGTTCCACCAAAATTACTTTTATAAAAAACTGCAATATTAACCCGGAAACGATTGATCAATATGAAACTCCGGATATCAGAATGGATTTATTCCCAAACCCGGTTTCTGAAATGCTTACGATTTCAGTTTCAGAATTTCAGGATGCATCAATTGTAATTACTGATATCGCCGGAAAAACGATGACATCAAAGGAACTTAAGGCCAATAGCCAAAATATGGATATCACCTTTTTAAGCCAAGGAGTTTATCTGGTCAGGTTATACATAAATAATGAACTTCTTGACACCCAAAAGCTCATCAAAATGTAGCGAGAAGTATTTTTAAATCTTTTGTATTACTCCTTGCAATATTTGCCGGGCCATTGAATTTACTAAGAAACTGTTTTGATTTTGTTATTCAATTATTTTGATTGGCTATACGAGTCACACTGAGCATCCGCCTTCTGGCGGATTGTCGAGGTGAGACTCGTTGGTGAGCAGAGAGTTTGCAACTAATCACCGATCGACTTCCCCGCCTGCCTGACCTGTCGGGCAGGCCCGCCTGCGCTGCCATCTTTAATGGGCGGGCAGGGACACGATTCTCCTTCCGCTGTCGTTTCAGGAGCATCGGCTCAGTCTGACCGGAAAATAACCTTGTTTTCATGTATTGAAAAATTCAAAACAGTTTCTAATTGAACCGCCTGAATAATAATTTATTGATCAGCATCACCAGCAATCCTGAAACATTGAACAAGATCAGTGCTAGCAAGGTGCTGGAAATACCCAGCAATGGAATGGCCAGTGTTGTGATCAGCAGTGATCCTGCCGCGGAACCGAATAGTTCAATTCCATATGAGTTCCCTGCATTTACCGTATTGGGCTGGTCTTTTAGTTTTGTCGATATGGCAAACTGCAATCCGGTGATGGCGGCCTGAACAAACATCACCAGGTAAAACAAATATTTCATCAAAGCCGGAAAATGCAACACATTGTTGAAAAGCAGCCACACTAAAAACAAAAAAATCAAAAGGGCTGCCTGCAAAACGATAAAATTCCTGAAATTTGGTTTTAATGGTTTTGACAGAAAAAATGCCCCGGTAAACAACCCTGCCATGAATAAGGTGAAAATAACTCCTAACTGTGAATACACAAAACCATATACTGCCTGAAAAGCAACAATAACAATCATTTCAACAGAGGAAGCTGTAAATCCGCTCATCAGCAGGTTGATATTGACGGGCTTTAACAGGATCAGGAACAACAAAAAAACGACACACAAGGCAATAAGCGGGGTAAGCAAATTAACATGATAATGGCTGAGCCAGAATTTAAGCCCGTAATAATAAGTGATAGGCCTAAAATCGTGGTTTATCGGTGCATGCGGGTCAAGTTTTGCAACTATGTTTTTTGATTTTTGATTCAGGAGCGCATCATCCAGAAAATACGCATTTACATAAAGGTTCTCAAACTTCTGTTGACTCAGGGATGCTGCAATGTTCATGGTTAGCGGTCCGTCGGAAGCAATAAAAAACAATCGGTTTCCCGGAATCAGAATTACATTTTTAAAAACAGACTTCAACGTATTATTTATCGATGAATTTAAGGCTGTTGATGATTCATTCATATAATTTTCAACGCCGGGCATGCTTAAGCCCAGAACGCCATTGGCATTCATGCATTTTTTCACGGTTTGAAAAAATTCCTTCGTGTAAAAACGGTTGGTTTGTGCGTACAAAGGCTCAGGAGTATTAAGCAAAACAACATCATATCTGATTGTGGCTTTTCGGACAAAAATTCTCGGATCGGTAAAATTTTGACTGATGTTTACAACTTCCCCCAATGAAAAATATTTCTTTTCGAGTTTGCTGATATCCTTATTGATATCAACAAAATCAATCCGTCTCACAGGGTATTTCCGGATCTCTTTTTCTGTCAGTCCGATATTTCCGGAAACTTGCAAGATAATACGGGCATCCGGTTTTTGGATCATGGCATAGTGAACCGATTCTTCGGTGGCCATAACGTTATCTCCGGTATTTATAAGCATACCATTGTCGTACATATTGAACTGCCCGTAACTTTTGGTAACGATGAGTTTTCCAAATTCATTTTCGCGGGTTTCCACTAGTTCTTGGCCACTGAACAATTTTTCAAGAGCCATTTTTTTAATGTTTGTACTGGTAAGAACGCCGACCATAGCCAGCATAAAAAACAAATGAAACCAGAAACTTTTCGAATGCTTGCTAATAGTGAGCAAGGCGATAAAAAAGAAGGCGTTCAGCATAGCAATAATAGATAGTATCTGATACGCGTCAAAAAAATGGATAAGCACAAAACTGAACAGCGCACCGCTGATAATGCTGCCAAGTGATTCTACAGCGTAGAACCTTGCGATTTCGTTTTTATCGCCCTGATGTCCCGCTACAAATACTGTGAACGCAGCGCCCGACAACAGGCAGACCGGAAATAAAATTACTGCCACAACTAAAAATATTTCAAGAGGCCCGGGCATGACACCGGGCATGAAAAAATGGTTTTTATAATATGTAAAAGCAAGTAGCAGGAGAGCTGTTAAAACAAGAGGTAAGGTTAGCAGAAAGTATGAAAAAAAAGAATTCATGCTATGGCTGATGTATTTCACCAGCAAGGCGCCAAGTCCTGTAAATACAAACCAGCAAGCCAGTACCAGTCCTGCAAGTAATTCGTTACCCGAAAAAATACTGAATAATTCCCTGAGGATTACCAGTTGGATCGCCACCGTGTTGAATCCCAGAATAAAAAAATTCAAGCTGTTTTTCCGGATATTGTCCTGCATTTTGATTTTTTATAACAAACCTACAATATTTCTATTAATTAAACTAAAAAAATGGTCAAAAACAAAAAAAACTATTGTGTAACAACAAAATTCTTTATCGCTTAAAGTTAATCACATGATTTTAAACCACATAACATTTTTTATTTTTTATTAAATTAATTTCGTTAATTCAAGTCTTTTAATTACATTTGCAAGCACTTTTATTAAATAAGAAATAACTACTATCAAAAATTAATAACAAAATTTACGATTATGAAAAAATTATTCGTTTTTATGATTTCGATTGTCTTCACGGGCTTCGTATGGGGACAAAACATCTTTTTCGATGGATTCGAAACAGGTAATACAGACCAAACAGCCATTGCAGGTTGGACACAAGAATCTGTAACAGGTACGGATGTCTGGACAGCAAATTCATCATTAACTACTTACAATAGAACCCCACGTACAGGTTCTTTTAATGCTTATTTGAAATATAGCAACACTCGTTGGATGTTCAAAAGCGTAACGCTGACAGGTGGTACCGCTTATAAATTATCTTTTTGGGCGACTCAGGATGTAGCAAGCGGTTGTAATGTACTTGCAAGTTATGGTACTACAGCAAGTGCCGCAGGAATGGTAAACCCAATCATTCCTTCTACGGCTGTCATAGCAAGTCAACAAAATTATAAAGGAGTATTTACACCGGCTACTTCCGGCACCTATTATATTGGAATACGTGCAGATTTAACATCTAGTCCATGGTACATTTCTATTGATGATATTTCATTAGATGTTGCCTTGCTACCAGATGCAGCCCCAATTACTTTCACAGCTACAGATGTAACCAAGACCAGTATGACCATTGGATGGACAGATAATTCCACCAACGAAACTGCTTTCCGGGTTTATCGGTCAATTGACGGCATTACGTATACCCAAGTTGGAACAGATATCGCTTCCACAACTACCGCAGGAACAGGAACAACATATTCACAAGCTCAAACAGGTTTAATATCAGGCACGACCTATTATTATAGAATTGTATCTGTTTTGGAAGGTGAATCAGCATATTTAACAGGAACTCAGGCAACGGCTTTACCTGATCCTTTGCATGGCATTTATACCATCGACAACACTGTCCCTACCACCGTTCCTATGGTTCATGACGGGACAGGCAATTTTGCCAGTTTTACCGATGCTATCAATATGCTGAATTCAGATGGTATCTCCGCTGCCGTTACTTTTCGAGTGCTGACCGGGCTGACCTTCACTGAAGACTGTCCTGCCATTACTGCTACAGGTACCAGTACCAATACCATTACTTTTACAAGATGGGGATCAGGTGCAAACCCAATAATTTCTCCTACCGGAACCACAGGAACAGCTGATGCTGGTTTCATAATCAATGGAGGTGACTATTTCACTTTTAATGGAATTGATGTGACCATAGCAACTGGTTCTGCTGTTGAATATGGCTATTACATAAAAAATGCATCAGCCCTCAATGGCGCTCAGTATAACACAATTGCTAATAGCAAAATCACTTTAAACAAAGCGAATACTTCTTCAAGAGGTATTTCTGTTTACAATGCTACGACACCAACCGACGTTTCAGGATCAAATTCCTACAATATCATTCATAAAAACACCATTGAGAATTGTTACTACGGTATGCAGTTAACCGGTAATTCCGGATACCCGCTGGAATCATGTGTAATTGATTCTAATACTGTTGGAGCTTCAACTGCCAATAATATCGGAGGTGGTTCATCAGCAACCAGTGGTATCAGGACTACTTACTCAAGCAATGTCAGCATATTTGCCAACCTCGTGAGAAATGTGTATACAACAGGGGCCGTAGCACATGGTATTTTCCTTGAAAACGGAGTTGGTACAAACAATAATGTAGGAAATAATATTGTCCAAACAATTAGTACCACTTCCACTACTGCCTCGAACTATGTCTACGGTATCCGGATTGAATCAAATACAGGAGCCGTTGTAAATGCTTTCAACAACATGGTTTCCAATTTGAGCCACGGAATTACTACTGCCAGTACAACTGTCTCCATCAGAGCTCTTGCAGTTGGTGTTTCGGGAGGAACCGGCACCTCAAATATTGTATACAATTCAGTCTATTTTACAGAGGATGCAAACCCATCAAGTGCAGCTCTATATATCAATGCAGGAACGGTAAATGTTAAAAACAACATTTTGTTCAATAATTCGACCGGTGGTGCCACTTCAAAACGCTATGCTATTTACAGAGCAACAGCTGCAACCATTACTTCCAATTATAATGATCTATACGTAGCAGCCGGAACCAATAGTTTTATCGGATATTACACCGCTGATCAGTTAGATCTTCCAGCCTGGCAGGTTGCCAGTTTACAGGATGCAAACTCAGTATCTATAGACCCGGCCTTCCCAAGCGCTACGGATTTGCATTTAAATAATACATCGCTCAACAATTTAGGAACACCTGTTCCAGGAATAACTACAGATATTGACGGAGATACCCGCAACGCTACCACTCCCGATATGGGCGCTGATGAATTTACGCCTATTACCTTAGACATGTCAGCCCAGGCCCTCGTTGCCCCACAAACAACAGGGTGTTACACAGCGGCAGAAACCGTTACAATACAAATTAAAAATATTGGTGTAACAGCTATTGATTTTAGTGTTAATCCTACAACAGTTACTGTTAATGTAACCGGTGCTGTTACTCAGACACTAAATGCAACAGTAAATACCGGAACATTAGCCCCGGGCGCTACGCAAGATGTCAATATGGCCACTACGCTTGACATGACAACTTTTGGTACATATACTTTTGATGCTTACACTACAGTTGTTGGCGATGGTAATGCATCAAATGATGCTATGGCTACTGCAACCAGGACGGTCATTGCCCCGGTAAGTTTGCCACAATCTGTTGATTTTACAGGTTTTACTAGTGCTGATTTAACAACATTTTTCCCTAACTGGCACGAAGCAACAGGTACCGTTGTACCTGCCGGTACTTCCAGTGCATGGGCAACCGGAGCAATGGGCGGAACAAGCGCCAAAATCAACCTTTATACTAATACAAGAAATGAATGGATCGTAGGTCCAAAGTTTACTGCTGCCGCAAATACCTTATTGACATTTAAAGTAGCAATCACTGATTACAATTCTACCAATGCCGATGCTGCAGGAATGCAAGGTACCGATGACAAAGTTGTTGTGAAAATTTCAACTGATTGCGGCGTTTCTTATACTGATTTATATACATTTGACGCTACCACAACGGTGGCAATTACAAACACCCTGGTTGACCAGTATATCAATCTTGGAGCATATGCAGGCCAAAATGTGATCATTGCATTTTATGCTTCTGATGGTCCAAATAATGATGATCCTGATTATGATTTCCATATCGATGACATTATGATCGATGCAGCACCTGCATGTATGCAACCTTCTGCATTAACTGCAACCAACATCACCACGAACTCTGCTGACCTTGGGTGGACAGAAAACGGAACAGCAACCACCTGGAATGTCGAGCTTGGTTTTCCGGGTTTTGTTCCGGGAACAGGTACAAACCTGACGGGGGTTACAGGTACAACATCTAATCCTTGGCATGTAGCAGGAGGAACAGGCAATACTTCTTATGAATTTTATGTACAATCCGACTGTGGTGGAACACTGAGTGCATGGTCAGGGCCTTATTTATTCACTACGCTGTGTAGTGCGATAACAACCCTGCCTTATACCGAAAGTTTTGAAGGCGCTTCATTTCCACCTGATTGCTGGACTAATACAGGCTGGGTACAGTCATTATATGGTGCACCAAATACAGGAACTGAATGGGCCTATTCAAACCTTTCAGGTTCAATTCTCACCTCACCTTCATTTGTATTAACCAATAATTCCCGGCTGCGTTATTGGTATAAAGTTGAAAGTGCATCATATCCTCAGGACATGAATGTATTATTAAGTACCGACGGAATTAATTTCACTACAACATTAGCTAATTATGTTGGAATTGCAAATTCTTCCTATACCGAAGCTGTTATTGATCTTTCAGCATACACCGGGCAGACTGTTACTATACGTTTTACCGGGCTTACAGGTGCCGGTGGATTTGATTATGGTGTTTTGGTAGACGATGTAACCATGGAAGTAATTCCTTCATGTGCTGCGCCATCTGCACTAACTGCCACCAATATTACTGCGACTTCTGCCAATCTGGGATGGACAGAAAACGGATCAGCAACGTTATGGAATATAGAACTTGGTTTACCGGGCTTCACTCCCGGAACAGGTACAAACCTGACCGGAGTGACTGGAACCACAAGTAATCCATGGACTGCAATTGGAGGAACAAGCAATACAACTTATGAATTTTATGTTCAGGCAGATTGTGGCGGATCATTAAGTGCATGGGCAGGCCCCTACTCTTTTACCACACTATGCGATGCTGTAACAACCTTCCCCTTTACGGAAGATTTCACAGCCGGTATTGTACCGCCAGCATGCTGGTCTGAAATAATTACCAATACCACTGAAAACTGGGGATATATTAGTGGCTTTGCTAATGTAAATTATGATTATTCTCAAAACGAATGGCTTATTACTCCGGTTTTAGATTTCAGCACATTAACAAACCCCTATGTAAGCTTTGACTGGATGATGAGTTATTACTGGGGTGTTGATCCTTATAATAATTATGATTTAATCTGCAAAGTAAGCACCAATGGTGGCGCCACCTGGGACTCTATATGGTCGGAAGCGGCAGAAGGTACCTTTTCGAATTTTACGTGGGCCACAAAAACAATAAGTCTTCCAACCTATGCCGGTCAGAGCAATGTTAGAATTGCATGGCAATATTTAGGAAATGACGGGGCACAGGGAGCCATAGACAATATTATAGTTAATGAGGCTCTTGTACCTTCCATTACGAGTCTGGGCTCTACCAGTGGTTGTGCGGGATCGGATCTTGTAATCAATGGAACTAATCTGGAAAACGCTACTTCCGTAACCATTGGAGGAACTGCTGCAGTTATCACTTTAAATACAGGTACAGCTATAACAGTAACCGTTGGAACAGGAACCACTGGAACTGTGGCAGTTACAACATTAGGAGGAACTGCAACAAGTACAGAAACATTCACCGTTAATCCGTTACCATCAGTATTTACAGTAAGTGGCGGTGGTACTTATTGCGCGGGTGGTACGGGTGTTACCATTACGCTTGACGGTTCTACAATTGGCGTGAATTATGAACTTTCCACCACTCCGGTTACAACATTAGCTGGAACAGGTGAAGCTCTGAATTTCGGTCCATCAGCATTTGAAACAGGAATGTATACGGTTACAGCTGTTAATCCTGCAACTACTTGTTCTAACATAATGTCAGGCAATGCTACTGTTACGGTAAACCCATCACCTACAGCGGTTACTGCAACAGCATCAAGCAACGCTATATGTGAAGGCGCATCCATTGATTTATTCTCTTCTGCAAATTCAGGAGATGTGGCAATAGTTAATGTATTAACAGAAGATTTTGAAACCAGCGTTCCTCCAACAGGCTGGGCCAATCTTAATGGAGGCTTAGGAAATGTATGGACAACCAGCTCCTATGGGACAGCACATGGCGGATCCTCTGCTGCAGAGTGCAAATATAATTCTTCTAATGCAGCAGATGCCTGGCTGATTACCCCGGGATTAAACTTTACCACTGGATCGGTATATACCATTAAATATTGGGAAAAAACTTCGGCATCATTTCCTGAAAATCTAAAAGTAACTATCGGAACGGACCAAACAATTGCATCACAAACAGTACTGCAAGATTTACTGGGCCTCCAGCATGCTGATTATGTTGAGCATACTATAACTTATACCTGCACTACTACCGGAACTTACTACCTTGGCTGGAATTGTTATTCAGCAGCCGATCAATATTTTCTTGACATTGATGATATTTCTGTAACAACTACAGCAGATGTTCCTGCATCATATTCATGGACATCACTGCCTGCAGGCTTTACTTCCACAGATCAGAACCCTGTCGGTGTAACACCTCCAACTGCCGGATCAATTGATTATATCGTTACAGCAAGTAACAGTCATGGATGCTCTGCTACTGCAAGCACAACCGTAGTTGTTGATCCTTGCACAGGTATTAACGAAAACAATGACGGTATCACTGTCAGCGTTGTTCCTAATCCTTCAAACGGCATGTTCTATCTGAACGTTGAAGGTATTAATGAACCAGTTACACTGAATATTTATTCAATCAATGGAAAGGTCATCTACTCTGAACAAGTTGATAATACAGGTTTGGTAAATAAACCCATCGACCTGAAATCTTATCCTAAGGGTATGTACTTCCTGCGTTTGATAAATAACAACATGACGCATACCGAAAAGATCATCATTGAATAAGTTTCAATGAACAACAAAAAAAAGCGGGGCGGTACCCCGCTTTTTTTTATAGTATTTTTTATCACACAAAATTTTGTTTTACTGGATCACCTATTTTTCTTTATCCGATATTGTTGAAAAAAAATTTAAGGAACATTATTTCAATGAACTATTTTTAATATTTTTATAGCAAAAAAAAGTCATGAAAAAAGTATTCTTTTTAGTTTTACTCATTTCGTCAATAAACGGGGGTTATGGGCAATTGTCCGGAGTAAAAAATATTCCAGGAGATTATCCCACAGTTGCTCTTGCTGTTGCTAACCTGAATGCTCAAGGTGTGGGTACAGGAGGAGTAACATTTAATGTTGCTGCAGGATACACTGAAACTGCTGCGAATATTGTAATTATGACTCCTACCTCAATTGCCGGGTCTCCCATAGTATTTCAAAAAAGCGGTACCGGACCAAATCCATTAATCACGGCAGATGCCGGCGTCGGAAATGTTGATGGTGTTATTGAAATCCAGGGAACAGATTATGTTACATTTGATGGAATTGATGTTCAGGAAAATGCTTTAAACACAACCGCTACCACTTTTATGGAATGGGGCTACGGCATCTTTTGCAACAGTGCTACTGATGCTTCAAAATATATAACTATTAAAAACTGCAATATTTCCTTATCAGATTTAAACACCACCCTTCCCAGATCCAATGGTATTTATATCAAATACCAAACGGCCTCACTTTCATCCTCTATAACTCCGACATCTGCTACTGGTGTTTTTACAAACATTAATATTTCATCAAACTCAATTAGTAATGTTTTTAATGGGATTTACGCTTATGGAAACAGTACAGTTGCATATTATATTAGTACTTTAGAAATTGGAGTAAACGGTGCTAACACCATTTCATCCTCCGGGGCATTGTCATCATCATACGAAGGATATGGCATTTATGTATATAATGCAAACAATATAAAAATTGCGAACAATTCAATTTCCGGATCATATAATAACGGATGTACAGCCAATGGAATATATACCGGTATTGGAAATAATTCAAACTGCGATATTTATAGCAATACCATCACACAATCAGGGTTTTCAATATATGGCATCAGGAATGCCACAGGCGGAAGCGGTACCAATAACAAAATTAATATTTACAATAACATAATTGAAAATTGCACATACTCTACCAGCACAACCGGATATTTTTATGGTATTTATCAAGAAGCATCTGCAAACAATTCAAGCATTTATGGCAATATTATCAGAAATAATATGATAAAATCCAATGGTTTTAGAGGGATTTTGTCAAATGGTTATGTTAAGGTAACTGATTCCCTATTCAATAATCAAATTGTAAATAACACTTGTAATTCATGCAATACGGATTTTTACGGAATAACAAGTGCCCCCTCATCCACAACCAATAAAATAATTTTTAACAATGCAATTTATGATAACTCCATTGGCGGCACGGGTGATATCTTTGGGATAAGCACAAACTATGGTGATTCTATCAGTATATTTAAAAATAATATTTACAGCTTGAGTACAGTTGGTTCCGGCGGTGCATATGGACTTAATGTACTATCCGGAAGTTTAGTATACTTATATAATAATCTCATTTCCGATTTGAGAGCGCCAGTTTCCAATACAACAAGTGCTGTTAACGGAATAAATATTGAATCCGATGCAGGCACAACAATTAAGGCATACAACAACACAGTATTTTTAAACGCTTCAGGTACAGGAGTAAAATTTGGGTCATCTGGCATTTATACAACTACAACCTCACCTTTAGAATTAAAGAATAATATTATTGTAAACAATTCAACAGCGGTTGGAACAGGTATTACAGTAGCATATAGAAGAAGATCAACCACTTTGACATCATACTCTGTTAATTCTGATCATAACTTATTTTATGCTGGTACACCAGGACCCAAAAATGTAATCTTCTATGATTTAACAAATTCTGATCAGGATATAACCGCATTTAAAACAAGAGTTACCCCTGCCGATAACGGATCATTTACCGGTATGCCTCCTTTTATGAATATGGCAACTTCACCCTACGATCTGCACCTGCAGACGACCATTGCAACTGCATGTGAAAGCGGTGGAGATCAAATATTTATTCCTTCTATTTTCGAAGATTTTGATGGAGATATTCGCTGGGGCGAATCAGGTTATACAGGGTCGGGAACAGGTATTGATATCGGTGCCGATGAATTCAACGGTATTAACGGTTATTCGTGCAATACACCATCACCCGGGAACACCATTTCTTCAGCTAATAATTTTTGCCCTGGAGAAGCCACGATACTTTCTTTGCAAAACCCTATAGCTGGATCAGGTGTCAGTTATCAATGGCAGGTTTCTGCTGATGGTATTAGCTATACCGATATTCCGGGAGAAACAAATCCATTCTGCTCAGTTACTCCTGAGGCAACTGCTCATTATCAATGTATTGTTACCTGCCAGAATGGGCCAAGTGCAGGAACATCAAACAGTGTTACTGTAAATGTGAAACCTCTCCCGCTAGTAGTACTTGGTAATGACATTACTTTATGCGCTGACCAATCCATTATTCTGGATGCAGGTAATGTTGGCGGATCGTATTTGTGGACACCCGGTGGCGCTATAACTCAGGCCATAACGGCAGATACTCTGGGTCATGGAATCAGCACCGTGGAATATATCGTTATTGTTACGGTAAACGATTGTTTTTCATCAGATACCATTAATGTTACTTTTGATCCCTGCACAGGAATTAAAGCTAACGACGGAAACATCATGGTCAGCGTTGTTCCAAATCCTTCAAACGGCATGTTCTATCTGAACGTTGAAGGTATTAATGAACCAGTTACACTGAATATTTATTCAATCAATGGAAAGGTCATCTACTCTGAACAAGTTGATAATACAGGTTTGGTAAATAAACCCATCGACCTGAAATCTTATCCTAAGGGTATGTACTTCCTGCGTTTGATAAATAACAACATGACGCATACCGAAAAGATCATCATTGAATAATCTTCAATGGTTTATTAAAAAAAAGCGGGGCTTCACCCCGCTTTTTTTATGTACGATAATATCATTTCTTTGATAGCGTCGTTCATTTCTTTTGTTTGTCCAAAAGAAACGAACCAAAGAAAATGACAACCCAGACGATGCTTCAGCCCGCTCTCAGAAAATATTGAAAATCTAATCAAAGCGGTCCCGACGCCGCTATGCGGGTCGGGAAACACCTTCGGTGACTTTTAAGATTTTCTAATATTTTCTGATTCACCCCAGCACCGGCCCGCCGTCTGGGCATGCCTGCGCTCCACCACCCTGGCGGTCTGCCATGACGGACTATGAAACAATAAAAGGTTTATTTAAGTAACTAAAAATTCAATATTATTTTGAATTCATTGAATTCAGCTATTTTTATTTAGTTAGATGGAATTCCGCAATAGAATTGCAGTGTACTATTTCTGAATTCGGGTTTATTCTCCTGACCGGCTTTCCATCACTTTTTCCCATGGGCCGATATCGTATTTCCGGATCATCTGCCGATAGAACTCAGCATCCTTATTCAGCTTTTTGATATGCTTATGATAACTGGTCATGGATATGATATGAGCCAGTCCCATATCAATGGCAAGTTTCTTTTGCCTGATGAGTGAAATGATATATAAATAGAATTTTCGTTTATAAGGTTCGTTGGTAAAAAGAAATTCTTTCAGCAGTTTGAAAACCAGTTTGGCTTTAAAGCCAAATGAAGGGTTGCCATCATTGTATGGCCGGATAAAATGCCCTTCGGGAAACAATATCTTTGCTTTTTCATAAACAGACTCGTACGAATACATCTTTGAAAGCGTTTCGAGATACTTGTCGAACAATTCAATCTGCGACATCTTGTAATAATGAATGCACGGGAACAACCCGCCCATCATATCCGTATCAATATCATACATGCGGCCTTCAGAGGTCAGGCGTTTTTGCAGTTCGGAACCATAAGGGGCTCCGAGTATATTAAAATTAATGTACGACAAGCCTGTCCGTTGCGTAAATTCATACAAACGGTCGAATTCTTCAGGGGTGTCATTATCAAATCCAATAACGAACGATGCCGTGATATGAATGCCGTGCGAATGGATTTTTTTTATGGCGTCTTCATAGATCAGGGCATCACGGTTGTGTTTTTTTTTGGTTTCGAAAAGGCTGCCTGCATTTAAAGATTCAAAACCGATAAGAATATTGAAACACCCGGCATTGTTCATTTCGGTGAGCAATTCGTCTTCCCTCGCAATTTCGATGCTCGACATGCAGCCCCATGAAATTTTCAGGGGTGTAAGCTCCTTCATCAGTTCGTGGGCATAACGTTTGTTTGCCGTAAGGTTATCATCCACAAACAACATTTTTCTAACCGGTAGTGATTTTATTTCCTGCACTACATTGGAAATTTCGCGGTAACGCATTTTATTCCCAAACAAACTGGTAACCAGGCAAAACTCACATCTGTAAGGGCAACCGCGCGAAACCTGAATCCCAACCTGGAAGACTTTTTTCATATTTACCAGATCCCAGCGTGGTGGCGGTATTTCTTTAAAGTCACAAAACTCGTGTGTATTGTATATTTTTTGAAGGTTCCCCTGTTCAAAATCTTTCAGGCACTGCTGCCAAACGCCTTCTGCTTCACCAATAACAACGGCATCCGCATGATTGATCGCTTCATCATACATGAACGACACATACGGGCCCCCGATGATGACTTTTGCGCCTTGCGAGCGGTACCAGTCCCCTATTTCGTAGGCTCTTTTTGCTGTGGTTGCCAGCGTTGACATCCCGACAATATCGGGGATCTCTTTGGGCAAGGGCTCCAGTTCTTCGTCAATGATGCGGATATCATATTCCGGTGGCGTGATAGCGGCAATCATAGGCATGGAAAGTGACAGCATGAACTTTTTCTTGCCCATCATTTTGCATAGTTCGGTCTGCCCGTAATAATTAACGTACTTCTGGCCTGGCAGAACCAGAAATATTTTTTTTCTTCTGAATTTTTCTGAATCTGACGGCATAAACAATTATAAGTATCGCAGTGTAAATCCTGCCTGCATGAATTTACTGACCTCGGTAACAAAGCTCAGGATCAGGTCGTTTTCAACTAGTTTCTCTTCCCTGAAAATTTTATCCAGGCAGATGAAAACCATTGGTGGGCCGACGTACCCCATATCATTCATTTTAGTGTAAAGTGTTTCTTTTTTAATACCTAACTGGCCGCATTCCTCAATAATCATTTCAGCAATGTGTTTAGACGGAAAATTGACCTGAAAGTATTTCAATGTGGAAACATCGATCCCGTATTTCTCAATCATACGTTTCAGGCCTTTGTAAAACACCGAGCCATCTTCATCGTGAAAATGGGTACGCAATTGTTCGTTGAACATTTGTGCCATATGGTGATCGCCCAGTTCGAACTCCAGCTTCGGGTTTTGCCAGTATGCAGGGCGCTTGTTCAACATCGCTGCCGGTTTTTTTCCACCGATAGATTCTATGTAGACATTTTCAACAAACAACCCTTTTTCATCATCCGATTTTTGCAATACCAAGGCTCCGGCGCCGTCGCATAAGAAATATCTTAAAAACAGGTCTTCTTTTTTCAATAACGGCTGGTTGTAATATTCGGCAATAAGTTCCGACGACGAAATACCCGATGACAGCACCAGCGCGTTGTCGTACCTGCCAGATTGAATAAATTCATACGCAACCAGCAATGCTTTATAGGCAGAGGTGCAATTGGCATGAATCGAAATTTCCGAACAAGCCTCTATGCCCAGCGCTTCCTGTATCCTGACACTTGCTGTGGGCATCTGGTGCTGGTGAGCGCTGCCATAAGCAATAAACCGGATGTCATCCGGCTTCAGCTGAGCCATCTCCAGCGCGGCTAATGCGGCTTTGGTGGCCATGGTGACATTATCTTCTGTAAATTTCCTGGTTTCAGGATCAATGGCATAATGGCAATAGTCGATCTCTAGCATTTCCTTCATCAACGGCCTGATGCGTGAAAACCATTTCATCACAGAGGCCGGTGCGCCGGTGATTTCGCCCAGATAGCGGTCGGTTTCTTCAAAAGGGACCGCCATACCCGGTAAAAACCTTCCTGTACCTGTTATTTTAACCCTGCTTCCTGGCATCACTATTAGTTTAAAAATTTCCTGATATAATAATTCCTAAGTTCCGGGTTGTAGTTTTGAATTAAATTTTTTGCAAAGTTAACTGCTTTTACGATAAGTTCATTTTTCTTTACAATCTTATCAATAAGACCCAGTTGCTCAGCTTCTGACACGTTCATGTTATACCCTCCCAGCATCAGTTCGATGGAAGTTTTTTTATCCGTGATCCCGGAAAGGTAGACGGAGCCTCCGCAACCGGTCATCAGGTTATAGCTTGCTTCGGGAAAACCCATGATGCCGTTATCAGCGGCAATCCGAAAATGGCACGACATAGCCAGTTCCATGGCTGAACCAATGCAAACGCCTTTTACCGCAGCAATTACCGGAATTTTTGCCGTGTAAAACCTTTTAAATGTTTGGCTGTTGGCAATATAAAAATCATTGGCCGCATGGGAATTGCCCGGATCAAAAGCCAATAAATCGTTGATATCGGCACCGGAGGAAAAATGCCTTCCAATACCGGTTATTATCAGAGCTTTTACACGCTCATCCGTCAGTATCCTGTCGCTGAGTTCATGAATTTCATAGAAGAACAGTTTGTTCATACTATTAGCCGGCGGGCTGTTCAGCTCAACAATCCCGATGTTATCCTCGAAACGCCAGTTAATAGTTTTGTACATGCTCACGATCCGGATTTTCTTCTTACAGCTTCTTCTATGGCAAGTTCACAGAACATTCTGGTTTCTTCATGCAGCGCTTCGTTCAACGGAAGTTTACGTGCATTGTGAATGGCCTGCATAACATAAGCAATAACCTTTTTGGGTTTTGACTCCACCAGATTCCTTACATATTTTATCGTTTGTTCCTGAACATTTTCTTCGCACAACTGATGGACAATATTAAACTTCTGCGCTTTTTCGGCGTCGATAATATCCCCGGATAGTAACAGGCTGATTGCAGCATAATTTCCTGATTGGTTTACCATACGGACGACTCCGCCTAATCCCGGGAGCAGGTTAGTGTTTATTTCCGGAAAAGCAAACAGCGAACCGGGCGAAGCAAAGCGGATGTGGCAGGACATGGCAATTTCAAGTCCCCCACCCAGGCATACGCCATGGATGGCAGCGGCAACGGGTATATTCAATTCAGAAACATATTCAAGCAATCCGGCACCTTCTGTCATTTCACTATTTAATGCCTCACTGTTTTTCGCCATCGTAAAAAGGCTTTTCAGATCAGCGCCTGCAGAAAAGTGCCTTCCTGCGCCTGAAATGACAATACCTTTAACCTCAGGATCATTAGCAATCAGCAGCAAATTTTCCCTGCTGATAAAGGCGGGTGATTTCAGATAATTCTGCGGCGGGTTGTTTATTTTGATAAGGGCAATACAACCTTTTTTCTCAACAACTACATGATCAGATTGTATCAATTTTTCTTGTTTTTAGTAAGTAATATTTCGTACTCGGGTGATATGCCGCAAGGAACCCGCTCACCATTCAATGGGATCAATTTCACGGTGGCATGCGAAAGCTTTTTCCCATCATCCTCATTTATCATTCGTTGTTTAAAAACAACATAAGGCCCGGAAAACTCAACTTCACTTTTAATCAGAATAGGGTCAAACAGCCGTGCTTCCCTAGAGTAACGGATATTTATTTCCGTAACTACCAATAAAATATTTTGGGATTGTAATTTTTCAAGTAAGCCGGTTTGACGCATAACTTCCCATCGCGCCTGCTCGTAGTAGTTCAGGTAAACGGCATTGTTCACATGATTATATGAATCCAGTTCATAACCCCGTACAGATAAGCGATATTCAAACATATTTAAATTTCAGATTTTTAATTTCAGATTTCAGAATTCTGAATTCATAATTCTGAACTCTGAATTCCGAATTATGGTTTCGCAGTAGCGGATCAGCATTATTGTTTTTGTGTTATCCCGATCAGTTCATCAACTTTTGATTTCTCAATCTGTGACCATTTGGGATCGGTGAATTTTTTACCATCCCTTGTAAAATCAACACGGAAAAAATTTTCATTCATAAATGACAGCTTTGATTTGGCATCGGGTGTATGGACAATAAAGACCATGGTTTGGTGGTCGATGTTAAAATCATCACATATCACGGTTGCCAGGGGCGCACAAAAATTCGTCACCGAAGTGCCCGGATTTTCAGCATAAAGCTCTGTAGCCACCACCACTGTTTGGTTTTCATTTTTTACTACCTTCAGGCCGCAACGTGAAGGGACATCCCATTGCCCCTTAAAATCATACACTTCATTAAAATAATCCGAATTAAGATCCTTATTAAAATGCTTAATCATAATGCTTCGAAAATTTATGTTTATCTTTTTACTTTCTGCCCAAAGCTGTTATTAGCCATTTCTTCGCGTATCGGCTTGTAGGTGCCGTTAGCAATTTCTTTCATGATGACCGAACGGAAGAGTTTGAACATTTTTTCAGATTGGGTTTCATCCTTGTAAAAAGTATCCCATGCATAATGGTAAAGTTCCTGCAAACGTTCGGGTGTCATGTGTTTGGGCTGTATAACCACTTTGCCTGCATTAAAATGGTTCCAGTCTTTATCGATGATCCTGTTTTGCCTGAGCAGGTCATCATACGCTTTGGTATGCGGGAAAGGCGTAAGTACCGTGAATTCTGCCAGGTCAAGGTTTATTTCCAGCAGAAAATCAATCAGCCGTTTGATGTCATCTTCGGTGTGATCATCGGTTCCCAGGAGTATGGTTCCTTCAACCGCAATGCCATGATCGTGGTAACGTTTTACCCTGTCGCGGATATAGTCGGAAGTATCAAATACCGCCTGGTACACAAACCATGCGCCCGCCTGAGCGGCCAGGTCAAGTACTTCATCATCATCCTCTATCGGATGTGAGCACCAGTTTTTCTTGAACGGGATCATTTCACGGAAA
Organism: Bacteroidales bacterium; assembly: GCA_035354195.1. Classification (GTDB taxonomy): domain Bacteria; phylum Bacteroidota; class Bacteroidia; order Bacteroidales; family CAIWKO01; genus CAIWKO01. The sequence goes on along the minus strand of DAOQAT010000001.1, from coordinate 130,305 downwards.
AGATCCAGCTCCCATTGTTTGTCCTGGGCCAACGAATTGTCCACAATAAAAAGCCTGTTGTTATCAATGGTTGCCAGTTCTTCAACCACGCGGTCGATGGGGCGCGGACGGAAACATTTGCCACCAAGATATGCCACCGCACAAGGGTAACAGTTGTATTTACAGCCGCGGGAAGCATGGAAAAGGTCTACCATGCGTACACCTTTGTGGTAATATTTTTCTTTATTGAGAATGCTGCGGCGGGCAGGGCCAATCGTATTGATATCGGGATGTACCGCCAGGTAATTGTAAACTTTCTGAAGCTTATTATTTTTAAAATCTTCAAACACCTGTTCGAGACGGCCTTCGGCTTCACCCAAAAATATAGAATCCGCATATTCCAGGGTTTCTTCGGCATGCAGCATCGTTGAAATACCACCGAAAATTACTTTTTTCCCGCGTTTACGGTATTCCGTCGCGATCTGCCAGCCACGCTTGATCTGGCCCGTCAGCATCATCGAAATGCCAATAAAATCGGCATCATCGTCGTAAGTCAGGGTGTCCACATTTTCATCCACAAACTCAATGTCCACATAAGCTGGCAGAGCTGCAGCCATCACCACAGGGCCGTGAGGCGGAAGGTTAAAAATAGTCTGTCCTTCGAGTTTTTCCCATTTGGGATAAATAAGTTTAAATTTCATACATCAGTTTATTCGTACTTTTTCATTTTAGTTTCACAAGCGCTGATCCGCTCCATCAAAAGGTTTTTATCAGCCTGATACGGTATCGGTTTACTTAGTGCCTTTTGATAGCTTATCAACGCTTGATCATAGTTTTTATTTTTATAATAATATTCTCCTGCAAGATAATAGGGCTGAAAAAAATCAGGGTTGAGCTGTATTATTTTTTCAACAGAACGTTCGTTTATCAACGACAGATGGTTGTTCAGATTATCAATAAACGCATCCCTCATTTTTTTATATGCCGCTACCTTGCTGACATATTCAGTTATCAATACTGAATCGGGGTGCAAAGATAATTCAATTTCATATAATTCTTTATTTTGCCTGAAATATTCTTTTTTATGGAATATCTTATTCAAATCGTAACAAACATAGCCCCCAAGCTGATATGGTTTTGTCGACACCCAGACCAGCAGCTTTTCCGGTTTAAAAATCACAGAATGGTGAGCTATGTACTGATTTACAGCCAATTCATTGGTGTAACCGATTTTTTTATCATCTATGCCATACGGATCTCGTAACACAGCAGCCACATTTTTTTCATCCAGGGGGCTGTAGCGATTTATTAGCTGCTCTGTCCTTCTGAAGCGCCCCATTGTCGGGGTTTCTTCTTTCTGTTTCTTATTCAGCCTGTCAGCGTCAAAGTCCTTGCTTTGAAAATGGTTGGTGCAGATAATGTAATCAGAGTCATTTTGAAACAAAACGGTTTTATCCGGGCTTTTTTCTATGATACAGGCTTTATGGTCTTCGGCAGAGCCGATCAGGAACGATTCGGAAACAAATACTTCGTAACGCTTCGCAATATTCATGGCTTCTTTAATAGTTCCGGCATATTGCAGGATATGTTTGGCCACCATGGACACCGGGCAGGCCGCATGCAAGGGCACCGGCGATTTTGCCGCGTTGACGGTAACGGTCAGCCCGTGGTCGTTCATGCCCGACACCACGCCCATCATGCCGCCCCAGGTGATCATCATGTAATTGTAACCTGAATCCGGTTTTACAAACGAAATGATCTTATCTTCGGCAAACTCATCGCTCACATAAAAATCGAAATTACGTCCGACCAGCAATGATGAGTCTTCTGCCCTTTTGTCCCAGACGGCAAAAGAGGTACAGCCCACCAGGTGGTAATTCTGCATCATATGCCCGATATCATGTGCGGCCTGATAATTCAGGATGCGCTGGTACTTGCTTCCGATATCATCAAATTCATCCGAGGCGTATTGCGAAAGCCCGTAGATCTCCCGGACATACTCCGGTTTTATGCGTTTATCAATGTCGCGGTCGAAAACGGCTACCAGGAATTTTAAAAAGCGCAAATACGTTTTTGACGGGACAAAGCGGTTTATCTGATCTACGAAGGTTTTTTCCTGCTTGTACAGCAATTTCCGGATCAGCTTTCCGGTAACCAGCCCCCGGTAATAGGCATCGCCCTCGGTATAAAGCTCGAACAAGCCGGTTTTGCTTTTATGCAGCCACGCACTATCACAGTAAGTCAATGAATCGCCTTCATTTTTCATGATAAAAGCCGATGTATCCACGTTCCCTACTTCAGGCGGCACTAAAGTCAAAAAATGCTGAATGAACATGATCAAAGCAACAGAAAGCAGGCCGGTAAGGCTAAAAACAATGACAAGGGCTTTCTTCATTTCAGACCGCGGCGTTATTTATCTGATCCACGAGGTACTCCTTACCCAGCAGTTCTGAACATGTGGTTACTGCGCCAATGGTCACGCCCAGCACGCCATGAAGAATGATGCTTTGTCCCGTCAGAAACAGGTTGGGGATTTTGGTTCTCGGCGAGATCAGGGTTTTCACCGGATCGGAACTGTCTTTCAGGATGCCGTACATCGAGCCGTCGATAGTTCCGGTATAATCGCGGTAGGTCAGCGGTGTGGAAGAATAATATTTTTTTACCGACTTTCTGAAGCCCGGGTAACGGCGCTCAACGAGGTCGAGTACTTGTTCTGATTTCTGCTTCTTGAACTCCTGGTATTCATTTCCGCGCCTGCCAACCCGCGTATGTTCCCATTGCCTGACATCTTCAATATTCATGTACGACATGATGGTGGCGTTACAGGCATATTTTCCATGATGTGAGGTGGCGGGCGTAGTCATGAAAAAATTCCCCGGCCAGTCAGCATCCGCCATACTCTTAGACAACCAGACATTCTGATCTTTATAAAAATAGACGTTATAATTGAGATACTCAAAAGATTCGGGATGAAAGACCACGTACAACGTAAAATTAGAAGTCGTATTTTCAAGGGTTTTCAGCCGTTTCCGGTACACGCTTCTCAAATACTGCTCATCGATCATGCTGATGGTCTTCACCGGATGGATGGCAGAGATAAAATTGCGGGCCTCGATAAGCTCTTTGTTTTCCAACTCAATGGCGGTAAGCGCATGGTTGTGAAAAATGAATTTCTCCGCTTTTGCATTAGTAAGGATGGTACCTCCGTTGGCTAGGATGTGCCCGGCAAAAATGTCGGCCATCTGGGAACTTCCGTCCACCAGTTTCCAGGAACTTTCAATAAAAGAATTGTTCACCAGCGCATGAACATAAAGCGGTGTTTTTTCAGGCACACCGGCATAAAGCGGGTTTGTGCCGGCCAGCACGCGCTGCAGCCGTTCATTTTTGGTGATCTCCCTGAAAAAGTTATTGGCGTTATCTCCGAATAAACTCAGCTCATCCATGACAAGGCTTTTATGGCTAAGGTTGTATAAAGGAAAATGTTCGCAAATTTCTTTTATCTTACTAATATATTTTTCCAACGCATCTTTTTCATCAGGAAAATATCCGCACATTTTTTTTATAAAGTTGTCGTGGCCCATGGCAAGGCCGTATTCGGTGGGATCATCGGCAAATCCGATGACATCAAAAGCATCCTGGTCCAGTCTTTTTAATTTGAGTTTATCCATTAACCCGAAATACCTGAAGTACTTGTTCAGCACCTGGCCTTCGTCGAGCCCGCCCATGTAATGAATTCCCGTATCGAACACGCAGTTGTCGCGGGTAAAATTCTGCAGGCAGCCACCGATCTGTGAATGCTGTTCCAGCACACAGACATTATAACCTTCTTTGCTTAATATATAGGCACATTCCAACCCGCCCAGCCCGCTACCGATTATCACCGCATCATATCGTTTCATACAAAAAATTGATCAAAAGTTATGGTATAGTGTTGCAAAGATAATTTTTTCTGCGGAAATGGAAAAGGGGCTCATTTCTGAACACGACCTGTTATTATTCTTACAGGCTTCAGCCTGTTATAATAATTTCGGCGAAGGTGGAACCTTCGCCGAACGAGAGGATGCAGAGTCAAACACAAATAATGAAAAATAATTTTTAAGATTTAAATCTGTAAGATCAATAAATTATATATTTGTTAAATCAATTAGAAATAAATATCACAGTTCATATTAAACAAAAAGTGTGACTAAACACATAAAATAAAACATCATGAGCCCATCACAAAAATTGGATAAACGATTATATGCTGCCAAAATAATTGGTATTATTTTATTCATAACATCAATCCTGACATTTTGCGCCAATGTTATCGCCGGATTAATGTCGTTGTTTATTTTTCCACAATTTAATGACATGCAATCGGGCAGTCCTTTGTTCTCCATATATCTCAACTGGATGTTTAGACATTACACAGTTCTGGTATTTTCAAATTCATTGATCTGTATTCCCCTGTTCTTTTCAGCGCGCGCCTTATTCAAGTTCAAAGAATGGGGAAGGGTGGCATGCATTATCATGATGTTTGTAATAATGATTTTGCTGATCATTATGGCTATTTTCTCTTTTACTATCTATGAAGTACCATTTATTTTCAGGCTTGGGATGGCCGTTTCTTACATTTTCTGTGATGTGGTTTTCATCTTTGGCCTATATTTTCTCATGCGCCGCAGCATACGCGAAGGTATCAGCGATTATAACAAGGCTAAGACAGATAAAACGGAGACAGCTCCTGATGTCAAAACTCCAATGATGGAAAATCCCCGCTATGAATTGGCCAAACAAATTGTGGCAGTTGCCACAGACAGGCCTCTGCCAAAAAAACGGAAAACCGCGGCACTGATAGTTGCCGGAATTATGATGATCGCATTCCCCGCATATTGGATACTTGTTTCATTGATAATTACCCTGAATTTAGATGGTTACAGCTCTTTATTTGCCTTTCTGTTTCTTATTGCATCTGTTTATACTCTTTTAATGGGCGTTACCGTTTTATGGCACAAAAAAAAGTATCGGCTGCAGGCTGTTCTGGCAAACATATCCAGTATAATTATGCTGATTATTCTCTGTGCTTTCATGCCGTTACCGGCAATACTGGTTTTTATTGGCTATTACATTGCGATTATAATTCTTCTGCTGGTTAATTACCACAAATTTTTTGAAGTAGAAGTTGACGATGGCCCGCAGGATACAGACATGCCCTTAAGTCCCATGGAAATGGAAATGCAGGAATTGAAAATACTTGCCGATGCCAAAGCGAAAGGAGAAATTAATGAAACGGAATTTGAACAAAAAGCCGTTGAAATAAAGGTAAATATGCGCACCCAACCGATGATAGACACATTGGTGAAACGAAAAAACAACGGTATGCTTACAGAGGAGGAATTCCAAAATAAAAAGGAACAGATCATGCTCGAAAAGCAAAAGGAGGTTGAAATTGAGACACGCATGGAAAAAGAAAAGCGCGAGATTCATGACCGAAGGTTGTCGCTTATCCCGGGCGAGAGGATCGAACAACTTTCATTATCCAGCAAAGCCAAACTCGAAAAATTTATTGATTTGATGGACAGCACAGATATTATTGTTTTTCATGACAGACAAATAAAACTGATACATGCTGACAGATGGGCCGCCATCAACGAAGCCGGGGTTCAGGATCAATTCGAAATTATTTTGCAATTGCAATCCAACTGATAAATTCCGACAAAAAACAATAAGCCAAAAAAATTGTTAAAATTTTATTGTTCAGTATAAAATATTTCTACATTTGTTAGATATTAATAAATAAGCTAAAACGGCCGGAAACGGGGATGAAAAAAGTATTTGTTAGTGAATATGGTTGGAGAGTGGGCGGTGGATTTTGGGGGATTTTGTAATTTTTCTCAAATGGTTATCAATAATTCTAAAAAAAGACTATGAAAAAAGTAATGTTAATCCTGATCTTGTCTGGAAATTTCTTTTTCACTTATTCACAAACGCAAAGTAAATTAAGCTTCTGTGACACCACGCCATGTCCTGCTGTATCATTTGACAGCGTGTGCAATTACATTCACATAGACACATCATCGCAAAATTTATGGGAAATTGGCCATCCGCAAAAAATATTTTTTGATTCAGCTTACTCAAATCCTTATGCAATTGTGACGGATACTTTAAACAATTACCCTGTAAATAACCATTCTTATTTTGACCTTTATATTGGTGATTTTAATTTTGATTGTGCATACTACGGAAATATGTTCATCGGTTTTTGGCATAAATTCGACACAGACACTCTTAAAGATGGTTGCTATATAACCGTTTCATGGGACAAAGGGTTAACCTGGATTAATGTTATTAATGATTCAATTTATCAAGGTGATGGAACTCCTGGCAATGGTTTTGTTTGTCCATCAAATATTTATTCAACCAGCGATATCCTTTTTAACGGGGAATATGGTTTTTCCGGGCACTCAAATAGCTGGATACATACGATCCTGCAATGGTATATAACACCTTGTAAAAAAACCTTTCCACCAGACACTATGATTATCCGCTTTAATTTTATTTCAGATAGCATTAATAATTCGAAAGAAGGCTGGATGATTGATGATATAAGTTTATGTTCATATTATTTGGGGGACGGAATATCTGAAACCAAAATCAAAGAAAATACGATCAACGTATATCCAAATCCATTTTCAGCACAAACTACATTGCATTCTGAGAATCCATTAAAAAGTGCAATATTAACAGTTTACAATGTTTATGGACAAGCAGTAAAAACCATCAAAAATATCTGTGAACAATCAGTAACCATATACCGAGACTATTTGCAAAAGGGAATGTACTTTCTGCAACTTACGCAAGAAAATAAAATAATTGCTACAGAAAAATTAGTAATCACTGACTGATGGACATTTAAAAATTGCTCTCTGGCATAATTTCATAAACAACCTTTGATTTGTTACCACCACCGGAGTGCCTCCCACAGAGCTGTAACACATATAAAAATTAAAATGGTTCTCAATGAAAAAACCCCTTTTACTGCTCTTGATCTTTATCCACATAAACTGTTTCGCACAGTTTGCTGACAAGCCTTTTGGATCAAAGCCGGAAGAAGTTGGTTTGTCGTCAGACAGCCTGAATAAAATGAATTTATTCATGCAAAAATATGTAGCAGAGAAAAAACTTCCGGGAATGATCGCGATGATTGGCCGCCACAATAAGCTGGCATACCTTGAGAAATTTGGTCATATGAGCGCCTCCAAGCCCATGCAACTAAATGCAATTTTTCGTATTGCCTCGATGACAAAACCCATTACAAGCGTGGCCATCATGATATTGTATGATGATGGGAAATTAGATATCAATGATCCGGTAGAAAAATATATTCCGGAATTTAAGAATCTACAGGTCCTGTCATCAATGAATCAGGGCGGTTTACACCTGGAAGCTGTCAAAAGGCCCATGACCATCAGCCAACTGCTGATGCATACTTCAGGTTTGGCGAGCGGGATGGATGATACGCCCATCGACTCGATGTACCGGGCTGCCGGCCTGTCGGCAGGAACATTAAAAGATATGGCGGCTAAGTTGTCAAAAATACCTTTGCTATACCAGCCGGGAACCACATGGAACTATGGAAGATCATTTGATGTGCTGGCTTATATCGTCGAGGTGGTTTCGGGAATGCCCTTTGACGAATTTATCAGCAAGAGGATCTTTAAGCCGTTGAAAATGGATGATACTGGCTTTTATGTCCCTGCGGATAAGCTGGACAGGGTTTCTTCGGTATATGCCCCTGCTGATTCCGGGAATATTCAGGTGATACTGGATTCTGTGGTCAACAACGTCTCGGCAAAACCAACATTTTTATCGGGCAACGGAGGGCTGCTGTCAACAGCTAACGATTACATGATATTTTGCCAAATGCTTTTGAATAAAGGTACATACAACGGAGTTAGCATTTTAAAAAGCGCCACCGTTGATTCATTGACATCAGATCACATAACCAATGAAGTAATGCCTGATGATGATTTTTTCGGGGACCTGTTATCAGGAATGGGATTTGGCTTTGGCGTGGCGGTTCGTAACAGGCAAAACGCCTCCGGCAGCAACGAAAATATTGGTTCGTACTGGTGGTCTGGTTCTGCCAATACGTATTTTTTAATCGACCCGAAAGAGGATTTAATATTGATTTTGATGACTCAGTTTGTTCCAAATTATTATTATCCGGTTTTTAATGAATTTAAAACAACCGTGTATAAATCTATCATAAAATAATTCTGAAGCATGTGGTTTGACGAGGCATGCAACCTCAGGAAAATATTTTAGGAGCTGCATACAAAGTGAATAATTTTAACTAAATTGTTTATCCATATGAAATCATTTCTAAATCTGTTAATACTTTCCAGCCTGTGTTTATTTTGTGCCTGCCATCGGTCAGCGCCCAAACAGGAGGAATCATCTGCGCTTCAGGTGGACAGCACAGTGGCCATAGCTGTTGATACCGTCTGTATAAAAGGGCTTCCGGCTTTGGGCAAATGGATGTACCAGGCCGACTCGCTAAGGGCGCACTGGCTTGGGGTGAAATACCGGAACAAAAACCTGATCGAGCCTATCAATATTATACTGATTGACAGTGTTTCGAAAAGCGCCGAAGAAGCCGTGCAGAAGCTCACCGCAGAACTTTTACAAGCCGGATATCCTGTCAGGGCGCTGCATACCGGAGGATACCTGGGTTTTATTGACACCGGTTTTTATGCACAACTGCCCCGTGAAAAAAACCACGCCTTCTCAAACCATGTTGCCGAGATGGACAACAACCATGGGCGTGTGTTCGGGCCTCATTTTTTTGGTAATTCATACATCTTTATCGCCGCACTCAGCAGGGAAAATATTGCACCTTTTGACAAAGTGAAACACAGCTTTGCTTCATTTAACAGGGCACGGGATGAATTTGCAGAAAGCCTGGAACAGAAAAGCCATTACAAAATCATTGATTACGTCAATATGCACAACTTTATCCTGAACGATTCGCTGAATACCACCGCCGACCATGACGGCATTGCCATAGTGCTGAAATTGCAGAAGTAACAGGATTAAATTCCAAAAATCAAATTTCAAATTCGCCGCGGCGGACAAACAATATTCAAAATATAATATCCAATTTTTCAAACCGCCGTTTTGAATTTTGAAAATTTGGATATTGGAATTTGTTTGTTATTTGGATTTGGAATTTGATTATTTGCTCCTCTCACCTCACCAGTGTCACATTTCCTTTCCTACTCTCCTCCGTGCCGTCTTCAAACACGATGGCGACATGATACACATACACATCCGGGCTGCAGGGCCGGCCTTTGTAGTTGCCATCCCAGCCCTCATTTTTGCTTTGGCTTTCGAAAACTTTTTCGCCCCAGCGGTTATAAACACTGAAACCTAATTCTTTTATATGAAGGCTTCGCACATAAAGCACATCATTGTTTCCATCGCCGTTAGGCGAAAAAATATCGGGAACATACACTATTTCCGGTTTGGGCGGGATGGTATCATCGCAGGGACAAAGAGAAAAGTTGTCGAAAAAATAATAAACAGCATTAGAATAACCTTGAATATAATGATAATAAAACCTGTTAATAGTACTATCGGCGCCAAATGTGCCAATGGTAAGAAACTTTTCACCGCCTTCAGCCATGAAGTTACCATTAATTTGGGTCCAGGCTGTTGTGTCAGAAATTATGCGGCCAGAAGGATTTTTAATTTGGGCAGTCAAAAAAAGTGGCTCTGTCGGATGGCCTGTTTTTATGAGTGTATCCGAAAAAAATATCCCGATATCATCTATCGCCGAAAATGTTTCTGCCATGCCAAAATTATTAAAAGGCCTTACCCAAAATTCACAATAATAACACTGGCCGGCAATTAATGATTCTGATAATACTGCCTGCAGATACTCCCGGTATTGGAACGTCGGCGTTACATCGCCCGGGTAATAATCACAGCAAATACCGGCATATCCATTTCCAAAGTGTGCATATTGAAAAAACAGCCCGGCTGTCGGGTTAACAACAGCGTTAATTCCACAGGTATTAAAATAATCGGAACTACTGGAAGGCAAGGGCTGTGTCCAATAATCAGCACATGAAATCATTGAATAATCTGTCGGGCAGCAGGTGAAATCTTCAAGGCCTGGATTATTAATAAAATTGATGGTAAAACACTGACAAGTTCCATTTAGGGGAATTGCGAAAGCAAAAGCAATAATCCGTATTAAAACTTTCAAATTCATGTACTAAGATAGGCAAATAATCTTTAACCCTTATTGCTTTTTCAATACAAACAACACATTCGACGACATCCTGTTGTCATCAATTACGCTCATTTGCAGGTTATAATTTGCAGCAATTTCTTCAAGAAGTTTCGAGGATAAAAAATGCAGCTTGTCTCCGCCTGTTTTATTAAACCCGAAATTGGTGGAGAAGAGTTCGGTAAGTTTTGTCAATCCATGCCTGCCGCTTAGGTCCTTGTTGCCGTCGCGAACCAGTATCATCCCGCCATCATTCAATTGCGAGGCGCACTTTGAAAGTATCGCATGCTGCTGTTCCGGGTTAACGTAATGAAGTACATCACTCAATAAAAATACATCCTGGTTTTCTATCCCGTAGTTCAAAATGTCTTCGAAGCCAAAACTAACATTTTCAGGTTTTGACATACAGTGCGCGGCGACTTCGATTTTCTCCTGATCGTAATCGATTCCTTTGATGATCCTGTTTTTTGAGATCATGCCGAGGATCAAAGACATGTAACCATAGCCGCATCCGATATCCAGGATTTTCGCCTTCATCGGGATCAGGTTGTTATACAACTCATAATTATTTTCAAGCTTGAGTTTGATACGTGTGTACCATTCCAGGATAGGTCCTTTATAAATAAAATTTTTGATCAGGGTGTCTTTATAAAAAACAGGTTTCCTGTATCCGTCAAGCATCTCATCAAACTCTTTTCTGTAAAGGTTTGTAAGGCCCTTGGAACGCTCCAGGTACGTTGTTCCAAAGGAAGTATTTTCAGGAGTTATCCGGTCTAAAAATTTAAGCGTGATCAGGCTTCTCCGACCCATCAACTCGCCTTTTGCCACATAATTTCCGGTTCCATTCATCACGACAGGCAAAATATCCAGTTTCATTTTTTCGGCCAGATAAAACGCACCTTTATGAAAACGGTGTATTTCATGGTCTTCAGAGCGCGATCCTTCGGGGAATATCACGATGGAATACCCGCTGGCGACGTATTCGGCATACTTTTCACTTATCACATCATAACCCAGTGAAGACGGCAGGTAGCCGGACATCCTGATGATAATTCCACGAATTTTCGACCTAAACCATTTGTCGTTGGTGATCATGATGATTTTTGGATAGAACATCATCAGCAGCGGAATATCAATAATAGACTGGTGGTTGCAAATAATCACAGCCGGTTTTTTAAATGTTTCGGCCGAAAGGTTGATAAAGCGTTTTTTGGTAAAAAACATGACAAACATGGTGCTGCGGCATACGAGCATCATCAGGTAATGAAAAATATAACGCTGTTTTTTCTTTCCAACGGGCAATATTTTGATGAGCGTTAATCCTAAAACACCGGTGATGATACAACCTCCTACAAAATAGGTATAGCCATACAACGCGTACAGCAATCCAAAAAATGTCACGGGAAATTTACGTAGTTTGTTTTTTTTGTAAACCAGCATTTTGAACAAGGCCGGTGCAATGGTGTACGACAGGAATACCACGGAAAGCATGCCAATGATGGTGAGTGTGGCAATAGACCGCAAAGCCGGGTGTTTTGCAAAGATCAGTACGCCCACACCCACAAACACGGTGAAAGCCGATAAAAACACCGCTGTCTTGTATGAGTTGAGCAGCTTCACACCCGACTTATATTCCTGCAGCAAACCATCCATGATGAAAATGCTGTAGTCGTCCCCTAAGCCGAAAATAAAGGCTGAGATGATGATGCTGAAAATATTGAACTTTATGTCAAACAGGCTCATAATGCCGAGTATCCACACCCAGCTGATTAGCATCGGGACAAAAGCAATAAGCGCCAGTTCGATACGGCCGTATGAAAACAATAAAAAGCAAAATACCAGCAGCGACGAGATCAGCAGGATGGTGTTAAAGTCATTATTGATGATATCGATAAAATGCGACAGCAGGTTTTGTGTTTCAACAACCACCGTATGTTTATCTTCCGGAATGGCTGCTATCACCGCATCACGCTGCTTTGGATTTATTTTTAAGATGGTGATCACAAAATTATTTTTCTCTCCCTGATGCACAAATTGCCCTGCATATTGACTTTTCAGTTGGTCAAAATCCGTGCTGCTCATCTGTGAATACTTACGGTCAAGCGCTGCAAAAAATTCGTTGAAGGAATCATCGCGGAACTTTAGTTTCCGGCCGCCTGACAACATCCATTTTTTGATATTTTCTTTGCGCCCCTTTGTCCAGAACGATTCCCACTTTTCAATTTTCTGCCGTTGCACCGAATCGGACAACAACACCGGCGACACGCCAGAGACCTGGTCAATGACCTTCTCCTGTTGCAGCTTGATGATTTTACGGCTTATCTGTTCATTATTTTTCAAAGCCTCATTCAGGTCATTACCTTTGGAAACGACAAACACCTGGCGCAGCGAACTGTCAGAAATATTAGTAAGGGTTTGTTCGGCTTGTTTTAATTTTTCCGAAGTATACCCCAGCTTGTTCATATCATTTTCAAAACTGATTTTCCGGGCCATCACAAAAAAGAAAATGGTCAGAACAATCACCCCGGCAATAATGTATGGATTTCTTTCGAAATGATACGATGAAAACCTGTCTATTAAATTGGGCTTGTCCGGTTCTGCCGCCTGTTCTTGCCTGGCCTTTATAAAAAAGGGAAGAAAAATAAGGGTAAACAAGACAGCGCCGACAAGGCATAAAGCCGAGAACAGGCCGAAATCCCTGAGCACATCCGACTTCACCAGCAGCAGCCCTAAAAAAGCGCCGATGGTTGTGGTACTGCCGATAGTCAGCGGGGCTGCCAGGTCTTTGATCACCTGCCGTATGGACGACACATGGCGGTAATGGGCATAAAAATGTATGGAATAATTAATGGCGATGCCCAGAATCACAGAACCCGCGCCAATGGCTATAAGCGAAATATCCGGATGAATCAGTGAAATGATGGCAAAAGAAAATAACCCGCCGAAAACCACAGGAAGCATCAGCATGATGATGGTGGTTTTGTTTTTGAAAAACAACCCAAAAAAGACCAGCAATATCAATACGGCGATCCCCATGGTTACCGCAAAATCGGTCTTCATCTGCCGGGCGTTACAAACGGAAGCTGCGGCGGCCCCATAATACTGGATATTGACTGACTTGTCATTGATATTCTTCAGATTATTATCAATTATGTCATCCAGTTTATCAACAAGTTTGGTATTATTAAAGCTTTCGCTCGTCGGATTGGCCGAGCTTAAAAACATCAGCAGGTTTTTTTTGTCTTTCGAAAAGATATATCCATCACTAACCTGATAACCGTTGCCAACGCTCGACATGCTCATTTTCCGCAACGCATAACTGCTGATGTTTAATGGATCGCGGACGATGTATTTCCGCATGAAGATACCGGCAGGCGAAACCAGCATTTTGTAATTACTGTTCAGCACGGAATCGATCTTTTTTTCATCGATCATCGTGCTCAAGCGCTGATAATCGTCTTCATCCAGAAACAATGGTAGGTTTTTCCACAACACGTCATACGTTCCCGACATTTGCTCTTCACTGATCCGGTATGTCATATCCTTAATCAGTGCAGGCATCAGCTGTTTGCGGATATCTTCCGACAGCATATCGGCGTATGAGATCAGCCGTCCGGTATTTTCACTGCCCGAACCCTGGCTGCTAATAATAATGACAAGCTTATCATTGGATTTTATAAGCTTAAATACATCATTGATATTTTCAACATCTTTGGTTTTCGGCAAAAAATCGGTGATGTCTTCACTGAACTTTACCCGCACGGACAAAAACCAGCACACCGCCACCAGTAAAAACAATATGGTAAAAAGCAGGTACTTCCTCCTGCTGAAAAAATCGTATATTTTTAAAAACAAAAAACTCATCCGTTTACTTCTCTGTATTTATTTTGACCTCTTCTGTGACGACCCGTTTTTTTCTGAAAATTTTCAACAAAATCCATGTGCCCAGCCCCGAAATTAATGAAAGTACGGCTCCAAAAAACAAACTGCCGATCAGGTATTGGATCACGTTTAGCTTTATTTTTTCGAGGGTGATATCATGGGAATATTGCATATAAACCACATCATGATGGTACACGATACCTCCGAACAAATAACTAAGGTAGATAATCAGCGGGATCATCGGCGGGATGCTCACATTGCAGGCGACTATAGTGATCATCCGGTTCAGTTTTAACAGCATGGCCAGTATCAGCGCCAAAGCCATCTGCCATCCCCAGACCGGCGCCACACCAATAAAAACGCCCAGCATCACCGAAAAAATGATCTTTGAATCCTTGTCTCCACTTTGAATAAACTCTTTCTGAAAAAATTCCTTTATGTTTTTTTTATTCAATGCTTTTACAAACCTGAAAGGGTTGACGATTAAAATTGCATAGAAAAAAAGCACAAAATTCAGCAGGCTGATCCTGAAAAAATCGGTGAACGGCCTGAAATGGCTTATTCTTTCAGGTTTCGGGGCATAATAAACGCTCACAGGCAAAGGAATAATTTCAATTCGTTTCCACGAAGAACGGACCAGCACCTCTACTTCAAATTCATATTTTCGTCCGAAAAACCTCCGCTTATGTAATAAAAACAAGGGGTATGAACGATACCCTGACTGGGTGTCGGGAAGTTTATTGCCGGTTTCGATATAAAACCAGAAATTGGAAAACCTGTTGCCAAAACTACTTTTCCCCGGAACGCCTTCCTGCTCCATATTTCTGGACCCAATGATGATCGCTTCTGGATTTTCTTTGATCTTTTCGATAAATAATGGAAGGTCCGATGGCAGGTGTTGCCCGTCGGAATCGATGGTGATGCCGTAATTATAGCCTTGTTCAAAGGCAAACTTTATGGCTTTGCGCAAGGCGTAACCTTTCCCTTTGTTTTTCGGAAAATGTATGGAAAGCAAGCCCTCAAAGCTTTCGATGATTTCTTTGGTCGCATCGGTGGAACCGTCGTTAACCACCACAACATGGCTGGTATATTCCAACACTCCAGCGATCACGGCCCGTAATGTCTGTGCATTGTTGTATGTGGGAATGATCACACAACACTTCAGGTCGTCAAACTGCTTTCTTATGTTACTTTTATCAGCCATTAATTGTGTTGTGCCAGTTTTTTCATGCAATGATCCAGGTTTTTCCTGATCACCTCCCGTTCCTTCAGGGTTGGTATTTCTTTTTGCAGCGCTGTCTGATATAATTCAACAGCTTTCTCATAATGATGTTTTCTCTTAAGAAAATCTCCGCCTATGCTGTAGGTCAGAAAATACGAAGGATTCAGCGCTACCAAATCATCAATCATGGACAAGGGAACAGCGCCATCTGATGCTACATTTGCCAGCGTATCTTTTATTTCCTTGAACTTTTCAAATCGTTTAAAGCCTCCGTTATTCAGAAAGTCATCCGCGGCAATTGTTTCGTGTTCATTAATGATGACCGTATTTTCGTCGACAGCGCCATCTTTTTCAAACACCGTACGGAGATCATAACAGATAAATGCTCCCAGGCCAAAAGGCCCTGCAGAAATCCACATTTTCAGGTCGTTCGGGTTAAAAACTATTGAATGATGTGCCAGCAACTGGTTCAACGTTTTTTCGTTCCCGTCCCCGATCGGTTCATCGTGCATGCCCAGCCGGTCGCGTAATATTTCAACAGCGGACTGAACGGTGATTTTAGGAAATCTTTCAAGAAGTTCCTCCAGCCTTTGATAGCGGTACATCGAAGCGCTTTCAGCTATTTGTTGCAGGTTTAACGCATCATCTTTTAATGCTTCGGATTGAAAATGGTTGGTACAGATAATCTGATCTGTTCCGGGATCAAAAATTTCTGTGCGGTATGGCGTTTTTTCAATAATCACCACACGTTGCTCCGGCCCTGAGCTGACCATAAAAGATTCGGAAACGGAGATTTTACGTTTGCGGGCAATATCAATTACTTCATCAATGGTAGCTGCATACTGGAGCATTTCCCTGATGAGTATGGTAACCGGTGTGGTGGTTTTTACAGGAAGTTTTGATTTGGCGGCATTGACGGTTATGGCCAGCCCGTTCATATTCATTCCGGAAACCGTTCCGATCAAGGCGCCCCAGGTGATCATCACGAATTTATATCCCTTTTCGGGAGCATAAAAAGTCACTATTTTCTCTTTACAAAACTCGTCTCCGACATAAAAATCAAAGTTCCGGGCATGTATTATTTTACCGTCAGCAGTCCTGTTTCCCAGAGCTGCAAAAGAGCTGCAACCGACCAGGTTCATATCCTGCAACATGTGTCCGATATCGTGCGCAGCATGATAATTCAGCATTCGCATATAATTCGGGCCGATCAGCCTGAAATCTTTAGATGCGGACAGCGACACCCCGTAAATTTCCATGTTGTATTCCTCGCCAATATGAAATTTCAGTTTCCTGTTGATCCAGGCGACAATATATTTAAGAAAGCCAAGGTAAAAATTATTGGTAATGATCTTTTTTATTTCGGCAACAAAAATCTTTTCCTGCGTGTAAATCAGTTTCTCGGCCAGCCTGCCGTTGGCCACTCCGCGTTCAAAGGGAGGCCCTTCGATATACATTTCGTATAAGCCCCATTTGTTTTTTGTCAGCCAGTTTTTTCCAATACGGGATATATCACCGTTTTTTTTTATCGAATAATCCGACAAATCAAGTCCCGGTACATTTGGCGGTACCTTGATCACCACAATTGCATAGAAAGCAATAAACAGAATAATAAGCAGGGCGAGGCCGGACAATAAATACAAAACTACCAACGCTGTTATTTTTCCTGCAAATTTAACCCAATTTCCAATACTTTAAAAAAGTAGATTAAAACATCTAACTTTTATTGGAATATTTTTTTGATATAAGCGTTCATTTCTTTTGCCTGTCCAAAAGAAACGAACCAAAGAATCCGCCGCCTTTAGATTTGCAAAAGGGAATTATAAGAATAATAATTATTATTAGTATTATTTTCTTTTTGCTTCTTTTTCTTTTGTTAATATGTGTTTATTTGTTGAAAAAAAAGAATGGGGTGAACTTTGTCCGCCGACAGGTAAGACCTTTCCGCCGTATTAGTCCCCATTCTTTTACATAGTTGCGCAGAACAATTTAGAATTTTAGACGTGCGGTCTATTAAAGGTTTTTGTCTTGCAACTTTATTTATTAATTTAAAAACAAAGATATGAAATTTAAAGAATTTGTTGGCATTGACATTTCAAAATTGAAATTTGATGTTAGGGTCCTTTCAACGCAAAAATCATCGTTACTTGAAAACAACACCAATGGTTTTAAGAAGCTTATCTCTTGGTTGCTAAAAAATGTTTCTTGCAATAAAGAAGAAATACTTATTGCTATGGAACATACGGGAATCTATTCATTACCGATTTCTGTTTTTCTGTCGGAAAAAGGTTATAATTTCGTCCTGCTGCCTGGTCTTGAGATTAAGAGATCTCTTGGTATTCAAAGGGGAAAGAATGATAAAATTGATGCAAAAAGAATAGCCGAATATGCGTATCAAAAAAGAGACAAAATCATTCCATCGCGATTACCTTTTGAAAATATTTTAAAGATGCGCCGGCTGCTTGCTTTAAGAGACCGTCTTGTCAGGCAAAGAGGCAGTTTCTTAAAAGACAGCAAAGAGAATCTTTTGTTTTTAAAACCAAAAGATAATAAAGTATTGCTTGAAGTAATTGAAAAATCAATAAAGGACCAAAATAAGCTGATAATAAAAATCGAAAAAGAACTTGATAGTATTATTAAAAGCGATGAGCTTATTAAAAAGCAATATTACTTAATTATCAGTATAAAAGGTGTAGGTAAACAGACAGCATTGGTAATGATAGCTTATACCAACTGTTTTACCAATTTTGATACATGGAGGAAGTTTGCAAGTTATGCCGGAACAGCTCCGTTTCCGTATACCTCAGGAACCAGTGTAAAGGGTCGTAATAAAGTAAGCCATTTGGCGAATAAAAAAATAAAAGCCTTGCTTAATTTATGCGCTATTTCAGCTATTCTTTATAACCCGGAAATGAAAATTTATTATCAAAATAGAAAAGCAAAAGGAGCAAATGGAATGAGTACAATAAACATTATTAGAAACAAACTTATAGCACGAATCTTTGCTGTTGTAAAAAGAGGGACACCTTATGTTGAAACATTTAAATTTGCCGCCTAAATTGTTAATAACTTTAGCAGATTTCTCTTTTTTAGACCTTAGAATACGGCGGAAAAATTTTCAAAATTCAAAACGGGCTATTCTTTATAACCCGGAAATGAAAATTTATTATCAAAATAGAAAAGCAAAAGGAGCAAATGGAATGAGTACAATAAACATTATTAGAAACAAACTTATAGCACGAATCTTTGCTGTTGTAAAAAGAGGGACACCTTATGTTGAAACATTTAAATTTGCCGCCTAAATTGTTAATAACTTTAGCAGATTTCTCTTTTTTAGACCTTAGAATACGGCGGAGACAGCCCAGACAATGCTTCAACCCGCCTGCCCGACTGAACAGTCGTTCAGGCAGGCTCTCAAAAATATTGAAAATCTATTCAAAGTTGTCCCGATCCGCCGGATTGGCGGATACGGGAGACGCCGTTGGCGCCTTTGAAGATTTTCAAATATTTTCTGATTCACGCCAGTGCTGGCCCGCTGTCTGGGCAGGCCAACGCTCATCCACCCTAGCGATCCGATGTAACAGACTAAGAAACAATATAGGTTGGATTATGTGTCAAATAATTGAAATTCTGAAACTTATTAAGATTGATGAAATTTTTAATAAATGAAATTCTTATAAGCTGCCCGACTCGTAAGCTGCTTTTATGGCAGCATATTCGTTACGCATTTCGCACATCACATTATGAGTAAGTTCCTGGTAAGTCTCACCATACAAAGGGCTGTTTACTTTTATTGGATCTAGAAATTTCACCACAACATCACCGTTTTTCATATAAAACCAGCGTCTTCTTAAAACATTTTCTGAATAATAAATAACTACAGGCTGTACGTCAAGGTCGAGGTTTCGCGCAATATAAAAACCACCTTTGTGAAAACGTTTAATTTGCTGGCCGTAATTCATGATACCTTCCGGGAAAACCAGCAGGGGGCATCCCATTTTTACAGAAGGTTCCAGTTTCTTTACGAGAATGTCAAGGTCCTGATAAATGGAGAAAAAACCGATATACTTGGTAATAAAAAACTTTGCACCTGCATTGTCGTGCCAGTTGTTGTTGAGCACCCGCATTTTGGGAGTCAGGGATAATGAAACCGGGACATCAATGATCGACTGATGATTGCATACCACCAAAGCAGGATGTTGAAAAAGTTGTTCGGGCTTGTTCAGGTGTTTCACTTTAATGTTGAAGTGGGTTTTGATGATAAAACGGGCGTAAAAAGTAAGGAGTTTCGTATAAAAAGTTGCGGCCGATCTTTTTTTATTTGAAAAAGGCACCAGGATCAGCAGTGTAAAAAATTGCGTGGTGATGATGAAAATCAACAGCGATACCAAGGCTTTTAGAGGTACCAAAATATTTTTCAATGTAGGTTTTATCATTTTTTATAACCGGGCTGTAAAAGTAAAAAAAAACTTTGTTCCGGATGCTCTTTAGAGTTAATAGTAATATAAGAATAAATTATTGTAATTTTGCCGCTTTAAATCACGTATTTCCTTTAAATCCTTTGTATGCTCAGTGTTTTGAAATTTATAAGAAAAGTTATAGACGGATCCCTTTACGCTTTTATAGGGCCGTTCACCATTTTGTTCATCATACCGCAGTTTATCATTTTCCTGTCAAAAAAGTACGGATTACCCATTTTCAGCTTCCCGGGAAGCCAGATCTTAAGTGAGATCGTGATGTGGTCGGGTGCCGCCCTCGCCATATATTGTACGATGCTGATGCTTTTCACCGGCAAAGGCACACCGGCAGTGACTTCCTCACCTCAGAAAATTATGAAGAGGAATATTTATGCATACGTCAGGCACCCGATGATGTGGGCGCTCACCATTGCCCTGGCGGGCGAAGTTATTTATAACGGTATGCCGCTGTTGCTTTTATATTTTATTGCCTGGCTGCGGATACAACAGTTGTATGTGGTGAATTACGAAGAACCTCAGTTGGAACGGCGTTTCGGCGACAGCTGGGATGTATACTGTAATGAAGTTCCGCGTTGGTTTCCGCGCTTTTCGAAAAAATAAAGTCCGATTTTTTAATTTCTTTATTAAAAAGTATTAATTTTGCACACTCAAAAGGCCCCGTAGCTCAACTGAATAGAGTATCTGACTACGGATCAGAAGGTTACAGGTTTGAATCCTGTCGGGGTCACACAGAAAATCAGCCACTTACAGATAATAAAAGTAAGTGGTTTTTTATTTGGTACACACAAAAGAAATTTTATCCTAATTAAGTTACAAAATCCAAAATCAGCCAAACAGCGAATGGCAGCCTGGCAAAATATGTGGGTGCAAAGAGCATTATGTGCCAACTGTCTAACCAAACTATTATCATTTTATATGCATAGCGAAGTTGCCCCGCAGGAATGCCTTTTGCACAAACTTCGCAATGTTAAATTATTTTAAAAATAAAAAGTTTTATTTGTTAGAAAACATGGTAATTACAGAAATTCAACATATAACAAAAAAAGACCGAGAAAAAAAATTAACCTATAAAATTCTTGTTCATATTTTCGCTAAATTAGCTTCCGAAATTACGTTACGTTTGATAGATGAATCAGCGTTCTTTTATTATTTCTGATTTGTTTAATAACTACCATTTGCTAAAACCATTATGAGCCAGAACCTTCAGAACCATCCGAACACCAAAAACGATTACCGTTTAGGTTTTGACATTGGGTCCATCTCCCTTAACACCGTGATCCTTGATGAGCACAAGCATGTGATCGAAGAGCATTACGATTACGTGCACGGCAAGCCGTTTGAAGCCCTTCACCGCAGACTGGGGGACATCATATCGCGCCACGGGTTGGAAACGTTTTCCGGTATTGCTTACACAGGAACGGGCGGAAAGCTGGGAGCGGAACTAACGGGCGGGGTGTTCGTAAATGAGATCATTGCCCAGGCAACAGCTGTTGGATCCATGTATCCGCAGGCACATACCGTCATTGAGATTGGAGGCGAAGATTCCAAGCTCATCCTGATGCAACCCCATCCCGACGGGGGCCCTTCCCGCCTGGTTGATTTCGAAATGAACAGCATTTGCGCCGCTGGTACCGGTTCTTTTCTTGATCAGCAAGCCAAGCGTATGGGTATTTCGATCGAGAATGAATTCGGCGAAATGGCCTTACGCTCCCAAACACCTCCGCGCATTGCAGGGCGTTGCAGCGTATTTGCAAAAAGCGACATGATCCATCTACAGCAGATCGCCACCCCGGTACACGATATCGTGGCGGGACTCTGTTTTGCTTTGGCCCGTAATTTTGTTTGTACCGTAGCCCGCAGCCGGGAGATCAACCTGCCCGTTGTTTTCAGCGGCGGAGTGGCAGCCAATGCCGGATTGGTGAGGGCGTTCACGGAAATATTGGGATTGAAAGAAGGCGAGTTGATCATCCCGAAACATCACGCTTCGATGGGGGCGATCGGCGGCCTGCTGAACACCTGGGAGAACTTTCACGGGAATGCCGCCTTCAAGGGCATAAAAAAGCTGGAAGAATATTTAGGAAGCAATCGTAACCGGACCGACAGCCTCCCCAGGCTGGTGGAGGCCAGGGTCACATACGACAAAACGATATACCCGGCAACATCCAGAGAAAACAAGACCCGGGTTTACCTTGGGGTGGACGTGGGTTCGTTGAGCACCAACATCGTCCTTATCGACGAACAGCACCGGGTGGTGGCCCGCCGTTATCTGCCCACGGCCAGTAAGCCGCTGGAAGCCATCAAACGCGGCATGCATGAGATTGCCATAGAAGCCGGCGAATTTGTAGAGGTCATTGGCGTAGGAACCACCGGATCGGGACGTTACCTGACCGGTGACTTTTTAGGCGCCGACACCATCCTCAACGAGATCACAGCGCAGGCTACCGCCGCCATTGACTATGATCCGACGGTGGATACCATCTTCGAGATCGGGGGCCAGGATTCGAAGTTCATCAGCATCGAAAACGGCGTGGTCATAGATTTTGAGATGAATAAGGTGTGTGCCGCAGGAACCGGCTCTTTCCTGGAAGAGCAAGCCGAAAAACTGGGTATCAACATCATTAACGAATTTGGGGAACTGGCACTCAAGTCCGAAAACCCGGTAAAGATGGGTGACCGCTGCACGGTATTCATGGAGTCGGACCTGAATTCACATATGCAGAAAGGCGTCAAGAATGAAGACCTGGTAGGCGGTTTGGCCTACGCCATTGTGTATAACTACTTGCAGAAGTTGGTTGGCAACCGCCGTATCGGGAACAAGATCTTTTTCCAGGGTGGTGTTACGAATAATAAGGCCGTGGTGGCTGCATTCAGCCAGGTGACGGGCAAACCCATCACCGTACCGCCGCACTTTGATGTCACTGGCGCCATTGGCGCTGCCATTGCAGCAAAGCGTGCGATGAAGCCCGGACAGAAAACCGAATTCAAGGGTTGGAGCATCAGCGAGGCCAGTTACAAGATCGGGCTGTTCACCTGCCAGGCCTGTGCCAATCAATGCGAGATCCGCCAGGTGAAGATCGAAGGCGATCCCAAGCCTTTGTTTTACGGCGGGCGCTGCGAGAAGTACGAGAAGGACACACGCAAGGTTCACAATAAAAACATCCCCGGCCATTTCAGGAAAGTGTCGGAGATCATGCTCAACGGGTACGATTCTGCCAAACGCACCGGGAAAAAGACCATCGGCATTCCACGCGCCTTGATGGTGTTCTACGAACAGTTCCCATTCTGGCGCACAGCTTTTGAGGAAATGGGATTTGATGTCGTGGTCTCGCGTGAATCGGATAAGAAACTGGTGACGCATTCACTGGAAAGCATCATCACCGAAACCTGTCTTCCGGTAGAATTGATGCACGGCCACGTGGAAGGCCTCATCAGTCAGAATGTCGATTACATTTTCATTCCGTTTATTGTGAATGCCTGGACGGACCAAGATATGCCCACAGTGAACTACCATTGCCCCTGGGTACAAAGCACTCCTTTTATGGTGCGTGCTGCCCTCAGCGGGAAGTTCGACACCAGGCGCCTGCTGATCCCCACCTTCCACTTCCGTTACTTCGACCGGGTACTACTGGAAGAGGCGGCGGCCTACTTCGGTGAACAATTCAGGTTTTCGCCTGACTTTGTCAAATCTGCGCTGCGCAAGGCAGAACTCGTACAAAAGAAGGTTGAGAAAGCGCTTAAGGACTATGGACGCGATGTCCTGGCCAATGTCCCGGAAGGTGTACACCCCGTTGTCATTCTCGGAAAGCCATACAACTGCGGAGATCCTTTTCTGAATCTGGGATTGATCGAGAAGTTGATCAACCAGAACCTGATGCCGATCCCCCTGGATGTTTTGGACCTGCCGGTCCGCAAGGTGTTTGAAACCTATCGCAATATGTGCTGGCCCAACGGACAAAAGATCGTGGCTGCTGCCCGTATGGTGGCAGAAGATCCCCGTTTGCACGCCGTATACCTGAGCAACTTCCGTTGCGGGCCCGATTCCTTCCTGGTGCATTACGTGAACGAAGAACTCAAAGGGAAACCGTACCTGCATTTGGAAGTAGACGAACATTCGGCCGACGCCGGCATGATCACACGCATTGAAGCCTTCATCGACAGTCTGCGCGGGGCCGGTCAGCGCAGCAAAAAAGAGGTAAAGGTGCTGCGCCCCCGGAAGAGCCCGGAGTCACCATCGAAAGACCGCATTTTATATTTCCCGTATACCAACGATGCGGGATACGCCATCTCTGCCGCCGCACGTCGCTGCGGCGTGGAGTCCTATATGCTGCCGATGCAGGATGAACGCGATCTGGAGATCGGCCGCAAGTATACTTCCTCACGTGAGTGTTTCCCGATGATCTGCACCACCGGAAACTTCCTGCGCAAACTGATGGAGCCCGGGATTGACCCAAAGAAGGTCAGTTTCTTTATGCCCGACCATAACGGCCCATGCCGGTTCGGGCAGTACAATCAATTCCAACGGGTCATCTTTGACCGTCTCGGATACGAAGATGTGGAGTTCATCACACCTTCCAATGACTCTTCGTATGAAGGGCTTTCCGGCGGACACGGCGTCAAGTTCCGTTATAATGCCTGGCGCGGGTTTGTCGCCATCGATTACCTGCGCAAGTTACTTCAGGAAAACAGGCCCTACGAGATCAACAAGGGCGAGTCGGAACGCATTTATCGCGAAGGCGTAAAACGGGTTGAGGACAGCATTGAGTTTGGCAAGCTCAGCCTGAACAAAGCACTGAAATTGACGGCGCTGGACTTTGAAAAAATGCCTAAGGACCGCACAAAGCGAAGGCCGGTCGTAGCGGTCGTCGGAGAGATCTATATGCGCGATAATGCGTTCTGCAGTAATTTCCTGGTCCAAAAACTGGAAGCCCTTGGGTTGGAAACCTTGATCTCTCCGTTCTCGGAGTGGATCGAATACTCTACCTATCGCTACACACGCGACAGCCGTTGGAAAGGTGATAAAAAGCGCGTGCGGAAATCCAAACGGCAGGGCTTTTTCCAACACGTGCTCCGAAGCATCGTTCTCCGGGGCCTGAACCGGTATGTGGATCACGACAAAGACCTCGAGCTGAAGGCCATCCTGACCAACTGCAATCCATACGTGCATAAGGATTACGACGGTGACCCACCGATGGCCCTCGGCACCATTGCAACCCTGGCGAAGAAAGGTATTTCGGGTGTTGCGAACATCCTCCCCTTCACCTGTATGCCAGGCACCCTGGTCACCGCGGTTTCGGAAATGTACCGCCGCGACAACAACAACATCCCGCTCATCAATATGGCGTACGACGGCCAAGACACGGTGACCCAGGAAACCCGCCTGCAGGCGTTTGCACATCAGGTTAAAGAGTTTGAAAAGAACGGACGGGGTTCATCCGGCAAGATTCAGGAATTCCCTGAAGCCGGAAAAAAACAAGTTATAACAGAAGCACCCGTTATGAGCGAAGCAGTAATCTAATTGCAGCACTAAGGATACAGGTTAGTGTCTTTCCCGGGTAAAAAGAAAGAGCGTATTCCACTCATTTTTTTATACTAAAGTTTTACAAATCAGAAGCCTGCCCGAAGGGAATACAAATAGGTATAATGCTCGGCATTTTGACCTGGATGCATTAAGAGCGAAAATCGATTATTTAAAACAGAAATGACATGGAATTCAATTCCGCGTTCGCCAGGATTAATAAATTTGCAATGGAAGGTTTTTTATCGTATATTTACATAATAATTTACAGATTTTCTGATAATTAAACCTAAAATTATGAAAAAGATTTTACTTCTTACTTTTTCAACCTTGATTATTGTAATAATTTTTTCTTCTTTTTACGGCCCGGGAAAAGTAAAAACCTTTAACGAGTTTATGAAAAACCCAACACCAAAAAGTGACACATTCATTGTTATTGCCTGGAATGACCTGGGAATGCATTGTGCTAATAAAAATTTTAATAATTTTTGCGTTTTACCACCATACAACAATCAACATGCACAGGTAATCAAAGTGGGCAATGGTACTAATTTACCAATGATCGTAACTGGTGATTACAATGTTACTTATGAAATACCCGGTAACACATACTCCGTCGGAAAAACAGATTTCTGGACTTATGCCAATGCACTTTTTGGTGTTTCGCTGGCTGACAATATAGGACTTACCGGAGTGGGCCTGGCCGGAAACCTTGACACGACAGGAAATTATTTTCACATTGAAGGGATTCCAATTACGCCATATCCGGATAATGATTTAATAAATGAACATCCATACCAGCTTACAATAATAAAAGTATACAATTCAAGCAGTACTTTTCTGGCTCAAACACAATCGGTAATTCCTGTGTCCAATGAATTGAATTGTATCAGTAGTGGTTGCCACAGCAGCGAACAAAACATTCTTAACTCACATGAACAACTCCCCGGTTTTGACCCTAATGTGAGGCCCATACTTTGTGCAAACTGCCATCGAGACAATGCCCTCGGCAAACCGGGCACAATTGGAACACCGCCATTTTCGCAGGCAATGCATCTAAAACACGGAGAACTGACGAATGATTGTTATAAATGCCACCCGGGGCCAAACACACAATGTTTCAGAGATATCATGTTTACGCGTGGTATGATTTGCCAGGATTGCCACGGGAATGTGACCACAGTCGGGCAAACTATCGAAAACGGCAGGCAGGACTGGCTACAGGAACCTGATTGTGGGGCCGTAGCATGTCACGGGCCTCAACATGGCGCTGAACCAGGGAAATTATTCAGAAATTCTAAAGGGCATTCCGATTTATATTGCAGTGCCTGTCATGGTTCTCCTCATGCAATATTGCCGACCAATAATGCTAACGACAATTTGCAGAATGTTACTTTGCAGGGTTATGCGGGTACTTTAAATAAATGTGTGGTATGTCATGGTGTGAACCCTGTTGGCCCGGGTCCGCATGGGGTATATGCTTCTGTCATAGAATATAATCCGTTAAATCAGGATCATAATGAGCTATTTGATGCCTTTCCCAATCCGGTTAAGGATGTTACTAACATCTTTTTTGTGATCGTAAAAAAAAGTAAAGTCAGGCTTGAAGTATATGATAATTTAGGTAAGCGGGTTAAATTGCTTTTGGACCAGCACCTTGAAGCAGGACAATATCATGTAACATTTCCAATTGATGATATCCCTGGTGGTATATATTATTACACTCTAAAGGCGGATAAACAATCTTTTTCAAAAAAAATAATGATTGTTAAATAAGGATTGTTTGCGAAGGCGCCATACAATAATGGACATTTCTTTAATTATCCCGCTACGCCTGTTGCCATTACCCTTTTATGTATTAAAAACCCTAAAAAATGGGGTTTATCTTCAGTGTAAAGGTTTAAATATATTTAATGAAACGATGTTCTTAAAAAAAAATTCTTTGTGTTATACAATTTCATAATTCATATTTTTTAACATTTTATTGATTCCAGCTCCTGAATTATGTAATTTTGCATTAACAAACTAATCAAAGAAATTATATCATGAAAAAATTATTACTTACATTTTTATTGCTGACCGGCATTACGTTTGTATCCGGAACTTATCGGGCCATGGCACAACATAGCTGGAATACCGCGGCTGTTTTTGATGGCAAGTCTTGTATTAAAGAAATGGCCGGCTCTCTTAACAGCGCATCAGGCGAGATGACCGTGGAATTTTGGATCAACCCGGCACAAAACAACTCAAAATATGCGATCATTGGAAAAGACCAATTCAGGTTAATGACGGATGGGGGGCAAATACGTGTTCAAGTTAACGGAGCTACTCTTTTATATTCAACTGCCACGATTGATTCAGGTCAATGGACCCATGTGGCTGTTACATTCAGCGATGCCGGCAACGCCATTAAAATATATCTCAACGGTAGTTTGGACAATACATTATCAACGTTTTCCGGAGCTTTCGCTGCCACCACAGACACCCTGATTACCGGTGCCAATGCTTATGTGGATACGCTGCAAGGCGAACTGGATGAAGTCAGGATATGGAAAACTGTGCGTACGGCAACGGAAATCCAGAACAATTACAGAACACACGTGAGCTGGTATACATATTCCTACTATGACAGCGACCTGATCTATTGCCAAACGTATGAATTTGATGTATACAGCCCCGGATTTTATCTACCTTATGGGGGTGCAACCGGAAGTATTGTTGGCGATGTATTGGGCAATAAACCTTCAAAAACCGTATTACATAACAACAGCGTTTATTTCACGGGATCTTCCTACCTGGAAGCCAGCACTTCAAACGACCCGGATATTTCATTGATTGGCCCCATGACCGTGGAGGCATGGATTTATCCTTTATCAATAGGAACAGTACAACCCATAGTGGATCTGACCCAGGGCGGCGGAGGCTATAAAATGACACTGGAGAACACGGGTGAAATTTCGTGGTCAATGGGAGGCAATATTGGCACCTCAAACGTGGTACTTACTGCAAATAAATGGTATCATGTTGCCGTGATCTGCGGCACTCCCAGTGCCGGTTCTCAGGCAGCATATATTTACATTAACGGGACAGAGGATGCTGGCTATAATTATAATCAACTGGTTGTTAATACGGGAAAGCTAAGAATAGGAACCAATAGTTCCGCCACTAATTTCTTTAGCGGTTATATTGATGAAGTCCGCATCTCAAACTATTCTAAGACACAGGCTGAAATACAACGATACCTGCACACTCCCATCCTGAATCTCAACAAACCGGACCCTCCTAACATTACGGTAGCCTATAATTTTGACGGAACTATGTACTCAGGCACCAGGGATGGCAGCCTGTTAAGAAATTATGGTTGTCGCTTTTCTTATGCTTATGAGACCTATTCCCCGATGTTTCATCTGGGGTACCAACACGAATCACTGCTCGACAGCCTAAGCATGAAACACCCGTTTTCAGCTATACCGTCTGCAGGCACAGCCGGATATACATACGATACCATGATGGTCAACCAAAGCATTGCGATCGAATCGGATAAAATGGAAGTTTTTGTTTCTCTTAATCACGAATACACTCACGACCTGAAGATTGAACTTATTGGACCCGAAAACGATTCTGTAGTTTTGGTCGATCAGGTTTCCATTCCATCGAAAGAAATAACCTGCATATTCACCGGCCAGGCTTATGAACCGATGAGTAATGCATATGTTGATAACGCGCCCATAACAGGCAGTTATGATAACTTTAGTGTTTTCAACGGCAAGAACAGCCAGGGAGTCTGGAAAATCAAAATTACCGACCTGGCCAATGGTAACACCGGGGTGCTGAACAGCTGGGGAATTTTATTCAGTGGCGGTGTCTATTCGGTTAACGAACAGGGCAATGATCACAAGCTGGTTATTTATCCTAATCCTTGCGGGGGTAAGTTCTTTATTGAAATGGAATCGCTGTTGAGTTCGGACAACAGACTGGAAATCTTTAATATACTTGGCAAAAAAGTGTATCAGGCGAAACTTACCAGCGAAAAATCTACCATTGATCTTTCGGAACAACCCTCCGGCGTTTATATTGCCAGAATTTTCTCCGGGAACAAATCATATATCGAAAAAATAATCAAACAGTAAGCTGATAGTATTCAAGCAACCGGGCTTATTGGTTTTGTCATGCTGTTTTTCAGCATGCTTTGATAATAGCTCGATTTTTTTCAGCTATTTCCTGTCAAAAAAAGGGTTTTTGGAAGAAGCAGAAAGCGGGATTCCATAAATCACAGCGGATTCAGGGCCCAGCAGGCCGAGTTCCTTCACGGCGATGCCTACTGTAAACATCACGCGGTTATCCACCCGGTGGTCGGCAGCCACACTGACAGCCGAACCGATGGCAATGCCAAGGTCGGTGATATTGATTACACAAGGGGTTTGGGGAAAATTATTTTTTTCAATACAATTTTCAAAACCGCATAAACCGCAGTCGGGCAGGTTCATCGGGCTAATCCGGGCAGCAAGCAGCAGCATATAAGGCGCCAGCAGGATATTGTCTGCATCACGCAGAAAAAAAGCAGCACCGGACCTGACACCGATCTCTTTCATTTTATCGGAAATAAGCTGTATATCATCTTTTTCGGCAATGGCCACCATCAGGTTGTCAACTCCCCTTCCCTTGGGCGCCGTGCGCGCGGCCACCAGCATCTTCTGTGCGGCGTCGCGGATCTCCTCATTCTTAATTTCGTTTTCTGTAATCATAACTTTTTGGTGTTAATTACAATTCCTTTTTGCCACCGGCCATGAGCCACGAGCCATTATTTAGTCCCATGGCTATTAGCTAATGGCTATTGGCTATTGGCTATCCAACAACCCTCCCATTTTCAAACAAAACCTTCCGCTCAACAGTGCCATCTTCGCGGTACCACACCTCGGTGCCATTTTTCTGGTTCAGTGTGTAAGGTACTTCACGTTTCAACTTCCCGTTCCAGTAATATCCGTATAACACGCCGGCCCCCTTATCAAAATTCCCTGCTCCCACCTTAATACCTTTATCATCGAAATATTCCCACTTCCCCTGATAGAGTCCCTTTGTGAAAGTTCCGGAAACTTTTTTAATTCCATTCGGATGGTATTCGTAATACGGCCCGTTCAGGGTATCATTGGTATAATTTTCTTCGGTAAAGACGGCGCCGTTAGCGAAATAAGCTATGCTTTTGCCATTGCGAAGGTTGTGAGTATAATATTCTTCCCGCTCAAGCGCGCCTTCAAAGGTCCAGCGCGTCATTTTACCTTCGATCAGGCCGTCCACGTAAGTGCATTCCATTTGTTTGTTTGAATTCGAATAGTACCATGTTTGCAGGCCGTTCAGGTTATCGTTGCGATAGGTAAGTTCCGATTTTAGCACACCGTCGGGATAATACTCCTTACGGGTTTTGTTGCACGAAAAGAGTAACACCGGGATCAGTAAAATCAGGAATACTGTTTTTGGAGTTTGAACAAAAGTTTTCATAAGGCTGATTAATAATGCATCAGGCCACCAGCAACATCGAACGGTCTATTTTGTTGATCTTCTCTTCGGCAAATTTCCTGGTGATATGGAGGTCGCTGGTATCGTTCCTGGAAGGCATTTCGAACATGGCGTCGGTCATGATAAGTTCAAAGATCGACCGGAGGCCGCGGGCGCCGAGCTTGAACTCGATGGATTTTTCCACGATCAGGTCGAGGACCGAATCATCATAGGTAAGCTTGATGCCATCCATTTCAAACAGTTTTACATATTGTTTGGTAAGGGCATTTTTCGGTTCGGTAAGTATGCGTTTCAGTGTTTCTTTATTGAGCGGGTTCAGGTGGCTGATGATGGGCAGCCTGCCGACCAGTTCGGGAATGAGCCCATAGCTTTTCAGGTCCTGTGGCGCAACGTACTGCATCAGGTTTTCTTTATCGATTTTCTGACGTTTCGAACCCGTGTTGTAACCGATCATACTGGTCATCAGCCTGGAACCGATTTTATTTTCGATGCCGTCGAAAGCGCCACCGCAGATAAAAAGGATATTTTCGGTGTTGACCTGTATCATGCGCTGTTCGGGATGTTTTCGCCCGCCCTGCGGGGCCACATTCACCACAGAGCCTTCGAGCAGTTTAAGCATGGCCTGCTGAACGCCTTCGCCGGAAACATCGCGGGTGATGGAGGGGTTATCACTCTTGCGGGCAATCTTATCTATTTCATCAATAAAGACGATACCTTTTTCGGCTTCTTCCACATTATAATCGGAAACCTGTAGCAGGCGTGTCAGCACACTCTCCACATCCTCGCCCACATAACCGGCTTCGGTGAGCACAGTAGCATCGGCAATACAGAACGGTACGTGCAGCATTTTTGCAATGGTCCGGGCCAGAAGGGTTTTTCCCGTACCGGTTTCCCCCACAAGGATGATATTGGATTTTTCGATTTCTACTTCGTCGGCAGATTTTTTATTGCCTGCCTGGCTGATCCTTTTGTAATGGTTGTATACCGCAACAGACAATACTTTTTTGGCATCATCCTGTCCGATGACGTATTGGTCGAGGTGATGTTTTATTTCAGCAGGTTTAGGGAGTTCAAACTTTTTAGGAGCATTGCTTTTTTTGCGGATATCAAACTCTTCATTCAGGATCAGTTGTGCCTGTTCCACACAGCTGTCGCAGATATGCGCGTCAAGGCCTGCGATGAGGAGGTTCACCTCAGCGCGTTTCTTTCCGCAAAAAGAGCATTTTTCAAAGTCCTTAGGCATCATTTTCCGTTTTTACTTTTGTTGTAAAGCACCTCGTCGATCATGCCGTATTTCTGCGCTTCATCGGCAGTCATCCAGTAGTCGCGGTCGGCATCTTTCCAGATTTTCTGATACGTCTGTCCTGAATGCGAGGCAATGATTTCGTACAGTTCCTTTTTCAGTTTTTGGATTTCACGTGCCGTAATTTCAATGTCTGAAGCCTGGCCTTCGGCGCCGCCCATAGGCTGGTGAATAAGGATGCGCGAATGTTTCAAAGCGGTGCGTTTTCCGTTGGCGCCTGCACATAACAGGACAGCAGCCATGGAGGCAGCCATTCCCGTGCATATGGTGGCTATATCCGACGAAATATACTGCATGGTGTCATAAATGCCAAGCCCGGCATACACGGAACCTCCGGGTGAATTGATGTATATCTGGATGTCTTTTTTGGCATCTGCTGATTCCAGAAACAGGAGCTGTGCCTGGATGATGTTGGCAACATAATCATCGATCGGTGTGCCTAGAAAAATAATACGGTCCATCATAAGCCTCGAAAACACATCTACTTCGCGGAAATTGACCTGGCGTTCTTCGATGATCGTCCGTGTCATATCCTGCGTTGTGCTGTATTTGTCAAGTTGCGAGCTCGAAATGCCCAAATGCTTTAAGGCATAGTTGCGAAATTCTTTGGAGGAATCCATGATTATTGTTTTTTTGTGGATATTAATTTTACAAATTCATCATAAGTTACATCAACGTAATTTACGCTGAGATTATTTTTCAGAAAGTCAAGCAGCTTATCATCAAAAATCTTGTCGCTGATGCGTTTGGCTTCTTCTTCATTCCTTAAAATATTTTCAGCGATCTGGTCGAGCTGTTTTTCGTCGGCTTCATGATCGTGTTCGTGCCCTTCTTCATGTTCGTGCTTGTGCGCCTGACGGAAATAACTTTTAATAAACTCCTTGATCTCTTCTTCGGTTACATTCAAATTATGTTCCTTGATAATTTTATTTTCGATGAGCTGCCATTTGATCAGGTTTCGGTGTTGTTCAAAATCTTCCTCAATCTTTTCCTTAGTCAGGCTTTTATCGTCTGTCGTTTCCAGCATATATCTTTTCAGGAACGCGTCGGGCAATTCAAATTGAGTGTTGGCTCTTAAAACATCCGAAGCATCATTTACAAATTTGCGTTCACACTCTTTTGCGTAGCCTTCAGAGGCATCTCTACGGATGCGTTCGCGCATCTGGTCGATATTTTCTATAGGGTCATTCGGGTAAACTTTTTTATAGAATTCTTCATTCAGTTCGGCAGTTTTGTTACGGCTGATCTGTTTTATGGTGAAACGGAACATCGAATTGATGCTTTCCAGTTCTTCCTTTTTCTTTCCGATAAAATAGGCAGATTCGAATTCGTTGCGTGCGATTTTTTTAGGGTCAACATCCACAAAATCGCCAGCTTTCAGCCCCAGGAATTTCTTTTTGTTATCCTCGTCTGCGATATGTTCCATATAAATGAACGAATCGTTTTTTATGCCCCCTTCTTTCAGGTTTCCGGCCTCATCCAGTTCAGCAAATTCGCCCGAGACCATGTCGTTGTCTTCAACGGTATCCACAGTTTCAAAAGTACCGTGGCGTTTACGCATTTCATTTAAGTATTTGTCGACAGTTTCTTCGGTAACGCTGATCCTGTAATGTTCCACCTTCACTTTATCGGAAATGTCGAGGGTAAATTCGGGAGCTAATGCGATATCAAACCAGAAAGACAAATTTGTTTCATTATCGAGGTCGATAGGCTGGTTTTTTTCTTCGTTAGCCAGCGGGGCGCCCAGCACCTGAATTTTATTTTCGGCGATGTATTGATACAGCGCTTCGCTGTATGTTTTATTCACCACGTCGTATAAAAGCGATTTCCCATACATTTTTTTCACGAGTCCAAAAGGGACTTTCCCCGGCCTGAATCCCGGCATGTTAGCTTTACGCTGGTAATCCTTTAATTGTTTGTCAACTTTTTCCTGATAATCTGCAGGTTCGAGTTCAATTTTAATGGTCGCTGTTAAATCCCCTGTTTTTTCCTGTTCTATGTTCATTTGAAATTACGGTTAAAATGTGTTAAGTATATCTTTTGTTTTTTGTTCGTGCAGTTACTAATCATCAATCGTAAGGATGATGGAACTTTTACCATTACTCAACCCGCCAGAGCGGGAAATTTTCCAGTCTCTTCTTTCAGCAATGAACCAGAAATAAATCCAATTCATCCTTACTTCGTGCGCCTGCCTGCTGCAGGCAGGGATGAAGGGACTTCCGCCTCCGCCAACTGGCGGAGCGGATAAACTTCTCGTCCCAATCGCTATCAAAACTTGAAATTATCCAATTCATCCTTACTTCGTGCGGATGAAGGGACTTCCGCCACGGCGGATAAACTTCTCGTCCCAATCGCTATCAAAACTTGAAATTAATCCAATTCATCCTTACTTCGTGCGGATGAAGGGACTCGAACCCCCACGTCTCTCGACA
This sequence comes from Bacteroidales bacterium, assembly GCA_035354195.1. GTDB lineage: Bacteria > Bacteroidota > Bacteroidia > Bacteroidales > CAIWKO01 > CAIWKO01. The sequence goes on along the minus strand of DAOQAT010000001.1, from coordinate 95,701 downwards.
CCAGATCCTAAGTCTGGCGCGGCTACCAATTACGCCACATCCGCAAAACGAAGTGCAAAGATACAAAATTTTGCTTTTACTCATAAATAAGCGCTAATTTTATAGGACATAAAAAGTAGTTTTATTCAAATTATGCTACTTTTGCCCTCAGCAACCAAATCCTATGTTTTACTTACTTCTCTCCATTACCTGCTCCAGCATCATTTTTGTCCTGTTCAAATTCTTCGAAAAGTATAACATCAGCAATATACAGGCGATTACGGTCAACTATCTCAGCGCGGTGCTTTTAGGATATTTTTCCACACAGGAAAACATCTCATACCATATAGTTATTGACAAGCCCTGGTTAAGCCTGGCGGCCGTTTCGGGGATCATGCTGATGCTGACCTTTATAATTTATGCCATTTCAGTACAAAAAGCGGGTATTGCCATCACCAGCGTATTGGGAAAAATGTCCGTGATCATTCCGGTGTTGCTGGGATTTATTATGTTTCAGGAAAAGATCACCTGGATACGCATAACAGGAATTATCCTGGCACTGACAGCTTTTGTATTTACCCTTCAGCGTTCTTCGAAACAAAAAACAGCAATTAAATATTTAATATTACCCGTATTACTGTTTATTGGCAATGGCCTCAATGATTGCTTCTTTAAAATAGCCCAGGAACTTTATATCTGTGATGATTATACCACATTTCTCATTACAGCATTTTTTGTTTCTATGGCCATTGGTATGGTGACCATGCTGGTGTTATTGATCAGCAAAAAGGAAAAACTTCACTATAAAAACCTAGTTGCAGGAATCTTGCTGGGTATTTTCAACTGGTTTTCAACATATTTTTTCCTTGTCGGGCTCAGCTGTTTCGATGTCAGTGTTTTTGTCCCTGTTTTTAATGCCAGCATTGTGTGTATAGCAGCATTGACAGGTTATTTTTTCTTCCGCGAGAAACTCACTAAAACAAACATCATCGGAATCATCCTTGCTATTATTGCTATCATCCTGATTGCCGGCATAAAATAAAAAAGGCCTTCCTTAGCGGAAAGCCTTTACAGTATTTTTTATCAGGTATTAATTTTTCTTCACTTCTTTAACTTCAGCTTGCTTGGTTACCTTGTCTTTTGTTTCGTTATTCTTTTTTTCCAGGTCATTTACCTGAAGTTCCAGATCGTCAAGCTCTTTCTTCTTTTTGTTGTAATCAGCATCACTGATTTTCTTTTCTTTTTTCTTCTGTTCTAATTTAGCTTTTGCTTCTTTGATTTTTGCGTGAGTATCTTCGTTGGTCTTTGTGGTTTGATCAATCTTGGACTGGGAGATGGTTATGGCTTCGTGTTTGGATTTTGCTTCTGCAGCCCTGTGCTGGCCGAAATCCTTGCCCTCGAGGCCTTCTTTGTTTTTCCCGTAGGCATTACCTTTGCCCTGGTTTTCTTTGTCTTTTACCTGTCCTTTTCCCTGATCGTTCTGAGGTGTAGGTGGTGGAACAGGTTTAGGAGCTTTTGACGGATCGGGTTTGGGAGGGGTTTGCAAATTGGGCTTGGGAGGTGTGGGTGGTTTATGTGTCTGCCCGGGTACAGGCTTGGGCTTGGGTGGGGTTTTGTCTTTTCCTTGCTGGGCATAAAGTTGTGTTCCGGAAACCAATCCGGTAACAAGCAATGCAATTAAGAATTTTTTCATGGTCTTAAGATTTAAATATTGTTCAACAAACTATCTGCTTTTTGATTTAATTCTACTGCTTTATCACTAACAGTATCAACAGTGCTTGAAAGTTCCTTCAATTCCGGTGTTACGATAGTGTCGTTGGTAGCTTCCGTTTTACTGCCACCACCACAAGCCGCAAACATGCATGCGCATGCAAAAATGATAAATACTTTTTTCATAGTTGTTTTTTTTAATTTTAAAACAAATATAATAATTTTATTATATGCATTAAGATTTTTCCCGGGTTATTTTAGCATATTTTCATAATTTTGAACTTTGATTAAGCAAATAATAAAAACTGAAACAAAACTTATATTTATGAAAGCCAGAATTGTTAACGAAAAATACCTTGAAAGCGCTTTAAAAAGGGCCAAAGAAAAAGGTATCATCCTCCCTACCTTTGAACAAATGCAAAATCCGGAGATGATCCCGGAAAAAATCAAAGATAAGCTTAAAAACATTGGATTGTGGGACCTTCATCCCCTGAACCTTTTCCGTATCTCATGGAAAAACGAACCCAAAACTTCCGGCGGATTGTTCGGTAACGTGAACTACCTGGAAATTCCCAGAGAAATCACAGGTGTTGATGCACATATCGTATTATTACTGGGCAAATGGTTCCCAACCGGCGCTCACAAAGTTGGCGCTGCTTACGGTTGTCTTGTCCCGCGTATTGTCACCGGGCAGTTCGACCCAAGTTATCATAAAGCAGTATGGCCTTCAACCGGCAATTATTGCCGCGGAGGAGCCTTTGATTCTTACCTCCTTGGTGTGACTGCAGTAGCCATTCTTCCGGAAGAAATGAGCAAGGAACGCTTTGACTGGCTGAAAGAGATAGGCGCTGAAATTATTGCCACCAAAGGCTGCGAATCGAATGTAAAAGAAATTTATGATGCCTGCTGGGATATAAAGAGAAACAGAAAAGACTGTGTGGTGTTCAACCAGTTTGAAGAATTTGGAAATCCCTGCTGGCACTACCACGTAACCGGGAAAGCGGTCGAAGAAGTTGTAAAAAGCACCGGACATAATCTTGCAGCTTATGTGAGCGCCACAGGATCTGCCGGAACTATTGCTGCCGGCGACTACCTGCGCACCCAATATCCGCATATGAAAGTAGTTGCCTCAGAAGCCCTGCAATGCCCTACCCTGCTCCGGAACGGATTTGGAGCACACCGCATCGAAGGCATCGGCGACAAACATGTGCCCTGGGTTCACAATGTAAAAAATACAGACATGGTCACCGCCATCGATGATGAAGATTGCATGAGGATACTCCGCCTGTTCAACGAAGCAGAGGGAAAGAAATATTTGAAAGATTCGGGTGTGCCGGCCGAATTTATCAACCAACTGCAAATGATCGGCATTTCAGGCATTGGGAACTTATTGTCTGCCATAAAAGCCGCCAAATATTATGAAATGACCTCCGACGATGTTGTGGTGTCGTTGGCCACAGATTCCGCAGAAATGTACCAATCCCGCGTGACAGAACTTGCCGAACAAAAGGGAGCATACTCTACAGTGCAGGCCACAAAAGATTTTGAAAAATGCCTGCTGGGAACTGCCACCGATAATATGAAAGAATACAACTACTACGATAAAAAAGCCGTGCATAACCTGAAGTATTTCACCTGGGTGGAACAACAAGGCAAAACCGTTGAAGAGATCAATCAACTCTGGTATGAAAAGAATTTCTGGCAGGATACGTTCTCACAGGTCTACGGCTGGGATGAACTGATCAACGAATTCAACGAACGCAGCGGCGTATTGAAAAACCTGTAAACTGATGTGTGAATTTTTAAAAAACCCGCATTTTCAGGAAGTTCCTGGCTGGATCAACCAGAAGAACGCTTTTATGAACGATGATATTTTAAAATTTCACCGTTCGCTGGATGGCTACCAGCCCACCCCTGTGCATACGTTGAATACCTTAGCCCACCATCTGGGAATTCAGTCCGTTTTTGTAAAAGACGAATCGTTTCGTTTTGGCGTAAAAGCTTTTAAACCACTCGGGGCGTCATACACGATCTACCGTTTTCTGAAATCAAAATGGGAATCCAACTTCAATACTGAATTTTCAGTTTCTGATTTTCAAGATCCCGAGAAAATGCAGGCGCTGGGCACCTTCACTTTTTGTGCCGCCACCGACGGTAACCATGGCCGCGCTGTGGCCTGGACGGCCCGGATCCTGAAACAGAAAGCCGTGATCTATATGCCCGCCAATACCGTTGCTTCACGGATCAAAAACATAGAAAGCGAAGGCGCAGAAGTGGTACTGATTGACGGAACCTTTGATGAATGTGTAAGCCGTGTTGATGCAGATGCAAAGGCTAACGATTGGATCATCATCTCCGACACGGCCTATCCGGGCTATATGTATTATCCGCAGTTTATCATGGCCGGATATTCAACCATCTTCCGTGAAATGGACAACATCGTAAATATGCCTCAACACTGCAGGGCCGACATCGTTTTTTTGCAGGCAGGTGTTGGCGGTCTTGCTGCCGCAGGAACATGGTACTACACAAAAAAATATGGAACAAACCGTCCTAAGATCATTTGCCTTGAACCCACACGCGCTGACGCTTTCATGGAGTCTGTAAAAAACGGCCAACCTACGCATTCAAAACGTGATTACAATTCCATAATGGCCGGGCTAAACTGCGGTGTTTCGTTACTGGCTTGGGATTATATTTCGGAGGGCGCAAATTATATGATGACGGTCAGCGATGCTTATGCCGAAAAAGCCATGAAGCAATATTATCATCCACTAGGCAACGACACGCGGATAATTTCGGGAGAATCAGGCGCCTCTGGAATGGCTGGCCTACTGGCCCTTTTTGAAGACGACAAATTTTCGGGATTGCGTGAGGACCTTGGCGTAAACTCCAAAACTTCAGTTTTAGTTATTAATTCTGAAGGAGACACCGACCCTGAGAATTTTAAAAAAGTCGTTTTATAAACCCTCAATATGGCATATAATGCGTAACTTTATGAAACAATAAAACATCAAAGTTCTTTAAATCGAAACGTTTGGCATAATTTAAAAACAGGAAATATGAACAAGCAGAAGACAAATATCCTAATATTCACAATGATCGTGATACTATCTTGTATGTGTGCTTGTAAGAAAAATGAAAACATACCTGACAACAATCCCACTAATCCAAAAGCGACATCATATGACACAATTTTTCCGTTAGATTATTTTCCTGCATTTCCTGGTTCATATTGGAAGTATGTGGACTCCAATAATGACACGACCGAAATCAAGACAGATTCTGTTTATCAAAAAGACTATTATACTATAGGCTCACTTGCGTATGTATCTGACACTTTTTTTGTTCCAATATACAATCAGATACCCATTTGGAGATATGAAGCACATACAGGCCCAATTTCAAATTCTGGTTCATATCCTCTGACAAGAATCTTGTCTGACTCATTACCAGTGGGCAGTAATTGGGTTATTTACGCTTGGTCTGGGACACAAATTAGCAGGAAAATTATTGCGAAAGACACGACAATTACAATTTCAGTCGATTCATATTACCCGACCATAGTTGTTGAGGAGTATTACTCTGATGGACCACCAAATAACATACGGATTGCGAAAAGGTACTATACAAAAAACATAGGGCTAATCAGAGAAGACATATATAATATCACGGATTCGACCATAAACACCAAACAGATATTTGACTACTTTATAAACAATTAACTTCAAGACAAAAATAATAAACCAGGCCCAAAAGGGGCTGATACCGTGGCTGAAAAAATAAGTGTTGCAAATACGAAATAATAAATAAAAAAAACAGAAAGTTTTGTTAAATTCATATCAATATTTTCCATGATTTCATTCAAACTAAACGGCGAGCAAATAAGTTACGAAGGCGATTTAAAAAAGCCGTTGCTGAAGTTTCTTCGAAACGAGAAGGACATCACTTCCTGCAAGGACGGTTGCTCGGGCCAGGCCTATTGCGGCGCTTGCATGGTAGAGGTAAACGGTGAAGCAAAGCTTTCGTGCATTACTCCCATGGAACGGGTAAAAGATGCAGAAATAATCACGCTGGAAGGTATCCCCGATAATGTCAGGGAGGTGATCGCAAAGGCTTATGTTGATAAAGGCGCCGTTCAATGCGGATTTTGCACACCCGGATTTATCATGCGCACCAAGGTTTTATTTCAGAAAAACCCTCAGCCATCTCGTGAGGAAATAGTATCCGCATTAAATGTTAATTTATGCCGTTGCACCGGATATAAAAAGATCATTGATGCTATTGAGCTGGCAGCAAAGAATCTGTCTGAAAATAAAACGACAGAATACCATGAAAAAAATGCTGCTATCGGAGCATCATTTCCCAAATATCAGGCGTATGACACTGCCATCGGAACCCGGAAGTTTGTGAACGACCTGAAATTCCCGGGCATGCTTCATGGAGCTTTGAAATTCAGCGATCACCCGCGCGCCAAAATTTTAAAGATACAAACTGAAGCAGCAGAAAAACTGGAAGGTGTCATTAAAATAATTACGGTTAAAGACATCCCCGGCGAACGCATAACGGGTTCCATCATCAGCGACTGGCCCCTGATGATCGCCGAAGGAGAAACGACAAGATTTATAGGCGATGTTTTATGCGGGGTCATAGCTAAGGATGAGGAAACTGCCCGCAAAGCTGTTGAACTGGTTCATATAGATTACGAAATATTGCATCCGGTCACCGACCCGTATGAAGCCATTAAGGCAGATTCTGAACTTGTGCACTCCGGCCGCCCAAACCTGCTGGATAACTGCATTGTACGCCGTGGAGGCGATATTGATACTGCAATTAAAAATTCAGCTTTTGTCTCTACAGGTTTTTATACAACGCAGCGCATCGAACATGCCTTTCTGGAGCCCGAATCGGCTGTGGCACTGCCAGAAAATGGCGGTATTCATCTTTATGATGGCGGACAGGGTATTTACGTGGACCGTAAACAAATTGCGAAACTGTTAAATATTGCTCCTGACAAACTTCGTATCACCATGGTTCCCTGTGGCGGCGGCTTTGGCGGTAAAGAAGACCTGACCGTGCAGGGGCATGCTGCTTTGTATGCACAATTAACGGGTTCACCTGTTAAAGTTACCCTCAGCAGGGAAGAATCCATCCGCATGCATCCCAAGCGCCATCCGGTATTTATGGACTTCACCCTGGCCTGCGACAGCAAAGGAATGATAACAGCGCTGAAACTCAGGGCTGTCGGCGACAGCGGCGCTTATGCCTCTGTCGGGACAAAAGTGATGGAACGCGTGGCGGGCCATGCCAGCGGCGCCTATCACGTTCCGGTGGTGGACATTGAGTCAAAAACCGTTTACACAAACAATATTCCCAGCGGCGCCATGCGCGGGTTCGGAGCCAACCAGGTAGCCTTCGCCCTTGAAAACTGCATCGACGACCTTTGCGAAAAAGGCAAGTTCGACCGCTGGCAGTTCAGGTACGACAATGCCCTTGCCGAAGGCAGGATGACCGCTACGGGCCAGATCCTTGAACAAGGTGTCGGAGTAAGAGCGACACTACTGGCTGTCAAAGACGAATTTTACAAAGCAACATATGCAGGCCTCGCCAGCGGAATAAAAAATTGCGGCATAGGCAACGGCATGCTTGATTTTAGCCATGCCCAAATAGAAGTTAAATCAAAAAGCGAGGTGGTGGTAAAACACGGCTGGACCGACATGGGACAAGGCATCAGCAATGTGGTGATACAAATCCTGTCTGCTGAAACAGGCCTGGATCCTAAGATCATACAAGTTGAAATGGATACTGAAGCCGGCCTGGAAACAGGGATGACCACCTCGTCACGTGCCACGGTCCTGCTCGGAAATGCTGTGATTGATGCGGCACGAAAACTCAACACCGACCTATTGGAAAGGCCTCTTGCTGAACTTACCGGCAGAAAATACGCAGGATATTCCGAATGCAACTGGACCACCAAGCCGGGCGCTGATGTGGAAAAAATTGTCACCCACTTTTCTTATGGATATGCCACACAACTTGTCGTGCTGGATGAACAGGGTAAAATTAAAAAGGTTGTAGCGGCACATGATGCCGGAAAGATCATGAACAAAGCCATGTTTGAAGGCCAGATCGAAGGCGCGGTGGTGATGGGCCTGGGCTATGCGCTTACCGAAGACCTTCCCATGGAATACGGCTACCTGCAGAGCACAAAATTGAAAGACTGCCGTTTGTTAAAAGCTAAAGACATCCCTGAAATAGTGGTTATCGGCGTGGAAGTGGAAGACAGTTTCGGGCCATACGGCGCCAAAGGCCTTGGCGAAATCGGGCTGGTACCAACGGCTGCAGCAGTTACCAATGCCTATTACCAGTATGATAAGGTGAGAAGGTATAGTTTGCCGATTAACAGGAAATGATTCATATTAACTCATACGATGACTTTGAGTCATCGTATGAGTTCGGGGTCACAGACTTCGAACAACTGGCTTTGAGTCATCGTATGAGTTTTCAAAAGGGTTCGAGTTTATAAGTTTTCCAACCACACATTAAATTTCTCCATTTTTTTGGGATTTTTGGATATCCATTTTGTCACTTCTTGCGAATTTGCAGATTGCGAAATATAGTAACTGAAGGCTTCACAATTTTCAGACTCCAGCAGGCTATTAAACCTTGTTACATAAAAATCCCACCAGAAACCTTTATGGTCTTTTTTTAACTCGCCTAAAACACTGAAGAAAGATCTATTATTCTCTACAAACATTTCCATTTCACTTTTCTTCTTGTTTTCATCTATAAACCTGGATGCGGCAAGCATGCTGACCATCATATCTGCCGCACCGAATTCTTCGTCTTTAACAGAAGTGGACGAAATACTCACATTAATTTTTTTCTTGCCTTCTTTGGCTACTCCCGTCCCCAATTCGTCCATCAAACTTTTATAATAAAATTCCGAACGTTTTGAATCCGGTTCTACCATCAGGAAATAGTATAAGGACATCAGGCATTTCACGCGCTGACCTTTTATTTGCATGATGGCCGCTAAAAGAATATGGCTGCTTCCATGGCTGGGTTTTGCTAAGACAGCCTTAATGGCAGCTTCTTCGGCTCCTTCGTAATCTTTTTGATTAAATAATGTCAATGCGAGGTTATAATTTAATAAATTGCTGTTCGGATATTTTGTCAATCCTTCTTCATAAGACTTGATTGCTTTGTCGGGCTGGCCAAGCATATCCTGTGAACTCCCCAACACAATGTAGGCTTCTTCCAGATAGGCTATATTTTGTTCAATAACAATTTGGCTGTGTTTTATCGCTTTTTCGTATTGTTGTGTAGCCATATAGGTGTACGATAATTCATAATTAGCCGCCAGGGAATTGTTATCAATCTCTAAAGCGGCTTTATATTTTGAAATGGCCTCATCATACCTTCCCTGGTCATGAAGCGCTGTTCCCTGCGAAATCAGTTCATCGATCTTATCGTTCTGAGCGGAAAGGTCAGCCGTCAAGAGCAATCCTAAAGCGAATATGATTAATTGTTTCATGATTGTATGTTTTAATTTATTAATTTAATTTATGGGTCAATGGTTACCTGATGACATAATGTTTTGTGGCCGAATTGCAGCCAGGCTATTATTCTTTAACTATAATCCGACTTAGCATTGCAGAATTTTCATCAGTCAGCTTTATTATATAAATACCATTATTCAAATTACTAATATCAACATGATTGTTTTTACCCGCCAGGGATTGTCTCAATAATTCCTGTCCAAGTAAATTACAAATTGAAATTTGAGAGAGCTCATTGTCTGACGAAGTTTCAATATTTAAATAACCCGAGGTTGGATTTGGGAATATATTCACAGTAGCCGACATATCATAGGAATCTACATTGGCGATACCACCGTTGATGGTTTTCATAATCGTTCCATTATTACCAATGGCAAAGCCAGTGTCCTTAGCGGGGAAATAAATGGAGCGAATTACTTTTGAGTTTGCAGGAACCTGATTTGACCAGGTAAGTCCCCCATTATTTGTTTTTAGGATGAAATTTGCGTCAGGGCCGGTAGTCCCGCCACCAACATATCCTGTCATGGCATCTGTAAAATACATTGTTAATAATGTTTGTACCCCTCCGGTAAAGTATGGTGTCCAGGTATTTCCCGCATCTGTCGTTTTAAAAATTTTTCCACTATCCGCGGCAATATAACCAGTGTCTGTGGTTGGGAAATATACTTGTAAATAATTGCCCCACATTCCGCTTTGCTGAATCCAATTTGCCCCGCCATCAATGGTTTTTTTAAAAACGCTTTCCCCTACTGCGTAGCCTGTATTTGGATTTGTAAAGAAAACAGATCGGTACGTCCATGCATAGAAAGGTTGGTAAGTCCAGTTTGTTCCTCCGTCCGTAGTTTTACCCAGCGTTTGATTTGTGCCTGCAATATATCCTGTATCAGAACTTGTAAAAAAAACTGAGTACAATGTACTATTTGTCCCAATTGGTTTTTTTTCCCAGGTGACGCCTCCATCGGTGGTTTTATAAAATGCACTTGGCTCGCCAACCGCATATCCTGTATCTGCATTTACAAAAAATATGGAATAAAAATGATCCGTACTCGTACCGGAATTAAGTGCTGACCAGTCTTGCCCGCCATTTATTGTTTTTAAGATCATGCCGTAACCACCAGCAACATATCCAATATTAGAATTCACAAAATAAGTAGAGAATAACCAATTCGTATTATCTGAATTCTGAAGTACCCACTGTGCATTCGCTGTTTGAAATGCCAACAAAACAATAATTAAAGCAAAAAATTTTTTCATGATTTTTATGTAGGTTCAAACTTTATATCATGCAATAACTCCTTTAAAATATGAGAAAACTGTAACCTGCAACTTTTTTAAACAGGTTTGATTTTATCACCCATCAAATATAAATATTATTAATTACAACAAAACAAAAATTTTCGGGTATTTCTTACAAATAGCTACCTGATAAAATTCATATATTCCTTCCGTTCTCTCTTTGGCGGCTCAATCGTACCGGCAGCAGCTTCTTTCATTTTTAACAGCCATGCCATGTTTTTTCCCAGCACACGCATGATCTGTTTGCCTTCCAGGTCCTGCCCCACTTCACCGGGAGCCGCGCCGTGTATCACGTTCCAATAATTTGATGTGGCCAGGATCATCTCGGAATATGAAAGATAATGGTACAGGCAGTCAAGAGTGGCCGAACCGCCTGTTCTCCTCACTGCGGTAACAGCTGCTGCCACTTTGTGCCGGAAAAAATTCCCGTTCGTGCCCGAAACAAAAAACAGCCGGTCGAGGAAGCTTTTCATCGTACCCGCCACGCCGGAATAATAAACCGGAGAGCCCAGGATAATGCCGTCAGCAGTTTTTATCTGCTGTATCCACTGGTTCAGGTCATCGGTCTTAATCGTACACTTCTCATCCCGGTTCATGGCACATGTGCCGCAGGCGTTGCAGCCATGTATCATTTTATGCCCGATGTGCAGGATCTCAAACTCAATACCCTGAGCCCGGAGCTCATTGCCCACCATGTTTAATGCATGAAATGTATTACCTTCTTTGTTGGGGCTTCCGTTTATTGCTATTACTTTCATTGGATTGATTTTTTACATTCATAGATTATCTGCTTATTAAAAATTTTTGTAAATGGCTTTATGGGATGACAACAGTTTTTTTATTCGGTAATTATTATATTATACTTTTTTGCTTTTTCGGTAAAAATATCAAGTTTCTTCTTTCCCTTCATTTCTGAATATACCAACCTAATCATGGTCTCACTGTCCTTTAGATATTCTGAATTTGTCTGTGTATAAATTTTATGAGCTATGAAAATATTTTCAAGCGCATTTTCATAATCCGATTTAAGAAAAAAGATTTTGCCGCAACCAAAGTACCCTTCAGGGTTATCTCGGTAATAAAAAACAAGTTCTTTATAATATTTTAGTGAGTTTTTATTATCTTTCAACAATGAATATGTTACTGCAATATTTAACAGTGCAATTTCACCTTCCGGAAATATTTCCAGGGATTTCCTGTATGATTTTAAAGCATCTTTATAATTACCCTGGCAACGGTATGAAAGGCCAAGGTTATCTAATGCATTAACAAAATTATTGTCAATTTTGATTGCTTCATTGAATTCCATAATTGAATTTGAAAAATCTCCTTTATTAATATAATCATTGCCTTTTTCATAATGCTCATTTGCAGACGAAATCGCTGATAATTTATAATATTGTTTTTTCTTTTCTTCAATCATCAAATGGCGCAAATGATAACAATTAGAAGGAAGTATGTCAAACACTTCTGTGAGTGTTTTAAGTGCTCCCTGAAATGATTGAAGATATTCCTGATCCTCCGTAGGGCCATTAGTCATATAATAAGCTGTCGCTGAAGAAACACAATGTTTTAAACTATCCTTAAGCTGATCATACGTATCGTATGAATAAAGACAGTCACATGCTCTTAAAGCAATTTTTTCAGGAATTGATTGTGCCTGCAGATTAGCTGCTAACGTAAAACCAAGAAGGAAATATGTAAACTTTTTCATGTTTTTCTTTTCTTAAATTAAAGCCAAATTGTTTTCTTGTCTGATAAAATAAATTTTATCTTATCGCTCACTTATTAGCGCTTCAGTTTATTGCTATTACTTTCATTGGATTTCAAATTATTTATTTAGTGAAGGAAAAAAGCTGAAAAGTGCATATTAATGATTTATAGAAAATCTAACTTCAACATCGGTATTCCCTTTCAGCATGGACCAAACCGGGCAGTACTTATCTTCCGAAAGGCTTATCACTTTGTTCATATCATCTTCTGTGACATCGGGAGATTTAAGGTAAATTTCAACTAAAATGGTTTTAAAGCCCGTCGGGTGTTCTTCCTTTCTTGAACCTTTTGCATGGATTTCACACGCGATGATTGTTTTGTTCATCTTGCGCAAGAACGTCAGCACGGAGCTTCCAATGCAGGAAGTTAAGCTGAGAAGCAGCAATTCCAATGAAGTATAGCCCATGCCGTCACCCAATGGCGGAATATAGTCGATAGAGACCGGGGCATTTTCTCCAACCGTCCCGGTAAAACCCAACCTGCCATTAATAAGTGTGACAGATGCACACAATTCTTTCGATTTATCAGTCATTTTTTTCTGATTAATTTTTTATAAAAATAGATTATTTATTGTTTTCATGCATTGCCCCATATTTACAATCCTATTCCATTTCTGATATTATCCGACAGTTCGTTCAGGAACCGCGCCATATAAGCCCCGTCTACCACATCATGATCAAGCAGTACCGTCAGGTTCAGCATCTCCCTGACCACTACATTACCATCAACCTCAAGCGGTTTTTTGGTTATTCCGTTTATCCCAAAACATACCGGATGCACCGATACCGGAATGAACCAGCCATTTACATTTCCCACCATCCCAATAGAGGTAACCGCCACATTGCCCATTTTACGATAAGCAAAATGTGAATGTTTTAACAGGTACTTCCAGAAAGATCTTCTGATACATCCGGGCAACCGGGAATACATCCGTTCCATCCTTTCCGATCGGCGCTGGAGCACCATATCCCCAGCCGCCATGTTTTCACTTTTGGCTTCACTGATCTGGGCCGTTATGGACTCCAGGCTTCGTTCATTCGCCTTTTCAATGACCAGCGGGACCGGGACTTTTTGCCCGTTCAATTCTTTCTCAACCGCCATCGAAATATTAATATCATTGAATATTACCAGCTTTTGTTTTCCTTTAAGATAAGCGGCCACCTGTTCATGATCTTTGATCGTAAGGCTGATCGCTTTGATCAGCCAGGCATTAAATGATATTTTGCCGGTCTCGTTCTTATACTTTTTAATTCTTTTTCTGCTGTCTGTCACATCTATTTCGATCATGGAGGCAACGTGATGCTTTTTAAGCCCGATCGCACACACATCGATGGTGGCAATTCGTGTTTTTGAAAATTTATGAATCCTGAACCCGGCCATGGCTGATTTTTTTATAACTAAAAAACAAACTATGAGATAATCATCACGCAGTATATTAATTCTAAATATCGGAGCTATTTATTTTATTCAAAAGTAACGATTTTTACACAAAAAAACAAGGGACAATTTAATTCATTACCGATCAACGATTCCGGAAGTTGTATCCAAGGCCAACGCCTAATGTATACCGCGTCGTGAACCCAAAAGCGGGAATCCCTTTTTTGTCGATCACGGCCCATAATCCCGGCGAGAATTTTCCTATCCGGAACAAACCCGGGTAAACATTTGCATTGATAAAATAATCGCTCACATTGCTTATCTGCAGTGAGGCCAGCAAAGAATTATTTTTATCATAAAACACCCCGAAACTGAAAGGCGTGGTAATGGTTACCTGCCGGGCTTTTTCAGACAGCAGGTAGCGCTCACCCGAACGCACACCTGCACCGGCAGAGATAGCGGCGCCATTCGGAAATTTCCATGAAAGACCTATGAGCGTTCCCATCCCCATGCGTGTAAACAATGAAAGCCGGCACTCAAAAGGCAATTCCCATTTGAACGAATAATACTGCCCGCAATTATACAGAGAAACATCGGCCAGTGTCAGGGAAGGCTGCAGGCTCCAATCGGCCATGTGAAGCTTTTGGCTGAAAAAACGGCAAACTTTTTCAGAACTGAATAAGGCCACCCCTGCAAAATTAAAAATGTACACATCGGGTATGGGATCGCTATTGGAGCCAATATAGCCATTGTTTTCTATAGTCTCATTCAGAATATCGGCAGCCATCAGCGTGATAAAACCGAATAGCTTCGGGCATTTTACACCATTGTAACGATACCACTCAGATATCGTAACATACGACATTCCTCCTCCAACAACATGTAATATATAATTGGGCATCCACTGCCCTCCTTCCCTGCTAAAGGTCAATGGCAGCAACTCGGTCTTCGTAAATTTCCACCATCCTACTTCACCAATCACTTTGAAGGGATGCCCCAGATTCCAGAAAACATTTTTTGCAGATGTTTCATACGGAAAATTAAGGATCTGCCTGTCGTGGCCGGTTAGCTGGCAAATGTCATAGCCGGAGTTTAACACCAGTGTCAGCGGATTGAACACGCCCTGAGAACCATAGGTGTATCCATGATAGAAATAATAAGGTTTTTCAGAAATGCTATCTTTACGAACACTGTCATTCTGGGAATTGGCAGGAACATTCAGTGCCAGAATCAAGGTATGTATAACAAGCAAACGATATAAAAATAAACGTTCCGTTTTTTTCGGCTTTACCTTGTCAATCATTCTTCAGCTTATTTTTGCACGAATTTTACGGATGTAAAAGTAAAAAATATTTATGGCTGTCAAAAAAAAACTCCCGGAGTGTTTGAAACTTCGGGAGTTCTGTAAATTATCAGTCAGCGATTCAACTTTCGCCAAGCCGTTTGAAAACGTCTAAATGAAATAAAATTACTTTTTACTTTTACAGTTTTTTACAATGAAACTGCCAATGTTTTTTCCTGCCACCTGATAAGCTGCCATTATTCTGAGGCCGCCATCATAATTTGCAAAGGAAACAGACTCGCCGATGACTTTGGTTGCCATAATGGTAGCAAGCACGTTTGAAGGGTTCGCTGTTTCTATCAGGGTAGCCTGAACATCGATAAAGGTATCTTCCCCAATGCTTTTTCCTCCAACCGACACTCCGGTATAAACGCCGGGGCGGATTTGTACGGTTTGAATCTTAAGCGTATAGGTGGTGGAAGCTTCGCCGGTTACTGCAGTTGCTACGATTCCGAGTTTTTTCATTGAATTATTCAACCATTTCATGAATTCCGGTTCGAAGCGTGCGGTCTTGTCTTCTTTCCA
This sequence comes from Bacteroidales bacterium, assembly GCA_035354195.1. Taxonomy (GTDB): domain Bacteria; phylum Bacteroidota; class Bacteroidia; order Bacteroidales; family CAIWKO01; genus CAIWKO01. The sequence goes on along the minus strand of DAOQAT010000001.1, from coordinate 80,137 downwards.
TTTTGTAGCCCATGAATCACCTGAGCCGGATTTCATCTTGTTTTGTTCCTGGGTTTTCTTGGTAATATAGTTGTCTTCTGACATACCATCCACGAGCATATTGTCATAAGTGAACACAACACTTAGTGCTGTTTGGCCATTAAGTACTTTCAGACTTCCGTCAATAAGTTGCGTTTTCCCATTGGTTGCAAATCCAGGTTGTGCATAACTCGTAGCGGAAACGCAAACAAAAGCGATCATTAAAAAGAAAATTTTTGATGTTTTCATAAGTAAGTTTTTTGTTAATTAATACTAAATTTTGGAACAAAGGTATACATTTTTGCAAAAAAAAGACAAATCTCCTGCTACCTCTTTTTTATTTGCCGGTATCTTATTCCTTTATCATCTTCTTTACCACAACGCCTTTTTCAGTTTTCACCTTAATAAAATACAATCCTGTTGCAAGGTCCGAGATATCAATGATAGTCTTATTTTCAACCGTTTTATAGCATTTAACGAGCTGCCCCTGGTTGTTGGATACCTCTATGGCCGATTTTTGCGGGCTTTCAATGGTAATATTAGCTGTAGCCGGAACAGGATATATCCTGATGTCCTTATCATCCAAAATTTCACCGGTTGATAAATACTGATAGGTGTCGCCACCCTTATAAACAATATAGTTTGCGAACAATCCCACCACATCACTGCCATAGGAAATATACATATAACCATTGATACCCCAATCCGGCCCCCATGAATTTCGCAATATCCAGTATCCGCCTCCCGCGACAGAAGCGCTGTCACACCATCCTACCAGTACGACACAATGGTCAAACACAAGTCCGTTTCCGGTATAAATATCCCCGGAATAAGTACTCCATTCAGAACTTGCAGCACAAACATCCACCCATACAGGGCCGTGATGATAAATGGCCGATTTGATGTTGGCATCAGGCGGCATGCCCAGGAAATTAGCGCCAGGCACGTTGGCAAAGCTGTCGATGGTCTCATGATAGGTAAAAGGGCCTCCGCAGGTCCCTGAAATTCCGTTTGTCAGGTCTTGTGTCCATGGATAGTCCGATTCATAAACCGCTCCCTGCGGGGCCATCCAGAAACTGTGCGGGCACAAACCACCGTTGCATCCCAGGGACAAGGTATAGCAATTGGTCAGGTAGGCTTCTGAAATGTCTTTATAAACACCATCTTTAATATTGATGTTGCATTCCAGGGTTCCTACGCCGGCAAAGGCCCAGCAGTCGCCACACTGGTGCTGATCTGCTATAGGAGTGCATAACGGGCGCCAGTCAAAATGTGATGGAAGGTCTTTGGGGGTTGAGGTCGTATGAACGGGTTTCTCTTTTGCAGGCGGGACGTAGTTTCCGGAGTATTTCCCTCCTGAAATTATAGTGACCACAAAATGGTCAAGTGCCGGAGTATCTTTTTCCCACGGGCGCCTCAACGCTAAGTGCAGTTCTGTGGTTCCTGCCGAGGCGCCAACATACCTGAGTATCTGCGTACCGGCCTGCCCTGCGAGTATCTTGCCATCAATTTTCAACGGGTCCGGGTCATGGATAAAATCATCATCTCCGACCTTTGCTATGGAGTTAATTAAGGCTTTTTCAGGAGACGTTTTTGCTTCGCACCAGATATACCCTGTTGATGCCTTTCTGGGCAGTTGAACTTCCAATACCTGGTCCGGGGCAAGCGTAATTGTTTGGCCGTTATTGCTTTTTGTTGCGGTGACAAAATTCTGGCAATTGGCACCAACCGCCAGCAAAACAAAAAATGAAGCTAAAACAGCATATTTTTTTTTCATTCTCTTAATGATTTTTTTTAATAAATATTTTACCAGAAATTAAAGTTAAACATCCACAATTTTATTCTTAATTGCAAACTTGATCAGGTCCACAGTGCTCTTAAGTTCAAGTTTCTGCATGATATGGTTTTTGTGTGACTCAACCGTGCGTATGCTGATGAACAGTTTATCAGCGATTTCCTGATTACTTAATCCCCCTGCAAAATGCTTCAGAATCTCAATTTCACGTGTGGTGAGTTTGTCTTCGGAGCGCTCCGGCAGGTTATCCGCGGTCTTTGCTTTCTGTACATAACTTTTCAGGATGACATTCGAGATCGACTCGCTGAAATATTCTTCACCGGCATGGATAGCCCTGATGGCGTCGATGATTTCCTTGCGCGTGGTATTCTTAGGCAGGTATCCTTTAGCGCCTGATTTTATGGCATTAAAAATAAAATCCTCACCGGTATACATCGACAGGATGAGTATTTTGATGTGAGGATGAGATACCGAAAGCATTTTGGCTATTTCCAAGCCGGAAATTTCAGGTAATGAAATATCCATGATGATGATATCGGGATCCTGCAACTTTAGTTTTTCTTTCAGCACATGGTAATCGGATGCTTCGCTGATGATATCAATATCATCAACATCGGTGAGCAAGGATTTAATGCCATCGCGCACAATCTGATGATCGTCGACGAGTATGATTTTTATTTTTTCCATAGCTGCATTTATGAATGATTTACAGGAATTTTTACTTTCACTTCGGTACCTTTGCCCAGATCGGAATGCACATTAAATGTGCCTCCCAACATATAAGCCCGTTCCCGCATATTATAAATTCCGTTTCCAACATACTTATGCGTAGTACCAAATTTAAAACCTTTTCCATTATCTGCAATTGTAAGAACGTAGAAATTTTGCTTTTTTTCGAATTTTACTGATATCACCGATGCCGCTGCGTGTTTCACGGAATTGGTAATCGCTTCCTGGGCAATACGGTATAAATACATGATGCATTTGTTGGTGAGTGTTTTGGGATTGATGGTATTATCTGCCATAAAATTAATTTCGATACCGGTATGTTCCGATGTTTCATTGCACAATTTACGAATGGCATTAATAATCCCGAACTCTTTTAAACCAGCTGGCATCAGGTTGTTCGACATCCTGCGTATTTCATCTATGGTTTTATTAAACAGGGTTCGCAGGTCATCGAACTTCTTTTTGTTTTTCTCATCGCACACCTCAATGTTTTCCACTTTCAGTTTCAGCGCTATCATGGTCTGGCCGAGTCCGTCGTGAAGATCGCGCGCCAATCGCTGCCGTTCAATTTCCTGTCCATCGATGACCCATGAAAGCCGCTTCAGACGCTCTTCCTTCAGTTGTTTCTCCACCTCAGCACGTTTCGAAATATCGCGAATCACTGAGGCTATAATCATTTTACCTTTATATTCAATAGCACTCTCCTGAACTTCGATAGGAAATTTCTTATTGTCTTTTTTTAAGGCCATCGTTTCGTAAGTATATGGCTTCAAAGGAATTTTAAACCCGCTTCCCGACTGCCGTTCCTGGAAAACATCTTTTACGGACATGTTTACCAGTTCAGCTTCCGAATAGCCCGTCAACCTTGAAACAGCCTGATTAACCAATAAAATCCTGCCTGTGTCGTGCAGCAGAATTCCATCAAGTGTGGCGGCATAAAAATGAGTAAGCCGTTCTTCATGGTCTTTTGTTTCATCCAAATGCTGTTTAAAATCCCGGATCAGCTTTTTTACAGAACCTGCTTTTTGCTCATTTCCGGACAGAAACGAAATATTCCTGCGGATCTTTTTCAGCATGAAATACCTGCTGGCAAAGACAATGATGACAATTGCCGCCAGTAATGCCAAGATTTCATTAAATAAAAGGCCCATGTGATAAATAATAAAAAACCTGAATAATTACAACAAATATATAACTTAGCTGTCAGAAATCAAACAGGGTTCATTTATTCTTTCATATTTTTTTTCATTTTCAACTCATCCTGACCATGATACTCATTGCTGACAGCGGCTCCACCAAAACACACTGGCTATTGCTAAAGCCGGATAACAGAACGGCAAGTTATTACACCAAGGGCTTGAATCCTTATTTTGCCGGGGAAGATATTTTTAAAAAAGTACTGGAGAACGATTTGAAAATTAATAAAAATGAAATCAGCCAATTGCATTTTTATGGTTCTGGCTGCGGTACCGATAGTGCCGTTTTTTTTGTTGAAAATAATTTGCAAAAATATTTCCCTTCAGCAAAAATAGACGTTTACAGCGATCTGTTTGGTGCGGCCAGGGCTTTGTTCGGGCATGGCAGCGGCATCGCATGCATACTGGGTACCGGTTCCGTGTCATGCGTTTACGATGGCAAAAAGATCACCGACCGGGTTCCTTCATTGGGTTATATTTTAGGCGATGAAGGCGGCGGCGCCGCGCTCGGCAAAGAATTGCTCAGGGCTTATTTTTACAAAAGGCTTCCTGAACATATTCATCACGCATTTGAAAGCAACTACGCCATAAGCCGCGAAGAGGTGCTGGAAAAGATCTATCACAAGCCCTCACCAAATGCCTACCTGGCTTCATTTTCAAAATTTTTGAGAACAAACTTCCGTGATCCTTACATTCATGATTTGGTGTATCGTTGTTTTAAGAATTTTTTTACGGATCATGTGGCTGTTTATCCCAATTTCAAAAAATTACCGCTGGCGTTTACCGGATCGGTATCTTCAAACCTTAAAGAAATCCTTGAGGAGGTGGCCGGGGAATTCGGGACTACGGTTTCAAAAATCATGAAAGAACCGATGGACGGGCTGGTGGCGTTTCACAAAGGAATTGAAATTTGATATAAATTTGGAAATCCAAAATTATTGAAGATCGTCAATGATACTTTTAATAATAGAAAAGTTTGCAACAAAAATATCATAATCGCTTCCAAGGTTCCCAATAGCTTTTTTATTATAGTTTTCAAAAAGGTTTCGGTGCCTGCCTATTGCGATATATAGCTTTTGCTCTTTCAGTGATATTTTTATTTCCGAATTATATTTACTGCAATAATCCTGAATCATACGCACGGTATTTTCCGAAATTACAGCACCGGAATAATTAAGTTCCTTATTATTAAATGAGATGAATACAGGCAGTAATGGCCTGTTAAAATCACAAATTGTAAATTGGCCGTAAAAAAAACTTTTAAAATAATGAAATAGGTTGACCTCACATAATTTGAACGGAATATTATTATAACTACCGTTCATACAGTCATCACCTTCGTAATTAAAATCTTTCTTTGGGATTAATCCGGAATCGAGCAGGGATTGAAAATGAATTTTCTGAAAAGGCATAATTTTTTGCATTTCCGGGTTATGTTCCCTGATAAAATTAAATACATCTTCCTTAAAATACAATTTTGCTTTTTTCAACGCGGAGGAAGGCGCAAAACTTCTAGGTTTAATAAATATCATCACCCCAAAGAGCATTGTGCCTATAAAGGATGTAAAAAAAACCCAGAACCCAAATTCAACCATTTGATTATCATACAGATGCTTTAAAAAATCGAAAAAATTGTTAAAAAGAAAGGCGCTGATAATAGCTAACAATATGATCTTATTGATAAGCCCTTTCCTTACGACATAATTATATTCTATCAGGTGTTTATATATGATATCCGCTATGGTCATAATGAAACTATAATGTTTTAGGCATATAATGGATATTAAAATACTAATTACAAAACCACCAGTTTCACCACCGACTTTTGATTCCCAGAAATCATTTTAACAAGATAAACACCTTGCGCAAAACCGCTCAGATCAATCGTCTCAGAATTGATTCCCATGCGGGCGGCAATACTTTTATAAAAGAGTTGTTGCCCATAAGTATCCGAAATTTCAATTAAACTTAAATTTTCAGCAATGCTTTCCCATGTAACAACAATGCTTTCAGTGGCAGGATTCGGGTTGATACTAAGATTCTGGAAACTGCCATTTTCAGTAATTCCAACGCTGTATATATCAACAGTGTCAATAAAAATGTCATACCCACAGCTGTTGGTTGCTGTAAGTGTTACGATATACGAACCGTTGGAGGTAAAAGTATTCGTCGGGCTGGTTTCCACAGAATGGTGACCGTCTCCGAAATCCCATTCATATGAATAGGCATCGGCTGTTGAATTAGTAAAGTCAACAATATTATCGGGGCCGCTGAAAGTAAAGGAGGCGTCAGGCACAGCGGAATAAACAAAAGCTGTTACCGGCACCCGAACGCTCTTACAAGCACCGGCCTGCACGTTCCAGTTATAAAAATAATAGTAGCTCGAACTGTTATAGCTGTTGCCGGTAATACTTAAAATGTCATTCACCGTATAGGGATAAACCGCCCCGCTTGAATTGCGGAAAAGCCTTTGCACGGGGCCGGTGTTGACAAGCCTGTAATTGGTTCCTGCAGGAATACTCCAGTTCAGAAAAATCGTAGTTTTTCCTAAAGCCAGGTTAATGATGGTATCAAGGATATCGGCACCGGAACCTGACTGTAATTTAATCGTGCGGTTACCTTCAAGGTTTGCATAAACATCAACCGAAACCAGGGTCAGGTCTGTAAGGCAGTTAAAAATCAGATAATGCCCGGTGGTACCGGTATAATAACCTCCGCTACCTATCAGTGTATCCGGGGCCCCTGCCGTATAAATTTCGTTTGTCACCGATTCCGCATAATAAGTGGTAATCGTGTCCAGCATGGCAGTGGTTAAGGTATCACCGGCATAAACCAGGCTACCGGCTATTTCATCATCATACCAGTTAATGGTGCCTTCCGAAAGTGCCGTCAACTCAGCCTGCGCAGGGCCGCATACCGTATCATTTATTACATCCGGAGCATCAGGACGCTGAACACTTATATAATTTATTCGGGTAAAAGTATTATCCCCGTATGCGTTCGTAGCTTTAAGCGACACCGTATAATTTCCATTTGCCAGGTAATTATGAGACGGATTTTGAAGGTTGGAAGTATCGCCATCACCAAAATTCCAAAGAAATGCCACCGGTGAATTGGTAGTCAGGTCCGTAAAGTTTATCAAGCCGTCGCAGGTATTCAGCGGTTCGGCTATGAAAGCAGCAGAAGGCGCCAATCCTGCAGTCGCACAGTTAAAATCGATCTCATAGCCTCTTCCCTGGGTATATCCATCGGAATAAAAATGCAGTGTTATGGAACTCCCGGTAGAAGTGATGGCCGGCGGTGGCGTATTCCCTGTCAGGTTGCAGTATTTGCCGATAAGAGTGGCAGACGTATTGGACCCGTCAAATACCTCAAGGTAATCATAATTACAGCTGCCGTTGTCTCCCGGTTCCACATCAAAATCGACAAAGTTAAGAGTGACAGAGGCAGCGCCCAAAGCTGAGATGGTTACCGTATCGTTTGAATTGGCAATATAGTTCCCTGTACTTCCGTTATCGAGAAGCATGCCCTGGCAGGCATTGACCGTCGTAACGTGATTTTGTTCGGTGTAGTAAATACAAGGCTGGTCAATGTACAGCGAATCATAATACGTTTCGGAATTAATTCCATTTACAATGGTAAGCGTGATGATTTTCATCCCCGGTGAGGAATAAACAACCTGAAAAGGCCCGGAAGTATTGGCTGTCAAAGGGAGTGCATCCGCTCCAAAATCCCAGTTGTAAGTGAGAATATCTCCGCCGGAAGCATCCGTGAAATCTATCTCCTGACCGACACAGGCATTACCATAAGCAATGTTAAAATCAGGACGTAAGCAGGTTGATGTAAATGGGATATTCGCAATATAAGGCCTGAAGTTGTGTTTCGAAATCGTAAGAACTGCAGCACTACCAAGCACGGGAGGAAAATGTAAGGTGAGCGGCGTTGAATTAAGGCTGTCACTGGCAATAAGTTCGCCATCAACAACAAGCGTTGCCAGGCAATGGGAACAACTGGCCGTATTGATAGTAAACGAAGTATCATGGCAAGCAATGGAGGCCTGGTGCGAGGCGGAAATTGTTCCGGGAAAAGCAGTCCAGATTTTCATGGCCGGATCACCGAAATAATGGAACAACTCATGGGTGTATTTATCATCGCCCCAGGTCTGGATCATTCTGATGATTCCCTGGTTCAGCACGTCGCCCATCGTGTATACAGGTTCATGAGGCACCGGGCTCCCAACAGGATCATCGCCATTACCGGATAAGTTGGGTACCAGTCCGGGGCTTGCCCAGATAGCGTCAAACATACCTGCAATCAGCCCGTCGTTGAATCCGCTCCAGCTGTAATAAGCCGCCCCGAATACGCCAACCGCGCCACCATTAGCCTTACGCAAAAATTTTTCAGAGAAACATTCACTCAGCTGGTATTCGCCGGTATGGCAATTAATGCTGAAAACCACAGGCAGTTTATTTCCGTTGTTCAGCATATTAATATCATTTGTAACAAATTCGGGTGATGCCCATCCCGAGCCGCCCACATAACCATGATCGCGGTGAGCGAGGAACAGCCTTCCATCGGCTGAATTCAAAGCGGCGGCTATGTCATTTTTATCACCATCCCACGCAAATCCATTGCTTCGTAGAAGTTCCGCCGGCAAGGGCTCTGAATTTGCATACAGGCCATTGTTATAATATAAAGGAGTTGTGCCCGTGTCTGCTTCAAAAATCCTGTCAACCGTAAACCCTTGCTGCGACTGCATATAATTCCTGATTTCCTCATTGGTAAGTACAAAGCGCCTGTCTTCATAAGAGTTATCATCATCATCCTGAAAATATGCGCTAACTACGCCCTTAGAATAAAAAGCAGGCTGAACAGGTGGATTTTTTTCGTAGCTGATAATTTTGTTAACTACGGTCATAGCTTCTGTGGCTGATGACACCGAAATTCTCCCGAATGCCAGATCGGCCACGTAATCCGATGCTCCATCCATGCAGGCATAATACAAATCGGTCGCAAAATTGTCGCCGTAGGTCGGATCCTGATGAATCTCGCCGGGCACCTGATCGTGGTCGCCGAGGATCACAACATAATCAGGTTTGGGTGACCATGACTGATAACGGCTTTGTATCTCTGATTTAACCTGCGGGCTTGTCCAGCTTGACCGTGACACTATTTCTGTGGAATAACCAAGCTGGTTTTTCCATTTGGCCAAGCTGTCGGCTGCCTCCAGATAGTCCGAATGCGTAATGATGATATAATTTTTTGCACCGGCTGTTTTTGACTGTGACAGAGAATTCTTTGCCGAAAAATACAAATCCGTTTCAGCTTTCACAGACACATTGTTCAATACAAGGTTTTGCAGTTTATTAAGGAAAGCAGCCGAATATTGCTCTTTATGATTGAAAAATTTTTTATTCCGTGAAAATTTAACTTCATAATCCAGTTGGCTAAAGATTTTTGCCTTTCTCATTTGTGGATTATACTGCACAGGGCAAACCTGAATTACCGCAAGAGAAATACCTTTGACTTTTATAATATTAACAAGTGTTACAGGATTTTCAGGATACCAGGTATTGCTTTGATAAAACGCCGAATCTAAAGTAAATTCAGGGTCCGGATCGCCATAACGATCGGTGGCATTTCGAAGAGCAGGGTAAATAAGCAGGCCATCCTGTGGTGCAAATGGAGCGTTTTTCAAAACAATTTCAGGCTGAGCGCCATCAGGAATTAAAACAATATCGTAACGCGCAGGGAGAGCCGGTTTGCCAATTTCTTTGAGAAATGTAAAATCTTTCACACCCAGGCGCACAAAAAATGTGTTGTTGTATGTGATCTCATAACGGTTTGTGCCGCTAAATAAATAAGCCACTCCTATGCCCCTGATTCCGTTGTCGGTCAGGCTTCTAAATACCTGCTGGCCACCAGTGTTCAGCTGCGCATAAGCATTAAAAACAAAAAGCAGGGTTATTAAAACAGAGAATATTTTCTTCATTTGCAGTATTACGCTTTTCGTTGATTGATCAGTCGATCGCTATCTGTTTGTTTTTCAAAATAAACAATCGGCCAGTGGCAGAACAAATTTACAAAAAAAACAGTTGCAAGAAAATAATAAAAAATTGGAAAACAAAACCGCTTATCTTTGCTGGACAAGACCATAGAATGAAAAGAAACCTAATTGTTTTAGCAATACCGCTTATGCTTATACTAGGTGCTTGCGGGCAAAAGGCCGAAGCCGACCTTTTGCTCTACAACGGAAAAATATACACCGTTGACAATAATTTCTCCATAACAGAAGCCATGGCTGTGAAAGGCGGGAAAATTCTTGCCACAGGCAGCAGCGATGTGATCAAAAAGTCTTATAATTCGAAAGCCAGCATTGACCTGCAGGGTGGCATAGTTTATCCCGGTTTCATTGATGCACACTGCCATTTTTATGGCCTTGCACTGATGCTGCAACAGGCTGATCTGAAAGGATCCACCTCATTTAAAATGGTCATCGAACGGCTGAAAGCCCATCAAACTAAACTTCACCCGCAATGGCTTTTGGGCCGGGGATGGGACCAGAACCTCTGGGAGGATAAAAACTTCCCGGATAACACACTGCTCGATGAAAATTTCCCTGACATCCCTGTGGTGCTTACGCGCATAGACGGGCATGCGGTTATTGCGAATTCAAAAGCGCTTGAACTTGCCGGCATTACTACGAAAACACAAATTGATGGCGGGAAAATCCTACTGAAAAATGGCAAACTCACCGGTGTCCTCATTGATAAGGCCGCCGACATGATGAAAGAATTTGTACCAAAACCCAAAGGCGACGAACTTGCCACCCTGCTTCAGGAAGCCCAGAAAAAATGCCTGGCAACCGGATTGACCACCGTAGCTGACGCAGGATTATCAAAAGAAACAGTTCTCTTTTTGGAACAGTTGCAGTCGGAAAGCTTACTGAAAATAAATATTTATGCGATGCTCGATCCCTCAAAAGAGAACATTGATTATTTTGTAAAAAAAGGAATTTATAAAAAAGACAGGCTGCATGTTTGTTCCATTAAATTGTATGCCGACGGGGCACTGGGTTCGCGTGGCGCCTGCCTGCTGCAGCCATACAGCGATGACGCAGCAAACTTCGGGTTAATGCTTGAGACCCCCGACTCGCTGAGGTATTATTGCAACATTGCTTACGAAAACAATTATCAGGTGAACACGCATGCGATTGGTGATTCAGCCGTAAGGCAACTATTGAAAATCTATGCAGCAATTCTGAACGGAAAAAACGACCGGCGCTGGCGCATCGAACATTCACAGGTAGTTAATCCAAATGATATCGGTATGTTTGGCGACTTTTGCATCATTCCTTCGGTTCAACCCACACACGCCACTTCGGATATGAATTGGGCTGAAGCCCGTCTTGGAAAAGAAAGGGTGAAAAACGCCTATGCCTATAAAACACTTTTATTACAAAACGGATGGATTCCTTTCGGCACTGATTTTCCCATTGAAGAAATTGATCCCATGCTGACGTTCTATGCAGCCGTTTTCCGTAAGGATATAAAAGGCTTTCCTGAAAATGGTTTTCAAACCGAAAATGCTATCACCCGGGCTGAGGCGATTCGAGGTATAACCCTTTGGGCTGCCAAAGCATGTTTTGAAGAAAACGAAAAAGGCAGCCTGGAAGCTGGTAAATACGCGGATTTCGTCATACTCGATAAAGACATCATGACGATCCCCGAAAAAGAAGTACTATCCGCTAAGGTTTTAAAAACATTTATCCGGGGGGAAAAAGTATTTAGTTCCTCAGACGAGGGAAAGTAATATTGTTCTTTCCGGATCACATCATTTCCATTTGTTAATTTTAACAGCCAACAATACGGATTGTTTTCAGAGCGTAATCGAAATCCAGAAAGAGATCCCAAACTGTTTTGTGGCTATTCCAGAATAATTTTGGATATTTTCACTCCTGAATCATCCTTCAACCGGAGTACATAAACACCTCGCGGCAGGCTCGAAACATCCAGTTGACAATTCTTTTCAGCCGCTTCCCGCCTCATGATCAACGCTCCCGCTATAGAGTACAGGCTGATTTCGGTAGTTACCTCATTATTGATAGTAAGCAGGCCAGTTGCCGGATTTGGATAAACTTCTGCCAACACATCATCCAGGCGCTGTTCAAACCCTGTGGCCAGATAATAAAAACTAAAATCATCGAAAAAGGCGCTGGTATGGTTTTGAATGGTATGCGAAGCCAGCAAAATTATATTCATAGAATCCGGTGACTCCGTGTAATTCGTATCCCATTGTATGGGCAGGTCGAACAGCGTATAAGAGCCAATAGTTGCAGAAGTGTCAAAAGCAACGCCGCCCATAGTGTCTTGTTTTTGAAGCACGGTATTATATCGCCAGAAATAAAGGTAGACGGACATGGTGTCAATATTTACCGGCAGGTACTTATAATAACCTCTGAAATTATTGGGTTTATCGGTAAATGGGATTCCTTTGGTAATAGTCATGCTGCTAATATTGATCTTCCCCAGGGTTGCAACGCCCGGAAGTTTAACATTGTATATAATTATGGTGGTGTCAAGCGACCTTAATTTTGCAGCATATGTACCTCCGTGTTTGTCGGTTGTTTTATAGCAGCTGTGCAGGCCTAAGGTGTCAATGGTATTGTAGTTAAGCGGCCTGTTATCCGGATATGCAGCCGACCATCCTTCAAAATCGGCATTGGGCATTTGTGTCTGGCCTTTCAGGCTAAAACTCCCTGTCATAAACAATACAATGAATAATATGGTCAATTTTTTCATTTTTTTGCAAATTTGGGTTTACGGCTTTTCAGCTTCGGCCTTTTTCCTGTGGGTCAGAACGTAAATGATAGGTAAAATCCCAATGGTGTTAAAAATAGCAATACAGATAAACCAGGCAAGGTGGTTGTTCCGCGCCGACTTCCATAATGCAATAAATTTCCATACAATATCCCAGACAGCCAGGATAATCAAAATTGGAATTAAAGAAGAGTTTGGTTCAATTAAACACATAATCGTATTTTTTTTGTTTGTATTTTTTCTTTCACAAATATAGGGGTTTTATTAAAAAATTGTAGATTTGCACTAAAATACTTTTTTTTTAACATTTTCTATAAACTCATCACTATGAAACACATAAGATTGTTATTCATCCTGGTAATTATAACATTCAACTTCCAAAAAGCCAAAGCACAGGATATCGATCTTGTAAGCGGCGATATTACCATTCTGATTGGCCAGCCAACCATATCAGTCTCTTTTGTTTATGACGGGATGGATGTTGCCGGTCTCACTGAAGATTATTACCTGAAACAAAAAAGAGGTGAATTCAGAAAAGCAGCCGATGCTGATAAATTTGTTGCAAAATGGAAATCCGACTTCAAGGATAAACACGAACCTAAGTTTATAGAACAGTTTAACCTTGGCATGAGAAAACTAAAATTAAAAGCCGAGAAAGAAGGCGACTCCAAGTACACCATGATCGTTACCACCAACAAGATAGAACCCGGTTTTTACGCAAGTTCAGGCGGTATAAACAGGGACACCTATGTAAACCTTACTGTTAATTTCGTTGAAACTGAAAATCCTGAAAATATCCTTGCCACCATCAAATCTGAAAAAGTTATCGGAAAAAGTGACAACTCTGTTGAAATGAAAGACCAGCAGGCAAGAATAGCCAATGCTTATGGAGAATCAGCCTCTAAGATCGCCAAACTGATAGTAAAACTCTGCAAATAGATTTTAAACAGGCAGGTTCCGGATTTATCAGAACATCCCTATCCTAATTTCAAGTAGAATTATCCCGATCGATAAAAGTAATGTCACTAGGGTGGTTATTATACCTGCCTTAAAAAACTCGAAAAAGCCGATATGAACTTTATGATGCTTTGCTGATTCTATCACGATCAGATTGGCCATCGCCCCAAGGATGGTCGCATTTCCCGCGAGTGTAGATGCAGAAGCAAGCGCTAACCACATGGCATCCGATGAAATGGTTTTCATCAGCGGTAGCATGGCCACGGTAAACGGCACGTTGCTCACAAGCTGCGATGCTAGGAGGCTGATCCCGTGAAGCGCGCTGACACCGGCAACATCGCTTGTCAGGGGTTTGGAACTGATGATATATTCCATCAGCCCTGCTTTTTCGATCCCATGAACCACAATGAATAACGACGCAAAAAACAGCAGTAACACCCAATCAATTTCCTTGATAACCTTTGAAGGTTTGATCTTTCCGAATATCAAAATCAACGAACCGCCAAACAAAGCGATCATCGGGATTGAAATATGAAGAAAGGTGCTGAAAAAGAAAAGTATTACCACCCCTAAAAATATTGGAACGGAAAACTTCATGGATTTGAAGTTGTACTCAAAACCGTTTTCATACACCTGGAGCGGGGTCTTATCTTTAAAATCCCCGGGATACAAAAGACGCATGATAAAGATGATGATCAACAGGCCTAGTATTGATACCGGAAGCAGATGCAGTAAAAAAGCACCGTATGAAATTCCCGAATTAATCCCGATCATCATATTCTGAGGGTTTCCCGTCATGGTCATGGCACTGCCAACATTGGATGCAAGGATCTCTGCAATAAGGTATGGAACAGGGTTGATGCGGTATGCAAGGCACAATGCGATGATTACCGGCGTGAAAAGAAGCACCACCGCATCGTTGACCATGAAAGCGCTCGAAATTCCGGTAACAAAAACAATGATCACCATCAGCCTGAAACGGGTACGTGAAAAGGCCATGGTCTTTCGGGCAATATATGAAAAGAAGCCATCCAGCTGCAAGGTGGAAATGATGATCATCATACCAAGCAATAAAGCTATGGTGTTGAAATCGATAGAAAAAATGGCCTCTTCAAAATTCAGCACATTAAATAGTATCATAGCCACTGCACCAAAAAACGCGGCAGATGGCCGGTCAATGTTTATCCATGGAAGGCGTGTGAAAATAATACCAATATAGGTGACGACAAAAATTACTAACGCTATAATCTGAATCGTATTCATTGCATCAATCGGCTAAATTACATACCCAGGCACCAGACTTTCGGGTTGAATAACAAGGAATCCCAATGTCTGCACATTGAGTTGTCCAGTTTTTTATATTTTTTTCCGAATTGGATGCGTCAAAAATGATCAAGGACGGCTCGTATTGTGTTAACAGCTCCTCCATAGTGATATCAGGGTTTTGAGAAATCAGGAGGTAATCCAGCGCCAACTTATGACTGTTGAATGTGGCCTTGTTTATTACTGCGAGTTTTCTCCCTGCAAAGCCGTAAAAGTCGCCATGGTTGTAAAAAATATTGTTCTTAAAAGAAACATTTTCTTTAGTCATCACTATCGGAAAAACATTGCGCGACCTGTGTTTGCAGCGGTTATTCATGATGTGGAAATCCTGTTTTTTTGTATCATAAATAAAAGCAGAATCGCAGATAAAAAAAGCAGACTTGCCATCAAAAAAATCAATGGCCGTATGTTTATTCACCTGATAAACAATGATTTCTTTTTGAACCAGTGCGTTATAATTACGTATTGCCACAGAAATCAGCAGTAAAACCACAAAAGCAGCACTTCCGATCAGTGCCTTACTTTTATGTTGCAATAGAAACACACAAATACAGATAACAATGGCATAAATCAGCACCATCTCGGTGAAATTGACCGGCACAGCCCTTGAAACTGAAAAAGGAAGTTCTTCAATAAATGATATTGATCCGTTGAGAAACATCAGGGAGTATGAAAGTACCTTTGCCAGCAATAAGGAAAGCCATGGCCAAAAAGACAGCGCCAGCACCGCTATTCCAAGGTAGATGATCAATCCCGACAACGGCACAGCTACGATATTGGTCAGCAGGAAATAGTTGGGAAACTGGTGAAAATAATACAGGCATAAAGGAAATGTAATCAATTGTGCCGCAAGAGAAACAGCTATCAGTGACCAGGTCTTACGTAACAGCCAGTTTTTGGGTGTCCAGGCTTTTTCAATAAAGGGGTAAACAGCAACTATGCCAATTACAGCCAGATAGGATAACTGAAACCCAACAGCTGTTATCATATACGGGTCAACCATCAGAAGTACAAATGCCGAGGCTGCAATAGTATTGTAAATATTGGGCGGCTGCCTGAAAGCATTTCCGATAATAACAAAACTGAACATGGCGGTTGCCCGCATGACCGATGGCGACATACCGGTGAGAACCGCATAAAACCAAATAAATCCAAGCAAGAGCAAGGCTTTTGGGATTCGTCCGTACCTGGTTTTATCAAAGAATAGCAATAAAAAGTTCAGCACGATAAAAATAATTCCCACATGCAAGCCCGATACGCTAAGAATATGAACCGCCCCCGTTCCCTGATAATCCTTGATCAGCTCCGGATCCAGGTTGTCGGTGTATCCTATTAACAACGCTGAAACAACGGCGTATTCATTACCTTGTAATTCATTTTTTTTCAAAATATTCAGAAACTTATTACGCAGTGTATATGCAAAACTCATGAGCGCGTTTCCGTTATGGGCCGAAATTAATTTCCAATTGGCATTCCTGACATAGCTGCTGTATTGAACCGACCGATACTTCAGATAATTTTTATAATTATACTCTTCAGGATTCAATGGGGGCGCAACCTCAGCATACTTACTTCTCATCAATACCTCATCCCCATAATTCAGTTTTTCGGATAATGAATCTTTTTCAAGATAAATTATTGCCTTACCAGAGGCAGTATGCCATTGGGCAGAATCTTTAACCGCCACTATTTCAACCACGCATTTGCAAACCTTCTCCCTGACCTGAACCGGCTCGGTGAGGCGTGCCAGGGTGTAATTTTCTTCCGTCAAATAATTACCAAAAAAGGAATTGTTGTTTTCATTATTCTTAAGCGCTGTCAGTTGGTACCCCGCAAGAAGGTAAAACAGGGCGATAACGAAACCCGTGAGCCATCGCATTTTATAGCTGATCTTTTTCTGAAAAAAGATAACCAGCACAGCAAGTGCAAGGGCCAATACAACAAAAAAATAAACCGGGATAAGAAGGCTCAGGTCAAAATACAAGGCTACGGTGATTCCCGATAAAAAAGGCAGAAGAATACGTGCAAACGGATAACGGTTCCAGAACATGTATTATTTGATATTCAACTCATCGTAATTTACGACTTCAACATCTTTATAATAAAATTTAATAATATCCAGGTAATTGTATCCCAGGTGTGCCATCCGGATGGCGCCCTGCTGGCTCAGTCCAACGCCATGTCCATAACCCCTGCCTTTAAAAACCATGTTTGCGCCCTGCTGCTCAATGGAGAACCAGGTGGATTTCAAACCAAGGTCGTATCGGATTGTTGATAAAAGTATGCTGTCAGCGAAATATACTTTTCGGGTGTCCTGTTTAAAGGTCAATGCATAATTCCTTTTTTCCGGGTCATTGACAGGGTAATTGAAACGGCTGGCTAAATAATCAAGCCAGTTGGCCTGCAAAATTTTATATTCCCATTTTGCATTAGGCATACCTAATGAGAAGGTATCATTAACAGATTTCAGATAGCTGGTGGAGATTTTCCAGATGTCTTCAGAATTGACAGTCTGCCCGCCTGAATTTGCGTGAAAGGCCGCCGAGATCATCTTTTCGTTCTTGTCCACAATCACATCACCGGCTGTTTTAAAGGTCGCTGCCAGTATTTCATTTGATTTGCAACGTCCCAGATATTGCTGGCAATGCACACTGTCGCACAGATTGAACCCTTCTTTGGAGTGCTTTTTTATATTGTTAAGTGCATAGGTCCGGCAGGTAATGGCCTGTACCAGATAAAAATCATTGTCTTTTACACTCCCGCCACCTTCTGATTGAACAACACCCGCCACATAATTTTCAATTTCTACCTGATTGATGATCAGAAAATAGCCATCCTGAACGGTGATTTGTAAATTATCATCATAATTACGTTCCTGAATATTCGTGTTGGATGGTTTGATTTTAAAATTGTTCAGCAGGCCGCTGCCGCTGATATTCAGTGATGTAAATTTTCCAAACTGTTTTGTACCTTTTGAAACATAGATGGTATCATTTTTTATCTTAAAAGTCGTAATTTCATCCCTAAGGATATCCACCACTTTTTTATCCGCATCAAAGACAGAGTATTTGCCAGACACAGGCATAAAATTAAAAGTATTGATACTGTATCCGGTAAAGATCTTTATATCGATAAAAGTTCCGCCAAAAGCTATGTTTGTCAATAATAAGGAAAACCCCAGCAAAATTGTTCTGTAAAATTTCATCTCATCAAACTTAAATTAAACCTAGTTCTACAAAAATATTATTTATTTGATAATGGGATAAAAAAAGATGATCGTTTTGATAACAGCACGTTGTTAATTGCAAATTTCCGCTAACTCATTCAACGGTTCGATGAAACAGGTTGCACCCCTGAAAAACAATCACCTGCTGACATTTCCTATTTTCTATTGCTCCCTGGTTTTTTTATCTTTCAGACTGCCTTCGAAAAGCTCAAATTTTACAAACCGGCATTCCAGCGGGCCATTGAATAAGGTAATTTTTTTACCGGGTTTCAAACCGATAAATTTCAAGGCATCAAAATGCGAACTGATGATCCATGCCTCATAACCGGCGCAGTGATTCTTCAACGTGTCACCAATGTCTTTATAGAGGCGGATGATGTCGTCAGGTTTTATCCGCTCACCATAAGGAGGATTGGTGATGATCATTCCTTTTTCCTTAGGAAACCTGAACTCACGGAAATCGCATTCTGTAAGGTGAATATCTTTATGCAGATGGGCTGATTTCAGGTTGGCAGCCGCTGCTGTGATAGCTGCGCCCGAATTATCTCCACCCACAATGTCGCATTCATATTCACTGATTTGCTCGTCAGCTTTTTCTTTAACATCATGCCATAGCGCATCATCAAAATTATTCCACTTCTCGAAACCAAACGATTTCCGGTAATAACCTGCCGGGATGTTTCCTGCGATCATGGCAGCTTCGGTAAGGATGGTCGCCGAGCCGCACATCGGGTCAAACAGGTTTGTTTTTTTGTCCCAACCACTAAGCAAAACCATTCCTGCAGCCAGCACCTCACTCATAGGAGCCAGCCCTTGTTTAACACGGTAACCCCTCCGATGCAACGATCCGCCCGAACTGTCAAACGACACAGAGCATTCATGCCCGCGGATATGAAGGTGAATTTTTATATCAGGATTTTCAAGTTCAACCGACGGGCGTTGATGGTATTTTTCCCGGAAATAATCGGCAATCGCATCCTTACACAACAAGGAAACATAATGCGAATTCGTAAAAAAGGTGTCCGACATGACCGTGTCAATGGAAATGGTTTTATCCGGCAGGAAAAATTGAGCCCAATCAAATTTTTTTATCAGATCAAAAAATTGCTCCTTATCCCGGAACTTGAAATCAAGTACGGGCATCAAAATATGCAAAGCGGTACGGCTGTTATAGTTGGCAGCATACATGGTTCGCAGGCCTCCGCGAAAAGACACGGCCCGGGTCAGGGTCTGTATGTCTTTGGCACCGATGGTTTTCAGTTCATCGGCCAGTAATCCTTCCAGCCCGAACTGGGTTTTGGCAACAAAAAGCTGATTTTCGTTCAATTTTTTTTTACAAAGATAGAAAAATAGAAAATAACAGGTGTGTTTGTAAATAATGAGTGTCGCAGAAACAATAAGAAGGATTTATAAATTGTAACACCTGATAAAATAAATTACAAATGAAAACGCTCTATTTACAAAACAGTTTCGTAATTTTTATACTTTTGTTACAACAATTATTAATGTGAAAATCTGAGATGAAGTTATTGGTCGTTGAAAACATCAGGATTTCTTTGGTGTCCATTCGCACGCACCTTCTGCGCACGATACTGACCGTTATGATCATCGCGTTCGGGATCATGGCTTTGGTCGGGATACTTACGGCTATCGAATCCATCAAAGGATCTATAAGCAGCAATTTCGCACGCATGGGCTCCAACACGTTCAGCATCCGGAACCATGGTATGCGTATGCATGGCGGCGACGAAAGGGCAAAAGATTACCGGAACATCACCTATGATGAAGCCATCGAATTTAAAGAAAGGTTCTCTTTCCCGGCAGTGACATCAATTTCCACATTCGGTACCGGCGCAGCAACCGCGAAATATGCCTCAAAAAAGACCAACCCGAATATTATGGTCCAGGGCGTTGATGACAATTACCTTACAACCTCCGGCTATGAACTTGAATACGGAAGAAACTTCTCTAAAAGGGAACTTTCAAATGGGGAAAATGTGATTTTGGTTGGAAAAGAGGTCATTAAAAAACTATTCCCCAACAACGAAAACCCCATTGACAAACAAATATCAGTCGGGGTAAAAAAGTATAAAATTATCGGCGTGATGAAAGAAAAAGGTTCCAGCATGGGATTCAGCGGCGACAAGAGTTGCATGATCCCGATTGCGAACCTCCGGCAATTTGTGTCAGGTAAAGAGCTGTCCTACACCATTAACGTGATGGTCACCAATACGACCTTGCTTGATGTGGCTATTGGCGAAGCTACCGGCACCTTTAGGGTAATCAGAAAAGTGCTGCCGGGCGATAACAACAATTTTGAAGTGGAAAAAAGTGATAACCTCGCACAAATGCTGCTTGAGAACATTCAATATGTAACCATGGCTGCCACGATCATTGGTTTAATAACCCTTCTGGGAGCAGCCATCGGCCTGATGAACATCATGCTTGTTTCCGTCACGGAACGAACACGCGAAATAGGAATACGGAAAGCCATGGGCGCCACATCAAACACGATAAAAAACCAGTTTTTGGTGGAAGCGATTGTAATAGGCCAGCTTGGCGGTTTGCTCGGGATTGTGTTCGGAATACTCATTGGAAATATCATGTCGATAATTCTTGGAAGCAGCTTTGTAGTTCCCTGGTTATGGATATTTTCAGGGATATTGTTATGTGTATTGGTCGGGTTGGTATCAGGCATTTTCCCTGCCATAAAAGCAGCACGCCTGGATCCGATTGAAGCACTCAGGTATGAATAAATACTGACATTTGAAGACTAGCAATCTAAATATCGCCATTCTTTTCTTTGCAATCTTTGCTCTTGCGATTTCATGCAGCCCGATACGAAAATACCCGGCGGACAAGCGCCTCCTCGTCAGTAACAAGCTGAAAATGAACAAAAATGCCATCGATGCTGCCGAACTAAAAACACTTTATAAACAAAAGCCCAACCGTAAAAATTTAGGTTTGTACCTGAATATCAGGTTTTGGAATTATGCTTCAAAGGGTAAAGAGACAGGCTTTAAACGATGGATAAAAAATACATTGGCTGCGGAGCCGGTACTGTTGGATACAACGCTGGCTGAAAGCACCCTGAAACAGCTGGAATATTATCTCAATAATCATGGTTATTTCAATGCTGACATTAGTTATTCCGTTAAATATCCAAAAAAACGTAAGCGCTGCGCCAAAATAGAGTATAAAATCACCACCTATACACCTTATAAAATTAATTCGGTAAACTACGCCATAAACGATGCCACCTTAAAAGCGTTTGTCTTAAGTGAAAAATCAAAATGCCTGATCATTCCCGGAGAAATCTATAATGTGGATAACATTGACGCAGAAAGAGAACGCATAACACGTACGCTGAGAAATAACGGTTATTATTATTTCAGTAAAGACTATATAAATTTTATCATTGACAGTTCTTTAAACACCCATAAGGTTGATATTAAAATTAAGGTCTCTGATGCGATGGCGCCTTCGGCCATAAAGTCCGATTCACTGGTAACAGCAAAACACAGGCGCTTTTCGTTGAATAAAATCATTATAAATACTGATTTTGAAACAGACAAAAACATCATTAACACTTATGATACAGTAAAGGTAATTATTCCGGCAAGGCTTAAAAAGCGACCTCCAAAAGTCTATTATTACGCATTCAGAAACAAACTCAAAATCAACAAAAAAACCATTTCTCAATCTGTGTACGTTGACAGCGGCGATATTTTCAACATTTCTGATGTCGAAAAAACGTATAAGAGTTTGCTTGACCTTAAGATCTACCGCTTTGTCAACATCAACTTTCAGGAATTGGAGCGGACTTCGGATGTTACCGGATCGCTGGACTGCATCATCAGGCTGACAAAATCTCCCACCCAGGCATTGGCCGTCAGCACCGAAGCGACAAACAAAGGCGGGGAACTCGGAGTTTCTGCAGGGCTTGTTTACGAAAATAAAAACCTGTTTCGGGGAGCTGACCTTTTTGATGTTAAAGTTAACGGGGCGGTAGAATTTCAATCGGTTAAAAAAAATGCCATTAAAGAAGAACCCGTCATAAAGAGCCTTCCTTTCATTAATACCGTTGAAACCGGGTTGGAACTGAATCTGAAGATCCCGCGTTTTTTAATCCCGATCAAACAGGAACGGTTCCCGAAATATTTCAAGCCGAAAACCATCCTTACTACCGTGTTTAACTACCAGATCCGTCCGGCTTACGAAAGGTATTACCTTTCCGGATCCTTTGGTTATCAATGGAAAGAAAGCGAACACAAAACCCATATCCTGACTCCTTTGCAGGTAAACATGATTAAAATCAATCCCGACTCTACTTTTAAAGCGCAGATCGACGCTCTGGACAATACTACTTTACAAAATGCGTATCGTGACCACATCACAACAGCGCTTTCTTATAGTTTCATTTACAACACACAAAAAATAAATAAAAACGAGGATTTTATTTACCTGAGGACCAATGTCGAACTTGCAGGGTTTATTTTCTGGATCACGAATCAGATCCGTAAAAAACAGGGGTCGTACACGCTGCTCGGAACGCCTTATTCACAATATTACCGTTTGGATGTCGACTTCAGGTACTACATGGTTTTCGATGAATTTAACCGGATCGTTTTCAGGACTGCGGCCGGTTATGGCTCACCGCTGGATAATAAGAATGTCCTCCCTTTTGAAAAAAGTTTTTATATGGGAGGCGCCAACAGCATGCGCGGATGGAGGCTTAAAACCTTGGGTCCCGGAGCCTACAAGCAACCCGACAGTATTTCGCTGGAAAAAATCGGTGATATTTCCCTGGAAATGAATGTGGAGTATCGTTTCCCGATTTATAAGATCTTACGGGGGGCAATTTTTCTTGATGTGGGAAATATCTGGCTGCGAAAGCCATCGAATCAGCTGCCCCTCGCAGTTTTCAATGTGAACACGTTCCTCAGTGAGCTGGCATTCGATTCGGGGCTGGGGTTACGCGCTGATTTCGGATATTTTGTCATCAGGCTTGACGGTGCCGTAGTAATCAAAGATCCGTCTATGCCGGTTCATTCCAGATGGATTGGCCAAAACTCCAATAAATTTATGGTGATCGGGAATCTCGGGATTGGCTACCCGTTCTGACGTTTCAGGATGAAACCGGCAAACAAAATTAATATGTCCGTGCAGGTTTGTAATGAGGTAAAATTACCTGACATTTTGCAAAACCGGGCAGGTAGAACCTGCAATAATAAACCGGCGGAGTGTTTTTGTTTTTACTTTAATAGCATTAGCCGAACAGGTTATTTACAAATTTCAGCTTCTATTAATATTGTTTGATTATTGATTATTATCTGGGTCTTCCACAAACATCCATCACACAAAATCATATCATTTTCAATTTTATTATCCGTATTCAATGGCGAATAAATTTTGAAAACATTGCATTTTTCTTTGTAGAAGCTACTATCGATTTCTCCTCTGAAAAGGAAAATTTCATTTCTAATTTTTGAAGCACCAAAAAAATTATACTCCCCTAATTCAGGTAGTTTGTTAATGTGGTAAGGTCTAATAAAAAAATAATAGAATCCAATCTTTTTAAAGCAACTTACAAAATAAACCATGGAGCTTTTTAAATAAAAATCACAATGTGAGGAGTGATTAACTATTTCTGTAAGTACCGAGTCTACCTTGTTGCTAAAATTTAAATTTTTATATTGGTAACTATAAGTATTAGAATTGGTAGAATCCACTTTAACTTGTCCACTTGAATTTATACATAGAATAAACAGAACAGATAAAATAAACACCTTTTTCATAGTAATACTTATATTTAGGGTTTCTATTCAATTAAATCATGCCTTCACCGAACTTCATTTATTTTTAATTTATGCAACCTGGCTGAACAGTATAAGTTCTGAGTTTAGCCTATTTTTATTCTTTTCCTGAAGTTTTAAAACCTATTCTTTTCCGGGTTTCTTGCTCTAATTGCTGCTGCTTGGCTTCTTCAAACTGCTTCAAGTATTCAAAAATCAACATAATCTTTTGATCCTGTTCAATATCTTTTCTTTCTATTTCTTCAAGTTTCCTGAGTATTTCTCCGTGTGTTTGAAGTAGTTTTCGCATCTTTGTAAATACGCGTATTATCTTGATGTTCACCATTATTGCCCTATCACTGTTTAAAACACTTGATAACATTGCAACACCTTGTTCTGTAAAAGCTAATGGCGGCTTCCGCAGCCCCATTTTCTCCTTATTGGATATCACAATTTGTGATTTCCAATTTTCTAATTCTTCCTGGGTTAGTCGAAACATAAAATCTTCAGGAAACCGCTTTTCATTTCTTTTCACTGCCTGATTTAGGATTCTTGTTTTTACATCATAAAGTTCTGCAAGGTCTCTGTCGATCATTACTTTTTGGCCCCGGATAACATAAATTTTATTCATTATAACTTCTTCCGGTAACATGATCTTATTTTCCTTCTCATTCATATTCTTGGTATAAATTACAAAAATAGAAAATATTAATTGGATGTCACAAATTGCCATATTCAATTTTTACTACAGGGAAGAAGCATTCTTTAGCAAACCGGGCAGGTAGAACCTGCAATGATAAACCGGCGGAGGCAGGAGCCTCCGCCGGAGTGTTTTTTTTAATTTATGAAACCTTGGCCAAACGCGTATACAATAAACGGTAGGCAAAAAAAAATCCGGACTAAGCCGGATTTTAATATTTTGAGATTTGTTAATTAACACTTTGCCAAAACAGGAAAACGCAAACGGGCCAGGTAAAAAGCTCCGAAGAAAATTCCTGTATAGAACAAATCACCTAAAAGGCTGTTCATAAAGAATGATATACCGTAGGTGCCGTTATTAATAAAGGCCAAACCTGCTGCGTAAGATTCCATCAGCCCTGCAAAATTCTGAGGATAAAAAGGACTTCCCAGCCATGCAGCAAAATTGGTGATCAGGAAAAACAATACCGTTGAAGCCACTGAGGCGCCAAGGACATTTAATACCTTGGGATTGCGCAGCATAAACATACCCAGGGCAACAGTAATTACAAAACTAATATACACAGCCGGCATGGTGTTATGAAAACCGAGCAATAAATCGCTTAAAAACAAAGCAGCTAATGGAATAATAAAAGCCAAATATTTTTTACTCATGTATGCGCCGCCAAACAATGCAATAGCAGCAATCGGGGTAAAGTTGGGCCAATGTGGGACCAGTCGCATTGCTGCTCCGGCAAAAATAACGGTAAGTACAAACCAAAAACGCGAGGTGAAAACTTTTGAATTCATAGTGATTTTTTTAAATTTCTTTGTGCAAAAATATAAAACATTTTCAATTATTAATTTTTTTTCTTTTGAATTATTAACATGAGCGGTGTTTATAAAATGCCTCCATGCCAACCAAATTGATATACAGCCAAAAGGAATTATACTTTTTATTGCTTTCTTTCGTTTTTTTTGCTGATTTTTGTAACAATTTATTATATAGGTACTCTTAATAATTCAAAAAATAGTATTAAAAAACTTAAACCGTAAAATCAAATGAGCATTTACGCCATCCTCACCATAGTATTTTTTGTAGCCACCATGGCCGGCTTATGGGGCCTGTTTGCAAAAGCCGGACAAAAAGGCTGGTATGTCCTGATCCCTTTCTTTAACTTTTACATCTGGCTGAAAATCATAAAAAAACCTTTATGGTGGTACATTTTTATCCTGGTGCCCTTCATCAACGTGTTCACCATTATGCTGATGGTTGTTGAGATAGTGAAATGTTATAACAAAAACGGATTGGGCGCGCAGACATTAAGCATCCTGGTTCCTTTCGCATACCTGCCTTATCTGGCTTTTTTCTCAAAAGAAAAATATATCCATCCCGACAAGCGTAAACCAATAAAAAAATCCGCCTTGCGCGAATGGGTTGAAGCCATTGTCTTTGCGGTGATCGCGGCAACTATCATCCGCACATTTTTCATCGAAGCGTATACCATTCCAACCTCCTCCATGGAAAAATCCCTGTTGATCGGCGATTACCTTTTTGTCGATAAAATTAGTTTCGGGCCAAGGTTCCCCATGACACCACTGTCGTTCCCGTTCGCTCATCACACCTTGCCTATGACCAAATTCACCAAATCATACCTCGAATGGATCAAACTGCCTTATTACAGGTTCCCGGGATTGACAAAAATCAAGAATAATGATGTGGTGGTTTTCAACTATCCTGATGGTGACACCGTTGCCCTTAACATGCAAAACCGCAGTTATTATTCCATTGTCAGGGAGGTCGGGCACCATGAAGTATGGAATGATAAGCGCAGATTTGGAAATATTGTTGCCCGTCCGGTTGACAAAAGGGAGAATTATATCAAACGTTGTATCGGAATTCCGGGCGATACGCTCGAAATCAAAGACCAGGTCGTGTTTATCAATGGTAGCCCTTTGCCAGATATCGGCATAAAAGAATACAAATACATGGTACAGACCGACTCCTCATTAATTCCAGCGCGCATTTATGACAAACTGGATATTACAGAAGATGTTACGCAGGTTGACTATGATAAATTTATCATAACCCTTACGGCTGAATCTGCCGAAAGCATTAAAAAGCTTAACTATGTAAGAAATGTTGAGAAAATCGTGTACCCGAAAGGGCAATGGGCTTATTACACGTTTCCGTTCGACTCTAACTACCGCTGGAACGAAGACAATTACGGGCCGCTATACATCCCCAAAGCCGGAACTACCATACCAATCAATATAACCAATATCTCTCTTTACCAGCGTTGCATTGAAATCTACGAACATAATGATGTCCAGATCAAAGGCAACAAGGTATACATAAACGGTAAAGAGGCCACTTCATACACCTTCAAGCTCGACTATTACTGGATGATGGGCGACAACCGGCATAATTCCGCCGATTCCCGTTTCTGGGGTTTTGTTCCTATCGACCATATTGTGGGGAGGGCCGTATTTGTATGGTTATCGGTCGAATCACCCACCGTCGATAATCAAAACCTGAATAAGGAAAGAAGTTCGAAAAGCTTTTTTCAACGCATACGCTGGAATAAGATGTTCAGGCTGATAAAGTAATTGATTCATGGTTAAGAGCCACGATTTATATCAATTTTCCTGCTGAAAAATAAATTATGTCCGGACAATTAGGCCAGTGGCGCGAATTCTTTGTTTCTCTTTTTAAGGATGTCTTCCGCACGGTGCTGATCTTGTTCCGCATCATGATACCGGTATCCATTATTGTAAAAATCCTCCAGATGCTTGGTTTTATCCAGGTTATCGGAGACGTACTTTATCCTGTCATGCAATACACCGGATTGCCCGGAGAAATGGGATTGGTCTGGGCAACAGGTATGATCACCAATTTATTCGGCGGCATTATTGCCTTTCTGAATATTTCCGGGGGCATGGACCTTACCATTGCGCAGGTTACCACATTAAGCATCATGATGCTCGTGGCTCACACCTTTCCTATTGAACTTGTCATAGCACGCAAAACAGGCGTCCGGCTCGCAGCAATGTTTTTAATTCGTTTTTTGTTTGCTTTTCTGTTTGGCGTTTTTATTTTTCAGTTCTACAAAATTTTTGGCCTCCATACTGAGATTGCACAGATAGCCTGGCGCCCGGAAGCCATCCCGAACAATTCGCTTTCTTCATGGGCGCTTGCTGAACTAAAAAATTATCTGGTGATCATTTGCTTCATCTTCTGCCTGATGCTGTTGTTGAGGATACTGAAGAAAATCGGCGTTATTGATCTGATAACTCGCGCCTTGAATCCCTTCCTTAAGTTTCTCGGCATTGGCAAGGAGGTGAGTACCATCGCACTGGTAGGCCTCACGCTCGGCGTGGTTTACGGCGGGGCGCTGATCATCAATGAAGTAAAATCCAACCCCCATATTCCCAAAAAAGATATTTTTTATGCCATGGTGTTAATGGGATTATGCCACAGTGTTATCGAAGACACCATCCTGATGGTTTCACTTGGGGCCACATTTACAGGCATTTTTATTATAAGGCTGCTGCTCAGCATGTTGGTGGTTTTCCTGCTGGTAAAGCTCACAAAAAATGCGTCCGGCCGTTTTATGAATAAAGTTTTTTTAAGGCCTGAAAAAAATCAGCAATAATAAGTAAAACTCATCGAAGAAATAAATAAAAGTACTTCACCGGCTCATTCGACGATGATCAGCGGAAAATTGAAGGCCTGGTTTCCACATGTCACCTTCAGAAAATATATTCCGTGTTGAAGCCCAGAGGTACTGATTCTGTTTTCGTCCCCCGACAACCCTGCGACAGAAAATACCTGCCTGCCGGTAACATCATAAATGACCATTGCCTGCTGCTGTGGAACATCTCCGTTCGTCCTGACTACAAAAGTCCCTTGCGACGGGTTAGGAAATACGTTTACCGGCGCTGATTCCTGGTTTTCTTCTTCAATAGCTACAGGTTCCCCAAAGACATCTGTCAGAATGTACTGCATTACTGCTTTTGCATGAATGCTGTCCATATAATACAAAGGAAACGACAACAAAACCGTGTTATAATCGCCTCGGTACTCCACTCCTACCGGCATTCCTTTCATGCTGCCATTGGCGGTCAGGCTGTCGTAATCTGTATCAAACGAATACACCGCCGTACCTTCTGCCGATGGGTATAACGCTTCAATATAGGGCAAATGATAATTATAGGTGGAATATGTCTTGGTGGTATCCACATCCATCATAGTATAGCCGGTTACAAGAGGCAGGCTTCCGATGAATGCCGCACTGCTCTTATACCTTGTCGAATCTATCTTAAGCATATCATGAAGGAATGAGCCTTCACCCCACGTATGTTGCAAGTCGGTGGTATATTCGAACATCCTTGCAGGCTGAAAAACAGTAAACAGCACATTGCCACCGAGCTGCATATATTGCTTGAGTTCAACAATAGAATTCCGTAATTTGGGAACTATATTGATCTTGTTGATGTGCCAGACCACTGACGAATACTTCCCCAGAAGGCTTAATGTCACCGGTCCGTTTTGTGTGGCATCATATTCTGTAACCGGAAAATTGCCGCACAAATTCCTGTAATAGGCATCTACCGTCGAATCCGAAGGATTATAATAACCACCTTCGGAATCATCCACAATAAGAATACCCTGATCAAAAGATGTGAGGGCCGGAGCATCGCTCAATTCATACTTCATACTTTCACGACCTTCCGTGTTTACCGCCGAAACAGAAAAATAATACAGCGTGTCTGCTTCCAGGCCTGCAAAAATCATGGCTGTGTCTGAGGTAGTATAGACCGAATCGTAGGTTAACGGGGCTGAACCGAAATAAACCCGGTACGTGGCGATGTTATTTTCAGGGCTGGGTAACCATCTTGGAATCAGAGCCTGCCCTTCACCCGGATTAAAAATCTCAAAGTCAACCATCAAAGGAGCCAGCGATGATTCCATCAGCATACCGCATGCAACCCTGGCGACTTCGGCGCAATACTTTTCGTTGATATTGGTATCCACGTCCGACAACTGATGATAATACGGGCTGAAAATATCTTCCTGCAGGAAAATGGCAGGCAAACCCGCCAGAAAGAACGGATCGCTGTCGGAACCGATGGATTCATTATAGGTGCTGCTCAGGGTGCTCAGCGAGGTATATTCTGCAGCAACCTGCGAAGCGAGGCCTCCTATCCATTCGAAACCCAAATAATTATTCAGTTGCAAGTTCCACGCGCTATCAGATGGCTCGTTGCCAATCATATCCATATTAAACATTATTTCAGGCTTTTCCGTACCGGAAAGAATTTCTTCGACATAATGGAAACTTCCGTACAAACCAAGCTCCTCCGCATCAAACAAAACAAACCTGACCGTGGCCGGAAAAGAAAAATTCTGTTCTTTCAAAACTCTTGCGATTTCGAGTGTTGCCGCAGTCCCGGACGCATTATCATCCGCTCCGGGACAGGCTGTATAAGGGTCACCATTGGGATAAATAATGGCGTCATAATGCCCGCCGATAACATAAGAAATCCCGGGATTGACGGTTCCGGTCATTTCCGCAACAACATTATACTGCCAGTTCGTAACAATAGTACCGCTTCCAAAAGGCCATTCGTCGGTTACCAGGAACGAATCCAGTACCACGTTGGTATAACCAAAAGACATCAGTTTATTCTGTAACCAGAGGGAAATATTTTTATGGCCGGGTGAAAACAAAAACCGGGATCCATAACCCTGTAGATGCTGTATATAGCTTAATATGCTGTCGCTGCTGATGTGGGATAGCATATCGGCGATCAGGGTGTCATGCACTATTTTCAAATTTCGAAGATCTTTTGTATCTGCAACTGGCTTAAGTGAATGAATGCTGTTTGATGTCGCTGGGTTTTGTAGTTCAGGATTCTGGCTCTTTGTGTAAGTTGCAATACCCAGGCAGATAAACAGAAAGGTAAAAATGTGTTTCATAGATGCTGATTTATAGCCAAAAATACAAATTAGAACAATGCCCGCATTTATAAATCAGTTTTAGGTTGATTATTACAAGGTAATGGCAAGGTAATCATGGAACGATACAAGCTGTGCCACCTGTTTTTTATGGAATTTTAGCCGGTGATTATAACCAATTGCAGGCAAATAATTGTCAGGAGCGGTCAATTTTTACATTATAAGCATTGAGCCCCTTGAGGCCTTTTTCAACCTCAAAAACCACTTTATTGTCTTCTTTAACGGGTTCCAGTAATCCTTTTAAATGAACAAAAATGCTTTCCTGTGTGTCCAGGTCTTTGATGAAACCAAAACCTTTGGAATCATTAAAAAAAGTTATGATCCCCTTACGGATGGTAGCCTGAGGCTCATCGTTTCGGTTTCTTTCAACTTTTATTTCGATATCTTCCGCATTGATCGTTTCTCTTTTGGACAGGTCCTGCGGTTCTGAGGTGATGTTCCCATATTGGTCCACGTAGGCGATCATATCATCCAAACCACCTGATTTCTTACTGTTTTCTTTTCGTTCCAGCCTTTTTTTTTCTTTTTCTTTTCTTTTTTTATCTTTCTTATTTTGTATTTCTTTTTTGTTGCTGGTTTCGTGCATTCTGCCCATAATTTTTACGTTTCCCCTTACTGATAATTTTAAGTTTATAAAACAATGAATTCTGTAAAACCCTTACCGGGTATATAAATATGCTGATCCAAAACTGCCAGGTAGCATAAATTGAAGCGGCAACAAAAAATTCACCTTGCAGTTATCTGAAACAAAGGTAGCTTAAAATCCTGAGATCAGGAATTATATTTTTAGCTGAGCCCAACAAACCCAACAAGGTGAACTTCAAAAAAATATGATGGAGCCTGTGCGCGTTTAACAGCGGACGCATCAAAGATTCACAAACTCAAAGTCACCTTTGGCATACCGGAGTTCAATGGTTGAATCTTTTTGAACCGCACCGGAAATTATTTGTTTTGCGAGTTTGTTCAGCACTTCCTGCTGTATAACTCTTTTTACCGGTCGGGCGCCATAGTTCGGATCGTATCCTAATTCAGCAATCTTATCAATGGCTACTCCGGTCACTTTCAAGACAATACCGTTCTGTTCAAGCATTTTTTCGGTATTTCCCAATTGGAGCCGAACGATCTGTTTGATTTCATCCTTTGTCAGCGGGCTGAACATAATGATTTCATCAATACGGTTCAGGAATTCCGGCCGTATGGTTTGTTTGAGCAGCCCAATTACTTCCGTGCGGGTATCATTGATGATCGTCTCCCTGTTTTTTTCGCTCAGTGTTGAAAATTTTTCCTGAATAATGTGTGAGCCAATGTTGGACGTCATGATGATAATCGTATTCTTGAAGTCGGCTGTTCTCCCCTTGTTGTCTGTGAGGCGGCCATCATCGAGTACCTGAAGCAAAATGTTAAAAACATCGGGATGTGCTTTCTCAATCTCATCAAGCAGCACCACAGAATAAGGCTTGCGGCGCACGGCTTCGGTAAGCTGTCCGCTTTCTTCGTAACCCACGTAACCCGGAGGCGCCCCCACCAAACGTGAAACCGTATGGCGTTCCTGGTATTCCGACATATCAATACGCACCAGCGCATTTTCATCACTGAACAGGTATTCAGCTAAAGCTTTTGCCAATTCAGTTTTACCAACGCCGGTCGTACCCATGAATAAAAATGAGCCGATGGGTTTTCTTGAATCCTGCAACCCTGCGCGGCTTCTACGGATAGCATCCGACACGGCAACAATGGCATCTTCCTGGCCAATCACCCGTTTATGCAATTCGTCTTCAAGATGAAGCAGCTTTTCCTTTTCGCTTTCCAGCATTTTATTCACAGGTATTCCGGTCCATTTGGAAACTATTTGAGCTATCAGTTCTGCATCAACCTCTTCATTTATCATCACGGATCCTGATTTTATTTCCTTAAGTTTTTCCAGTGCCGCTTCGGCCTCTTTGATCTTTCCATAGCGCAATTCTGCAACCAGCCCGTAATTGCCTTCACGTTCGGCTGCATCGGCCTCGAACTTGAAATTTTCAATTTCTTTTTTTCGTTGCTGGATGCTTTCAACAACTTCCTTCTCTTGTTGCCATTTGGCCTTCATCCGGCTGTGTTCATCCTTCAGGCCGGCAATTTCACTGTTCAGGGCTTCAAGCTTTGCTTTATCATTTTCTCGTTTGATAGCTTCACGTTCAATCTCAAGCTGGCGGATATGACGGTCCACTTCATCCAGCTCTTCGGGCACTGAATTGATTTCAATGCGCAGCCGGGCAGCCGCTTCATCAATCAGGTCGATGGCTTTATCAGGCAAAAAACGATCGGTGATATAGCGCTGCGAAAGCTCTACAGCCGCAATGATAGCTTCGTCTTTGATACGAACCTGGTGGTAGGTTTCGTACCTTGACTTCAGGCCCCGAAGTATAGAAATAGAATCCGCTGCAGAAGGCTCGTCAACCATCACCATCTGGAAACGCCTTTCAAGCGCTTTATCCTTTTCAAAATATTTCTGGTATTCTTTGAGCGTCGTGGCGCCGATAGCCCTCAGTTCTCCACGTGCCAGGGCCGGTTTTAGAATATTGGCCGCATCCATGGCGCCTTCGCTGGCTCCCGCTCCAACCAGTGTGTGGATCTCATCAATAAAAAGGATGATCTCTCCTTCGGAAGAAATTACTTCTTTGATGACACTTTTCAGACGTTCTTCAAATTCACCTTTATATTTTGCTCCGGCTATCAGGGCTCCCATATCAAGTGAGTACAGTTGTTTTGACTTCAGGTTTTCCGGGATGTCACCCTGAATAATACGGTGAGCAATACCTTCAGCAATGGCGGTTTTTCCGACACCGGGTTCACCAATCAGAATAGGATTATTTTTCGTGCGCCGCGACAATATCTGCAGCACTCTTCTTATCTCGTCATCCCGCCCAATCACCGGGTCAAGTTTTCCGGAACGCGCCAGATCGTTGAGGTTGCGCGCATATTTGTTCAGGGCATTATAGGTTTCTTCTGCCGACTGGCTGTTCACCTTCGATCCCCTGCGAAGTTCTGTAATGGCAGTGCGCAAGTCTTTAGCATTGACACCATTGTCTTTCAGCAGGCGGGCAACGGTGTCATCACCCGACAACATAGCAAGAAGCAGGTGTTCGATGGCAACAAATTCATCACCCATTTCTTTGGCTATATCAGCAGCTTTTGTTACCACTTTGTTTGCATCACGCGAAAGGTATTGCTCGCCACCTGAAACCTTTGGAAAAGATTCTATAATCTTGTCAAGTGCTTTTTTGAAAACCGGCACATTGACGTTTAATTTCTGTAAAAGGTAAGGCACCACATTTTCATCAACGCTAAGCATACCTTTCAATAAATGAGCATTTTCGATCTGCTGATGCTGAAAGGCGGATGCTATTTCCTGCGCTTTTTGCACAGCTTCCTGAGATTTTATAGTAAAATTGTTAAAATTCATTTTGTATCCTCCTGACTATTTTCCGGATGGTTCATCAAAAGCAGTGCCGGTTGGGAAAAGGAAAAGCGCAGCTGTCAAAATTGCACATTTAAAGACAAATTAGCAGCAATTCAAAAGGTTATTTACAAAATCACAAGGAATTGAATTTTTAATACTTTTTTTATTTTTTGCAAACATATATAAAAAGCTGCGAAAAACGCAATGTTGTTTAGTGTATCCCTAAAATTCTGTTTAGGGAAACACTCATAGAATTTAGTTCAATCCTGATTGAAACAGTATTTGAAGGTTTTATCTTTAAACCAATAATTAGGGTAATACTGGAAAATCATAAAATCATACCAAGTCATTGATTATTAACATTTTAAAACAAGCATATGAAAAAAATTATACGTACTTTATTAATAGTGCCGGTTTTATTATTATCACTTCAGGTTTTTGGTTCATATATTATTACGCCCTTTAATTATGAATGGTGTAGCACCACATATCCGACCAATTATGTATCCGCAAATTTTTCTATTACCGAAACAGCAATCAGCGGGTCTGAAGGGTTTACAAAAAACCAGATGAATAAAACACTGGTAATTACGCTCCCTGCAGGGCTGGAATTTAAAACCACGGCGACAACAGCAAGTGTTACTGTGAATCAGGTCATTTCACCAGAAGTGGTTATTGATTCTTTTAAATTTAACAGTGTTACTCAGTTTACTGTTTGGATTACAACCTCCGGAGTAAATGTAGATTATAATACTATTTACTTCAATAATTTTGAAATCAGGGCCATAAATTCATTTAAAAGTCTGACCATGATCAGGGGAGTCTCACCAAATAATGGGACTTTTAAAATTGACAATGCAACAAGTAATCCACCAGCTTCAAACCCGTTCGGAACGTTTTCGTCAAAGGCTCCGTATACTTATTTGTCCAGTGCGGTCACCCAATTGCTGACGACTACGGATATCAATCAATTTTCTATTAATAATCCCATTTTAAGTATCAAGATTAATGGCTCGGGAAACTGCGGATCTCAAATAACACAGTTTAATTTTTCTGCAGCCGGAACAGATGGTACCGACTCATTGCGGAACATATCACAAGCAAAGGTTTATTACTCAACATCTTCTGTATTTAATTATTCCACAGCTTCTTTATTCGGATCCGTGAGTAATCTTTCTTCAATGAATTTCAGTGTAACAGGCACTTATAATACCAACGTTTCAACCATTTATTTTTATTTATGTTATGATGTACCCGGTGATGCATATACCGACAATGATGGGAACAGGCTTGATGCATCATTGATTTCATTTGTTATGAATGGGGTTCCTATAACAAACATGTCGACACCATCTCCGGCAGGTTGCCGAAAGGTTGTCCCGGCTGCTTATTATTATTCAAAAATCAGCGGAAACTGGACCGATAATATCTGGTCCATAATTGCCGAAGGGCCTTTATGCAACTGCCAGCCCAATGGCGCCGGCATTGTATACATTGATACAGGCAATAGCGTGTTGGTTGATAAAACAAGAAAGGTAGACGTGCTAAATATCATGAAAGATGCTTCTTTAGAGGGCGGAAATGCAAATATGAACTTCTATGTCAATACGGAGCTGAATACCTATGATAACGGTTATACCACATTTCTAGGAGATTTTATTTTACGAGGGAATCTTAATATTTATGGAACGGGAATATCCTGGTTCCACAAGGTTGATTCAGTCGGAGGCAATGTCTATATAGGCCCCGATGCTACTTTAATGAATTTTGCATCCTCAACCTTTGACATGGCTATATGTGGAAACCTAACCGTGGACGGCTATTTGCAAAATGAACATGCCAGCATTGACATGTATAATACTTCGAAGATTGATGGAACAGGGATAATACGTACTGATTTCTTACGAATAAGAGATGGAAATAAAACTGTGAACCCGACAGCGGACTTATATATTGATGCCGGAGTTACTTTTAAAGGGCCATACATTATTGACAATTTCGGAAAAATGAATATCCGCGGTAATATGGATGCAGATAGTAACGGTGCACATTGGATCAACGAACCCGGTTCCGTCCTTTCGTATGGCGGAAGCGCCACCATGTTCGCTACCCATGGATACCTGGTGGCAAGTTCCAACTACAACACGGTTCGTTATTCAGGATTAACTGACCAGATTATCATTGGCCCGGAAAATCTGATATATTATAATATTGTACTGGAAGGATCCGGGATAAAGACACTTCAGATGGATACTCATTTACATGGAGATTTTACCTTTAATGCCGGTTTCGGGCATTTCAAAAAAACAATCACTGTTGATGGCGCTGTCAGGCAGTATTTTTCAGGGACAATAAGTCCCAAACTTTACGGGCTAACTATGTCAAATGCTCAAAATGGTTTGACTTTGCAACTCCCGGTTAAATACAACCAGCAACTGACGCTGTTATCCGGTAAGATTTTCACCACCATGACCAATATATTAATTGCCACAGATAGCGCAACGGCGACCTCCGGTTCGGATATCAGCTTTGTAAACGGGCCCATGCGAAAAGTTGGTAATGACGCATTCGTGTACCCTGTTGGGAAAGATGATATCTGGGCAAGAATAGGAATTTCGGCACCTCAGACCTTTGTTGCCGCTTTTACAGCAGAATACTTCAATTTCAGTTACATCAACACCTCTGCTGTCACACTGCCAATTCACAATGTAAGCTCAGTGGAATATTGGAATTTATTGCAGGATGCAAAGGCTGGTGACTCTGTTAAAGTAAAATTATACTGGGAAAATGCATCAAGGTCGTATATTTACAACTACACTAACGACCTGGTGGTTGCCGGCTGGTCTGGGACGTCCTGGCTAAACAGAGGCCAAAGTGCCATTACAGCATCGAACCCCGGTAATATTACTTCAAATTTTGTAAGGTCTTTCGGTCCGTTTACTTTTGGGTCGATAAATGGGAACAACCCTTTGCCAATGACACTTTTAAACTTTGATGCAAAAAGTAACAGTGATCATATTGCTATTACATGGGCAACAATCAGCGAAAATAATAATGAATATTTCACCGTAGAAAAAAGCAAAGATGCAACAAATTTCGAACCGGTGGGAATTGTAAAGGGAGCCGGCAACAGCAATGAATTACTCCAATACAGCCTTAATGATTACAGCCCTTTTGCAGGAGTATCTTATTACCGGCTGAAACAAACAGATTTTGATGGTAAGTTCACCTATTCAGATATGGTGGCTGTTGATTTTAATAATGCGGATGAATTCGCTGTGTATCCAAACCCATTCAAAACATCACTGACCTTCGAAATGAATGAAGCTCTGCTGGCCGGCCAGGCTGAACTGAGGATATACAATACTATGGGTAAAGAAGAAATTGTTACATCAATTGGTAATGGGATAACCACTATTGAAACCGGTAATATTCCTTCCGGGCTTTATTATTACAATGTACTGGTTAACAACAAAATCATTCAATCAGGCAAGCTGGTTTCACAGAACAAATGAAACAGTTGCCAGTTTTTATTAATTTAAGTTAATCCTCAAACAGGTTTTCCTTTCTCTATGCTCATCCTGCCGTAAACTTTCTGAATCAACCGTTAACTGATTAACTAATATTTTAGTTGACTAACTAAAGATTTAGTTGTATATTTGTAACCGAAATAAAATAGAAATATTAAAACAGCAGCAAATATGAAAGAACTCACCAAAGCTGAAGAACAAGTGATGCAGATCATCTGGAAATTAGAGAAATGTTTTGTAAAGGATGTCGTCGGAAAGTTTAAAGACCCCAAACCCGCATACAATACCGTTTCGACAATTATCAGGATCCTGGAAAAAAAAGGTTTTTTATCTCATACAGGCTTTGGCAGCACGTACGAGTATTTTCCGCTGATATCCAAAAAAGAATATTCCAGCGCTTACCTGGGAAATTTCGTAAAAAATTATTTTGGCAATTCATACAAAAGCCTTGTTTCATCCTTTGCTTCAGGTAAAAAAATATCCCTAGAGGAAATGGAAGAGATGAAACAGTTACTTGATAATGAAATTAAAAAGAAAAAGAGCCATGGTTGATCTGTTAATATATCTGGTGAAAGTTTCGGCCTGCATGATCCTGTTGTACGGGCTTTATGCTATAACATTAAAAAAAGAAACGCATTTCCGTTTCAACCGATTTTATTTATTGGCTTCGGCAGTTATATCATTCATCATTCCTTTACTGCACATTTCATTTGATTACGGAATCTCCGGAACAGGATTTACTTATATCCTTCAAACGATACAGGTAAATCCGGGAAGAATTTTCATTGAACAAAGCGGCCTGTCATTTAAGGCTATTGTTTTTATTATCTATGTTACCGGTTGTAGCTTTTTATTTGCAAGATTTTTAGCAAGAATTATTTCGCTAGTTTCGGTGCGTAGAAAATGCCGGATTGAGAAAAAAAACGGGGTGAGTTTAGCATTGTGCAAAGATACTATTGCACCTTTTTCATTTTTCCGAACCATTTACCTCAACGAAAAAACATTAAAAAATGAGCAGGCTGATAAAATCATCATGCACGAAACTGTTCATATACGTCAATTACACAGTATTGACGTCATTTTTGCCGAGATAATCTGTATGCTGACATGGTTCAATCCTGCCAGTTGGATGATAAAAGCTGCACTTAAAGAAACCCACGAATATTTGGCTGATTCCGAAGTGTCGGAGCAGGCCCAGGGATCTGCCGGATATTTTCTGCTCCTGATCAGTAATGTTGTTGGCGTGCAGCCGGGTTTAGCCAATAATTTCAATAAATCATTAACCTTAAAACGATTAAACATGATGAAAAAACCACGCTCCGGCCGGCTTTCCCTGCTGAAAGCGCTGCCTGTTCTACCATTAGTTATTGCGCTGTTTATGGCATTTTCGTGCAACAGCAATACTGATGGGCAGAAATCACCGCAACCTACCGAAAACCAAAAGGATCTGCAAGTTGAAAAAATGCCTGAGTTCCCGGGCGGGCAGGAAGCCATGACCAAATTTATCATTGAAAATGTGAAATACCCTGAAGCTGCCAAGAAAAATGGAACACAAGGAAAAGTCCTGGTTA
Source organism: Bacteroidales bacterium (assembly GCA_035354195.1). Classification (GTDB taxonomy): domain Bacteria; phylum Bacteroidota; class Bacteroidia; order Bacteroidales; family CAIWKO01; genus CAIWKO01. Next base: position 41,036 of record DAOQAT010000001.1, on the reverse strand, counting down.
CTTTTACCGTCACAAAAACCGGCAAAATAACTAACATCAGCATTTCACAAAAAGTTAACGACCTTTTGGATGCTGAAGCTGCCCGTGTTATATCTATCATGCCCGACTGGATCCCGGGTGAAGATAAAGGCGCTCCGGTGGATGTTCAAATGACGTTGCCGATCGCGTTTAAACTGGAATAAAAAGTTTTTGCTTTGTCATAGTGATAGTTTCATTTACAATGAAGCTATCACTTTTATGATTGCTGGTATCCAAAATATTTTTTGCATTATTCATTCGTTTTATCTAAATTTGTTGTTTGAAAGAATTATGGAAAATTTTTCATTTAAACATACATATTTAATCATCCTGTTATTTTGCGCAAGCGTCAATTCTTATGCTCAGAACTGGATGCCGATAAATACCGCCTATAAATACAATTATTACGCAGATTCTAATGTATTTGAAAATATTTGCACGATATGGACCGATTCTGTAGGCTTTTCTGATAATGATTCTGTTTATTATTTAAACAAAATTGTTACACTGAAGGAAAATTATAAAATGATAAAAAATGCTCCTCAGTTTCTGCAAAGAAAAATGATAAAAAAATCCACCGGGGAAATAATTTTTACGGACACTTCTACATTTATTATAAAACCGAATTGTTCTCTCGGTGATTCCTGGATTTTCGACAGCTTAAATAATATTTCAGCTCAAATAATTGATGTTGGTTATTTACCAATATTGGGTAATGATGATTCGGTAAAAACAATCAAACTATCAAGTTCTGACACCATTATCCTAAGCAAAAACTACGGAATAATAAAGTTTTCAGTTTCATATTTGCATTCAAAAAAATATAATTTGGCAGGAATCGAAGGCTTGAATTTAGGGTTGAATATTCCCAAACTTGAAGATTATTTAATTTTTAATATTGGTGATGTATTTGAATATTACACCAAAAGTGAACATTTAACACCTTCAGTTTATTCTTCATATTATTCCAGCTCGAATTATAAATATACCATCACATCTAAATCAATAAATAATGACACCATTTCCTATAATATTAATTTTTTAAAGCTATCCAGTACTCCCAATGGATATGGGATACCCCATACGTTAATTTATGAATGTGGTTCATCACAATTCATTTTAATCAAAAACCAATATAGCTACCTTAATTTTTACAACAAGGAATATGTAGGTAACGACAGTATTTTCAGGCAATTATATTTTTTTCATAATAACGAACTTGATGCTGATGGGAAAGCACTTAGTAGATTGTTTGGACCTAGTCATGACAACGACATCGTATATGTTTATAACCAATTTGCCTATAGTTACATAAGTTATTTAGAAGGTAAAGGATTATATAATTTCTTTTCAGCTCATAGTGATTCTTATTATCCTATAGCTGATCGGGTTGACAGTACATTAGTCGGTTGTAAAATAAATGGAATTATTTATGGTGAGCTTCACCCCGATTCCTTTTTTATTGATCCAAATGATACAGTTGAAGCAATAGAAATTTATAATGTTTTTCCGAATCCAAGCACAGGAAAATTTACGGTTACAATTCCACCAACTACACAAGAAATTCAAATATTTAATTCAATAGGCAACCGAATTGTAAAAAGGGAAGACTTATACCAAAAATCAAGTGTTGATTTTGAACTTCTGAATAACGGGGTTTATATCATTCAAATCATAACCGACGAACAGAATATTAAAAAGAAACTCATCGTGACGCATAAAAACTGATAACGATAACAATTAAGGGTTCTTTCCTTCGCCCCCATTATACAGTTTTGTCATGTGTGCCTGCAGAAAAATCACTATTCCTCAAACGCATTTTTTCCCAACGCATCCAGATTCAAGCGATTGAAAATATCCTTACCTTCAGCTGTGTACATGTATGTGATGCGTGGCAGGTATTCTTCGGTGATACGTCCGCGAACCATTTTCATCGTGGAGTTTATCATGCGGTTTTGTTCCGAAAAAGGTTCGGTGATAATGGCAAACGAAGAAGGAATCCAGCGTTTGGGAAACAAACCATGGAATTTTCCGCCTTCAAGATATTGACTGATTTCATCGTGGATAAGCTTTACCGCCTGCTTTTGGGCATCTGATTCTGTCGAGACATTATTTTTTTCCTTTATATAGCTTTTCAATCTTTCGAAATTCGGCACTATAAGAGCCACCGTGTATGGTTTCTGATTATTATACAGCATCACCTGGTCAATAAATTGTGAATTGTTCACCATGGCTTCTTCGATAGCTTCCGGACTGTATTTTTCGCCGTCACTGCCAATCAACAGGCTTTTAAACCTGCCCAAAACATAAAGGTAGCCATCCGGATCCAGATAGCCAAGGTCGCCCGTGAACAACCAACCATCACGAACTGTTTGGGCGGTGGCCTTGTCATTTCTCCAATACCCGGCCATCACATTTTCGCCTTTAATAACAATTTCTCCCTGTTGGCCTTGCTTCAGAGAATTACCTTGTTCGTCACAGATTTTCAATTCCATATTGCTGACCGGTTTACCCGAAGAGCCCAGTTTATGAAACTCAGGCGTGTTGGAAGAAATGATAGGAGAAGCCTCGGTGAGGCCATATCCCTGAAAAATCGGAATGCCAATGGCATAAAAAAAACGTTGAAAATCAATATCCAGTAAAGCGCCGCCGCCAACAAAAAATTTCAATCGGCCGCCAAAAACAGCCCGGATTTTTTTAAACAAGATCAGGTCGAAAAGTTTGTACAAAGGTTTTACCAAAATACGCAGCCCTTTGCCTTTATCATAACCGAAAGAATTATAATAATACGCGGTTTTCAGTGCAGCATGAAAAAGTTTATTGGTGAAACTCCCCTTGTCGCGTATCCCTTTCTCGATACTGGCTTTAAAATTTTTTGCAAGAGCCGGAACACTCAATAAAAACACAGGCCTTGTCTCCCGTATATTTACAGGAATATTTTTCACGGTTTCGATGTATGATTTTCCCAGTTGCACTGAAGCCAGGCTGGCGCCATTTTTCAAAAGCGTATAAATGCCCACCGTATGGGCAAAAGAATGATCCCAGGGCAGGATCATCAGGGACACATACCATTGTGGAACATCAAATAGCAGGGAAGCCTGCCAGACATTTGCCGTATAATTGCGATGTGTGAGCAAAATACCTTTCGGGTCGGCAGTGGTTCCTGAAGTATAACAGATATTCGCGTAATCATCGGGCTGGATCTGTTTCGTGATGTTAAGCAACTTATCAGGATTTTCCTGCCGGTATTGGATTCCCTGTTTCAGTAATTCGGAGTGGCTGATGATGTTTTCGTCATTCACTTCCATATCATCCAGGAGAATGACCTTTTCTACCCGGGGCAATTTATTTTTAAATTGTAAAATTTTTGGCAATTGCCTTCCCGAAACGATAATAAAACGTGCCTCGGAGTGTTCCATCCGGAATTGCAACTCCCCTATCTCATCAATTTTTACGGATACCGGAACGCTGACCGCTCCTGTATACAAAACCCCAAGCTCGGCGATCACCCATTCACTGCGGCCTTCCGCCAGAAGTATGATTTTATCATTTTTATGCACACCGAGCCAAAGCAGCCCATTGGCAAAATTCAGCACCCGCTGATATGCCTCCGCATAGCTGATACTGGTATAAGCTTCGCCCAATTTTTCCCATAAAACAGGATTCTGGCCATATTTCGTTACGGATGATTCAAATAATTCCGGAATGGTCATAACATAAGTTATTCGGTTAACAAAAGTAAAAGTAACTTTTTTTTAAATTATGAACAAGGTACGCTGTTAAAATGTATTTTTGCTATTACGGATCATCACCAAAAATCATGAGAAAAAAAATTATTGCCGGAAACTGGAAAATGAACAATACCATGCCCGAAGCCAGGGCCCTTGTGGAAGGAATCCTTAACGGGCTGAAACAAAGCGCCTGCCTTTCTGCCGAAAATAAGGCCGAAATAATCCTGGCACCTCCGTTTCCTTTTCTTAGTTTGTGTAAAGAACTTATCGGTGAACAGCCGGGAGTTTACGTCGCAGCTCAAAACTGTTATGCCGAAGAAAAAGGAGCATATACCGGGGAAGTTTCAGCGGCTATGGTATATTCAACAGGCGCCAGATATGTGATCATCGGGCACTCCGAACGAAGAATGTATTTTCAGGAAAGTAATGCCCTGCTGCTGAAAAAAGTTGAATTAGCATTACAGCACAACCTCAAACCCATATTTTGCATCGGGGAACTGCTTGACGAACGAAAGTCAGGCAAACATTTTAATGTGGTCAGGCAACAACTTGCCGAGGCGATTTTCCAATTGAAAGAACCCGATTTCCGCAAGATCGTTATTGCCTACGAGCCGGTTTGGGCCATAGGTACCGGGCTGACAGCCACACCGGAACAGGCCCAGGAAATGCATTCCTTTATCCGGCAACTTATCGGGGTGAAGTTTGGACAAGAAACCACTGACAACATCTCGTTGCTCTATGGCGGAAGCTGTAATGCCCAAAATGCCGCTACCCTATTTGCCATGCCCGATGTAGACGGCGGGCTTATTGGAGGGGCATCGCTCAAGGCAGGTGATTTTGTTTCCATTATTGAATCCATTTCAAAAATCAATCAATGAACTACCTTGAACTGAACTGTGAAGTTTTTCCGCCAAGATACACTGAAATAGTTATTGCCACCTTATCAGAATATGGTTTTGAATCTTTTGCCGAGACAGACAGAGGTTTTTCGGCCTATATCCCTGAAAAATCTTTTAACGCTGAAACGTTTGAAACTCTAAGCATATTCAGTAATAAAGAAATCAAGATCAATTATTCATTGAACCAGATCCCTGAACAAAACTGGAATGCGGTCTGGGAAAGCAACTTCGAGCCGGTGCAGATCGGCAACGAATGCTATATCCGGGCGCCTTTTCATCCTGAGGTAGCTGGTATCAGATATGAGATCATTATTGAACCAAAAATGTCATTCGGCACCGGCCACCACGAAACCACCCACATGATGGTGCAACTGTTGCTGGAGCAGGATGTTCACGAAAAAGAGGTACTTGATATGGGTTGCGGAACTGCCGTGCTTGCCATATTGGCAAAAAAAATGGGGGCTTCAAAAGTTCTGGCGATCGATAATGATGAATGGGCATACAACAACTCCATTGAAAATATCGAAAAAAATCATGCGGCCGACATTGAAGTATTGCATGGCGATGTTACCTCCATCGGGCAGCACAGTTTTGGCCTGATCCTGGCAAACATCAACCGAAATGTGCTTCTCAGTGATATTCCGGCTTATGCTACTGCCCTGAAACAGGGAGGCACCCTGCTATTAAGTGGTTTTTATGAAGCGGATGTTACAATGATAAACCAGAAAGCGGCACAATGCGGGCTGCAACATGTACGTTATATTACGATGAATTCCTGGTGTGCATCGGTTTATACCAAAAAATAATTTTAGTTTATGAAAAAAATATTCCTCCTTCTCATTTTTATTTTGTTCGGAAGCGCGAACATTATCGCACAGCCGTTAAAGCAATTCTCAAAAACTCCGGAAGCTTTTTTAAAAGAGCTTACCGATATGTTTGAGGCCGTATCTTCTTCGGAACAGAAAGATCTGGGGAAAAAGGTCATGGTTGATTTTACCGATATGTGGCTGAACAAATTTGACAAGGAGGAAAAAGACTCGATTTACGAGATGTGCAACGTGATGCTGAAACGCAAAATGAAAACTTATCCCAATTTCGAACAATACCTGCGCGCTACGATCAATTTTCATAATTCAAAACTTCCGGTGGAAAGCTTCGAGGAATGGCAGTTCAGCCTTAGAAAGCTGGCTAAGATGTCAAATAATATTCGTTTTATGTCGCTGCTTGAGGCCACGAACCTTTTACTGACCAAAAATTACCTTTACGAAACGCAATTGTTGTTCTGGAAATCCAACTCCGGTGACTTTACATTCAAATACGACACGGTGCCCTATTTTGACTTTCCTTCGCTGGACCTTACTTGTGTCAAGAAAAACGACAGTACCTGCATTTATGGCACACAGGGAAAGTTTTATCCCACGCTGAATAAATGGGAAGGAAAGGATGGAAAAGTTTATTGGGACCGGGCTGGATTACCATGGGAGGAGGTACATGCGGAAATTCACAAAAAATACACCATCCAGCTCACCAAATCAGAGTTTGATGTAGATACCGTCACCTTTTATAATACCAACTTTTTTCAACGTCCACTAAAAGGATCCCTGACTGAAAAAGTTCTTGCCGATGTGAGTGAGGACAGGATATCTTATCCAAGGTTCACATCTTTTGATAACAGCCTGGAGATAAAAGACATTTTCAAAGATATTGATTTTGCCGGCGGTTTTGCTATGCACGGAAATAAGCTTCTTGGTAAAGGAAGTGCCGAAGAAGATGCCCATATCTATATCAAAAGAGATAACAAACGTTTTGTGAAACTCTCTTCCAAAGAATTCATTATCCGTAAGGACCTGATTGGCTCCGACAGGTCTGCTGTTGTCATTTATCTTGACGCTGACTCTATCTTCCATCCGGGGCTGAACATGAAATATAATAATGAAAACCGTGAATTGAGCCTGATCCGGGATGAAAACGGGATATCGAAAAGCCCGTATTTTAACACATATCATAAAATCGACATGTACTTTCAGGCGCTTTACTGGAAACTGGATCAGCCAAAGATGGACTTTACCTTCATCAGGGGATTGGGTAATGAAAGCACGGCCATTTTTGAGTCGGATAATTATTATAATGAATACCGGTGGGAAAAACTCCGGGGCCTTGATGAAGTTCACCCCCTGGTTGTTCTCAAGCAGATCGGCGATGCCAAAGGGTCCAAAGTAATAACCGAAAAGGATGTCATCAATAAAATGAAAGTCGAGCCATCACAGGTGCAGGCTATGTTGCTGACCTTCGCGGAAAAAGGATTTATCATTTACAACATCGACGACGGCATCGTGGTGTTGAAAGACCGTATTTATAATTACATAAATGCAAAAATTGGCAAGACCGATTATGATGTAATCCAACTGAATTCGGTGATTTCAGCGCAAAGCAACGGCACACTCAACCTGTTGAACAATGAATTAAAACTCCGCGGGGTGGCACGTGTTCACCTCAGCGACTCCCAATATGTTTATGTAGATCCTTACGAACAGGAACTCATACTGAAAAAAAACCGCGATTTCGAGTTTGATGGCAGGATCCATGCCGGGTTATTTGATTTTTACGGAAAAAAAATCGAATTCAAATACGATATGTTCAAGTTCGAAATGCCTATGACCGACTCTATGAGTTTTAAAGTCCAGGACCGCACCAAACCGACAGATCTATACGGGCATCACCCGCTGGTAAAAGTCAGGACGGTTATTGAAAACCTGAATGGCGAATTGCTCATCGACCACCCTAACAACAAATCCGGGCTAAAATCATTTCCCACCTTCCCCTCTTTTATAAGTAAAAAAGATGCGTATGTTTATTACGACAAACCTTTTATTTTCAATAAGGTTTATTCCCGCGACCGTTTTTATTTCCGTTTACAACCTTTTCGGATCGACACACTCGACAACTACAACAGTGAACGCAAGCAATTCAACGGATACCTGGTCTCCGCAGGAATTTTCCCTGACATCATTGAACCACTGACGGTACAGCCCGATTATTCGCTCGGTTTTGTGATAAAAACCCCTCCGGGAGGCTATAAAGCATATGGCGGTAAAGGCACCTATGATTCTATTATCGACCTGAGTTATAAAGGATTCCTCGGCAAGGGAACCTTAAAATACCTGACTTCAACAAGCCGCTCCAACGATATCATTTTCTTCCCCGACTCCATGTATGCTAAAGCTTACGAATATACCATAGCAGAAAAGAGTACACCTGTGGAATACCCGCCGGTGTATGCTGAAGACGTTGATATACGGTGGTACCCATACCAGGATATTATGGAAGTGAACCAGATTTCAAAACCCTTTGATCTTTACTCCTCAAAAGTATTGCTGAAAGGAGGGCTGACCCTGTCTTCCAAAAAGCTTAATGCCCACGGTGTTATTTCTTTCGGAAAAGTGGAAATGTCTTCCGATGAATATTTGCTGAAACATCATGCGTTTTCATCTGATACCACCAACGTAAAATTCAAGACGCCGGACCTGAATGAGTTGGTATTAAAGACAGAAAACTTTAATGTTAATATCGACTTTAAAACACAAATCGGCAAATTCAAATCAAACGATGAAAACTCGAAAATCACATTTCCGTTTAACGATTACGCGTGCTATATGTACAATTTCGACTGGTACATGATCAAAGACCTGCTCGAATTTCACAGCAGCCAGAAGGAGAAGTATTCATATCTTAAAACCAAGACTCTGAAAGAACTTGCCGATGAGGAATTCACAGAATCGTATTTTATTTCTGAACATCCCGCACAGGATTCCTTATATTTTTATGCACCGGATGCCGTATACACACTCACCGAAAATATTATCCACACGCGTGATGTCCCGGTAATACTAGTCGCAGATGCTGCTATATATCCTGATTCCGGCAAAGTCACCATTTTGAAAAAAGCTGAAATACTGCCTCTGATAAATGCCAAAATCATTGCAAATACCGATTCCAAATTTCATTATATTTATAACGATACGGTGGAGATATTTTCCAAAAAACTTTATAAAGGAAACGGGTTCTATGACTATGTCGATGAACTTGGTGACAAACAGAAAATATTTTTGAAAAAGATAGAGGTTGATAAAAACGGGCAAACCGCTGCTTACGGTGACATTAAAGAGGAAGCGGCCTTCACCCTCAGCCCGTATTTTGCTTTTACCGGCAAGGTGTCTTTGTTTGCCGATAAGGAATTTTTGAATTTCGACGGAGGGGCGCGCATCAAACACGAATGTGACACCTTAAAACCAAAGTGGATGCGATTTGTTGCAGATATTGATCCGATGAATGTTGCGATTCCTGTTACAGACCAGCCAAAAGAATACCTGGCCGGAGCTACCGGTAACGACCTCGGCATGGGGCTTTATATCGGGGATGATTCTACACTGGTTTATCCGGCTTTTGTTCAGAGCAAAAACCGTTTCAACGACTCAGATGTGATTACCGCTAAAGGACAGCTGACCTACGACAAGGCGGCACAACGCTATTATGTCGGCCCCGTGATCGATTCTTCCGCCAAGTATATCCAGCCGGAAAACTATATTTACCTGGACAAAAAGAATTGTGTCATTTTCGGCGAGGGCCGGGTAAATATGGGCGCCAACCTCGGCAGGGTTGAGTTGGAGTCCTTTGGCAAGGTTACGAACAACATGATCGACAACCATACCTTTTTTGACATTGCCATGAACCTTGACTTTTTCTTCGATAAAGATGCTTATCAGCTATTTGCACAGGACATCATCAACGACGGCTCCCTGGAGCCCGCCGATCCCTCCGAAGATAAATTTTACAATGCCATGCGTTTCATGGTGGGGCCAAAAAAAGCCGATGACCTTATCAACCAGCTCAGCCTCTCGGGAAAATTTAAATCCATCCCGGAAGAAATGAGCCATACGCTGGTAGCTTCCGACATCAAATTCACCTGGAACGCGAAATCGCGGTCGCTGGTATCCGAAAGCCCAATAGGTATTGCTATGCTTGGTGACAATCAGATCAACAAATATGTGGACGGATACATCGAAATTTCACGTAAACGCAGCGGAAGCGTCATCAATATGTATTTTGAAGTCGGTAACGACTGGTACTACTTTAATTACGCGATGAACAAATTGCAATCCATATCTTCACGCAAAGACTACAACGACCTGATCAAAAAAGCCATGGAGTCAGATAAGAACATTTTGAAAGCCGAGGATAAATTACCCCAGTATGCTTTTATCATCTCAACAGAAAAACGCAAAAAAGATTTTCTGAAAAAAATAGGAAAATCCGACGAACAAAACAACGACGAATAACAGCTTGATGTTATATGTCATTTAAACAAATAAGATTGTTATGGATAAAAAAATAAAGGGGATAAGAATATTTCTAATCATTTACGGAGGTGCTATTACGTTTCTTTCATTTTATTTTATGACAATGTCATTGCTAATGATCACAACATCAAACGATTTTTCAGTAGAAAGAGTGTGGGTTGTTTTTATGCCATTTCTTTTTATCATTGGAATTTGTTTTTTACTCTTTGGCTTATTAATTAAGAAAATCAAAACAAAAAGACAATTGATTTTTCTAATAATAAGCACACTTTCGATTATCTGGTATATTTTATACGCTTACTTTGTCCGGGGAACAAGTAATTACCCTTTTATGGGTAAGACTGATGGAATCAGTATTGTTTTGACCGTTCTATTTTACATTACTATTGTTGCATCTTCAGCTGTTTTCATTGTACCGGAACTAATAATCTGGAAAAAAATAAAAAGAATTGAAAGACAAAATATAATAGAAGAGAAAATCATTAACGCCAAATAACAGGCAATTGCATTTTAGAGTTTATGACAGCACAGGAAAAACATTTCTCAAAATTCAGGAAAGACATTATAGGTAACGACCTAACTTTTGAAACACCTTACGGCCCTGTTAAAATGATCTATGCCGACTGGATTGCCAGCGGAAGATTATACAAACCCATCGAAAAGATCATAACGGAAAAGATCGGGCCTTATGTCGGCAATACACATACCGAAACCAGTGAAACCGGCACGTTGATGACGCTGTCATATCATATGGCACATCAAAAGATCAAAGAGCACGTCCATGCATCGGCCAACGATGTTATCATTACGGCAGGATTCGGGATGACGGCGGTTGTCAACAAGCTTCAAAGGATCCTGGGGCTTCGGACCTGCGGCATGATAAACCAAAGTGACTGCCTGCAAAAAAGAGAAAAGCCGGTGGTTTTCATCACGCACATGGAACATCATTCGAACCATACTTCCTGGTATGAAACCAATGCCGAAGTGGTGCTGGTCAAACCCGGAAAAGACCTGCTTGTGGATCTGAACCATCTTGAACAGGAATTAATAAAATATAAGGACCGCAAATTCAAAATAGGTTCTTTTACTGCTTGTTCTAATGTTACCGGCATTACCACTCCTTACCACCAGATGGCCAAAATGATGCATCAGCACGGAGGCGTTTGTTTTGTTGACTTCGCCGCTTCAGCGCCCTATTGCGATATTGATATGCATCCGGCCGATCCCATGGAAAAACTTGACGCCATATTTTTTTCGCCTCACAAATTTCTTGGCGGGCCGGGCAGTTCAGGCGTTTTGATTTTTGATTCATCGCTGTACCCGCACCATGCTCCCGACCAGCCTGGCGGCGGCACGGTTGACTGGACCAACCCCTGGGGTGAATATAAGTACCTCGACAACATTGAAGCCCGCGAAGACGGCGGCACACCGGGGTTTTTACAAGCCATCCGCACCGCCCTGTGCATCGAACTGAAAAATAAAATGGGTACGGCCAACATACAGAAACGTGAGGAAGAACTGCTTAAAATCGCCTTTGAAAAACTCCCGAAAATTCCGGGCATTCACATCCTTGCTGATTCAATCCGGTGCCGCCTGGGAGTTATCTCATTTTATATCGACGGGCTGCATTACAACCTCGCGGTAAAGCTGTTGAACGACCGTTTCGGCATACAGGTACGCGGAGGATGCGCCTGTGCCGGCACCTACGGGCATTTTTTACTTGATGTGAGTTATCAGAAATCAAAACACATCACCGCGAAAATTACCAGCGGCGACCTGTCGGAAAAACCCGGCTGGGTGCGCCTATCACTCCATCCCACCATGACGGACGAGGAACTCCATTTTATTTGCAACGCGATCGGCCAGGTGGCCAAAAACCATGGTAAATGGGCAAAAGACTATGTGTACTCACCCAAAACCAATGAGTTCAGTTATAAGAAAAACGCTCACAAAGCAGATGTGTTGATAAAACAGTGGTTTAGCCTTTAGGTATTTCTGGTAAGAAGTACTTTTTTAGACTCTTCTATTCACTGACAAATAACCGTTTGCTAGAAAATACGGGATCGCAGGTCACGTTCACTTTTAATTTCCGGAATCCTGCCTCATCACCTGCTGTAGGAATATGTGTGGAATGCATTTCGCAACCCTGCAATTCCTTCAGGCTTTCCAGCGCCATCTTTGCCGCCGGATTTGTGGTGGCGCTGATGGCCAGGGCGATCAATGTTTCTTCCACATCAAGATTGACCTTTTTGCCATTCAGTATATCTTTTTTCAAATGAGTCACCGAATCGATGATATTTGCAGGTAGCAGTATCATACTATCGGGAAGGCCTGCCAGGTGTTTGGTAGCATTTAAGATCAGGCTGGAAGACGCATGCAACAAAGGAGAGTTCTTGCCGGTAATGATGGTTCCATCATGCATTTCGATGGCTGATCCGCAAAAAACCCCTTCATTTCCTTTTCCGCATTTTTCTGCTGCTTTGGCGGCTTCTCTTGCCGGTAATACTACTTTACGGTCTTCCTCTTTAGCGCCGATTTTATCCATGATCTCCCTGGAGCGGTTCAGTGTGTCCTTTTCTGTGAGGCCCATGGCATATTCAACAGCACAACGGAAGTACCTGCGGATGATCTCCTGGTAGGATGCTTCCTGAATGATCTTATCATCCACAATGCCTGCGCTCGCCCGGTTCACACCCATATCGGTCGGGGATTTGTACATGGACTCCCCGCCTGTGATTTTTTCAAGAATTTTCTTGAGCAAATTAAATGCTTCTATATCGCGGTTATAATTGACCACCTCTTTATTGTAGGCTTTCAGATGATGCGTATCAATCATGTTTACGTCTCTCAGGTCGGCAGTGGCAGCCTCATAGGCAATATTGACCATATGGTTGAGCGGTAGGTCCCAGATAGGAAATGTTTCAAATTTGGCATAGCCGGCTTTTATTCCTCTTTTGTATTCATGATACAGGTTGCAGAGGCAGGTGCCCAGTTTGCCGCTGCCAGGCCCGGGGCCGGTAACAACTACAATGGGCCGGGTAGTTTTGATATATTCGTTTGCCCCATAGCCCTGATCGCTAACAATAAGGTCAACATCCGTCGGATATCCTTTGGTCGGAAAATGTAAATAAACTTTTACACCTCTTAATTCCAGTTTGTTTTTAAAAGTTTTGGCAGCCGGTTGATTCTGATAACGGGTGATGACCACAGCGGCCACATTGATGCCCCACCATCTTAAATCATCTATGGTTTTAAAGGTGTCAACATCGTAGGTTATACCAAAATCAGCACGGATTTTATTGCGTTCAATATCGCCTGCATGGATGCACATGATCACATCCACTTTATCTTTTAAAAGTTGCAACAGCCGCATTTTCACGTTGGGGTCGAAGCCCGGCAGCACGCGTGCAGCATGATAATCATAAAGTATTTTGCCCCCGAATTCCAGGTAAAGTTTGTCGTTAAACCTGCCAACCCTCTCAAGAATTGCAGCGGTCTGCTCCTGAAGGTATTTTTCGTTATCAAACCCGATCTTAATTGAATCTGCCATTTTGCTTCCTTAATATAATCAAAATATAAGGACACAATATTAGTGAAATTTTGTGTTTAGGAAATGCCTGATGTGAAAAATTATCTATTTACGGCCTGTTCGCAGCCTCACCTCTTTTTTATCTTCATGCTTGCTTTTTTCAAATGCAGCAACTTTCTCATATTCCGGTGAAAATCACTGACGATTTTTTCATGAAAAAAGGGATATAGGTTTTTATCGCGGAATTTTGATTTACTCTTAAAATAACTGCTGTGAACAATTAATGTGCGGTTTCCGCCAATATCCGAAAATTTTATCTGCTGGACGCCGCTCGATTTATTCCCTTCAATGTAACTGAATTCTATTACCTTTTCTTCCGCATCCACCGTAATCATTTCAAAAGCCACCGGAACCTTATAAAGGCCCAGTAACAGCTTAAGATTTAAAAAATAAACCTGCCCGGTATCCACCCCCATTATCGAATCATTATTATAAAAAATGTTACCCGGGAATTTCTGTATTAACAAACCAAAGGAAACCTTTCGGCCGTTCCAGGATTTTGAAGGATTTGCCGATATATAGCCTTGCCAGACATCCTCCAGCTTGCCTTTCAAACAGAACGTCATTTCGTTTTTGCTGTATGGCGACAAGTCCTTTCCGCGTTTCCACGAGGGATGAATCTCAGCAAACTGGTGCTTGCTATTTCCTATGCACCCTTCAATATACTCCCTGATTTTTTTTTGATGGATCTTTTCCATCTTCACATCATCAAAGGAAAGCTGTCCGTATGTAATCAGCTGGAGACAAGAAATGAGGACGAGTAACAGGGACTTCAATGCAATCATCATTAGGTTTTAATATTACCCAGGACAAATATGGTGAACAAATATAAAATTATTATTTTAAATCTAACTTCTGATATTTTTTATAAAAAAATATCTGCAGCTACTATTACAAAGCCATAAAATAAGAAAGAAATGTTTTCTAACCGTCCGGTATTATGCGTTCGTACTTTATATAAAATCTCTGCAGTTGTATTCTATACTAATTAAATTGAACTCGCCATAGCAAAAATCTTCGTCAGGATGTTTATAAATTAGTTTTGCACCTGAAGGAAGTCGATATCCATTTACGTTTGTATAGCCTGTCACGGGAGTAATCCAAGGATAGTTTTTAAAAATTTTACCATCTGCAGTTTCGAATCTGTCGTTACTTATAAAGTTGACAAGTTCACCCTCTTCATTGAAATACAATGTTGCACCGATAGTTATATGGCCGTTTGTAAATTTTGCATCGATGGTTTTATTGTCAACCTCCTTCCATTCGATATTTTGATCAATTAGTGAAGCCGGTGCCATAAAACACATATCGTTAAATAATGTTACAGTTTCACCCTGATTCATTTCTTTCCCTTTAGCATCAACAACTGTAAACAGGCCGAAAATTTTCACCACCATGATTGCCGTCTGATCTTGGTACAAGTGAATACCTTTTGCTGGAATTCCTTTTTTCTTTGCAACGATGTAAAAAAACCGGCTGGGCTTGTCCGTGAAATTATATTGCACTGATTTAAGAGGCATAAAGTCTTCGGTAGATTTTGATCTGATCCCCCCTTTAAACTCTACCCTAAAATTCAATACTTTTTCTTTTCCGACTGCCCCTGAGTAATGAAGGTACTTTTGAACAATAACAGGTAAGTGCTGAATATCTGCTTCGGTTAGAATTTCATTTTTTTCATGATTTGTACGTTCTAAGGCTTCCAGAACGGCTTTTTTATAAGTCTTTCTCATGTTCGAATTTTATTAAGGTAAAATTACAGATTATTATTTATAAGAAATTTGGGGTCATTGATGTTGACTCTTAGGATGCATAACAGCATATGATGGCTGATCTTCGAAATTTCATATATATCAGTCTTAAAAAGTTAAAAACTGGCCATTATAGCTTTCATAATCCTCTTTAAAACCCGTTTTGCCATTTCTTTATCCTTTCCAAGATGTATGCTCTTTACTAGACATTTCTCCTGATACATTTTAGATCCTTTTCCAAGCGGATTGCATTATTGGTTGTCCTGCGTCATCCAATCTAATCTGTGCATTCCAAACATAGCTTTTTGGCCATTCCTTGAAGATTTTTACAACAAAGAATAAAATTTTTAATACCAATCTGCTTTCGTTGGGTTCCCAACCACCAGTGGGATTAATCGTAAAATCAATGTCGTTTTCATGCCTTTTGATCTGGTAATTTCCACCTATGGTTCCCGCTGTATCATCAGTTTTGATTGAGAAGTTCCCATTTATTTCTACTCCTTGTCTGAGGCAGACAACATCAGGTATTGCCGGATAAAACTCAATTGAAATCTTATGTTTCTTGTTCTTCGTACTCATTCGTTTTATTTCATAATGCCCACTTTTCTCCTCTATATCATAGGTTGTTCCCAAGTCTTCTATTTTACAATTATTGTCAGGGGTTAATGGAGATAATGGACCTTTGAAATTTTTATTCCAATCAACATTAAATGTATCAACAGAATAGCGAGTGAAGTAGTTTTTGGAGCCATCTATCGGCATTGGAAAAGTATCGGGCTTATGTTTTACTTTATCAATCTCTATCTCTATATTGGTATATTTTTGTTTTGTAAAAGACATTTCATATAGTGAATAAATGGGTAAAGACTTTGGCTTTAATGAATTTGCTCCTACAGGTGCGAGCAAAAAGAAAGGATTCTTTTTCTGTCTTTTACTTTCGTTGACTCTTACTTTTATCTCACGGCCTATTTTATCTTCGAGGATAAAATTAACTTCTATACCATTAACGTTTACTTCAAACTTTGCATTCTCCAAGGGCCTCTCAAAAAAGCCGGCATTATTTAAAACACTATCTTGTGATCCAAATGGAAAACCTGGTTGATAATAAATATCGGTCGCGCCATCGGTTCGGTAAGCTATTACCAATAAGCGCCTTTTACCGTTTTTATCACATGCTTGCTGAAATTCAAGGCTATTATAATACTCATCAGGATCCTTTTCAAAATTAATCAGAATAAGATATTCCATTGGGTCAATATTGAAACTAAAAGGCGAAAAAATAACTCCGTTCGATGGTAATGAATAAATATCATTATTATTTATGACATTCTTATTCCCTTTCTGAAATATTTCTGTTTTTATTTTCATAATATTTACCTCCCTAGACTTCTTGTAAACTTGTCCATAACTCGTTTATCGCTTTATCAAAACCATACCAGAATAACTTCCACCAGTCTGACATGTGCACCTTATATATTTATTTTTCTTTAAGCGAATTTACAAATTACTTTAGTCAACACAAATCTAAGTACATAAAATAAATGAACCAAATAAATTATAAAATATTATTCCCTCATTTTTTCCTGTTAAAAAAATCTGAAAAAATAATACGGTAAGTATTTGTTTTATGCTGAAATTTGCTTTTTAATAAATCACCATGCCGCAAACAAAATATATCTTCGTCACAGGCGGAGTTGCTTCATCATTAGGCAAAGGAATTATCTCAGCATCGCTGGCCAAACTGCTTCAGGCACGAGGCTTTGCCGTCACCATCCAAAAGTTCGACCCATACATCAACATCGATCCGGGCACCCTCAACCCGTACGAACACGGGGAGTGTTATGTGACCAACGACGGCGCCGAAACCGACCTCGACCTGGGGCATTATGAACGTTTTCTGAATGTGCCTACCTCCCAGGCAAACAACATCACCACCGGGCGTATTTACCAGGCAGTCATCGACAAAGAACGGCGAGGCGACTTTTTAGGCGCTACCGTCCAGATCATCCCGCATATTACCGACGAGATAAAATACCGGATGAAACTTCTGGCCAAAGACCACAACCTCGATTTCCTGATCACCGAAATAGGTGGTACCGTAGGCGACATAGAATCCCTGCCTTACATTGAAGCCGTTCGACAGATGAAATGGGAACTAGGAGAAACTAACTGTGTAGTGGTGCACCTCACGTTAATTCCTTACCTCCGCGCTGCAGGAGAGCTAAAAACCAAGCCGACCCAGCATTCTGTAAAGACCATGCTTGAACTCGGAGTGCAGCCCGATATACTGGTCTGCCGCACCGAAAAACCACTTCACGATGCATTAAAACATAAGATCGCTTTGTTCTGCAACGTTTCGCCACGCTCAGTCATAGAATCTATAGATACCGACACGATTTATAATGTTCCTCTTCTGATGCAGAAAGAAATGCTAGATGTGGTGGTGCTCGAAAAAACCAAGACACCATTCACCGGGGAGCCCAATCTTGAAAGCTGGGAAAAGTTCCTGTACAAGCTGCAAAACCCGAAAAGCGAAGTGAATATTGCCTTGGTCGGCAAATATGTGGAGCTCAAAGACGCCTACAAATCCATTGTTGAATCGTTTATTCATGCAGGTACCGATTTACAGTGCAAGGTAAACCTCACCACCATACAATCCGAGCATATCACAGAAGAAAACGTGGCCGAAAAACTCAAAGGGATACACGGCTTGCTGGTGGCCCCCGGTTTTGGCGGGCGCGGGATCGAAGGTAAAATAACCTCCATACGGTATGTCAGGGAAAACAACATCCCGTTTCTGGGCATCTGTCTGGGCATGCAATGTGCCGTAATTGAATTTGCCCGTAATGTACTCGGTTACAAAGATGCCAATTCAACCGAGATGAACAAAGACACCAAAAATCCGGTGATCGACATCATGGAAGCCCAGAAAAATATTTCCAACAAAGGCGGCACCATGAGGCTCGGAGCATACCCATGCCAGTTAAAAAAAGGGACGAAGGTGTATGATATTTATAAAAAGGAAACCATCAGCGAACGCCACCGCCATCGTTACGAATTCAACAACGAATACCTGAAACAATTCGAAGAAGCCGGCGTTATTGCCGCGGGGATTTATCCGAAAGAAAACCTGGTGGAGATCATTGAAAACACCAATCATCCCTGGTTCATTGGGGCGCAGTTCCATCCCGAATACAGCAGCACCGTGCTCAGCCCGCACCCGCTGTTTATTGCTTTTGTGGATGCTGCGAGAAAATATATGGTTTCCTTAAAATAACGCCCTTATGGAGTTTTTTGAAAATTTCAGCCTGAAAAAGTTCAACACATTTGGCATGGACGTAAGCGCCCGGTGGTTTGCTGAAATTTCGAAGCTGCACGATTACGAAGAACTGCTGGGTTTTTATCACGAAACAAAAATTCCGCTGCTCCCGCTGGGTGGTGGAAGCAATATTCTTTTTACAAAAAATTTCGAAGGTTTAGCCGCGAAAATAAGCACCAAAGGTTTTAAAAAACTTTCTGATGATAAAACCTCCGCCACCATTGACGTTGCTGCCGGCGAATTATGGGAAGACTTGATTAAGTTCTGCATCACGGAAGAGTTGTACGGACTGGAAAACCTTTCAGGCATACCGGGACAGGTGGGCAGCAGCCCGATACAGAATATCGGCGCTTATGGCACTGAAGTTAAAAACTGTATAAAAGAAGTCTGTGCGGTAAGCCTTGAGGATGGCAGCCGGATGAAATTCACGCAGGCTGAATGCAATTTCGGATACCGCGACAGCATTTTTAAAAGGCAACTGAAAGGTAAAGTCATCATAACCAATGTGGTATTTCATCTTTCAAAAAATCCCGATTTTCATTTGGAATATGGCGGTGTGGCTGAGGAGGTGCGGCGCATCAGCAGCAACAAACCAGATCTGGCGACGGTCAGCAAAGCGATTTGCAACATCCGCGACCGAAAAATCCCCAACCCAAAAGAAGTAGGGTCTGCAGGAAGTTTCTTCAAAAACCCCATGGTTGACGATGATTTGTTTAACCAACTGATCGTAAGGTTTCCTAAAATGCCTCATTACCCTGCCGCAGGCAACAGGCATAAACTGGCCGCCGGGTGGCTCATCGACCAATGCGGATGGAAAGGCCATCGTACAGGCGATGCAGGCGTAAATGAACATCAGGCGCTGATCCTGGTGAATTACAAAAATGCCTCCGGCACCGAAATAGTGGAACTTTCCAAGAAAATCCAGGAAAGTGTTTTTGACAAATTCGGGATATTTATTGAGCCTGAAGTAAATATTCTTTGAAAAAACGTCGAACTAAATCATTTTTATTTTATATTTTTGTCAAAAATTCCCCGTGAAATTTTTAGATAAATTTCAACTACCCATCACCGACTCCATCCTTGTTTTTCTATTAATTTTTGTCATCATTTTTCTTGCCCCGCGCCTGCTTAGGAAATTACGCATCCCGGGTATTGTAGGTTTTATCCTGGCCGGCGTGCTGATCGGCCCGCACGGGTTTAATATAATATCGCCGGTCAACGGCGTGAACATGCTTTCGCAGTTTGGCCTGTTGTACATCATGTTTCTTGTCGGGCTGGAGATCGACCTGGTGGACTTCAAAAAAAACCGTTCCCGTAGCGCGGTCTTCGGGGCCTTTACCTTTTTCATCCCCCTGATCCTTGGTTTTTTTGTTACGTATTATGTTATCAAACTTAGTTTTCTGCCGTCATTGCTATTATCCAGCATGTTTTCCACACACACCCTGGTCTCCTACCCGATTGCTTCCCGGCTGGGTATTACCAAAAACCGTGTGGTAAATATTGTTATCGGAGGGACCATCATTACGGATACGGCGGTATTGTTGTTACTGGCCATTATTGTAAAAGTTTTTCAGGGCACGCTGGATACACAGTTCTGGATCATTATGATTATTTCTTTGTCATTATTCGTAGTGATAATGCTATGGGTCGTGCCTGCAATAAGCCGGTGGTTTTTTAAAAATCTCGAAGGTGACGGCGCTGCGCAATATTTGTACCTGTTATGCATACTGTTTGCCTCTGCTTTCCTGTCCGAAATTGCCGGGATAGAGCCCATGGTGGGTGCGTTTATGGCCGGATTGGCGCTGAATTCCCTGGTGCCTTCATCCTCGGTACTAATGAACAGGACGGTTTTTATCGGCAACACGATTTTTATTCCTTTCTTTCTGATTGGCGTGGGTATGATTGTGGACCTGAACGTTTTATTCAGTGGTTATGACACCCTGATCATTGCCGGATTGCTGGTACTTACTGCTGAAGCTACCAAATACGTTGCAGCCTATGCCACACAAAAGCTTTACGGTTTTTCCAGGGTGGAACGCCACGTGCTTTTTGGATTGAGCAGTTCACATGCTGCCGCGACCATTGCCATAATTTTGGTCGGGTATAATCTGGGCATTCTCAATATTGACATGCTTAACGGGACTATCATCGTTATTTTTGTAAGTTGCCTGATAAGTTCTTTTGTTACCGAAAGCGCCGGAAGAAAATTAGCACGCGTCGAAAAAAGCTATGTTGTTGAAGACGACGTTATCAAGCAACGCATCCTGGTTCCTTTATCCAACCCGGAGACTATGCAAATGCTGATAAATTTCGCCCTGCTCATCAAGAACAAAAAATCCAAAGAGCCCTTATATCCGCTGAATGTTTTTACCGGCAGCCCTGACACTGAAGAGGCCCGTTACGAAATCATGGTAAAAACCCAAAGTATTGAACGCATTGTAAATCAGGCTGTCTCGGAAGACAAAACGGTGCGGATCGTAACACGCATTGACGTCAACGTAGCTAACGGGATCAACCGCGCGATCAAGGAGCTGATGATCACCAAAGTGGTTCTTGGATGGAACGGGCAGACCACTTCGTTACTCAGCCTCTTTGGAGGTATCGTGGACAATATCCTTCCGAAAAACAACCAGATGATTTTTGTGGTGAAAGTTGCCAACCCGCTGGGGTATTACAAACGCCTGGTGATTATAGTCCCGCCCGGAGCTGAGTATGAACCGGGTTACAAAAAATGGGTCCGGCAAATATCTGAGATTTCGAAGGAACTTTCATCCAAGGTGATGATCTTTGCCAAGGATGAGACCCTGGAACATTTAATGAAAGATTTCGATGGTTCCAAGGCTTCTTCGGTGAACTTTATTAAATTTGATGATTACGCCAACCTGGAATCGTTAAGGGATCACCTGAACCATACAGACCTGTTGTTCTGGATCAACGCCCGTGAAAATACGATTTCACACCATCCGTATCTTTCAAACTTACCCAAACAACTTTCAAAAAACTTTATAAAATATAGTTTTGTGATCGTATACCCTGAACAACATTCCGTCCGCCATCAGAATTCAAACCTGAGCATCGACGGGCTTACCAAATCACCTATTCAGGAAAATATCGACCGGATTTCGAAGATCAGCAAAAACGTTAAAAAAGTTATTAAGAGAAAATTCTGATAAATGCCGCTCCTGCCGAAATTCAAACTTGGTTTCAACACATATTCCGATGCGCACAAACTTATTGTAAAACACCGGCTGTGGGGTTATGTCTTTTTACCGGCGATCATCAATATTGCCATGCTGTTGCTGCTTATATTTTTCGGCTGGCATTATATCACCCTTTTTACGGATTGGCTGCTTGACATTACAGGATTATCATCTTCACCGGAAGGTTTTTTAAAATATGTTATTGTTTTCTTTAAATGGATTTTTAAGATAGGGTTATATCTGTTGTTATTTCTGTTTTACACATCCGTATACCGCTATATTGTGCTAGCCATCCTCTCTCCCGCCCTTGCCCTTCTTTCTGAAAAAACAGATAAAATCCTCACAGGAACTAATTATCCGTTTCGTTTGGGGCAATTTATTAAAGATGTCTTAAGAGGCATCAGGATTGTCATCCGGAATTTTTTGATTGAAATGGCCTTTATGATCCTGCTTTTTTTCGCAAGCTATATCCCCATTGCCGGATGGTTTGCTCCGATCATCATGTTCTTTATCACCTGTTACTTTTATGGGTTTTCCATGATCGATTATTCGAATGAACGTTTTAGAATGAAAGTAAGGGACAGCGTGAAGTTTGTCCGGAAAAACCGTGGTATGGCTGTTTCAAATGGCATCGTATTTTATTTGCTGTTTTTCTTTGTTCCGGTTGTGGGCTTTATCTTTGCACCGGCTTATTCGGTGGTTGCAGCTACCATTGGAGTGAGTAAGGTTAGGAATGAAAGCAAAACGACAATGTTAATACCATAAATTCCAAAATACAATTCGCCGCGGCGAACCAAAATCCAAACAATATTCAATAATTAATATCAAATTTCCAAACAGCACTTTTATAGTTTACAACTTATCCAAATGTTTGAATTGTTTGTCCGCCGCAGCGGATTGAGATTTGTTTGTGATTTGTTATTTGATTTTTGTGATTTGAGTAAAACTCAGGTTATCTTACCAGGTTCAAAATCTTTTCTTTTATATCTGAATTTTTTATGATCCCTGAAAATTTTTCACTTCCGTTACCAATAGCCCAAACCCCCACAGGAGCTGACGAATGTTCGAAGGTGGTCCACCCGATCCGCGCTGCTTTCTGAATTTTTTGCAAGGAATCACCGGTGGTGTAAATGTAGGATTGTTTTTGAACCAGGAGTTTCTTTATTTGTAAGGCGTAACCATCTTTTTTGCCGGGGGTTTTATCATCGGGTCGTGCACCCTGGGCCATGCCTCCGGTTTCGTGATCGGCTGTAACAATGATCAGCGTATTTTCAGGATGCTTCAGGTAAAACTCGTAGGCTTTTTTGATGGCTTCGTTAAACGCATTGATCTCCCAAATGGCCGTCAGGGCATCATTGTCATGGCACGCCCAGTCGATCTTTCCACCTTCAACCATGATGAAAAAACCGTTGTCGTTCATGAGTAAATTCTGAGCACATTCAGTGTATGCAGCAAGTTTCATCTTACAACCGGGCTCGTCAAGGATACAGGGCAGGGAGTTTTTTTCGTCGCTGTAACAATTTTTCAGTTTCTGCTGTTTGTTACGGATGGCCGTATCGATAATCATTACCCGGCTTTTCATTGGCAGTGCCACCGATGTTAATTGCTTTTCGTTAAACACCATTTGAAAATCGTTTTCGCTTAATTTCCGTATTACCCCATCAAAGTTTTTGTATATATTTTTCGCCGAGTCGGCATTTCCAAGCTGAAACCCGCCGCCGGCAAACAATTCGAAACCGCTGGCGACAAGGTCGTTGGTCAGGTTGTCGTAATTTCTTCGGGTGGGTTCGTGCCCATAAAAACAGGAAGGAGTCGCGTGATTGAGTGGCACACTGGTGATGATCCCTATCTTAAAATTCATTTTTGTATGCAGGTATTCGGCAATACTCTCCAGCTCTTTTCCTTTATATTCACCAATATCGCCGAAACTTGTCCGTTCACCGCAAGCTATCGCTGTACCACCGGCCCCTGAATCAGTTATTTTATTACTATCTGCGCATTCCGTCATGGAAAGCCCGAAGGCCCATTTATTATTCATAAAAACCAAGGGTTCTGCCTTTGTGAGCTCATTGTATTTTTCAGTAACAAAAACCTGGTTGACACCCATGCCATCGCCGATAAACAAAAAAACATATTTTGCCTTTGCAGCATTTTGAGCCTGTAATCCACATGAGACAATGGTTATAATAAATAACAAAAAAATGTTTGATAAAAACTTTTTCATAGCAGCAAGATTAGAAATTTCACCAATCAAAAGTATCAGTTTTCTTCAAGCACGATCACATAATTTTCATTTTTCGCCAGATAATCCATACAGAATTTCTTGGTTTTCCGACCATTTTCCTTTATATTTGTCATATAATAATGACAATTTCATTATGAAATAAATCATTTAAATAAGGAGATGCAAAAATGAAACAGAAAGAACATTTAGTCATCACCATCAGCCGCGAGCTTGGCAGTGGCGGTGCATACATCGGGCAGCAGCTGGCGCAAAAGCTGAACATGTATTATGCAGATCATGAAATTATTACAAAAGCTGCCGAACAACTTTCTGCTTTTGTAGAAGATGTGGAATCGCAGGATGAAAAAACGGAAACCTTCTGGAAATCATTCTGGCTGTATAGCGGCGCCTCACCGGACGCTTACATACCAACTCCGCGAAAATTCGCCCCCACGTCTTTTGATGTGTTCAATGCTGAAGCAAATGTCATTAAACGGTTCGCCAAAGACCGGCCTTCGGTTATCATTGGACGCTGCGGCTTTCATGTGTTGCGTGACCACCCAAATTGTGTAAGGATTTTCCTTCACGGAGATGCAGATTTCAGAGCGAAGAGGATACAGGAGCAGTACCATATCTCTAAAGCTGAAGCCGAAAAAATGATCGCTCAAAGCGATAAAGAACGGACTCATTATATCAGCACATTTACAGGGAAAAAGTGGTCGGATGCCAAACAGTATGACCTGTGTATTGATACTAGTAAAATCGGTGTTGATAAAAGCGCCGACCTGATTTTGAAGTATCTGACCTTAGCTTAAACGTGGCAAAACAACACTTTGAGTGGATTTTGTTTTGTAATTTGTTTTTTAATTTACCAAAAGCAACAAATAGGAAGCAACAAATCCGCCGCGGACAAACAAATACCAAATTTTAAAACAAAAAACCTCTGAAATGACTCAATTATACTCAGCGCTGGCAAATGTCTACCATGAGATGTACCAGCATATTTTTGACTATGACAAAGAATACAACTTTTATGATGCCATCCTGAAAAGTAACAATTGCCATAAAATTCTTGAGGTAGGTTGCGGCTCAGGAATGCTGGCACACCGTTTTCTGAAAAACGGATATGACTATACCGGCGTGGATTTATTTAATGAAATGCTGAAAATTGCCCGGACTGAAGTACCGTCAGGTTTGTTTGTCCAAGCGGATATGCGCAATTTATCCTTCGACCAACAATTTGATGCTGTATTAATTACAGGCCGTTCCATTTCATATGTGATCGAAAACCGTGGAATCATGGATACACTGCACGGTATTCACAAATCTCTGAGAGATGGCGGAATCCTGGTCTTTGGATTTTTCGAGGCAAACGGGATCTTTGACAATTTCAATGATTTTGAACAACTCATTGAGCATGGTAAAAAAAAGATCCGAAGGATCAGCAAACTGAAAATGAACCTTGAAACAGGCTGGACGTATGACTGGCATGCCACCTACATCATCGAGGATAATGGTGAAGTCGCAACTTATGATGACTTGACGACCTTACGCGCTTTTACAAAAGATGAAATGCTGCTTTTTCTTAAACTGTCCGGATTCCAGGTTAAAGAGGCTATTGACGAGGGGAAAACATTGATCATTATTGCAAATTAAAATGAAATCCACTTTTTGTTACCGGCCAATTGATAAAAGGTGGCCGTACTTTTCACTTTAGAATTTCTGTATCTTTGTTTAATAAAGACCATCCAAAAAAATTTATAAAAAACTAACTTCTTTAAGTTATCCCTACCCGTAATCATATTATGAATAAACCCCTTCGCATAGCCGCTGTTTCTTACGCCAATACCTTTCCATTTGTTTTCGGAATAGAAAATTCGGGGTTGCACCGTACTTATAAACTGCTGCTGTTCCCTCCTGCCGAATGTGCGCGATGCTTTGAATCAGGGGCATGCGATATTGCCCTGGTGCCGGCCGGTGCGCTGCCTTCGTTGCCGGAACATAAAATCATTACTGATTATTGCATCGGAGCGTTAAATGAAGTAAAAACCGTGCTTCTGCTCAGTAATAAAAAAATCAACGACATAAAAACCATCGGTTTGGATCTGGAGTCGGCCACTTCCGTGCGCCTGGTAAAAGTGTTGGCAAAACATTACTGGAACATCAAGCCCGAATGGCAGGCATTAAACGTCAGAAATTATAAAGAATATCCCGCTACTGATGCTTTTGTGATGATTGGCGATAAAGCCATTGAACTTGCTGCACCTTTCGCCCATAAACGGGATCTCGCCCTGGAATGGCACAACTTTACCGGCTTGCCCTTTGTCTTTGCCGTCTGGGTTTGCAGAAATGACCTGCCCGAAGAACAAATCAAAAAGTTTTCCATCGCGCTGAAATACGGTGTGGACCACATGAGCGATGTAGTGAAAAAATACAAGGTTGCAGTCGATCCCTATTTTGATATTGAATCGTACTACCGTGATAACATTGACTACTACTACGATGACGTGAAGAAAGATTCCTTACAAAAATTTCTTAATTTTGTTGCAGAACTTGAGTAAACGAGAGGATGTATTAAAAATCCATGACGGTACCTGCAAACAAAATAATTATCGATCCTAAAAAAACAGCACACCTCTTCCCTGCTTTTGTGCCCGAATACCTGGGCATCGAAACCGGGGTCCTGGAACATTATGGTATTGATTTTAAGGCCTACCTTAAAAAAGCAACGGAAATAACCGGAGAACAGCTAGAGGATTTTGACATCGCGACAAATAATTTTCTTGGCCACCAGCTGAAATCGCAATACATCCCCTACATCATCAGTTGTTGTGTTTCGGACATGTTACATAAAAAGGATTTTCAGCCTGCTTATGTCACTTCTTACAGCATGGGTATCTATGCCGCCTTGTATCATTGCCGTTCGATAGATTTCAGCACCGGGCTGCTGTTGATCAAAAACGCTTACGAATCCATAGAACATCATTTACCAGGATCCCCGTCATCGATGTGTGTGCTCGGCGGACTGAACCGCGACGATGTCAACGGCCTGGTCCGGCCATTTCATTCCGACATTTTTATTATCAACCAAAACAGTGAATTTTCGTTTTTGCTGTCAGGAAAAAAAAAGCACCTCGAAAAAGTCATTGCCGGGGCCACAGCCATGGGCGCCATGCAGGCACGCATGCTGCCAGTTTCCCATCCCTACCATGCACCTGTCCTGGAACAAGCAGCCGCTGAGTTTCAAAAGGCTTTGCCGAACATGGACATCGGAACTAATGAGTTAACGTACGTTTCGCCCATTGATCACCGTTTCATCATGAACCGGGCAGCTATTACCGAAGAACTTACCAAAAACCTGTTTCATGGATTCGACTGGTATAAGACGTTCATGTTCATGCAGCAAAACGGCGTGGACACATTTATTGAATGCGGCGCCGGTGAGAGCCTTTACAAAATCGGGAAGTTCATCGAAGGGGATTTTAAAATTTTTAATCTTAAAAAAATTCAGCAGCTATGTTAAACACCAGGGAAGAAATCATTGATTTTATCGGGGAAAACCCGTTGTTTTTTATTGCCACAACAGACAACGGCCAGCCACGGGTTCGCGGGATCATGATGTACAAAACCGATGACAAAGGCATTATTTTCAGCACCGGAAAAAACAAAGATTTTTACAAACAGCTGCTGGCCAACCCCCGTGTTGAATTGTGCTTTTACAGCAATTACATGCAGGTGCGTGTAACCGGCACCGTTGTGGAGGCCGACGACGAGCTTGCCATGAAACAGGAAATCGTAGATGCACGGCCTTTCATGAAGCCCTGGATAGAAGCCATGGGTTATGAAACCATCGGGCTTTTCAGGGTTTGCGCGTGTAAAGCCACCGTGTGGAGCCTCGACCAGCCGCTGATGCGGAAACGCTTTGTGCCGCTGTTCGAATAGTCCCGAAAAAAGCCTACCTTTGCACAAAATTATTTTACTTTGAAATTTGATGAATTCGGATTCGATCCCCGCCTGCTCGAAGGCATAGAATCTATAGGTTATCAGGCCGCCACACCGATCCAGGAAATGGCCATCCCGCTTATCATGCAGGGCAAAGACCTGATAGGTTCGGCACAGACAGGCACAGGCAAAACAGCGGCCTTTTTATTACCCATTATAAACAACATTATAACTTCTGAACATCATGATCACATCAAAGCTGTGGTCATCGTGCCTACGCGGGAGCTTGCCGTTCAGATAGACCAGCAGATGGAAGGTTTTTCATACTTCACACCGGTGAGTTCTATTGCCGTATACGGCGGTACCGACGGTGCCTCTTTCGGGAATGAAAAACAGTCGCTGGCCGAAGGTGTGGATATGGTCATCTGCACGCCCGGGCGCATGATCGCGCACCTGAACCAGGGGTACGTGGATATGTCGCATGTCAAATACCTGATCCTTGATGAAGCCGACCGCATGCTCGACATGGGCTTTTATGACGACATCATGCAGATCATTTCGTACATGCCTAAAAAAAGGCAAAACCTCATGTTTTCAGCCACCATGCCGAACGAGATACGCCAGCTCACGCGCAAGATCCTTGTCGATCCGGCAGAGATCAGCATTGCCCTTGCCAAGCCTTCGGAAAAGGTGCTGCAATTGGCGTATGTGGTGTATGGCAATCAGAAAGTGCCGCTGGTAACCCATTTGCTTGATTCGGAAAAACCCGGCTCCGTGCTGGTTTTCTGTTCCACAAAAAACAGCGCCAAACAACTTACCCGTGAACTGAAACACAAAGGGCTTAAAGTAGAAGACATCCATTCGGACCTCGACCAGAAAAAGCGTGAAGATGTGTTGCTTGATTTCCGCAACCGCAAACTGAATGTGCTGGTGGCCACCGATATTCTATCCCGCGGCATCGACGTGGAAGAAATAGATATGGTCATCAATTACGATGTGCCGAACGACGGTGAAGATTATATCCACCGTATAGGCCGCACGGCGCGGGCAGAAGCCGACGGCATTGCCATAACGCTCATCAGCCCGGAGGAACAACAGAAATTTGCTGCCATCGAAAAGCTTTTAGGGGAAGAAGTCCACAAAGGCACGGTGCCGCAACAATTTGGCGAGTGCCCCGCGTATGACCCAAAGAAAAATAAGCCCCTGCCCCGTTTTGGCAGGAAGCACGGCGGGAATAAAAGGGGGAGAAAATGTTAAGAGAAGTTTTTTATACCAATTTGTGTTCAGAAATTTAATTGAATTACTGTTAGTATTATCGTGAATGTTTAAGGATGGTTTTGGGCGGATTGGAAGAATGATAGATGAGGCTATTATAAACTGAGCATAGGTAGCACATGCTTTACCCAACACTAAGGTATGGGCCAAAATTTCTTATGGGATATTCTTATTAACCAATCTGCTATTTCTGTTTTTTCTTCGGAATAAAATAAATAAACCAGATAAACCACAAAAACCATAATGCTTCTTTCCAGTCGCCTGTTGTAATCGCAGGTATTCCAAGAAATCCAAGAAATCCAAAAAATCCTTGTGTCCACTTAAAGTTTTTCATATGATGTAAAATTATTTCCTACAATTTATCTTTTCGATATCGTAGCGTTATTATATAGTTCCCAGGGTTCGGCTTAAATTTAAAGAAATCTATAAAGTTTTTTTCAGGACTTGAATGTGTGTTTTCCAATCTTAGCCATAACTGTCTTGCTTGTTGCACTGATACATTTTGTCACTGGCATTTTTACTATTTTATTTTCGGCATTAAATAACAATGGTTGTTGACATTTTCCTTTTATGAAATCATTTCCCGGTAACAAACAATATAACTCCAACTGCAATAAGGGCAACTGCAAAGATCTTTTTTAGCACTTCTTCAGAAACAGTTATAGCCATTTTTCCACCCAGATATCCGCCCACGACAAAACCAATACAAATAATAATCGCTGACTTAACATCAACATAGCCTTTTTGAAAATAGGAAATCACGGCCAATATTCCGATTGGCGGAATAAGCAAGGCAAGGGTGCTGCCCTGGGCAGCATGCTGGCTGAAACCAAACAATAATATCAAGGCAGGAACAATGATAATTCCGCCGCCTATACCAACCAGCCCGCTAAAATAACCTGCCACAATTCCAAGCAGTAGTAGCCCTAGAATAAATACAAGATTATTCATCGTATTATTTTTAAATAACTGTTTTTTCATTTTACTTTTTGTCGAAAAATGGGTTCGGATATTCTTGATTATTTTGAGTTAAGTGGTTCCGTTTATTCAGGTTTAAATGGTAATGGACAAAGTATCAACACTGCATTGCTGAAATTTCAAGGCAATAATTTTACTTTCCAAACAATCCAGCCAGCCATTTTTGAACTTATTAATTTGAACATTTTTACAAATATAAATGCATTAGATTAAAAATACAAGAATTTTTATGTCAATAAAACCAGGTTTTTAAAAATCAGAGTTATTCATATTTCCATTCTTTATCACAATCAGAGCACTTATAGCTGATTTTGAAAATCGGGAAAAACACATCTAAAATAAAATAGACGATAATTGTTATGATGTACGTATGCCGTACGACCGTTGGCTAACACCTTCGTGTTTATTTTAATCGTTTAATTTTAGTTGATCTAAATCCATGGCCCCCAATACTTCGCTTTGTCAACTGATATTTATCCTGATCCAAAAACTCTTCTATAAATGGCAAATCAGGAGCATAATGAAAACTTCCGCCAATTTTCAACGAGTTTACTATGTCCAAAAATTTTTTTGCATAATCAATATAGTTGCCATCTTGCCTGAAATGGTGATGTTGAAAATGATTTGAAAAACCAAGGTTACTGGTTATGGTGCCCCATTTGTCTTTTTCAAATTTATATTCAAACCAATCAGCATTGGTAAGAAAAGAATTATCGTAAGCAAACCTGTCGAAGCCATAAGCTTCAATACCCTTTTGCCGTAAATATAGTACCAAATCCCCTTTTTCCCCACATCCGATATCTAAAACAGGTTCAATCAATTGATCAATTTTAATTTGCAGAAGCCTGATCTGCAGGCCGGGACTGTATTCCGAACAGGCAACCGGTTCTATCACCTCACCTTTAGCATTATAGATTTTTTCTGCAAAGGCATTAGTTGCCTGCAAAAATTCAATTAAATTTTCATAATGTTTCTCCGCTATTGAGTCAATGGATGATTTGCGGCTTTTAAGGTTTGTGAATAATTCGACGTACAAATTCCTTAATAGCAAACGGGTCTGTTTATCAAAAGTGTAGTATTGATTGATCTTACAAAATTCCTGAACGGCTCTGTTGGTCAAATAATCGATCAGCAAATTCACGGAATCAGCATCCATAAAGCTCATCTTTTCAATAGCACCAAGTGTTTCAGGACTAAATTTCAACGAATTCAGTATACCGGAATAAAAAAGGTTTTTGCCTTTATTAAACTCAAATTGCTTATTTATTTTGTCTTTAAAATAATCTTCCATTATACTGTAGCTATCCTCTATTTCAGACAATGCTAAATTAGATATTTTTTTTATTATTGAAGTCTCAGGGAGTGTCAGTTGTCAAGGAAAACTTGACAGTTCAAAAAGAAGTAACAATCTGTCACTTTGCAAAAACAAATTAATTTTTTATAAAAAAATTTTCAAGCTTTTGTCAAACAAATATTTTCACAAATATAAATGCATTAGATTAAAAATGCAAGAATAATATTATCTGCTTACGTTTAAACTTCACCCCGATCAAACCGGCCTGACTGAGCCTGGATTGATCTTTATACACGCCTTATCGCCGCTGCGCAGGTTCATGGCTTTCATGTCTGCATTGGCCACCCTTACAAAAAAGTTAACGCCGGCATCTACCACCACAGTATAAAAATCAGGTGAAGGAATGATATCCGTTATGATTCCATCAAAAACGTTAACCTCCGCCGGATCACCGGGCTGGAAAAATTTTATATCATCTTCCCTGATAAAAATAGAACACCCCGCTGAACAGGGCGCAGACGAATAAATAGTCAATCCTTCTTTGATGGTATGGCCCCAGAGTCCGTCACATTTTTTTAATTCTATTCCGGTGAAAAAGTTCCTGATGCCGGCCAGCACCGATACAAACCTGCTGGCAGGATGTTGGAACACTTCGGCCGGAGGCCCGGTCTGTTCCACCCTGCCTGAATTGATTATGGCAAGAGTGTCAGCCAACGTATAGGCTTCGTTATAATCGTGGGTCACATGAATAATGGTCTGTCCCGATTGATGTAATTTTTTCAGCAGGCGCATCATATCGTATTGTATCAGCACATCCAGTGATGACAAGGGTTCGTCGAGCAACAAAAACCGTGGTTCCATGGCAAGCGTCCGTGCAATAGCCACGCGGCGCAGCTCGCCGCCTGAAAGGCTTGCAGGTTTCCTGTCCAGCAAGTGGGTAATATCAATCGTTTCCGCCCACTTCAGCACCCTTGCGTGAATTTCACTTTTTGTGAATCCTTTGCCAACCAACGGATACGCAATATTTCTATGAACATTCAGATGCGGAAAAACCGTGTTATCCTGAAAAACAAGCCCGGTACCTCGTTTGTTGGCTCTGATATGAGTAATATCAACACTGTCAACCATGATGCGGCCGCTGTCCTGCTTTATGAGCCCGGCAATAATATCGAGTAACATCGTTTTACCTGCACCGGAAACACCGAGAAGTACAAAATATTCGCCGGGCGATACCGTAAAGGAGATATCTTTCAGGGAAAAATCCCCCGCCTTCTTTGATATTTTTTCTACTTCAAGCATTTTTATTTCTGGTCAGCAAGCGTAAAACAATGAAAAACAACAACGACACCAGTATAAAAAGAACTGCCACCGGCCGCGCATAGCTCAGCCCGAAAGCCCCGAAACGTTCGAAGATCAGGACCGGAGTCACCATCGGGTGGTAAGCCACGATCACCACCGCGCCGAACTCGCTCATGCCTCTGGCAAACATCATGATCAGCCCCGAAACCACGTTTTTCCATGCTAGCGGCAGCGAAACACTGAAAAACACCCGCACCGGCGTAGCGCCGAGAACCAGAGCCGCTTTCTCCAACCTGACCGGGACATTCATAAATCCGTCGCGGGCGGAATTAATTAAAAAAGGCAGGCTCACAAAGGCCATTGCAATGGAAATACCCACCGGATGGCCGACCAGGTCAACACCAAAGACGGAAGCGAATTTCCCCAGCGCCGTGCCGCGGGAAATGAATCCAAGGATAGCAATACCCGCTGCTGAATGCGGGATGACAATAGGAAGGTCGATAATTCCCAGGACAACTCTTTTAAACCGGAACTCCTTCCGGGCAAGAAGATAGGCCAGCGGAACAGCGCCGACAGCAGCAGCAAGAGTTGCACCCATCGCGGTAAACAGCGTCAGCCAGATAGAATTACGGACTTCTGCATCCCTGGATGATTCAACAACAGCTGATACCGGCGTGGCAAAGAACATTCCGGCTATCGGCGCAACAAGAAACAAAAGGATCACTCCCCCAAGCAGGATCAACAGAAGTTTAAAAGGAGAGAAATTGGCTTTGCTGCTACTGATCATAATTTCCGTAAGAAAGTTTTACGAATGTAAACAATTCGCGGTATAAAAACTCATTACAATTTTTTACCTGAGCACACAACGTATCTCCGTCAGCGCTTTGATAGCACGGTCGCTGAAAAAATCCATGGCCGGATACAGCCTGAAAACCGCATCGGTTTTTTCTTCAGGGCTTGCAATCAGCAATAATTCAGCCTGATCATTACGGTTCATGATTTCGCTATAGGTGAAAACGCCTCTGTAACCATCCTTGGCAATTGCTACTATCAGGCCTCTTTTAAGCAATTCGTTACTGAACGGGAAGTCACCGGCCAGCATGTCTTTCAGCATCACACCCTTGAAAGGTTGGGTGCTGTGGATGCCTTTTCCGCGGCCGTAAAATATGGCAGGATAATTTTGCACCGTAAGGCCCTTCGGTAATTCTTTTACGTTTTTAAGGTCTTTGGTTCCGTCGGTAATTTTAAATTCCGGGCTGTACAGCGGTTTCATGTCTTTGGTAACCGGAACATCAAGCGGGTATGACACCACCGTGATTTTTACCGGGTTTGAAATATTCCGGGCTGTCACCAGGTCGGCGCCCACCACGAGCTTGGTATCAACCGGCAAGGTCCATAGTTCTTTGGTTTTGCTCGGCACGATCCTCATCACATCGGTGGCAATCAATATTTCGTGACGGTGTATGGGATAATAAATCTCGCCCCAGCTCAGCACGACCTTTTCACCTTTGGCATTCTCAATTTCAACAAAAAGGTCGATGATCGGGCGAAACACATTTTCGTTTTTCTTTTTAAGAACAATACTGTTGAGGATGTCATAAAGTGAATAACCGTCGTAACGGTAAGCGCCTGAAAAAGAATCTGCCGGGGCTTTAAATACGGTTTCTTTCACGATGACGCTGTGTTTTTTCAGTTTTGAAAAATCAACAACACCAGGATTAGCGACTTCTCCGGCAATTTCGATCTTACGGTCGCCTTTCAGGGCAACAGTCCCGGCATCATCATAAAAATCATTTGTAACACCAGCGGTATCACCAACTATCATATTGGTGCCGCTTTGGTTATCATTGCCCACTTTGCCCTTATGGCAGCTGATTAGCGCTATGGCAAGCATAAAAACTAAAATAAAAATCTTTTTCATAAACAGCTTGTTTTAAATTAATATTATTGGTTTTGATTACTTTTTCTTTTTACTATTAAATGAATAACTGAGTTTGCCAAAAACCATCCTGCCCGGCGACTTGTACCCTTTATTGTTGATATAGATGACATTAAACAAATTATCAAAATCAATGCTGCATTCAAACTGCCAGAACTTCCTCCAGAGCTTGACATCGGTAATAAAATAGGCAGGGTATTTATCGGTCATTAAATACACATTATCAACCAGGTTATCATCCCTCACCCAACGGGCGCCTACGTACTTTTCGGCAACAGAGATATTAATATAATCTGTCATTAAACTTATTCCGGCCGAAAACTGGTGCATCGGGATATCAGGCAGGAACTTACCTGTCAGATCGCGGTCGGCGGCCGTATTAGGCTCAAAACCGGCTACCGTTGAATGGTTGAAGGTATAATTGAGATATGCGTTCAGGTATTTCCCTATCGGTGAAGACACATCGGCTTCAATACCAAAAATATTTACTTTGCTGATGTTGGTCACATGGTAAATCGGTGCAATGGAATATCCGAGGTTTACCGAATCTGCCGTCGAAAGCAGGTACATAAAATCATATCCTGCCGAATAGTAACATGAAACTTCTGTTTTCAGCATTTTAAAAAAAGTTTTGTCAAACCCAACTTCCATATTGTAAATATGTTCCGGCTTTATTTCCGGGTTTGCCACTCTGAACCCATAGCGGCTGTATTCCGACCGGCACAGGTCATCCAAAATTGGCGCCCGGAATCCCTTAGCCACAGAAATGTAGGCTTTGAAATATGGTGTAGGAACATATTGCAGCGTTAATTTCGGGTTTATGGCGGTCCAGTATTTTGTTTCAATATGGTCAAACTGGAAACCGGTAAGGTATTCTATCGAATAGGAAGGATATTGTATTGAGAACGCGGCATCGTGAAAATCGGCGCCGTCGAAACGCAAACCGGCCACCAGGTTCCATTTCTGTTTTCCAAAGGTGAATTTATCCTGGACAAACAAGGCATAAGTATTCATGGCGCCTTTGTTACTAATAAGGTCTGTTGAGGTATAATAAATATCTTTCCCGTCGACACTGCCGATCTTCACCTCACCGCCAAAGGTAATTTCATTTTTCTTTCCTATCGGTGTTTCAGCCCATAGGCGTAATCCGTAGTCTTCCCTTCGTGAATCCACCTCATAAAGGGTATAAGCTCCATCGCTGTAATATTCATTCAGGCGGTTATACTTTTCGTACATCCCGTAAATATTGGAATAAATTTTCCATTTTTTCACCTGGCCTTTATACTTTAAGAACGCATGGTAGGTATCCCTTTCAGTGTTTGAGCCTACATTTTCATAGATTTTAATACCTCTTCCCCTGATGTCATCAAAGTAATTCACCGACAATTCGATGGTGTTGTTTTCATTGATATGATATCCGAGTATGCCGCCGGCAAAAAACTCTTTGAGAAACACCGGAACTACTATGGAATCGTTTTCTTTGATCACTTCATCAGGGGTATTGATATAGCCATCGCTGGTATGATAGTTTGCGAATGCTTTCCAGTACATCAACCCTTTAAACAGCGAGCCGGTCAGGTTTGCCTTGGCTTCCAGTGTCTGGTAGGTACCTGATGAAACACTTACCTTACATCCAAATGTTCCATCGGGTGGCTTGCTGATGAAGTTGATGATCCCGCCCATGGCGTTAGAGCCGTATAAGGCAGAACCGGGCCCTTTGATAATTTCAATTTTTTCAATATTGTCTTTGTCAATAATGTTCCAGTTTACCGAGCCCCCGTCAGTTTTGTTCAGCGGCATGCCGTCGAAAACCACCAGCGTGCCTGTCTGTGAACTTCCACCTATGCCCCTCAGGGCAACCACCGTGGAAGATGAAAATATGCCGAACTCATTGCTGACATTAACGCCGGATACGGCATTAAATAATTTGCTGGCAGAGATGGATGGAATTTGTTTGATATCTTGTTCTTCCAATAATTTAGTCCTTACCGGAATATTGATGACATCAAATTTTTCGTCTGTTTTTCCCTGAATAACAACCTCTTTGATGTTGATCAGGTCTTTTTTCAGGGAAATGTCAAGTTTGAGGACACCGTTATTCCTGATGTCAATTTTCCGGGAAACCGGAATGTACCCGACATGGGTTACTTCAAGGATGTATGATCCTTGCTTAATATTCCGTATACGGTAAAATCCATTGGTATCGGAGGTAGTTCCAAGGTTTCTGCCTGATAAAATCACATTAACGTTGGTTAGTGGTGTATGGGTGCTGTCCATGATATAACCTTCAAGCGTCTGGGCTATTGAAGCAAAAGTCAAAAAGCAGAAAAAGAAATGTAATGCAATTTTTCTCATGTAAAAAAAGACTGTCAGCAGGAATGCTGCCGACAGTCATCAATTTTTGGTAAAAATATAATAAATTAAGGAATTAATACTTTTCGGCTCACGACTTTGGATTCATTAGCGTAATGCAGTATTACAATATATAATCCCGAATCAAAATCTTTAACATTGATGTTGATGTTTTGAGATTCTTTATTTGTTGAAAATACCTTTGCTCCGAGCATATTGTATAATTCCGTTTTGGCAATGCCTTCTGCTGATTCAATGTGAAGCACATCACTGCAAGGGTTGGGATACAAATTTACGCTGTTTTCATAGATCACATTTGAAATGCCAACGCCTGAAAGAGTTCCTGTAACTATAATATCATCAATCTTTGAAATGCCTGTGGATAATACATCAGCACTGTCTGCAGCGGTACTTTTGTTTGAAGTCATCACCCAGCGTAGATAAACAGATGTTGTTCCCGGGTTATCCAGAGTTGCAGGAAGCGCAAGGCTGTCAACAACTCCTTTAGTCCAGTCATTGGCAACAGTAATATTACCACCGGGTACATCTTCCCATTCTCCACCGCTTAAACGGCATTGCAGTTTCCAGTATTTCGGGCCCGGGGTTGCGCCGCCTGACCGTTGTTTCGACCATACTTTCATATCTTTGTAACCATCGGCTTTGAATTTTATGGACCAG
The DNA here is from genome assembly GCA_035354195.1 of Bacteroidales bacterium. GTDB lineage: Bacteria > Bacteroidota > Bacteroidia > Bacteroidales > CAIWKO01 > CAIWKO01. The sequence continues at coordinate 3,194 of DAOQAT010000001.1, read as the reverse complement.
TATTTTACGCTGTCACCAGCATCCCATCCTGTTGCAGTAGCTGCAAAATCAGTTGCTCCGTTGGTGTATGTCAGAGTTCTTGTAGTTCCTGCGGTATCTTCAGCTCGTATATCATAAGTTAAATTGCCCGGGAGGCCGAAATCGGCATTAAACTCATGATCGGTAGAATCGGCAAAATTAAATCCGATGATGGTATCACCCATTGAAACCGGCAGATCGGCGGTTCCCATGACAATAATGTTGTCAATGGCTGATTTTCCTGCAGCGGTAACATCAACACTATTGGTCGAGGTATTTGAAGTCATGATCCAACGGATATAAATGGATGTTCCTGCCGGTGTGGCTATCGGAATTGAAAGGGCCGTGATAACGCCACCTGCCCAGTCATTCGTACATGTTATCGCACCACCTGTAATGTCGGTCCATGGAACAGCGCCCCATTTATATTGAACTTTCCAGTCTTTGGGGCCGAAATCGGTAGCATCAGATTTCTGTTTTGAATACAATAACAGATCATGGTAACCTTCCGCTTTAAATTTAATTGACCAGTACTTAAGGGTATCGCCATTATCCCAGTTGGTGACCTCTTCAGCAAAGGTTCCATCACCGGCAACCATCTGTGTAGCTCCGGTGCCGCCTTCATGCATAATGGTTCTGGAACCGATATTTCCAGCGATTCCGGCATTGGCAATGGTATCGGTCAGGGTACCTGTTGGAAATGTCCATGCAACAATAGTGTCCTGTTGTGCACGTGCCACAAATGCAGTCATTGCAAAAAGAACACTCATAAAAAATAATTTTCTTTTCATTTTTTTGGTTTTTTGTTTTGGTTAATAGTATGAATTGATTTTACATTTGCATTTTCAGAGAGAATAGAATACTTCCGGTGGAATCAAGGTCTGCCTGGTGTACCTTTATGATACCTTTTTTTCCTGTAGCAGTCATAAACGGGATAAACAGCCCGTCGGTCGCCCATTTATATTTCTTTTTTCCCCAGACGTCGTCATACGAAACGATCAGCAGGCTGTCGTTATGCGCATTGTCAAAAGCCTCGGCAGTTACACCGTTTACAGCACGGATGTCGTACTTCGTATAATTGCGTGTTGTCCAGTTTACCAGATAAGGATAATAAATGTCGTATAGCTCACCCGTTGCTGTTGGTTCTTCGCCCGGTGATGAAAAGGTCGGCGAAGGTTTCAGCACGCCATTATCTTCTTTATAATTGAAATAGGTAAGGAAATCGACCTTATCCTGGAATAATTCTGCAGAATCACCAAAATAAACTTTATTTAGCAATGGCAGAAAATAGTGCCCGTAAACATAATTGGTCTGATAACCCATCCTGATGTTCGAAAATTCATAAATGCCGCCGAACACCGAGTTGGGATCCTTAATTATGGTAAGCGAAACACTAGCGGTGTTCCGGTTACGGTCCATCACCGCAAACTGCCATTCTACCTGGCCTTCAACATTTTGATAATAGGTCAGCCCGGTTACAAAACTTGTTGAATTCATGCCTGAATCCAAAACGGTTTTTGTCTGGCCGTCAAAATATTTTTTAACGGTAAAATTGGTCAGGTTGGCATCAATGCCTTCCGCCTGCACTTTGAAATGGATAGGCTTGCCAACTTCAACCGTGTCGCCGTTATTATTAAACCCCGATTCGAAAATCAGGTTTATGGTTGGCGGCAATGCTTCGGGCTCATCCTTGCAACTGATAAAAAACAACGCAGGGATCAAACTCAGCATTATAATTTTCAGACTATGCACAAAATATGGGAATCTGCAGAAGGTTTTATTATTCATTTTTGTTGGCTTTACTGTGGTTTCTTAAATTGAATTTTTATCAAAATAACAATCGAAATGCATTTATATGCATATCGTCGGCAAAAATATAAAAAAATATCATCCAAACAACTCATGTACAAACTGATTATTTATTTTCGGGGACAACAAATTTTTTAAGTTGGCCCGGGACTTTTTCGTAGGTACTGCTGGGTGCAGGGACAACAGAAGGTTGCCCGTTGTCTTCCATGATAGCCATTCCGCCGGAAGCATCCAGAAAAAATGTGAGGAACGCGATGGCCAGGTCAACATGCTGAGCGCTTTTGGGAATGGTCACGCCATAAATCATCGGAGCGCCTTTTTCCAGTATTTTTTCTCCAGGTTTTTTTCCTGTAGTTTCTACCGAAACTGTGGCATACAGATCAGAAAATTTTTCATTTTTCAAATTGACCTCATCCGGCAGCAGCAGGTATTTCAGCTTATGTTGTTCGGCAACGGATCGGTACAAAAAAATGTAGTCCACCGCTTTTGACTCCAGCAAAGCGATGAGGTCGGTTTCCTTGGGGCGTATATAATTCCTGTCCTTGTCACTCATTTTCATTGAAAGGCCGGGTTGATTATAAAATTTTTCAGCGAGCTTCATGGCCATAACAGACCTTACCCCGCAAGGATCGCTCTCCGGGTCGCTGCGGCCGAAAGCAACTTCTTTTTTCAACAATATGTTGTACCAGTTATCTTTGTTGATCTCATCAGCGAACATGGATTTTTCCGTGTAAACAATCGCCATCTCATTGGTTGCAAACTTGATGTTCCAGTCGGCCCATTCGGGTATCAGCAGGTCATCAATGACCTTATAATCTGATGAAAGCATGATATCACAGTTTTTCTTCAGGTCGCTGATCTTTCGTGCGCAATCTTTGCTGCCGGCTGCCTCGGTAAGAATTTCCACTTCCAGATGGCGGGCTTTAAATGAATCGCATATGGCTTTCACAGGATAGGAAAGGCTTCCGGCATGAAAAATTATCAGTTCGCCTTTCAATCCATCATTAGTTGCACTAATTTTCTTTTCAGAACTTCCACAGGAAGTAATAAAAAGAATGGTGGTGAGCACCAGATAACATATTTTTTTCATTTTTTAAATCAATTGGTTGATCATACAATTACATGAGGCAAAAATAAGAATAGTTTTTCGATATGCTGTCAAATACATATCCGTATTGAAATTTTGTTAATGGTTATAAACCATGAAAAACGAAAAAAAATAAAAATGAAAACATTTTTTTTGCAGGTAACTATTTTTCATTACTTTTGCACCCACCTTTGCCCAGGTGGTGAAATTGGTAGACACGCCAGCTTGAGGGGCTGGTGCCCGTACGGGTGTGCAAGTTCGAGTCTTGTCCTGGGCACAA